>JAGCSR010000015.1 GCA_017964005.1 Clostridiales bacterium
CGAAGTTACATACGAGTGGTCCAAGGACAACAGCGAGTGCACTGCAACAAGAGTATGCGCTAACGATCCTTCTCACGTAGAGACAGAGACAGTCAAGGCAACTTCTGAGGTTACAAAGCAGGCTACCTGCGAAGAAGACGGCGAGACAGTATATACTGCTGTTTTCGAGAATCCTGTTTTCGAGACTCAGACAACAAAGGCTTCCATCCCTGCAAAGACAGGTCACGATTGGGGCGAAGTTACATACGAGTGGTCCGCTGATAACGGCAAGGTTACTGCAACCCGCGTATGCAAGACAGACAAGACACACGTTGAGACTGAGACAGTCGCAACAACATCTAAGGTTACAAAGGCAGCTACAGTAGATGCAAAGGGCGTAAAGACCTTCACATCTGATGCTTTCAAGAATCCTGCATTCTCTGTTCAGACAAAGGATACAGACCTTCCCAGGCTGACCCCTACACCTACACCTACATTGCCCGCAGACGATCCTTCCGTCAAGTTGAAGATCAACAAGGCGAACCTGGCTATCCCTTGCGGCAAGACAGACACACTGAAGGCTACATTGATCGGATCTTCCGATAAGATCACATGGAAGTCCTCCAACACAAAGATCGCAACTGTTGACGCTAACGGCAAGATCGCTGCCAAGAAGGCAGGTTCCGTAATGATCACTGCTTCTGCAGCAGGTAAGAAGGCAACATGCACAGTTCAGGTCCTCTTCAAGGATGTTACGAACAGCAAGGACTTCTGGTACACACCTACGTACTACCTCACAGATAAGAAGGTAGTTAAGGGTTACGACAACCAGACATTGTTCAAGCCTGCAAATATCTGCACCAGAGCTCAGATGGTAACATTCATCTGGAGACTTATGGGCCAGCCGGCTCCTAAGACAACAAGCATGAAGTTCAAGGATGTTAAGAAGACCGATTACTTCTACCAGGCATGCCTGTGGGGTAACGAGAATCACATCGTTGAGGGTTACAAGAACGGCACATTCGGTCCTAAGATCAACTGTGCAAGACGTCACGCAGTTACATTCCTGTGGAGACTCGCCGGCAAGCCCGAGCCTGCAACAAAGAAGAATAAGTTCTCCGATCTTAAGAAGAGCGATTACTTCTACAAGGCAACTCTGTGGGCTTCCGAGAAGAAGATCCTTGAAGGTTATTCCGACGGTACATTCCGTCCGAACGGAAACTGCCTGAGAAGACAAATGGTTACATTCCTTTATAAGTACGACAAGTTCGTAAACGGTAAAGGCTGACATCTCAAGTAACGTACGTTACGAGTAGTACCCCCGGGGCTGTCTCTTGCGAGGCAGCCCCATTTTTGCGCTCTCGGATTGGACTGCGGTGTGATTACGCATAAAAAACAAATCCCGGCGTTTCCGTCGGGATCTGTTTTTTGGGGGGTATGAAAAACAATTAGGAATTGTTTGTATGGACTTTGATGCTGTCAGGCTCTTCCTACGATCAGATCTCTTGCTGCGCAGGCCTCGCCGGCTGTGGCGTAGACTGAAGCGATGGAACAACCGTTCTTCGTGTTCAGGAGAAAGAACTCTCCGTCTGCCTTGCGGATCGCGTATCCGCCGATCACCTCGTCCAACTTGTCTGCTGTGACTTTCTTTGCTTCACCAATCCTGTCTGTCATGTTCTAACCTCCGGATGACGACTTGCGATTGCGCTTGCTTTTCCTTTCGTGCCCTAAGATTATCATTCTCTATTTATATAATCGATAATCAATGTTGTCCCGATTTGTTGCTTTGGCTACAGTTCGGCAGGGAAGTGTTGCTTTGATGCGAAAAAGTTTGCCGGACAGGATGAAAGATTGCTCAATATATGAATGATTGTTGAGTAATAATAGTGAGTTGATACTCCGAGATCCCGGCAGGACTTGATTTTCGCGGTGACGCGTGATCCTGATATTTGCCCAAAATCGTGTAACAATCTTACAAATCCTTGGAAATAAAGGCTTTCCGGACTTCGGGTTTTGTCCCGAAAAGCCTGTTTTGCACGTTGTTAATTTCATTGACATTGAATTGTTACCGTTGTGCGGGGGTTTTAATATTGCACGGCTGAATAATGAGGATAATAGTAACAGAGGTTCAAATTTAACAATGTTATCGGAGGAAAGACCATGAGAAGTTCATTGGTTCGAAAGATAGTATCGGGTACGGTATTTGCAACCATGGCAGTCAATGCCATTGGGATCCCTGCAGTGGCGGCGGATCTTATAAAATATGCTCCGGACTCCCATACGCATGCTTGCGATTACAGCGCTTCCGGGGATACGCTTACTGCCGAGTGCACTGATCCTTCTTGTCAGGAGACGACTAAGGTTCAGATAACCGCAGAAGACGCTCTGTGTGACGGCTCAGGACACGGCGCCCAGCTTACAGGGCAGGCAGGCTTTGAAACATTCACCGGCGTGACACTGGATCCCGGTACCATAAGATACTATGAGAGCAACGGTTCATCGGAACTGGGGACAGCTCCTTCGTCTGCAGGAAAGTACAGGGCTGAGTTCAGTGTTATCCTGGCAGGAACCGACTATACGATAACTACAACATATTCTATTAAGATGTGTGAATTGACCTTCGAGATGAACGGTCATGGAGAACAGGTCGCAAAACAGGAACTTAAGGTCAACGGTGTTCCCGAAAGGCCGGCAGATCCTTCGGAGGAAGGGTGCTTGTTCGGCGGCTGGTATACAGATAACTCATTCGATACCGAGTTTGACTTCTATTCGGGTGTCAAAGGCGATGTTAAGGCATATGCCAAGTGGACTGTAAATAAGTATACAGTTTCTTTTGATATTAACGGACATGGTACGGCTCCTGCTGATCAGACTGTCGAACACGGACAGAAGGTTACAAAGCCTGACGATCCTGCGGAGGACGGATATGTATTCACAGGCTGGTACACAGATATCGATTGTAATAACGCATATGATTTCCAATCTCCCGCCAAGGCTGACCTTACTTTGTATGCCGGATGGGATACCGAGTCTTACAAGGTTACATTCGACGCTAACGGTCACGGAACGGCACCTGCTGCTCAGACCGTAAAATATGGAGAGACGGCAGCTAGGCCTGAAGATCCGGAAGATGCAGGATATGAATTCGACGGCTGGTATACCGATCTGGGACTTACGAGCGAGTACGACTTCTCATCAAAGGTAACGAAAGACATTACCGTATATGCTTCCTGGAAGATCAAGTCCTTCGAAGTCAAGTTCGATGTCCAGGGGAAGGGTACAGCACCCGCGTCACAGAAGATAGAATACGGGTCGAAGGCACAGAGACCGGCCGATCCTTCTTATGACGGATTCGAGTTCGGAGGATGGTATACGGATGCAGCCTGCAATGACAGTTATGACTTCAGTAAGCCTGTTACAGCATCGATGACCGTCTATGCAAAATGGACAGGCGTTACATATAAGGTAACGGACGGTATGGACACCCACCGCATGGAGGGAAGTGAGGCAGATCTTACCATTACGGTCGAAAGAAGCATAAATGACGATATATGTTTCGATAAGTTTGTCTCCTTGGAGATCGACGGGGTACAGCTTCTTCGCGATTCTGACTACAGAGCCGATAAGGGAAGCCTTGTCGTAACGATCCTGGGTTCATATCTTAAGGATCTTGACGAGGGCACACATCAGATAAAGTTCATTTTCGAGGACGGAGAGGCTGAGACAACAGTCATTATCGACGATTCCGGAGAGGATCCGGATGAACCGACGGCAACCCCGACCGATGCACCCGACGATGCAACACCCACGCCTACACCTACCGATACTCCGGCAGCAGACGATCAGACACCGACGCCCACACCTACGGCTAAGCCCGATGACTCAGGGGTCGTAAAGACAGGCGAAAGCGATACGGGTTCTGTCTGGATCGCAATGATCCTTATCTCCTCGTCGATCCTCATGCTCTGCTTTAGATGGGTAAACAATAACGGCAATAACTACAAGATCAGGATCCCCAAGGTCCGTTCGAAGTAAAATAGCCATATAGCCTTCTGATAAAGGGTTTTCGGCACCGGAAAGAGATATTCCGGTGCTTTCTTATTTAAAAGATTATTGAATATGTGTCTGCATTTTGATATTATCGGGGCGATGACTGAAGGATGGAGTAATTTATGAGCATATTTGACGTGATATCGCTGTTTGGCGGTCTTGCAATGTTCCTTTACGGCATGCACCTCATGGGTGATGCTCTTAAGGAGAATTCATCCGGCGCTCTGAAGACCGCTATGGAGAAGGCGACGGGTAATCCTATCGTGGCTTTCATATTCGGTCTTCTGGTTACGGCTCTCATCCAGTCTTCCACTGCGACTATCGTAATCACTTCCGGTCTTGTTGCCGCAGGTATCATGACGCTGCGCCAGTCTTTGGGCGTTATCGTCGGTGCCAATGTCGGTACGACCGTTACAGGCCAGATCATAAGGCTGTTGGACTTGAACAATAATTCCGGCGTTTCCGAGTGGCTCCGCATATTCCAGCCTTCGACTCTTGCGCCTATCGCGCTCATCATCGGTATGGCGCTTCTGATGATATCTTCCAAGAATCATGTCAGGTCCATCGGTAATATCGCTATAGGCTTCGGTATATTGTTCTCGGGACTTCTGTCCATGACTGCCGCAGTCAATGTCCTCAAGGAATCGGATATCACGACTCAGCTGTTTACGAATCTCGGAGACAACCCGTTCTTAGGTTATCTTGTTGGTGCAGGCATTGCCTTCGTTCTGCAGAGTTCTTCTGCTGCAGTAGGTATCCTGCAGGCATTCTCTGCTACGGGACTGCTGTCGTTCCATTCTGTCTATGCCATTATCGTCGGTATCTACCTGGGTGACTGCGTAACCACGGCTATCGTGTGTTCCATCGGATCCAAGGCAGACGCCAAGAGAGTCGGTATGGTCAATATCCTGTTCAACCTTGGTAAGTCTATCCTGGCTCTTGTTGTAGTAAACATCATCCACGGCACCGGCCTTCTGGACGGACTCTGGGACCGGGTCGCAAATTCAGGTCTTATCGCCAATACCAACACGGTCTTCAATCTTACGGGCGCAGTGATCCTGTTCCCTATGATGTTCCTGTTCGAGAAGTTAGGCAAGATCATCGTCCGCGACGACAAGGTCAAGCCTTCCAAGTATCAGGATATCCTGGACGGACTGAACCCCGTATTCTTCTCGACTCCTGCTCTTTCTTTGCGCAGTATCAACACATTGCTGAACAAGATGCTGGAACTGTCCAAGATCAATATCGAGAAATCCTTCAAGCTCCTTCAGGATTACGATGAGGATATCAGGAACGAGATCTATGAGGAGGAAGACTCTATCGACGGCATGACCGACCAGGTCAGCCGCTACATGGTCGAACTTCAGCCCCACCTTCAGAGTGAAGATCACGTCAGTATCCTCAACCAATACTATAAAGTATCTTCGGAGTTTGAGCGTCTCGGTGACTGCGCCGTCAACATGGCAGATATAGGCGAGAACATGCGTAATAACAACACCAAGTTCTCCGCTGCCGCAAGGCATGAGATGAGCATACTTCAGACCCTGATCTATCAGATAATCGATAAGTCGGATATGGCATTCTCCCGTAACGATCAGGGGTCCGCTACCGAGATAGAGCCTCTCGTGCGTGTTGCCAACGAGCTTATCGCTCAGATGAGGAATAACCACTTCGCCAGGATGAGTGCCGGCGAGTGCAGTTATATGGCGGATGCCGCTTTTTCCAATGTCATGATGGAGTGCAAGAGGATATGTTCCGTCTGTTCCAATATCGGTGTCGCCACGATCATCAGGTTCCGTCCCGAACTTACCGACCATGAGCACTTATATTACGAGGGTCTGCAGAAGAGCGGCAACGCCGAGTTCAATGCGACCTTCGAGAAAGCATATGACCTTTACCTGGGCCAGCTCCTGGTAGGAGCTGACATCTATGATGCTACGGATGACCCGGCAAGATATGCCGCCGCTTCCGCGGCAAAAGATGAGGATCCCGGGGTAAAAGGCCAGATATCTCTTGATTCTTTGGGTGATACTAAGGGTAAGTAATCTCTTTTATAGTCAATCGCATAAAGTTTAAACCTGTAAACTTTTGGTTTTTGGGTTATTTGTAAACTGTTTTTTTCGAAAAGTAAGATGATAATAGTTTGGTGCCTGAAGGGATGGCACTGTTTTTGTAGAAAAGGAGTAAAAATGATGAAGAGATTTACGGCAATCACAGTGGCACTTGTGCTCTGCGCTGCCATGCTGGCAGGCTGTGCACAGGGTGAAGGTGACAAGGCTCAGACTGTCCCTACCACAACTACTGCTGCTGAGACAACGACAGAAGCTTCCACAGAAGCATCCTCTGAGGAAACGACAGAGGCTTCAACTGAGGAAACTACAGAGGCAACCACCGAATCCGTCGATGATGATCCGATGGCAGACGGTAAGCACCACCTTCCGCTCAAGGACAGGGAGGACGATGCAAGATATGCCGTTGAAGTAGCAATGCAGTTATATCTGCAGGAGACATACGGCGACAAGGTTGCAGATGCCAGGATCTATGTCGAGAAGATCTATTCTTACGAGGACGAGCAGAAGGCTCACCTTGAGGACATGGACATTGATAAGACAGCTTTCCAGGTAACATATGATCTTCTTCCCGCAGGCGGAACCGAAGAGAATATCGCTGCGCTTCTCGTAGGCAACGGCGAATATAACGAGAAGACCGGCTGGGTAGAAGGCAAGGTCGGATTCGGCATCCTTGAACCCAATCCCAAAGGAGACGAACCGGAGTATATCATCACCGAGATGAGCACCGCTTTCTGATAATTAACAAGACAGCAATCTCCCCCCCATAGATAACGGGACTGCAGGGCTCGGCCGTGCAGTCCCGTTAATTATTTAAGACGGTCCCCAATAGCATAATGTCGTGTATAATATTATGGTGAGGTCTGTGTTTTAGGAGGATCCTTTATCTCCTTAGGGTATTGGCAGGTAAAGATACTTATGAATTCGAGCGGAAAAACCATAATACTGACTTTGTCGGCGACTTTCATCCTGATGTCGCTCCTTGTTGTCTATACAGCAAGGGTCATTTTCAGGACGTCGTACAAAGATATCACTGAATTAGGCAACGACAAGACTTCCGCTATCACCGCCGACCTTGAAAATTATCTCGAGAATGCCAAATCCGTTCTGTGGGTCGCGGCCGATACGGTTGACCACATGGTTGCAAACGGCGCCACGAACGAAGAGATCGTTGAATATATCACCCGTGAATCCGCCAATACCGAGCAGCAGTTCGATTCAAGCTACACAGGCATATACGGTATCATCGACGGCAAGTTCGTCGACGGTGTGGGGTGGGTCCCCCCGGAAGGATATGATTACACTCAGAGAGACTGGTACTGTGACGCTGTTGCCGCCAAAGGCGAACTTGTCATTGTGTCTCCTTATGTTGATGCCCAGACCGGCAATGTCATAATCACCATTGATAAGAGCCTTACTGATCCTGATAATGTCCTTGCCATGGATCTGACCCTGGCCAACGTCCAGGAAATCGTCGAGAGGACGAATATCAACGGATACGGATACGGATTCGTTCTCAATAAGGACAGCATGGTTATAGCTCATGCCGACAAGGCTCAAAACGGCCTCTTCTACAATGAGTCGGAACAGTGGAAGCCTGTTTATGACAAGGCTATGTCCATCGGCAAGGGAAGCTTCGACATGAAGATCGACGGCAGAGACTATACGGTTTTCGTTGATGAGGTCATGGATCAGTGGCACCTTGTCATCGTAGTCCCCAACAATGAGCTTTTCGCCGCTCCCAACAGCCTCCTGGCGGTCAGTATCATCATAAACCTTATTGTTTTCGCTATAATCTCGGCATTCTATATCCTGGGATACAGGCACGAGCGTAAGGTCAA
>JAGCSR010000016.1 GCA_017964005.1 Clostridiales bacterium
AAAAACAGTTCAGAAACCATCCTGGGCTGGCGATAGCATGCTCAAAAACAAGGTTTTCTACAAAAACGATGTTTCAGACAAGATTTTGATGGTTTTACCCCGTGCATCGGATAAAGTTTTGAACAATTTAAAGGGGTTGCCCCTCTGTGAACTAATCACTTTTGAGACAACCCCCTTTTATAATTCGGTAATGTTGATGTTACGATCTTTGTTCAGTAAGAGAGTTCTATATGAACACTATCCAGATCACGACGGCGGCGGTGATCCCGAGGAAGAGCGCCAGATTGACGCCGTTGATAAAAGGCGGGATGGATTCATCGCGGAGCCTCTCCTGTTCCAGGACTTTGAGGTTATCACCATAAGAATCGTTGGTCATTGTCAGATGGAACTCATTCAGTACTTTGTAGAAGAATCCGAACAGTATGACTGCAACGAAAAGTGAAGGAGCAGATGAATAGAAGAATTTGGCGGATATGTCTGAATATGTCCTGATGACCGTTATGTCTACGGTCGGAATGGTAGAACCGATCACGAGTTCTGTTGCTTTGCAGCCGATGAGACAAAGGGCCGGTCCCCATATATTCTCGGAGTTGCGGCGGAGTATGCACAGCCACCAGCCGCAGAAAAGGGCTCCGATAGTATCGAATGTGTTGAAGGAGAACAGCGCGAAAAGGATCGGGATAACGATGCAGGCTGCCTTGAAGTCCTTGGTCCTTACGGATGACCACAAAAGCCCGTAAAAGAAAAGTGACATGCCGATGGCCGGGATTACCGTGCCTGCGAGGAACTGCAGTATGATGGCGGCGATGGATCCGTCTTCGGTGTAGCAGAAGAACAAGGGGAACATGATGGAGTTGCCCGACCGGAGCCACAGATAGCAGAAGATATTGTAGATAGAGCTCTTGAGGAGCATCAGGGGAACGCCGGACAGGAATGACAGTATCAGGACACCGATGCCGGTGTAGTCTCCGACGATATGGGCCGAAGGGAGCTGGGAATCGTAGCGGGCAAACCTTCCGGACAGTATTACTGTCGGGATTATGAACGCCAGGATAACGAATATGGATATGAAGAGGACATATCCGATGATGGATGTCTGGGAGTAATCAACATTGGTGGACATAACTCCGAGGCGGATGAGAAGGGCGATGACTGCCCCGAGTCCCGCGAAGAGTACCGGATATCCCCAGTTAAGCGCAGAAGGCACCGTGAAGGATCTTATTATGTAATCCGCAAATCTTTTCCAAGCCTGCCTGAGCACTTCCATCAGAAATATACCCCCATGGCAACCAGCATCTCATAGGCTTTCTCGAACAGGAAGGGTTCTGCGATGGCGAATACCGCGCAGCCTGCTGCCAGGAAAGGTCCGAAAGCCAGATAATCCGGGTCATCCGCGAAGTGGATCTGGGCTTTCTCCCGCTCGAGCTTGCGTCGCGTTAGCGCGGGGTTGTCTGAATTGCGGATGATCTCTTCTTCCTTGGCGAGTCTAATGCGCTTACGGATGAAGAGAGGTATGGCAAATATGAGTGCCGTGAATACGGCAACATATATCAGGACTACGAGACCGTAGCATCCGGTGATAAGACCGGTCGCAAACAAAAGACGCATATCTCCCTGGCCCATGCCCTCTTTGCCGAGGAAGGATTCGGAGATGAAGCCGATGAGCCAAAGGAACCCGCCGCCAATGATCGAACCCAGGATCTTATTGAGCAGGGGTATCCACCATGCAACGCCTGAAGAGAACCAGACTGCACCCTCCGTAAGGTCCGCGGCTATGGACAGGATGCCCACTATGGCGATGAATATTGAGAACTGGTCCGGGATTATCCTGTTCAGGCGGTCTGCCATCGTAACAAGAATGAGGACAGGGATGAGCAGGATTATGCAGGTTATGTGCATGGGTTTGAAAGTATCTATGTAGGAAGCCTTGCAGAAATACACGGCCAGTGCGTAGAAAGCGGCGCAGGCAAAGGCTGCTATCAGGCCGTGTGGCAGGATCTTCATTCTCTTGGAGGGACGGTAATTCGGAGCTTTGGGATCGTAATCGTAATCCTGAAGCCATTTCTCGGGAAGATATCTGAATATGAGGGTCAGAAGAGCCCCCATGGCGATGCCTGCTGTTATGGCTATGATGTACGGCAAGACCTGATCCATGTTAACTGATGTCTTGCTCCTTTCCGTTAATAAGTCAATGCGCATAAAACCGCATCTTATGATTCCTTTAGATTTTACCAATAAATCTCGATATATCGAGAGTCTTTTTATAAGAATAAACAATATTGTCGGTTTGCCATCATTATCGAATATTGGTAAAATATTCGCACAAATCAGTTATGACTGAAGTTAGGAGAATCTTATGGCTAAGATAACAGCAAAAAATCTCGAGAACATGATGCAGGCACATGTAAGAGCAGAGACGGGAATGTCCCTGGAACAGGCTACTCCCCGTGATTATTGGAATGCCCTTGCCAAGAGCATCGTAGAGATTATTTCCGAAGACTGGATCAGGACAAGACAGACATATAACGAAGGCAGACAGGCTCACTATCTGTCCGCGGAATTCCTTGAAGGCCGCTCCATGCTGAATAACCTGGTAAACCTGGGTATCTACGACCAGGCGAAGCAGGCTTTGGAGACATTCGGCGTCAATATTACGGATATACTCGAAGAAGAGACTGACCCTGCATTGGGCAACGGCGGCTTGGGAAGACTTGCCGCATGCTTCCTCGATTCCTGCGCAACATTGAACCTCCCTGTTACAGGTTACGGTATCCTTTACCGCTACGGTCTGTTCCGCCAGGCTATAGAGAACGGTTTCCAGAATGAGTACCCTGACTCCTGGATGGAGAGAGGATATCCGTTCATCGTTGCAAGATACGACCGCAAGGTCAAGGTTCACTATCAGGATATCGACGTTTGGGCTATCCCCTGTGATCTCCCCATCACCGGTTACGGCACAAAGAATGTTAACCTCTTAAGACTTTGGAAGGCAGAGCCTGCACAGGAGTTCGACTTCAATCTCTTCAATTCCCAGAGATTCGATGATGCTGTCATCGAGAGGAACAGAGTCCAGGATATCTGGAGAGTCCTCTATCCTAACGACACATCCTACGACGGCAAGGTCCTGCGTGTAAGACAGCAGTACTTCTTCGTATCTGCATCACTCCAGGACATCGTTTTCAGATATAAGCACGCACATGGCAATGACCTGCACGATTTTGCCAAGTATAATTCCATCCAACTCAACGATACGCACCCTGTAGTTGCGATCCCCGAGCTCATGCGTATCCTCGTTGATGAGGAAGGCATAAGGTGGGAAGATGCATGGGAGATCTGTAAAGAGACCTTCGCATATACCAACCACACCATCATGCAGGAAGCTCTCGAGAAGTGGGATATCTCCATCTACAGATTCCTCTTCCCCCGTATTTTCGAGATCATCGAGGGTATCAACAACCAGTTCCGTGCTCAGATGTACGAGGCAGGCCTCTATTCCGAACTGATCGACCGTATGAGCATCTTAGCTGACGGCAAGATCCACATGGCATGGCTTGCTATCTACGGATCCCACTCCGTTAACGGCGTTGCGGCTCTCCATACCGACATCCTGAAGAACGAGACCCTTAAAGACTGGTATTCCATCTATCCCGAGAAGTTCTCCAACAAGACCAACGGTGTTACACCGAGAAGGTGGCTCCGTACTTGTGATCCCGACCTTGCAGCTCTTATCACGGAGCTCTTAGGCAGCGACAAGTGGGTTACAGACCTTGATCAGCTCAAGAAGCTGGAGAAGTTCAAGGATGACGATAAGGTCATGAAGAGATTCATAGCCATCAAGAGAGCCAACAAGGTCCGCCTTGCCGAGTATCTTGAGAAGACACAGGGAATCAAGCTTAATCCCGATTCTCTCTTCGATGTTCAGATCAAGCGTCTCCACGAATATAAGAGACAGCTCCTCAATGCTATCTATGCCCTTAACCTGTACGACAGGCTCAAGGAGAACCCGAAGCTGAAGATGCCTCCGGTTACTATCCTGTTTGCGGCAAAGGCTGCACCGGGATACTTCAGGGCTAAGGCCATCATCAAGTTCATCAACGAGATCGCTCGTCTCATCGATTCCGATCCTGCAATGGAAGGCCGTCTTAAGGTAGTATTCGTCGAGAACTACAACGTATCTGTCGGCGAGAAGATGTTCCCTGCAGCAGAAGTATCCGAGCAGATCTCCACCGCCGGTCTTGAGGCTTCAGGTACCGGTAACATGAAGTTCATGATGAACGGTGCCGTAACCCTCGGAACTTTGGACGGAGCCAACGTCGAGATCGCAGAGTGCGTCGGTGACGACAATATCTATATCTTCGGATGCCGCGCTCAGGATATGGCTGCCACCAAGGCTTACTACAATCCCCAGTGGCAGTATGAGAACATCCCCGGACTCAAGAAGGTTATGGACCGCCTTGTTGACGGTTCCTTCGATGACTGCGGTTCCGGCATGTTCCACGACCTGTTCAACGGATTGATCTACGGTTCCAACTGGCAGCCGGGCGATACATACTATGTCCTGGGTGACTTCGACGACTACAGGAAGACCCGTGACCGTCTCTACAAGGACTACGGCAATGAGCTCGAGTGGGCAAGAAAGTGCTGGATCAACATCTGCAATTCCGGTAAGTTCTCTTCTGACAGAACGATCAAGGAATATGCCGATGAGATCTGGAAGATCGAGCCGCACAAGATCAAGTAAGATAAGCTTTTCGATAAGTAACGGAAGAGGTCATCTCTTAACGGGATGACCTCTTTTGTTTTGTGTTATCTGTCCTAACTGATATGCCGGTTATTGGGCAATTACACAAAAAATCGGCGGTTTCCCTGTAATAATTTCGCAACAATTTGGAAACACACTTGAAATCTTTGCCGGGCAAAGTATAATTTAATCAGTGATTATAGTATCTTCACATAACTAAATAGGGGTGGTAGCTATGTCTAGTATTTTGGATTCTTTTAAGAGACCCGGCGGGAACGCTAAACCCGCTATGGGACTGTCGGGCGCAGGACGTTCGCCTGCCTCTAAGAATGACAATAAGTCCGATTCCAAAGGCAATATCTCCAATATCGATTCTCCTGCCGCAAATTATGCCAGGGAGCGTGCCGCAGCCGCCAAGGCTCAGATGGAGGCGCGCAAGACTTTGGAGGAATCACGCAAGTCTATCTCCGATAAGGGCGACAAAGAGAAGGGCAAGATCACGGACCTTAACAAGAAGACTGAAGACAGCAATCAGCTTCCCGGTCTCCGTCCCCCGATCAAGAGACCCCCGTCGGCTTCTATCAACCGTGCTGTAGCTTTGGCTGCATCCCGCTCCGGAGAGGATCCTGAGGCCAAGCCTAAGGCAGAAGTTCCCGGTACAGCCAATAAGGCCAAGACACCTGCCGCTATCGCTGCCGATAAGGCTAAGTTCGAACTTGAACAGGCTCAGTTCCGTGAAGCCCGCAAGGTAAAGGAAGCTGATGAGGCTGCCGCTAAGGCCGAAGAGTCCAAGAAGCAGGTTGCAAAGTCTGCCGAAGTCAAGGCCGCTGCCATTAAGTCCGAAGAAGAAGCCAAGAAAGCTGCAGAGGCTGCCGAGGCTGAATATAAGGCTGCAGTTAAGGAAGCTGATGAGGCTCAGGTTGCTGCCGATAAGGCTCAGGAAGCTGCCAAGGCTGCTCTTGCAAAGGCTACTGAAGCCAAGGCTAAGGTTACCAAGAAGAAGATCGAGAATGATGCCAAGATTGCTGCACGCAATGCCGAAGAGAAGGCAAGGAAGGCTGCAGAGGAATTTGAGACCGAGGCTAAGAATGCTCTGACTTCCGCCGAAGAACTGGCAAAGAGCACAGCCGATAAGGCTGAGGAAGCTAAGGAAGCCACAAAGAAGGCTCAGGAAGCTTTCGATCTGGCTACCAAGAAGAAGGAAGAAGAAGATTCAAGGCTCGCAGCAGAGAAGGCTGAAGAGGCTGCCAAGGCTGCAGCAGCTGCTGCCAAGGAGAAGGCTGCCGCTGCCGCCAAGAGAGCAGAAGAAGCAATGGCTGCAGCCAAGAAGGCTGAAGAGGAAGCCCGTCTTGCTCTCCAGAAGGCTGAAGAAGAGGCTAAGAGACTTGAAGAACTCGCAAAAGAGAAGGAGAAGTTCGATATCGTTCTTCCCGAATAAGAGTCTTTACCTGAACTGATGAACGGCTGTCTCATTATGAGGCAGCCGTTTTATTTTGTCCGGTTTACGGGAGGATATCCAGTACCGTGATCTCCGGGACGGATCCGAACCTTATGGGAAGATAACCGCAGCCGATCCCCCGTGATATATAGAATGTGCAGGATCTGTAGGAATAGGCGCCAGCCACGATCCCGGCAGACGGAAGTTCGTTCTTGTGCCGGGGAGCTATCCTGAGTCCGAATGGGAGCTTAAGCTGTCCGCCGTGAGTATGTCCGGACAGCATGTAATCGGGGAGCCGGTCGCCTGTATGCAGGATGGAATCCGGGTCGTGGGCTATCAGTATCACAGGGAGTTCCGCGGGAACTTCAGGCATGGGATACCATACTCTGTTCTCCCGCCCGGAATCATCTATGCCGCATAAGACGAAGGATGCTCCCGATGCACAATTGATGATCTTATATGTTCCTTCGATCAGTTCCATACTGCATTCACGGGAGACTTCCTGATCCGGAAGTTCTGTGTCGTGGTTGCCGGTAACTGCCAGGAAAGGTATGCCGAGGGTTGAGCAAGTGTCAGAGATCTTCTTAAGGTATCTGTATCCTTTGGCTTGGGTATTGCCGAATGTTACGATGTCGCCGCCGAAGATAACAGCATCAAGAGGCTTTGATCCGTGTTCCTCTTCTATGTGCCGGCAGATCTTCTCTGCGGAGATAAAGCAGGTCTCGATATGGATATCCGAGAAGAAGAAGATCCTGATACCATTATCCCGGGAGGGGATATCATCCCGGATCTTATATACTTCTTCGCCGCACTTAAGGCGGATCTTACCGCCGGACGAGGCTTGGTTTTTTGCAAGGGTTACGTGAGTGACTATATGCTTATGTGGTTCGATGAGACACAATATGCCATAGACGATAATGGCGGTCAGGATGATGCCTGCTGTTATAACAAGTATCCAAATAAACGGTCCCATCACATTAAACTCCTGTTTTTCCATATTATAATATATACTAATGCATTATCTGTGATATAATTTTGGCGTTATGAGAATAACTATTACGTATTTGGAGGAAGAGTAATATGCCTAAGACCGAGATCAAATCCGACATAGTCGAGCACATCGGCGTTCTTACAGAGAACAAGTCCGGATGGAGAAGAGAGGTTAACATCATTAAGTGGAACGAAGGCAAGCCGAAGCTTGATATCCGTGATTGGGGTCCGGACCACGAGAAGGTCGGCAAGGGTATCTCTTTGAGCTATGAGGAATTCTGCATCCTTAAGTCCTTCTTCGAAGATATGGACTTCTCCAAGCTGGACGCTTGACAGATTGATAAGCAGTTCATTGCTCTGAGGTCGGGATCTTGAGAAGTGAAGAACGCGCAGGTATCGTATTTGCAGTAATGTTTTTCCTGTGGGGAACAGTCGTATGTGACCCTTTTCGCATCTTCGCCCGTTACCTGATCCGTGTATCCGACAGAGCATTCGGTTATATCGGGATGCCCGGGATCGTGTCGAGTATCCTGATGACGGTGCTGATATGTCTTCTGACTTTGTTGCTGCTGAAGATATCCGGTACCAGATTCGTTATATTCATTCCCTGTGCGATTGCAGCTGCCTGTCTCGGCGGCTTCACCGTATGGGGATTTGTTAAAGGTGAGGTTTATGTTCCCGAGGCAATTGTTCTTGCGATCCCGGTCATAATCCTCATCGTTTTGTATCTTTTGAAGACGGATAAGATCCTGACGTGGATCGCTGATGTTTATATTTTCAGTCTCCCTCTGGCTCTTATCACATACCTGATCACATATCCTTTGAGCAAGACTTTCCCTCAGGCGGCAAACTTCCTTTACATCAACAGGAACTGTGATGTGGATCTTATGGCTCCGTTCAACGGGTTAGCCGGGATACCGGGATTTGTCTGGGGGATATTCTTTCTCGTGATCGCGGCGCTTCCGATCATCTATGTAACCCTGGGAAGAAGAAAAGGAGCATCCAATGGCAGATAAAGGACAGATGGATCTTCTGGATATGTTGGCATCCGAACCTGAGAAGAATGACCCCGAACGCGGGTCTTATGCCGAGTACGAACAGCTTGTCGATACTCTGAACTATCACGCCAAGTGTTATTACGATGAAGATGCTCCGGCGATCTCCGATTACGAATATGACATGATGAACAACCGCTTAAAGGAGATCGAGAAGGAACATCCCGAGTGGGTGAAGGAAGAATCTCCTTCCAGAAGAGTCGGTTGGAAAGCCGAGAAAGGCATACTCGTAAAGCATGATGTTCCAATGCTTTCCCTGCAGGATGTTTTCTCCAGGGAAGAAGTCGATGCGTTTGTCAATGAAGTAACAGAGCAATTCGGCTCAGAGATGGAGTTTCTCGTCGAGACCAAGATCGACGGTCTGTCCTGCGCCCTCCGTTATGAGAACGGTGAACTTACGACCGCGATAACCAGAGGAGACGGTATCAACGAAGGCGAAGATGTTACTCCGAATGTCAGGACTATTAAGGATGTGGTAAAGCATCTGGATAATGCTCCCGAATATATCGAGATCCGTGGCGAAGTCTATATGACCCGTGAAGCCTTCGCCAAGGTCAATCAGGATGCGGAAGAAGCAGGCAGGAAGACCTTTGCCAATCCCCGCAACTGCGCAGCCGGAACCCTAAGACAGATCGATACGAGGATAACCCGTGAGCGCAATCTGTCCCTCTTCATATTCAATGTTCAGACTTCCAGGGGAATAGAATTTAAGACTCACACGGAAGGATATGAATACCTTAAAGCCCGGGGTGTCAAGGTCATCGAACTCTACTACAAATGCCACACGGCAGATGAGGTCTGGGATGCCATTCAGAAGATCGGTGATGCCAGAGGTTCTCTCGAATACGATATCGACGGAGCCGTGGTTAAGATCAATGATCTGTCCGTCCGCGAAAAACTGGGGAATACCATCAAGTTCCCAAGATGGGCCATAGCATATAAGTATCCTCCGGAAGAGAAGGAGACCAGGCTCTTGTCCGTTGAAGTCGATACGGGACGCACCGGAAGGGTAACTCCCGTGGCGATATTCGAGCCCGTGAGTCTTTGTGGTACCATGGTATCCCGCGCTACTCTCAACAATCAGGACTTCATAGATGAACTCGGAGTAGGGATAGGCGATACGATAAGAGTCTATAAGTCCGGCGAGATAATCCCCAAGATCAAGGGCGTGAACAAAGACAAGCGTCCTTCTGACTGGCAGCCCTATAAGATGCCGTCCGAGTGTCCCGTGTGCGGGGCAAAGCTCGAGCGTGAAGAAGATGCCGCAGATATGAGATGCGTAAATCCCATGTGTCCCGGAACCCTGGTCCACAGGATCGAAAACTTTGTATCCCGGGACTGCCTTGATGTCAAAGGATTCGGGATCGAATATATCCGCAAGCTCATCGATGCGGGAATGATACGAGATATAAGCGATCTTTTCCGTCTCAAAGACAGAAGAGATGTACTTATCGAAGAGAAGATCTTCGGGCTTGAGAAGAATACGGACAAGATCCTTGCCGCAATAGATGATGCGGCTAAGACCGCCCCCGCAGATAAGATCCTGGCAGGACTAAATATTCCTTCGGTCGGCAAGGCCACCGCAAAAGAACTGATAAGACATTTTAAGTCCATCGACGGTATTGCAGCTGCAAGTGTCGATGATCTTGTGGCAGTAGGTGATGTCGGACTTATTACGGCTGAGAAGATATCGGGGTTCTTCAAAGATCCTGATGAGATCAGGATAGTATCAGACCTTAAATCCTTCGGGCTGAACTTTGAACTTGAGGAGGCTGTGCCTCTCGGCAGTGAACTGGAAGGATTGACGTTCTGTATTACGGGAACGCTGGAAGGCATGAAGCGTGAAGAAGCGGGAGCTATGATCGAATCCCATGGCGGCAAGGTCACGTCTTCGGTTACGGGAAAGACTTCTTATCTTCTGGCAGGAGAGAATGCCGGGTCCAAGCTTACGAAAGCTCAGTCCCTTAATGTTCCGGTCCTGTCACTTGATGAGCTTATGAAGATGATCGGAGGATGATCTTTATGACCAAGAAGGAATTAAGAGACAAGATAAGACAGATGCGCCGCGAGGTTGAAGCAGAGGATGCATCCTATGCTTCCGAACTTCTGGCAGACCTTATTTTCGAGATCCCGGATGATAACCTCTCCGATCTTGAGGGGAAAACAGTCGGCCTTTATAAAGCATTTGACGGAGAGATAGATGTGTCCTTACTTGCGGAGAAAGTATCTTCCCGCGGCGCGAGGACCGCATTTCCTGCGGTTGCCAAAGATAAGATCGTATTCAGGCAAGCCGGTATTGACGCAGATGAGATGTTCGAAGAAGGAGCATACGGGATAAAGCAGCCCAAAGAAGGACTTGCCGAAGTCGTACCTGACATCATTATCGTTCCAGGTGTCGCATATAACGAGGAAGGCATAAGACTCGGAATGGGCGGAGGATACTATGACAGGTATTACCGCGAGAATCCGGATGCTGTTTATGTAGGCGTCTGTTATGATTTCCAGGTAACATCCGATCTTCCTTTCGATGACGGCGATATGGCCTGCGATATTCTTATTCCGATCGATACGAGATATGATGAGGACGAAGATGAAGGGGAGGACGAGTTATGAATTATTATCTGACCAACCTCGGAGCGCATCTTGTGATAATATCCGCGCTTATTGCCGTGATATGCATATTCGCGGATAAAGTCAGGAAGCGCAAGCTGAAGAATATTGTCCTGTTCTTCCTGCCGGTGGTCCTTACAGTATTAGTGATATGGTACGCATGCGGGATCGTAATCCCAAGACTGTATGATATCCGCAATGTCGTCAACAATAATTATTCTTCTGTCACGGGTACAGTGGACAGTGTGGCGCCTCTAAAGAACTACATCAAAGTCGACGGTGTCATCTATTACAAGAACCCCTCCAAGAGCTGTCCTGCACAAGGAGATGTCATCACATTAAGGTACACCGAGACCTCCAGGTTCATGCCTGAGTGGAAATTAAAGGATTAAGATCTTACCATAGATAAAGTAATATTTTGTTCATTTTTGAAAGCCTTGTATTTATTGCGTTACAAGGCTTTTTTCTCAGTTTTCGGCGTTTTTTGGTTTTGTTCTTGTAATAGTATATCCGCATGCCTCATTATTAATATACACCGCTCAAAAACGGTTATGATCCATATCGTTTTCCGTGGCGGATATCATCATCAAAAAGGAGGCATACGGTCTATGGAAAACGTGGAAATGAAAATGCTCGAAAACATCAGTGAGAACACCGGCATATACGTCGTCTGCAATGACAAGAGCCTGCTCGAGAACATTAACGGGCTGCTGTCACGAAGCGGTATGCTCTGCGTCAGGGACAACAGCGGCAAAGTATCTTATCTTGTTGACGGAAGACATGACAGATCGGCTGCTATGACAACGGTATCAGATCTTATGACTGACCATTTCCTGGGTCTGGGCGACAGCCGTGACGTGTACTATGAGATGTGCGCCAAATCGGTGTTTATGAGCGCGGGTTTTGATATGTCGCATACCGGAACGGCAGTCCTTTATATCGCTGTCCGTGAAGCTGTCACATCAGGTCACAGAAGCTACGGTTCAGCCAAGAATCTGTATATGGATTTTGCAAGGCGTCTTCATATGTCATTCGACCAGGTATCCAGGGATGTGAGATATTCGATAAATGCCAGCTGTCTGAAGAACTACCGTACCCTGACCGTTATCTCCCAGATGGTCATATCCATATCGGATGAGATGACCAGGGATCAGGGGCTGGTCGGTTGATCAAATACAATGAGGCTGCCCCGATGGGACAGCCTCAATATCATTGAATAAAACTAATTCGAATTGAATTATTTCTTGCCCTTCTTGGAGTTAACCTTATCCTTGAGAGCCTTACCAGCCTTGAAGGAAGGAACTGTGGAAGCCTTGATCTTGATCTCTTCGCCTGTTGCAGGGTTGCGACCCTTACGAGCAGCGAGCTTCTTTGTCTGGAATGTACCGAAGCCAACGAGAACAACCTTGTCACCCTTTGCGAGGGAATCTGCGATGGAGTCCAGAGTTGCTGCGAGAGCGTCGCCTGCTGCCTTCTTGCTGATACCAGCGTTTGCTGCGATTGCATCAATCAATTCTGTTTTGTTCATGATATATCCTCCTTGATGTGCCTTTATGTCAGGCAAATTACAAAAGTATTATCCTTGTAAAAGCCCGTGTTGTCAATGCTTTTGGCAAGATTTTTTCAAAAAATAAACGCCAGAACCCCTTATTTTTGCTGTATTTGTAACAATGTTACCCCGATAATGCCTCATTGAGATGATAAAATACCCGTATGACCAGGCTCCGCTACCTCGATACGAATACATTTTACAGACAGAAGTTCGGCGTAAAAGTCTATAAGGCAGCCGTAATTCTGGCTTCTACCTGTCCCAACAGAGACGGGACCTGCGGCACCGGCGGATGTATATTCTGTTCAGAAGGCGGATCGGGAGAATTTGCCCAGTGTGAAAGCACCGTAAAAGAGTCATTGGATAAGGCGATAGATAGGGTCAGGAAGAAGGCGGGAACTGATGCGAAGTATGTTGCATATTTCCAGAGTTTCTCCAATACATATGTACCGGCAGCAAAACTCGATCAGGCATTATGCGAAGCCGAATCACATCCTGATGTGGTCCAGATCTCGATAGCAACCCGTCCCGACTGTCTTCCCGACGATATCATGGAAGTGCTTGCAAAACACGCAGGGGTATTTCCGTTAATGGTGGAACTGGGACTTCAGACAGCAAACGATAAGACAGGGAGGCTCATCAACCGCGGATTCGACAGAGCATGCTTCGATGATGCTGTATCAAGACTTACCGCCATCGGTTGTGAGACGGCGGCACATGTTATATTCGGACTTCCGGGAGAAGACACTGAAGACATGATGGAGTCTGTAAGGGCAGCATCAGTCTGCACCGGTGTTAAGTTTACATGTTTATATATTCCGAAGAATACGGTGATCGAGAAGATGTGGCGGGCAGGAGAGGTTGAAGTACTCGGTATGGAGGAGTATTTTGATATTGTAGAAAGAGCATTGGATATCCTGCCTTCCGGATGCGCGGTCTTCAGGGTTACCGGAGACTGTCCCAAAAAGATCCTTCTGGCTCCGGAATGGACGGCAAACAAGAGACAGGTTGTAAATTACATTAACAGGAGATTCGGCATATGAAGAAGTATATAAAAGAATATATGGCGACGGTTGATTCTTTTATCGCCGATGAGCTGAAGGGGGCATCCGAAGATCAGATAAAAGATTTTCTTTCGGAGTTTGACCGCAAGCTCTCCTGGTTTTGTCACGAACGTCTGATCCACCTTCTTGTGACATTGGCATTTGCCATGTTCATGCTGTTCGAGATCTACGCTGCCATGACTCAGCTCAATCTCTTCTCTGCCGTAATGTCCGTTATACTTTTGTGCCTTACGGTCGCATATGTTTTCCATTATTATTTCCTCGAAAATTCCGTGCAGAAAATGTATACGATGCGGGATAAGATCGACGGTGAACTTAAGTCGAGAAGGAAAGGTTCCGAAGGGTAATTACTTATTTAATAAATTTGTTATGTAAAGCGCGTTCATTTATGAGATAATCAACGCGGTAAAAAATTATATCGGAGGGGTATTATGTTTACGATCCTGGGCGGTTTCCTTATGGGATTAGCCAACAGCGTACCGGGCGTATCGGGAGGAACGATCGCCTTCATCATGGGTTTCTACGAAGATCTGCTCAAGTCACTTGTTGATCTTGTCAAAGGGAAGAAAGCGGAGAAGATCGCAGCTCTCAAACTGCTGGCCAAGGTTATCATTCCGTGCGGCGTCGGACTGCTTTTGGCAGTAGAGGTCTTAGTCAAGTTTTTCGATAATCATATCTATGCGATCAGTTCCCTGTTCATAGGATTTATCCTGGGCGCTTTTCCGGTTATCATCAGGGATGAGGCCAAGTGCCTGAAAGGAAAATATTATAACCTTATATTCTCGGTCCTGGGCGCAGGACTCGTTATCCTGATCACTGTCCTTAATTCACGGATAACACCTTCGGAAGGCAGCACATTCGAACTCACTCCGCTTACCGGAATATATCTGTTCGTATGCGGTGCGCTCTCCATGGGAGGTATGGTCCTGCCCGGCATGTCCGGCTCCACATTGATGCTGATCTTCGGTATATACATGACGGTCATCGAAAGCGTTCACAAATTCCTGCATCTTGATATGTCGGTTCTTCCTTTACTGATCATATTCGGATTCGGTGTCCTTGCCGGCGCTGTAGGAATCGTAGGACTCCTCAAGAAGTGTCTCGAGAAGTTCCGTTCACAGACGGTCTATATGATCCTGGGTCTTATGGCAGGTTCCATCTATGCGATATTCCAGGGACCCACCACATTGGACAAGCCTCAGCCTGCGATGACGATGTCTACTTTCAGCTGGATCGCTTTCATCATCGGTATTGCGGTAATAGCAGGACTTGAAGTGTTGAAATTCTTCATTGACAAAAAGAAGAAAGAGAAAGAGAATAAAGCTTGAGCGAAGCAATATGGCATAAGAAAAGGTGGGGTCATTCAGGCCCCACCTCTTTTATTATATACCCGTTTTAACAGGAAGCAAGCACTATCTTTTGCACAACATTTTTCCGGCAGTTTGTATGAACGGCGGGCTTGTAATCCCCCTGTAACAAGTTACAATAAAATCAGTTCCAAGGAATGCGGAAGCGATAGCTTCCAAGATCCGAAGACTAACCGCCCGAAGCGTTAAGCAGTTTATGGCGCAGGGAAGAACCTCAAGATGGCAGATCTTGTGGCGAAGCCGATGAAACGAATACCTTAGGTAACTACCGAAGGCGGAAACGAAGTGAAGACTTAATATGCTGAGGGAGGTGCGAGCTAGGCGATTGACTGAGTGAATACACTTAAAAGTCGCGTAGGTTGTAACAATTCAGTTGATTCGGACCGGGATCCGCGTGCTGGTGAGATGTCACAGCCGACAGGTGAACGGACGAGTTGCAACAGATGTTACACCGGTTCGTGCAAACCGAGTAGCCGATACGAACTGCCGGATCAGTAGCAGTCGCAAGGTTCAACTGATTCGAGCAAATACAATATTTGTTCGGTGAATGGAAGACATGAGTTGCACGGTGTGGTTGATAGTTGCAACAGTCAGTTGGGTGTTGCAATTACGGATAGCTCGACGAAGGAAAGGGTTTGATCTTGGATCTGGAAAGTGTTTTTGGTTCGTTGGGACAACGGTAGCCCCGCAGATGAAAGATCTGCGGGGTTATTTCTCGCCCTTATTTTCCCTGAGTTGAATTGCGGTTTTTTGTTATAATCAAATTATCATCAAGTGCGGAGGCTCGGATAATATGGAGACCAGACCTTATATATCATGGGAATTAGTAGGGGATTTTATGACTGCGGCTTTTGTTGCTGCAGGTGTTCCGGAAGATGAGGCAAAGATATGCGCGGATGTCCTTATGGAGTCTGACAGACGAGGAATAGAAAGCCACGGATGCAACAGGTTCAAACCTATCTATATGGACAGGTTCGTTAAAGGAACCCTGCTCCCCGTAACGGATATAGAAGTTATCAAAGACACACCTACTACTCTGGTTTACGATGCCCATGACGGAATGGGTATGGTGGCGTCATATAAGATGATGACCGAGCTGATCGAACGTGCAAAGAAGTACGGAATGGCAGGAGGTGCTATCCGCAATTCCACACACTACGGTATCGCAGGTTACTGGGCCACGATGGCTACCAAAGAAGGCCTCATCGGCATTACGGGAACCAATGCGAGACCTTCCATCGCACCTACTTTCGGTGTTGAGAATATGATGGGTACGAACCCTCTTACCATAGGTCTTCCGACTGATGAGGAATTCCCCTTCTGCATAGACTGTGCAACCTCTATCGTCCAGCGCGGCAAGATAGAATATTATGCCCGTGAAGGCAAGCCCACTCCTGCAGGAATGGTCATAGGTTCCGACGGCAATACCATGACAGACTCCGAGGAGATCCTCAAGGCTCTGGTATCAGGTGATGCAGCCCTTGCTCCTCTCGGCGGTATCGGCGAGGAACTTGCAGGATACAAAGGCTACGGTTACGCGGCGGCTGTGGAGATCCTGTCCGCAGCTCTTGCAGGCGGTCAGTTCATGAAGGCACTGACAGGTACGGATGAGAACGGCAACCCTGCCATGTACCATCTCGGTCACTTCTTCTTCGTTGTCGATCCTGATGCGTTCACCGGAAGGGAATCCTTCAAGAAGACGGCAGGTGATATCTTGAGAGCTCTCCGCGCATCCCGCAAGGCTGAAGGTCAGGAGAGGATCTATACTGCAGGAGAGAAGGAATATCTCTCATGGCTCGACCGCAAGGACAAGGGAGTTCCTGTCGGTGAATCAGTCCAGAAGGACTTCATCACCATAAGAGATAAATATGATCTGCCTTTCACATTCCCGTTCGAGAAGTAAGGTGCATTGATGGAAGAATTCTACATTAACAGTGACGGCATAAAGCTTCATTCCAAACTTGACCGGCCGGAAGGAATAACATCCGGTCCTTTGTGTTTTCTCGTGCACGGGTTTACGGGGCATATGGAAGAACCTCATATCCTTGCGGCAAGAGACGGTCTGCTCCGAGCAGGTGTTGCAGTTCTCAGGGTCGAGATGTACGGTCACGGCGGATCCGACGGGAAGTTCTCTGACCACACGCTCTACAAGTGGGTGACGAATGCTCTTGATGTCGTAAAGTATGCCAGGACTTTGGACAGTGTAACCGATCTTTATATGTGCGGTCATTCTCAGGGAGGGATGCTTACCATGCTGATAGGCGGCATGTGTGCTGATGATATAAAGACTATCATTCCCATGTCTCCCGCCTGGATGATCCCCGATGATGCCAAGAGGGGATCGATCCTCGGCAACGAATTCGATCCGGACCATATTCCCGACAAGCTGGTCTCTGCCGACTGGGAACTCGGAGGAGATTATATCCGCGTTGCCCAGACAATACATGTGGAAGATGAGATAGCAAGATTCCGGGGCCCCGTCGCCTTGATCCACGGTGATATGGACGATGTTGCGCCCTACTCTTATGCCGAGAAAGCAGCCGGGATGTACAGCAACGCAAAACTCATTCCGATACATGGGGCAGACCACTGTTTCAACGGGTTCATAAACGAACTGGAAGAGGCTGTTTACTCTTACGCATCCTCAGTCTCCTGATCGAAAATCTATTTCCCGAATCTTCTTTTATCCGGATATATTACATATCCTGTTCTGATGCGTTGAGTGAATAAGTAAAATATCATTGCTCTATAATCGAAACATGATATAGCATAAACTGATGCGTTTTTCAGATGAAATTTGGCATCAATCTATGTATAATCAGTATAAATCTGCT
>JAGCSR010000017.1 GCA_017964005.1 Clostridiales bacterium
CTTCGATCTTTGACTCGGCAATGATAGCATCAGCCTTGGCAGCATCGATGATCTCACCGTCCCAGAACTGATCCTGGAATGAAGGTGTGCCGGAGTGGAGATTATGAGGGCCGTCGTTTACGGGAAGATCGCACTTTACGCTGGAGATAACACAGGTAGCTCCTGCGATACGGTTAGCCGAACGGCCTACGATCGCGCCGTGGAAACATGTGTCAGCGAAATATCCGTCCAGATCCTTATATCCCAAAAGGACATCCGTCATATTGCCGTCTTTATCGGGTACTGCGAGATCTACGACCCTGCAGCCGTAAGATGTGATGTCAGCATATGCTCCGCCGGAAGATTCCATGTGATAAAGGAATGACACATCATCGTACTTGCCGGGATTTGCCGGTGATTCAAAGACTTTCTTGGAAATGCTCATGTAAATGTCCTCCTGAATATATGTGATTTGTTATTCTTCTGATGCTTCTTCGGGAATGAATTCTCCCAGCTCATCGTTGACGGTAAACTGCGCCATCGCATCGTCTGCAAGTCTTATCAGATCCTTCTGGCTGTCAACCTTCTTCTTGCCGCGAAGGTCCTGTTTATGATATGTGCCGTCAAAGTCCATTATATGTGCTCTCACGGTATCGTCAAGTTCGATGTTGATGACTTCCATGACACGGGCACGGCATTCCGGATCTTCCACCGGGAACATGAGCTCTACCCTTCTGTTAAGGTTTCTCGGCATCCAGTCAGCGGATGCAAGATAGAGGTCCTCATGACCCTCGTTATAGAAATAGAATACCCTCGAATGTTCAAGGAATCTGCCCGTGATGGATCTGACATGGATATTCTCGCTCATACCGGGGATCCCGGCTCTCAGACAGCATATGCCTCGGACGATAAGATCGATCTGAACGCCTGCACAGGAAGCATTATAGAGAGCCTTGATTATCTCCTCATCTACAAGGGAGTTGATCTTGGCGATGATCCTTGCGGGCTTTCCTTCCCTGGCATTATCTGCTTCTCTCTTGATCTTGGCCTTGAAGTGATCCTTCATCCAAAGCGGTGCGGGAATGAATCTTCTCCAGTTATCGGGGATAGCAAATCCCGAGAGCATATTGAAGAACTCGGATGCGTCCTCGCCGAAAGGTTCAGATGCCGTGAACAATCCCATATCCGTATATATCTTTGCTGTTATGTCGTTATAGTTGCCTGTCGCAAGATGGACATAACGTCTGATTCCGTCCTCTTCTTCCCTGACGACCAGGGTGATCTTGCTGTGGGTCTTAAGACCGACAAGACCGTATATAACGTGACAGCCCGCTTTCTCAAGCATCTTTGCCCAGTTGATGTTGTTCTCTTCATCGAACCTGGCCTTGAGTTCTACCAGTACCATTACCTGCTTGCCGTTCCTTGCAGCTTCAAGGAGTGAAGCTATGATCGGCGAAGATGAGGATACCCTGTACAGCGTCTGCTTGATCGCAAGGACCTTGGGATCGACCGCAGCCTGTCTTACGAATTCCAAAACAGGATCGAAGGATTCATACGGGTGGTGTACGAACCTGTCATGCTCCCTGATCTTCTCAAATATATTATCCGTGCCGTCAGCGAACATGGCGGGGACAGCAGGAACATGAGGAGGATAACAAAGATCCGGATGGGTCGATTCACAAGCCGATCTGATCTTCGAAAGGAATGTAAGATCAATGGGGCCGGTCACGCGGAAGACATCATCCCCATCGATATCAAGTTCGTTCATTATGAAGTTCAGAAGTTCCGGATCGATGTCATCATCAACTTCAAGCCTGATGATCTCACCGAACCTTCTCTGTCTGACCTGCTCTTCGATCTCCTTGAGGAGATCTTCGGCTTCATCTTCGTCAATATCAAGGTCAGAGTTTCTCATTACACGGTAGAATCCTGTTGCAAGGACTTTCTGACCGTTAAAGAGGCTGGAGATGTTCGCTCTTATTATCTGTTCGATCGGAACAAAGATCTCCGAATCTGAAGTCTTTATCTCGAAAAGTCTCTTAACGACAGTCGGGATCTGTACCGTTGCAAACAGACAGTCATCTTCCTGTGCAGCCTGTTCCTTCTTAGACTTTATCCCCGTGTTGATGTGCTTTTGCAGGGACTCACCATCAGGGGTGTTTTCCAGCATGACACACATGTTGAGCATGCGGTTATAGATAAGGGGCAACGGTCTTGCGGCATCGATCGCAAGAGGCGTTAAGATGGGATAAAGGACACTTCGGAAATATTCGTCAGCCTGTGCCTTACACCCTTCATCCAATTCATCGTAAGAAGAGAATATTATATTCTCCTGTCTTAATGCAGGAACCAGGGATCTGTTGAAAGTGGAATACATCAAGCCCATGGACTCTCTGGTCTTCCCGTCGATCCGCAAAAGCTGTTCTTTTACGGAAAATCCTGCAATGTCCTTCTCGGCAAAATCAACGCTTTCCATATCACGAAGAGATGCAACGCGGACAATGTAGAATTCATCAAGGTTGGACGCGGTGATCGACAGAAAGTTAAGCCTTTCGAGCAGAGGATTCTTATTGTCCCTTGCTTCGTTTAAGATCCTGTCATTGAACTCCAGCCAGGACAATTCACGGTTGAAGTACTTGGAGTTGCCACTCAGGAAGGAAGCGTATTTATCACTTCTGTATTCCTTGGTCTTCCCTGTTATCTTTCCGGACTTCGTTATCTTCCCGGCTTTTGCCTCCTTCCGGGACTTTGCAATACGGACCTTGCTTGAAGGCTTATCTGTTTTGGATGTCTTGGAAGATCTGGCAGTCTTAGTTGTCTTAACGGACTTTCCGGTCTTCGCGGTCTTGGTTGTTTTCGTGCTCTTTGCAGTTTTAGCAGACTTAGCGGTCTTTGAGTTCTTTGTATTCTTAGCAGATTTGGACGAAGTTGCCATTATTTCTCCCTCCTGACTCTTAATACGGGCTTGATCCCCATAACTTCTTCAAACAACTCGCACCTGTGATCAAAAGCCCATTCCTCGAAGGACATATCCGCCTCGGAAACACAAGAGATATGAAGATCGTCACCCTGCATGAATACCGTCATCTTCTTTATCTTCTCCTTATGCGACGCATTAAGCGAATCGGCAAGTCTTAAGATCGCGGTAAGCTTGGATACAGTGACTTTACCGGACGGCGTAAGGAGGCTGTAGTAGTAGTTATTGTAAAGATTAACCTTAGAATAAAGTCTTACGACCAAAGCGACCATATTGAGTTCTTCAGGAGAAAGGCCGATGGGCTTTATCCTCATGATAATGTCGTAGGATGCTTCACTGTAATCTCTTGCGGCTATGAACTTACCGAGTTCATGCATTATAGCCGCAAGCTGCAGCAGGAGCCTGTCACGCTCCGACAGACCCGAATATTTACGCATCTCATCGAAGATCGCAAGAGACGCGGTCTCCACGAATTCGATATGTTTCTTATCGCACCTGTATCTTTTGGCGGTATTTCTTGCCATAGATACGAGATAAGAATCCGGCTTGACGGCCAGCTTATACTTCATGTGCCTGTAGCAGTAATCCCAGATAATGCCGTCACATAACGAAACATGGGGAAGGTGGATATTCTCAACACCCGTATATTCCAGCATATTCTTGACGATGAGGGCCGCAGGCAGAAGGAGCGGCGCAATGGGTGAAGGCACATTATCCTTCAATGTAAGATCTGTGGGTCTTGCCCGGAGAAGATAGTCATATACCTTAAGGAAGTCATCTCTGGACATGACGGCATTCGAGAGCGGATCATATCCTGCAAGTTTCTTGATATATCCCATCTCACCGGAGAAAGCGATCAAAGTCTTATATATGATCCCTTTGGGTTCAACAGCGTGATAGTCGTTAAGATCCTGGGTTACAAATTCTTCGAGTACATCCTTATAGTGGGTAGTGCGGTTCTCCAGGTCCGACAGGAGCTCGGAAACTCTCATCGCTCCCAAAAGGATATTCTGGCTGAACACGAGTTCAGACTTATCGAAAACCGTAGCCTGCATGGAACCTGCTCCGAGATCCAGGATCATGGTGCCGTCTTCGGTCATCTTTTTGAAGTCCGGATACAGAGCCTGAACGGCAATATTCTGATAGTACCTTTCCATGGAATTGTCGAGAACATCGATCCTGAATCCTGTACGGTTCCTTATCTTCTCGACAACGACATCAGAATTCTCCGCATCACGGAACGCGCCGGTCGCAACGCAGAACACCTTGGACACCTTATACTCTTTGCATTTATCGCGGAACATGTTAAGACATTTGCAGAGCGCGTCCACCTGTGCAGTCTCGATCCTGCCCGAGATGAAACTTCCCGAACCGATATGAGTCACTTTGCGCACAGCTTCGATAAGCTTAGGCTTGCCCTTAGCATTAATGTCGAAGATCTTGATCCTTGCAGTGATGGACCCGATGTCGATCACTGCCACGGGTTTATTAGTCATGGTCAAATCCACCTGCCGATCTTAGTACCTCATATTATACACGCATCTTATATCGAAAATCTTCCGTTTTTGCGGATATAAAAGGGTTGGGGCTGCCTTGAAGCATATGACCTCTTCAAGACAGCCCCGTCGGGTATTGTGAGTGAGTGTGTTTACAAAAGCTTATTTATTGTTCGTTTCAACACATCGCTCTTGGCGTCGGACAAGTCCTCGTCGCTTCGCTCCTGCGGAACTAGCAGAGCGATGTGTTGACCCTCAGGTATGATCATTTATTAATGTTCTTATCATATTTATAGAGGAATGTGACCATCTGACGTCTGAGGCACTTACCCTCAGGCTTGAACGTTCCGTCGTCATAACCTGCAACGATCTTATTCTCGGCTGCCCAGATAGTAGCCTTGAAGAAGTAATCGGTCTTCTTTACATCCTTGAACTTAGAAGTTTCAGCCTTAGGAGCGGGCTTTCCTGCCATTCTCCAAAGGAATGTAACGGTCTGAGCTCTTGTGCAGATGCCTGCAGGGTCGAACTTTGTCTTGGAAACTCCGGTAGTGATACCTTTCTCGACAGCCCAGATAACAGGCTTGAAGTAGTAATCGGAGCTCTTAACATCCTTGAATGATGTTGTCTTAGCTTTGGGAGCAGGCTGGCCTGCAAGTCTCCAAAGGAATGTAACCATCTGAGCGCGTGAGCACTCGTTGGAAGGACGGAATTCTGTCTGATCGGCATATCCCTTGACTACACCCTTTGCGTTCAGCTCGTATGTGGGAGCATACCAGAAATCCTTTGTGTTGGTAACATCCTTGAAGAGGACCGTAACCTTGCAGGTTGCGGTCTTCCCTTCAGAGGATGCTGTGATCGTAGCCGTACCTGCCATCTTACCGGTGATCTTGCCCGTAGAATCTACAGTGGCAACTTTCTTATCGGAAGACTTAAAGGTGATCTTGGCATCAGAGCCCTTGACCTGCGCCTTCAGTGTATCCGCCTGACCGGATACGATCGTAACGGCGATCTTGTCAAGGATCAGTGCGCCCTTGGTCACGATCTTGACTTCCGGATCAAAAGACAGCTTTCCCTCTACACCGTCTTTGTCCAGAACATAGGTAATAGTTCCCTCTACGTCCTTCAAGTCGCCGGACAGATAAGTATTGAGCAACGTCTGATTGTTGCTGATATCGATGGAAGATATCTTATTGTCGTCGACTTCAAGGATCTTTATGTCCTTACAGCCTGATACATCTATTGATTTCAATGCATTTCTGTTGCACTCAAGATCCAAAAGGTTCTTGCAGCCTGCAACATCGATGCTCTTAAGATCGTTATCGTTTGCAACGATCTTTGTGAGCTTGTTATTTGTTCCCAGAGTTAATGCAGTGAGTTTGTTATCGTTTGCCATAACAGTCTCGAGCTTTGTGTTCTTGGAAAGATCCAATGACTTGATAACATTCTTCTCACAGGAAAGCGTTGTCAGGGCCGAATTGGTCGCAAGATCTACCTCGGCCAGCTGGTTCTCGCTGATCGTAAGATCTGTCAGAGCCGAGCAGCCTTCGATATTAAGTGAAGTAAGAGCATTCTTGGAAACATCCAAAGTCTTAAGGTCTTTGTTGTTGCTGATGTTGAGTTTCTCTAAGAATCCGTTGGAGAATGTGAATGCCTCCAGTTTATTGCCGGAGCAGTCAATATCTTCCAACGCATAGCAGTCAGCAATATTGAGTTCCTTAAGATTACATCCGGAACAGTTGAGTGTGAGAAGAACCGCATTGTCATTAAGATTGACTGTCTCGATCTTAGTGTTGCTGCAGTTCAGCTTGTTCAGTTTCGTGAAGTGCTTGATACCTGACAGACTTCTGATATTCAGTCCCGCAACATCGATCTCCTTGACTTCATCCAACTCTTCTTGTGAGAGTATGCCGTTGCTGTCCTTGTCGAAGGATGTCATGACATACTCACGGAATACCTGGTCTTGGAAATTGGTACCCTTAACATCCTCATCAGCCTTTACCGTTCCGGCAAAGACCATGCCGCATGCAGCCAGCGATAACACAGCAGCTGCAGACGTTTTTACAAAAAACCTGTTCTTCATAGTAGACCCCCTTAGGCTAAAGTGTTTTTTTGCAAACCAGTTATTTTAGCCTAAGGTTTTGAGAATTGCAAGAGTTATTTCACTTAAATTTACAAAAATCTCTCCGGACCCCTCACGGTAAAGGTCAGAAGTCCTGAATCCGCTGCTTATAACGTCCGCAACAGCGCGCTCTATAGCGTCAGCTGCCAAAGGCTGCCCCAGTGAATATCTGAGCATCATGGCAACAGACAGGATCGCGGCGCAGGGATTTGCTTTGCCTGTTCCGGCTATGTCAGGCGCGGAGCCGTGTATAGGTTCAAAAAGTCCCGGTGTTCCGGGAGTCCCCAATGATGCGGAAGGAAGCATTCCAACGGACCCCGTGATCATACCGGCTTCATCCGACAATATATCTCCGAACATATTGCTCGTAACTATTACATCAAACTCGGAAGGTCTTGATATCAGCTGCATGGAACAGTTATCAACATACAGGCACTCCGTGGCGATATCGGGATAATCCTTCGCCACCTGCCCGAACAGTTTGCGCCACAGCCTGCTGGAAGCCAGGACATTAGCCTTGTCCACAAGAGTTACTTTCTGTCTTCTTCCCTTCGCAGCCTCGAAAGCGATCTTCAATATCCTTAATATCTCGCCCTCGGAATAACACTCGGTATCGTATGCCACATGTCCTTTGACGGTTCCGTCCGGCAGGACCTCATCCGAATCATATTCTCCGTTATCGCCGAAGTAGATACCTCCCGTAAGTTCTCTTACAAAAAGAATATCAACATCTTTTATATCTTTTATGGGAGATGCGTGTGCCAGCTCATCGAAAAGCTTAGCCGGCCTTAAGTTCGCATATAATCCCAATCCGCTCCTTAATCCGAGAAGCGCCTTCTCCGGGCGGATGGAAGGATCGAGACCATCCCACTTGGGACCTCCGACAGCACCCAGAAGCACCGCGTCAGAATTCCTGCAGGCCGCAAGAGTCTCATCAGTAAGGGGAACACCGTTCTTATCTATGGATACGCCTCCGGCATCCAGCATGACAGTCTGCATGCTGAACCCGTAAAGCCCGCTGACTTTATCCAGGACCTTCAAGGCTTCGCCGATGATCTCGGGACCTATGCCGTCCCCTTCGATAACTGCGATCTTATATTTGTCAGCCATCCGCTATCTTCCCCTTTGTATATTCCACGAGTCCTCCGGCGTTCATGATCTCCTTTATGAACTCGGGGAACGATCCGGCCTTGAACGTAAGGTTACGGGAGATATCCGTTATCTCGCCGGTATCAAAATCCGCTTCGACAATATCACCGTCCTCGATAGCATCATATGCTTCGGGACATTCCATTATCGGAAGGCCTACATTGATGCTGTTGCGGTAGAAAATCCTGGCAAAATCCGATGCTATCACCAGTGATATGCCCGAAGCCTTGATGGCGATGGGAGCATGTTCACGGGAAGATCCGCACCCGAAGTTCCTGCCTGCGACAATGATGTCTCCGGCTTCCACGGTCCCGGCAAAATCAGGATCGATATCTTCCATACAGTGTTTGGCCAGATGCTCCGGATCCGCGCTGGTAAGATGTCTTGCGGGAATGATAACATCCGTATCCACATTATCCTGATATTTATGTACTCTTCCTCTTACCTTCATATCATCTCTCCTCATCACAAGGAACATCCACGTGTCCTGCGACCGCACTGGCGCACGCAACGGGAATACCTGCAAGATAGACCTTGGATCCTACTTCACCCATCCTGCCTACGAAGTTGCGGTTGGTGGTGGATACGCACACTTCTCCTTCCGCCAGCACACCCATGTGTCCTCCCAGACACGGTCCGCATGTCGGTGTGGATATTACACAGCCTGCATCATCGAAAATCTTAAGCCACCCGTTATCAAGAGCCGCCCTCCAGACCCGTTGAGACCCGGGGATCACGATACATCTGACACCGGGAGCGACAGACCTGCCGTTTAAGAGCTTTGCCGCAAGTTCGATATCGGCAAGTCTTCCGTTGGTACAAGAACCTATTACCACCTGGTCGATCTTTACATCAGACAGAGTCGCAGCAGGAGCAACATTGGAAGGAAGATAGGGCATCGCGCACAGAGGCTCTATATCGTTCAGGTCTATATCGATCACATCAGAATATGAAGCATCTTCATCTGCCGCAATCTCCATAAATCTTCCGCTCGAAAATCTGTCCGGATCGGTCTTGGAAATATATTCTCTTGTTATGTCATCAACCGGGAATATCCCGTTCTTGGCACCGCACTCGATAGCCATATTGCAGATGGTAAGCCTGTCTGCCATGGTAAGCGACTTTATCCCTTCACCCGTAAACTCCAAGGACTTATACAAGGCCCCGTCAACGCCTATCTTACCGATGAGATACAGTATGACATCTTTGCCGGTAACATATCTGTTCAAAGATCCGCTGATACGGACAAGTATCGCCTCGGGAACCTTAAACCATGTCTTCCCCGTCGCCATAGCGCAGGCAAGATCTGTGGAACCCACACCTGTGGAGAAAGCTCCCACTGCCCCGTAAGTACAGGTATGGGAATCTGCACCGATAACAACATCCCCGGGGAACACCAGACCGTTATCGGGAAGAATGACATGTTCGATCCCGGTCTCGGCACGGCCCAACTCGTAGTAGTGCTTAATATTGTGGGAACGTGCAAACTCACGCATAGTCTTGTTGAGTTTTGCGGAATTGATATCCTTATTCGGGGTGAAGTGATCCTGGATCATGGTGATCTTATCAGGGTCGAAAACATCCTTTAGCCCCATCTTCTCAAAAATCCTGATGGCAGGCGGAGTCGTTACATCATTGCCGAGGACCAGGTCAAGACTTGCTTCAATAAGGTCGCCCGAATTAAGATCCGACAAGCCGCAATGCTTTGCCAGTATCTTCTGTGACATCGTCATACCCATATACCTGACCCTCCTAACCAGTCTTTCATAACATGACTATATCATAAACCAAATAAGGGTTCTTGTATAACGAAACTATTAGCGATTTTGAACTATCAGAAGCCTGATAAGGAATGAATTATGCCGATTGACGACAGTAAAGCTCTTTCCCGAAAAAAGATCCGGCACCGGTATTAACCGGTGCCGGACAAAAAACTGAATAAGCGTTGAAGTGAAATATCACTTATTTACAGCCTTATCGAACTTATAGAGGAATGTTACCATCTGGCGCCTCAGGCAATCACCATCAGGCTTGAAGGTTCCGTCCTTATAACCTGCAAGGATACCCTTCTCGGATGCCCAAAGGGTTGCCTTGTAGAAGTAATCCTTTTCCTTTACATCCTTGAACTTGTTCGTCTTGCTTGCCGGTGTGGGCTTGCCTGCAAGTCTCCAAAGGAAGGTTACAGCATGCTTTCTTGCACAGATGATCTGAGGTCCGAACGTGCCGTCCTTATATCCTTCGACGATCTTGTTCTCGTTGCCCCAGATACATGCCTTGTAGAAGTAATCAGATGACTTAACGTCCTTGAACTTGCAGGTCTTAGTCTTGGGCTCAGGCTCACCCTGGAGTCTCCATATAAATGTTACCATCTGCGCTCTCGTGCAGTTGTTTGCAGGCTTGAACAAGGTCTGCTTGTCATAGCCCTTTACAACTCCCAGATTCGTGAGATAGTAAGTAGGAGTGTACCAGAAATCACTCAAATTCATAACGTCCTTATAATGTACGGTAACCGTACATGAGACCGTCTTGCCTGCAGCGGAAGCGGTGATCGTAACATTTCCTGCCTTCTTAGCTGTAACCCTGCCCTGTCCGTCAACAGATGCGATATTCTTGTCAGAGGATTTCCAACTTATCTTTGCATCAGATCCGGTAAGTTTAGCTTTCAACACAAACACTTTTCCGCAAACAGTATTTACGCTTGTTTGATCTATGGTCAGCTTCGCTTTAGGATCAGCCGTAGGTTTGCTCGTCGGAGACTTGGTGGGTTCAGGCTTTGTTGTAGGTGTTGCGGAAGGTGCCGTTGTAGGTTCGGGTTTGAGCTTATCGACAGGACGTGTCTCCTTGGAATCACATCTTGAGCATGTGCGCGTCTCTTCGCCTTCTGCATCTACGGTTGCTGCCTTTGTTTCCTTCCATTCGCCCCAGTCGTGGCCGAGAGCATCTATCGGATCAACCTTAACAAAATCACATTTGGCACATTTATAAGTCTTAGACCCTGCATTGGTGCAATCGGGATCTACGGTCACCGGTTCTCCAAGATCGTGCCTGATCCTGACATTTATGTAAATAGAACCATCAGATGAAGATCTATCAAATTCGCCGCCCTCTATAGTCAGATAATCGGAGGGATCATCAGGAAGATAATAACCCCACGCTATATCCAAAGGAAGATAAAGTGAGATGAATTCCTTACCCTCCAAAGAATACTTCTCCCCTGTTTCCAATATACCGTCATATGTATAGTAGGCAAAAAGTATATAGTAATCTTTTTCGCTTACATTTCCTTCGATCACTATTTCCGGATCAGGAGATAAGCAGCCTACATTTCTTTTGGTCACTTTGGTTATCTCATCATCACAGGCGGGAGCATTTATCGTTATGGTCGCCTTCGCAGGATCTGTCCACAATGCATAAAATACACGGCCATCCGTCAAACCGGTAAAATATTCGGGATCGTTAGCATATTCATCAAGATCGGCATATGTCTTATTAATCCCGAACAGATAGACTTTTTGAACGCCGTCATAAAGATCTTTTTCGAATCCTTTTCTGATCATTTCCGACAAAGAGTTTACGGCGTCTCCGCAAGTCTCGCCAAAGACCTCGGTAGTTACAGTTGACTTGCCTTTCTCAGCCTTGCTGATCTTTACCATGCTAAAATCATTCAGAGCAACGGTTCTTTCCTGACCAAAGTATTCCTGGACAAAATTCTCATGTCCTTCTCCAAAATCGACAGTAACAGTATGTAAGGGGCTATAATGGACAGTGATATCGACATCATCATCAGGCATTACAAAGCTGTATTTATTGTTACTGACTTTACTCAGTTTCAATTCACCAAAATAATCGTTTACCAAACTTGCGTATAACCCGTACAGTGAATAACCTTCGTCAGGCGTCAGTGTGATGGTGACTATCTCTCCCTGCGCCGCCGAAGTCTTATCAAGCGACTCTGAACCATGAGCATCCCATGTGTAACTGTTTACGGTTATGTTATGAGTTCCATCTGCACGGACGCTGCTCCCCGGAACTATGATCATAGAGATCAGGAACAGGAGCGCCGTGATCACCGAAAAACACATAAGCTTCTTTTGTATTGCCATAAAACACCTCCAAAAACGGCATGTAAGCATATTGATCAACAATATTATAACTTTCCGGACATACAAAAAAAATAGACAATATTTAACGGATATGTCGCCTATGATGACAGATCAAAGCCTTAATCTGTAAACTCCCGGTATCCTTATGACAGGAACGGACAGCACAACACCTGCAGCCGCCTGTATCAGGTTATAAGGGACAGAACCCAGGGCTCCTGCCACACCATACATCTGAGGCAGTGCTTCGAATGCAAAATATCCTGCGACCATTATAAGTTCCGTTCCTATAAATACGGCAACAGATAAGGCAATGTGTTTGCCTGAACGCATATAATCTTTTATGCTGTGTTCTCCGTTCTTTGTATATGCCTTGATACTTTGTGAAAAATACAGACCGCCAAGAAGGCCCATCAGTCCCTTGATAATAAAGGTCGGACCTATGTACATAGGGTAGCCTGCGACAAGGTCTGCTATGGCAGAACCCAGTGCGGCGGGGATCGCAGCCAATGGACCTAATATGAATGAACAGATGTTGATCATGACATCACCTAAGTTGAGATAACCTGTCGGGATAGGTATCCTTATCTGAGTCGTTACGAAGATCAGGGCTGCCATAACGCCCGCAACCGCAATCTTTACAAGGCTGGCTCTTCTTTTGCTATTGTCATAGCTCATGTTCATCATCCCCTTTCAGCGGGTATTGTAAAGGTTATAACAAACATAAAACTAGCCTTCAACTAATTCTTCTTGTAAAAACCTACAAAGTTTGTCGGTTTTATTGAATATTCTTTTGGCACCTGCCGAAATGAGTCTTTCTTCGCTCTGATATCCCCAGCCTACGGAAAGAGACATAAAGCCTGCATTCCGGGCCGTCTCGATATCAACATCCGAGTCACCTATATAGACAGTCTCCTCCCTTTTGCACGAAAGACTATCCATCAGAATAAGAGCTCCGGTAGGATCAGGCTTTCGGGGGACATCGTCTTTCCTGCCTGATACGGCCGAGAAGATATCTTCACCGAAGAAATACCTTATCAGCTTTTGCGTTGGATGATCGTTCTTATTGGAATTAACAGCCAGAATAAGACCTGACTCCTTAAGCGTCATCAGCATCTCTCTTACGCCGGGGTATTCTCTTGTATATTCGATACAGTTCTCGTTGTAGTCTGCGTTAAAGAGGTCCATCATCCTGATAACTTCTTCTTCGCTTTCTATTCCGTCACAAGCAAGACTCTGGCGCATGAGATTTGCGGCGCCGCGTCCGATAAATGAAGTTATCAGTTCATCAGCTTGAGGCGCAAGCCCCATCTTTTCTCTTGCCTTGTTAACGGAAATAACGAGTCCTGATATCGTATCCAGGATCGTTCCGTCAAGATCAAAGATCGCAAGACTTATCTTCATTTGACAAGCTTGATCTCGAAAGTCTCTCGGTAGTTGACGTTCTTCTTAAGAGGCTGGGAAGATCTGTTGTTGACCGTACGCTCGATCTCCTTACTGCAGAAGTCTAAGAAAAGTTCGCCGGAATCGTTCATCATCAGCTGCTCCTCATGGAGATATTCATTCATCTGCTCAGGAGTATAAGGCAGCACCGTAAAATCAAATCTCGGATTAACTCCGCTCCTTCTGATCACAAGCTTTGCTCCCGTTGCATTCTCGATCTTTACTACCTGGGTATCCGTGTGAGAAGAGTTCTCGGCAGGACGCGCATAAGGGTGATAGATCTTGTCTGCGCCGGCAGCATATACTCCGAGTCTTGCCGCATTCTTACGGTCAACATAAGACTCACCGGGGCCTCTTCCGTACCAGGTGCACAGAGTGTCTTCCTTTACGATAGGAACTCTTACGCCGTAACGGATCATGTCATATCTCGGAGTAAAGCTCATCGTTATCCTTAAAGTATCTTCCGAAGGGATCTCGTAGTACATAACGACATCGCCCTTCATAGCGAAGGACTTATAAAGCGTTATCATCGAGAACACGCCGTTCTTGACCGAGTATTCGGAACTCTTGTATCTTAAGGTCTTCTGGATATTCTCGTAATCCGACTCGCCGGAGAAAATGGTCTTGGCGAGAATGAAGCTCTTATCCGTACGGTCGATATTGGAAGGGCATCTGTAGAAGCTGGGCATAAAGGATCCTGCAAGGAAATCCGTCCCGTCGATCTTCAGGCTGTTTACTCCGCCCGTTGCACGGGAGAACCCGATTCTGAACTTGCCTGCGCCAACCGATACTCCGGAAGGTTCGGCAAAGACGGTAAGTTTATCTTCAGCTTCTGTAAGATTCGGATCTTCAGGGTCTTTTTGTTCGTACTGAACCTCTTCGATCGCTTCCTGACCTTCAACAGCCGGCTTGTCAGAAGAAACTTCGGCGCCGATTATCTTCCCCGATATCTTCTCGATCTCGGAATCATCCATAACGGAAGCTACACCTGTATCAGTATCTTCCGGTACAGCAACTGCCGTATCGTCCGTTGCGGTCTCATCCGTGATATCCTTGGAGTCTGCCGCAGGCAATGCTGCGGGTGCTGCCATACCCTCAGGAAGTTCCTCCTTGCCCGGATCTATCTTAAGAACATCGTCGCGGACCTTATCAGATACGGGATTTGCGACCTCGCGAGTCAGGACATCCTGATAGAATACGACCTCGTAACCTTCCTTGGCATAGTATGTATCGTGAGCCAGTTTAAGTGAGATATCGAAAACAAGTTCATGGGACAGAGCGTTCATATAAGCGTCTATACACTCCGCCTTGCCCTCTCCCCATCCGGGAGTCATGAACACATCTGCAGTAACCGGGAATCTCAGGTTCCTGGTCCCGAAGGGTTCCACTCCACTCATAAGGCCTCTTCCGCTCATTATCGGATTGCCGCCGAGCAGGATCTTCCATTCAAGTTCCATCTCTTCCGTATAAGCGAAAGGATGGATATTGCGGAATGTAAGGTTCGTACGGTCTTCCGCCGATGCGAATATACTGATCGATGCGCACTGCTGCCTGATGTCGGCATAAATAGGATGCGGCTTACGGTTGGCATCAACTATGCCCTGTCCGATGCTGGAATTCTCTTTGTTCTTGCCTCCTACGAGGTCTGCGTGATGGATCCACTTGTAATCAGCATCGTCATCAGTAAATCTCGTTCTTCCCTTTATGGTCTCAAACAGGTTCTTGCCGGTCTTGTTCTTGCCGAACATATTCTTCCTGTCGAGGCACAAGTCTTCCCAAGGTCCGAATACCATGCCGGCATCCGTAGGGAACGGCTTGATATCAGATACGGATGCTTTGCGGTCGGACATATCCGCAGACGCGCAGTACCAGGGTCTCGTCTTATCGATATTGGCACATTCCTGCTTCGCGCGAAGAGCTGTCGCGTCATCATATCCGTAGTCCTGAACACCCCACATGACAACAGAGGGGTGATTCATAGCGGATTCCACATAATCTCTCATATATGCAGCCGAAGCTGTGGCGATAACATAGATACCGTACTGGTCGCAAAGGTTCAGGAAGTCATCGGATACAGGGAAACTGTTAACGATAACGCCGTTCAGACCGCACCTCTTCATGAGGATTACATCCTGCCTTGCAAGTTGACGGTTGACAGCTATACCTCCCATCGGATCGAATTCATAGTACTTGGTGAGCTTCAGATTGACTCTTCTGTCGTTGATATTCAGCTTATCGTTAACGATCTCCGTAGTACGGAATCCGAAGCGCTGCTTCTTTGCACAGATAACGGTACCTTCCGAATTGATTATCTCAAGGATAAGGTCGTACTGAACAGGGGTCGCATCAGACCACTGTGCAACATCGAGGGCCATAAAGTCGGTCTGCGCGCGGGTCTCCATACCTGCGTCAACAACGCCTGTAATGGCTTCGCCCTGGTCCTTGATGTTAACGAACGGAAGCTTATAAGGGTCATACTCTCCCCTTGCCTCAAGAAGAGAGATCCTTACGGAATAAGGGATCATATAATCGGTGTGGTTGCGGATCCCGAAGTCCACACGGATCATGAAGTCTCCGCGGGGATTCTTGGCAACAACCTTCTCGATCTGGTCGATCTTGGCGATCTGGGTTACATAAGCCTCAGGAACATATTCCAGCTGCAGATGGAGATTACGGATCTCCATCAAAGACTCGGCAACGATATTGATCGGTCTGAAGATACCGGAGAACCCGAAGTTCATGAGTTCCGTGATAACATGGCCTCTTGCATCCCTGTCGTATCTGGACACGATTATAACGATGAGATTCACACCCTCATGAACGAAGTCGGATATGAGAAGATGCTTTGCAGTAAGAATGGAATGGCTCTTGCATACCAGCTTATCGTTGATATATACGCGGAACTGTCCGCAGATACCGGAAGCCTCAAGATACAAAGCGCGGTCGATATCCTCAGGCGTAAATGTTACTTCAGCTCTGTATACGCCGGTCTCGTCATCTTCATCGCTGGTGGACTTCAGATAGTACTTATCAGACATCGTCTCGTCCCTGCGGTTCTTATCCCCCGCAAGCACTTCGGAATAATCGTACAAAAGGTTCTGAGGCATACCGTAACCTTCGGTCTGCCAAGTCGAAGGAACATCGATAAGCGCCCAGTCGGAATCATCGAAAGACTTCTTATGGCACCCGATCGGCACCTGAGACAGGCTGTCCGCATGACAGAACCTCCAGGTCGTCAGTCTCTTGACATAGGGAGACTTGACCCGTCCGAACTCCGGCATATGCCGGTCGTTATAGATATAATCAAATGACTCGTACGGCAAAAAGCCGTCGTTTGAATAAGTAAAATCCATAGATAAACTCCCATCTCTTTATTTAAGAGAATAATCTATGGTAATTGTAACATTATATCTTTGCGGAAAAGATTTCATAATAGTTACAGAATGGATATGACCACCAGCACCGCTATAGATATGAGCAGTATAACCCCGACGATAATGGTCACTGTTATAAGATTACGCAAGGTTACGGGGTCGGTCATGATAACCGGATCTTCCACGGCTTCCGGCCCCCTTACGAGGTTTGCGTCCTCTTCTGCCCTGATTCCCGTATGCGACCCGTCCGAAAACCTTATCCCGGAATTATCGTAGCTTATATGAGAATCCTCCCGTTCAAAGTGCGTCGCGATCTTCAGGTTCTCATTAGCTTTGGGATCCTGCTGCAATGGCCTGTCAGCGCTGAGGTTCTCGGGAACCTCATACAGGTGCTTAGCTCCGGGCTTCTGTCCATTCTGATAACTCATGGGTAGATTATACTCCAAATCAGGCCGGATCACGGCACAAGAATCACACGCCCGTTGCTGTCGACCACCAGATACTTGTTATCCAGTGCGAATTTTACGCCTTCCATAGCAGCCTTGAATGCTGCAGATGTCACCGCCGCACGTTTGAATCCGAAGGCAGCTGCCACTTCCTTGGCAAGATTCTCCTCGGGCATCCCGTACTGAACCTCTGTAATCTTTATAGCAGCCGCGGCAAGTTCTTCCACCGGGATATCCGCAAGATCACGGTCTCCTCCGACACGATACGTATCACATACCATGCCGATATCAGATGCAGACTTATAGATGAATCTCTTCCCGGAACCCGAAGCGGAACAACAGAATCTCCCGAACCGAACAATATAATCCACGCGCGAAGAGATCTTAGATGTAACTTTCTCGATCCCGCAGGCATCGCAAAGCCTTCTTGCGACCACATCAAGACTTACCGGAGCTTCCACCTCAACAATGCGCCTGACATCATCTGTCAATAGATTAAGTGTGGTATTTGCTCCCTCTTTACAGAACGCTTCGATATTCATGGGGTGCTTCGCAAGTTCGGCGCAAACATAAGGTACAGAACCTGAAGCACACTCATTCAGTTTTTTTTTACGTCTTCCTCTTCCGAAACTACGGGTTCAGGAGCGGCTTCCACAGAAGGAGCAGGCGCAGGTTTACCGCAATTACTGCAGAATTTTCCGGTATTACCTTCAGCACCGCATTCACAGTCCCAGGACGAAGGCGCATTTGCATCCGGTGTTGCAGTTTCGTCCGCAACCTCTGTTGCAGATGCATCTCCCGCTTCTTCTGCAGCAGGAACAACAATAGCATCAGAAGATTCACTCTCAGAAGGAACTTCCTTCTCGGCAGGGACTTCAGGTTCAGATGCAACTTCGGTTTCAGAAGCGGTTTCAGGCTCTGATTCTGCAGGTTTCTCATCCGGAGCATTGAGGGCCGCAAAGATCTCTTCCATTACGCGGTCCGGAGACTCCCACCACTCAATGACCCTTACGCGGAGCAGTCTCCATCCGAGTCCCTTAAGCAACGACGGTTGCGAGACTTCTCTTGCGGATGTGGTCTTGGACGCAAAGTACGAATGACCGTCCAGTAGTATTCCAAGTTTATAAACATCTGGTGACCCCTTATCGGCAACACCGATATCGACTTTGAATGAAGATCTTCCGATAAAGGTATCGCAGGAATATCCCTCCGACTCAAGTCTTGATGCGATATCTTCGGCAATGTCCTTATAGGAAGCTGAACGGTCGATAAGGGGATTATTAACTTCCGAATAAGCTGCAGATACGATATTCTCATCCCACATCTCATTGCCGGATGCATATTCCAGGAACCTCTTAAACGCGACCACACCATCCGAGGAAGAATCTGTAATCTTGATATCCTCAGGTTTCAGCGCTGATTAAACAAGCATACGGCATCTTGCACGGGTAACCGCAACGTTAAGCCTTCTCCAGCCGCCATCATTATTGAGGGGTCCGAAGTTCATATACTTATTGCCTTCCTTATCGGGACCATAAGTTATAGAGAATATTATCGTATCGCGCTCATCACCCTGAACATTCTCAAGGTTCTTTACGAGGATGGGTTCTTCTGAACCATACAGCCATTCTTCGAACTTGCTGTCATTGGAACATTCAGCTTCCAGCATATCGATTATCTTATACTGTTGCTGAATATTAAACGTAACTACGCCAATACTACAAGGTTTAGCCGGATCCTCAGCATATTTACCGCGAATGAACTCGACAATGGACTCAGCTTCCTTGAGATTAGTGCGGGACTTACCACGATCAAAGGTACCACTTTGATCATTAATAAATTCAACCTTTTTCGTCTTGTTATCAGCCGACGGGAATGTAAACAATTTACCATCGTAAAAACATTTGTTGGAGAAAGCGATAAGGCTCTCGTGACGGCTCCTGGAGTGCCATGCAAGGTACATTGAGGTGATGCCGGAAGCAAGGCAATCATCAAGGATGCTCTCCAAATCTTCGACTTCGAATTCCCCGTAGTCGGTCTGCATAGCCTGGAAGAACGTTGTAGGCGGCATCTGATTAGGATCGCCTACGATGACAGCAGATTTTCCTCTTGCGAGTACACCAATCGCTTCAGCCGTAGGAATCTGGGAAGCCTCATCGAAGATAACGGTATCGAACATCACCTTGCCGGGTTCAAGATACTGTGCTACCGAGATAGGGCTCATAAGCATACAAGGGCATAGCTTAGTGATCAAGTCGGAAACCTCCGAGAATAACCCTCTTATAGGGATATTTCTGCCACGGCTTCTTATGGCACGCTGAAGGTATCCCATTACCGATTTGGCATTTGCCTCTTGTGCCAGATCCGGCAAGTTCTTACAAAGTCTGAGATAGATTTCTTCTTTCGTGACTTTGATAAATTCATCATCTGCTGCGGCAAACTGTCTTACCTTCTCTTCAAATACCGAAGACGAGAACGAACGCAGGGTTTCGTTATCATCGATATATCTTATTGTAAGATCCCTGGCAACCCTCTTCATGAACGAAGGCACCAATTCATCCTTTGTGATCTTACCTTCAGCGTAAGCGTTAACGATATTGGCAACGCCCTCACCTTTGGCATTTGCACATGACTGATTAAACAGAACTATATTCCTCAGATCGTCTGCTGAAGACAGGATGACATCCATCCTTGCATCCTTCTCTTCCTGCGATAAGCTATCTCCATCATCTGCGAGTTTCAGCAGATTCTTAACGGCTTCATACGACGCAGCATATGCATCTTTATCCGAAAGGTACTTAGAAGCATTCGAACGGCATGTCTCATCACCCGCAAGCCTCTTGGCGTATCCTGTGATTCCCTGAATATAGCCGACTCTGCCGATCAGTGACATGACCCCCTCAGCCTCGCTCTTGAGCTGACTTCCGGCAGCAGCAGAATCTATCTTGGGGATCTGAGGGGCAAATTGATCATGCAGTCCTTCCGCTTTGGCAAAGACCTGCTGATATGAAGCGAGTTTATCGAACTCTTCTCTGAGATTATCCTTTACAGCGCCGCCGGTCTTATCGGATGCGCTGAGTTTCTTATAAAGCGAAGAAACGGCCATCGAGCGCAAAGGTGCGATCTTGCCCTGAGCATCATCAAACTCTTCCTTGAGCTTGCCGGCATCACGGGTAAGGAAATCATCAGACCATCTAAGACAGAGCTCCTCCTTCCTCGCGAAAGCATCAGCATATACATCACACATACTGAAGACATCATTAACATTCTTCTCAAGATTATCCCCTGTTAAGTAATACGAAGGAACAGCGGCAAGATCCATACAATCCTTGACGACACGGTCAAGTTCATCAGGCAGGACCACACCGCATGAGGATGCATCAGCTCTGACTTTGCCCTCTGAATCCGTAAGTGATCGGGATCTCTCTTTGCAGGCTGTTGCCAACGCCGGCACCTCATCCCTCATTGACTGGGAATACTCTGTCGTATGAATAAATGACAAGTTTTGCCCCGCAGGCATCGGCATTGAAGCAAGTTCTCCAAGAAGGGACTCGATCTTCGCAATATCAGATTCCGTAAGATCAACGAAGAATCCGTCAGGGAAAGGATCCACATCCGGTGCATCCTTGTATCTGGTATAAAGATTGATCAGTTCATATACGGTATAGCCTGAAGGCTGACGATCATGCAGAGCGAAAACATAACCATCAAGTTCTTTGCGTCGTTTGGTAAGTTCATCAAGTTTGGCCTCATATTCAGAAGCCTTCTTCTTTGAAGTGGCTGCCACCTCACTTGCCACTCTAATCTGTTCCAGAACATGGCTCTTCTTCGCTTTATTGGAATGAAGTTCCAGGCAGAACGGGGCGATCCCTATCTTCTCAAGCCTTGAATATACAACATCAAGAGCAACTTTCTTCTCCGCAACGAAAAGTATCTTCTTCCCGTTTGCGATACCGTCGGCGATTATGGAAGTTATTGTTTGGGACTTACCGGTTCCCGGAGGACCATGCAGAACGAAGGTTCTTCCTGCCGTAGCAGCCTTTACAGCTTCTATCTGGGAATCGTCTGCAGGAAGAGGAAGCAAAGGTTCTCCGTCTTCGATTGGTCTGTTCTGTGCATCAAGAATCTCATCATCTACGGCATTAGCCACAAGACTCCTGATACAGCTGCTGTCCATAAGCTGATCTCTGAACTTGTGTATATCATTCCACATAACAAAAGTATTGAAGGAGAACAAACCTAACATCACGGTATCTACGACCTCCCAGCCATCCATACCGGATATCGCCGCTTTCACGGCATCTTTGACAGCATTAACATCCACACCGGATTCATCATGAGGAAGGCCTTCAGCAAACACAGGGATCTCTATCCCGAAGTCCTGTCTCATTTTCTCGACCAAGGATATATTCAGCAATGTATCCTCGTCACGTCTTCTGACTTTGTAACCGAGAACAATAGATTTGCGGGTGATCTCACAGGGAATCAGCAGAATCGGTGCATAACAGATCTTCCCTTTATTATCATCAGGTTTTGTTTCTTTTTCAGTCTTTGTTTTTTCTTCTGCTTCTGCTACTTCTGCATTTGCTTCTTTTTCTGTTTCAGATTCAGCTTCAGCATCTGATCTTTCTTCCGTTTTGGGTTCCGTTACCTCTTCAGATACAACTTCTGTTTTTGCCTTAGCACCAAATTTAGTCCAAGTGCCGGTATCAGAATCCTTCGCCCTCCATTTCAAAAAACAAGTAGCCAGATACAAAGAAGAAGCGCCGTTCTCGTCTTCAAAGATCTTACTTTTACGGTGCATATCCTTGATCTTGTCATCAAGGGAACCTCTGGTCATATCGGTAAAGATCTTATCGGATTCGAATTCTTGGGCGATCTTATTTTCAGGGTCTTCAGGGTCCTTATCCAAGTCATAGGATTTCTCTTCGAGACCTATATCGGACAGAGGACAGA
>JAGCSR010000018.1 GCA_017964005.1 Clostridiales bacterium
AATGTCCGGGACGAATCCTCTGGAGCTGACTGATGAATGCAGAGCGAAAGCCGAAGAACTGTGCCGGGCGGTAAGGACCGTATTCAATACTGACAAATGGCCGGATAAGACCTCTTGGGAAAAGGTCTTGGATTAGCGAAAAGAAAAACTGCAAATACGGAGGGATCTACATGACACCTGAAGATATCTACGATATCGAACTTATCTCCAAAGGGCCCTTGAATATCTTTAAGATATACGAGAACTTTCAGGCCTGTATGTATCTTGTGTGCGGGCAGGAGAAGAAGTGTCTGACCGACACTGCCTTCGGGTTCGGAGATCTTGCCGCGATCACGGGCCAGCTGAGCCCTTTGCCCGTAACGGTGGTCAACACCCACGGGCATATCGATCATGTACTGGGCAACCATTATTTCGACAAAGCATATATACATCCTGCCGATAGGGAACTGTATAAAGAAGTTGCGGATAACTTTGCCAATATCGCGGAAGACGCGAAGAACGATGAGACCTTCGGCGCGTTGATAGGAGATAATGACTTCTCGTCGGTAAAGTTTCCTTCGGCTGATGATATAGGAGACGGCGATGTTATCGACCTGGGAGGCAAAGTCCTCAGGGTCATCGGAATGCCCGGTCATACCGAAGGCAGTATCATGCTGATCGATGAAGACGAGAAGATCTGCTTCTCGGGTGATTCCATCCTGGAGCACCCCTGGCTCTTCCTTGAAGAATCGCAGCCTTTGGAGACATATCTTGATAGTCTGCGCCGTGCGTCAGATATCCTCAAGAACTCAGGTATTGAGAGGATCTACAGCGGCCACTATTCATATAAGCCTCTTACGTTGGAAGATCTTGATAAGTTGATATGCGGCGTTGAGGATGTGATCGCAGGAAAACTTGAGGGCAAGCCATTCACTAATCATGCAGGTTCCGGACTTGAATATGAGATTGGTGAGTTCAGCATTCTTTGTCCTGAAGGTACCGGCGCTGAAGGGAGGATCAGTGTATGAGGTTAGGAACATCAAGCCCGCTTGAACATTCAAGTGTTCACGAGTGGGCAGCAAATCAGATCAAGCTGGGGTGCAAGGCTTTGGTATTTCCGTTATCGGCGGATGACCCCGAAGAGAAGATCGACGAGTATGTGAAAGCCGCGAAGGCCAATGATCTTCTTATCGCGGAAGTCGGTATATGGAGGAATGCCATGTCAACCGATCCCGAAGACCGTAAGATCCAAAGGGACTATTGTGTAAGACAGCTTCAGCTGGCAGACAGGATAGGCGCGCGCTGTGCAGTTAATGTCGCGGGCGCAGCGGGCCCCAGATGGGACGGGCACTATAAGGAGAACTTCTCTTCGGATACAAGAAGTGCGATCGTAAAGATGGTGCAGGAGATCATTGACAGAGCGGAAGTTACAAACACTTACTTCACATTGGAACCGATGCCCTGGATGATACCGACAGGCCCCGAAGATTATGCAAGGCTTATAGAGGAAGTAAACCGTGACAGGTTTGCAGTGCATATGGATATCATCAACATGACAAATTCCATTGACCGTTACTACCGGGCAGAATCCTTTATCGACCGCTGCGCAGAACTTCTTGGAGACAAGATCCGCAGCTGCCATATCAAGGATGTGCACCTCAAGGAAAAATATACTTTACAGCTTGAAGAGTGCGCTCCGGGGCAGGGGGAATATCCGCTAAGGTATTATGCGGAGAAGATGTCTTCCATTGATCTGGATATGCCCGTGATACTGGAACACCTGAATACAGACGAAGAATACATTCATTATATGGATTATCTGAAGGAGGTGCTTTATGGCGTATAGCAGGATTTCCGATGCAAATGAGATAACAGCCCGGTACATGGATTCTATCCTTATCAAGGAGAGTCTTATCGATTCTGTGGTAGCAGACACATCGACGGAACTTTTCGGAAAGAAGTTTGCAAGTCCGGTGATGACTCCAGCTTTTTCTCACCTCAAAGAATTTGGAGGAAGAAAACTTACCGGACTCGAAGAATACTCCATTGCTGCGAAAAACATGAACATCCTGAACTTCGTCGGCATGATGGAGAACGATATGTTCTCCCGCATTATTGACACAGGGGCTTCAACAGTCCGTATCGTAAAGCCCTATGCCAATAACGGCAAAGTGCGTGACCAGATGAAGTTCGCGGAAGACAGCGGCGCCTTCGGGATAGGAATGGACATTGATCATATCTTCGGGCCTGACGGACTGGATGTGGTAATAGGAGAACAGATGGCTGTGCAGACCTCGGATATGATCAGGTCCTACATAGAATCGACGAAACTGCCATTCTTTATCAAGGGTGTACTGAGTGCAGAGGAGGCATCAAAATGTGCCGAGCTCGGTGCTTCCGCCATCATAGTAAGCCATCATCACGGCCGTCTTCCTTATGCTGTTCCTCCGCTCATGGTGCTCCCCGAGATCAGCCGCGTCCTGGAAGGAACGGGCGTAAAGATCATCGTTGACTGCGGGATATCATCCGGCGCCGATGTTTATAAGTGCCTGGCGTTGGGAGCGGATGCCGCGGCAGTCGGAAGATCAATGCTGCCTTCGTTGGAAGAAGAAGGTGCCGAGGGCGCGGAAAGGTTCCTGCGCACCGTGAACAACGAACTCAGGTACATCATGAGCTGCACGGGTTTTGCGGCCGTTGATGAGATAGATGACAGCTTTTTGGTGAGGACATTATGAGAAAGATAATCGCGATATTACTGGTCTTAATGATGCTCGGTTCTGCAGCGTGCCAAAGTGTGCCGAAGGATACATCAGGTGCTTCTTCGGATCCTTCGCAGACTTCTGCACCACAGCCGTCCGAGACAACGCCTTTTGAATGGAACGATTCGCCTCCGGGAACTTTGGCCTGCTATAAATATACTGACGGGGAGGACGTTCAGCAGATACCTCTGGCGGGATACAAGAGCGGTATCGATCCGGTGTTCCTGAACACGGAGTCACTATACGAGATAAGCGGTTATGAGAGAAGTCTCTACTTGTTTGCCGATGATCTGCCGTCAAAGATCACGGATGAACCGCTTCTCAACATCACGCACGACTTAACTCTCTCCTCTGAGATGGACGGTACTCTTGTATCCTGGAGGAGTTCCGATGAATCCCTGATAGAATCTTCAGGCAAAGTCCACCGTCCTCACGACCGCAGCCGGTATGTTTTGCTGGAGGCGCATTTTGCTCAAGGCGAAGGGGCCATGACTTCCCGCTATATATTGAGGGTCGCCCGCGACATGTATGCGGATACGGATCCCGAGAGTCTCCCTGTACTGGCACATGACGGTGTTTACCACGAACCGCCTGCCGGGACTGAAGGTGAGTGGTTTGTTTTCGATACGATGAACCAGATAACCAGATTCGATCCTCAGGCAGATGTTATGGTCAATGACTACAGCACCGACAGCATGAGAAATTACCTTATCTCCGGAAAGATCTCCATGCCCCGCATCGATACCGAGAACGAAGCATACCTTTGCATCAGTACTTTGGCTGATATCCTTCACATCAGTTATTCCATAAAGTACTTTGATTTCCAGACCGCGGAAAGTGACATAGGTGATATGCGGTATGATTATATTCAGTCCTTTAACGGCGTTCCGGTGTTGAACGGAATGATCCGTGTTATGAGCAGCTTCAGAAGACCGTTTACCACAGTTGTCGTAAATGTTCTTATGATCCCTGATGACTTCGATACAAACCCGAACTTTACCGCTGCCGAGATAGAAGAGAAGTTTGGTCTTCAGGCATCGGAACTCGTGATCAAAGAATCTAATGGCGTACCGGTCCTTATGTACCACGGCTACTCAAGGGAGTCTATGGAAGAGCTATTTGTCGATGCCAAGACCGGCAAGGAACTGGAAAGATATTCGATGATCGTGGATTGATATTTCTTATGCTCGAATAATTTTCGCAAAAAATATCAAATACCCCTTGACTCTTCCCTTGGGGCACCCCTTAAGGTGTAACCATCAAACACTTAGGAGGTCACACAAATGGACGACAAAATGACATCAGGCGAGATCGCAAAAAAGGCCGGAGTATCACAGAAAGCCGTACGCTTATACGATGAGAAGGGACTTCTCAAGCCCACCGATTATTCCGACGGCAATTACCGCCTTTACGACAAGGAAGCGCTGCAGATCTTAGAGAAGATCGTTGCATTAAAGCAGATCGGATTCTCTCTGGAAGAGATCCGCGATAACCTCACATCCGGCGATGCCAGGGACATCAAAGAAGCGCTTAAGATCCAGCTGTCTGTTATGGAAGAGAAGCGTTATAAGCTGGACATGGTGATCGATGCCATCAACAGGACTCTTGCCCGCGGGGAAGACTCTTTGGATTGGGATGACGTTGCCGATATAGTAAAGAGCGTAACCTTGGATCAGACGGCAGACCTTGCACACTGGAAGGCACTGCAGCACAGCGTAAGTGAAGACTGGTATGTTCAGATCTTCAGAACAATGGGATTCGGATCCGGCAACAAGGTACTGGATCTGGGCTGCGGGTTCTCCAAGATATGGAGAAATAACTGGGATATCATTCCCGAAGGCACGAAGATCTATGCTTACGATCTGCCAGGAACCTGGGCAGATGACTTCGCAAACTTTATCGAAGAGAATACGGGTTCGCTTCCCGAAAACGTCGATATCGATCTTACATTCTCTGATCTTGATAAGGCGGATACATGGGATAAGATCGACCGTGAGCAGAAGTATGACCGTATCATCGCACACTATATTTTCGATGAGGTCAAGAATATTGAAGCGATAGTTGAGAGGGCAAGCATAGTATTAAGTCCTGACGGGTTCTTCTCCGTTAACGGTCCTGATGTTACGACATGGGATCAGTACTTCAAGGATGCTTTGGCACAAGCCGGGATCAAGGAGGATTTCCTGGATGAGAAGATCGCGCAAAGCCTCGCCGAGCGCGACGAATACCTGAAGATGCTCGGCAAGTATTTTGCCAAGGTCGAGACGATCGAACTTCAGAGTTCTTTCCGCTTCGATGACGCGGATGATGTCCTGGAGTGCTTCAGAAAGAGAAATGAAGCACAGGCTAAGTTCTTCTCCGTAAACGAGAAGAAGATCAAGGAATACTTTGCCGGCAGGATCGAGGAAGAAGGGCAGATCGTAATCACTACGACCTCACACTTTCAGCACTGTTCGAACTGATGATCCCAAAAGATCATTTGCACTCATAAAAGCTCCCGGATCCAGGATCCGGGGTTTTTTCCCTATAATTTACGGATCGATATCGCTGTCGGTGATATCTCCTTCAAGAACGCAGCGCTCAGCTTTGTCTTCAATAAGTATCTCCGCGCTTCGCCTTAAGTCTTCCGGGAGGTCATCAAGTGTAATCTCCTTGTGGCTCTTAAGAAGTGCAACAGTTGAGGATATAAAGATTTCTCCGCCTTCCATGTAGTCGATATCTCCCGTGATCTCCACGATCGAGCCTTCCGAATATTTGTCTTCCAATTCCGGGATTTCGAAGTATGAGAAGTCATCAAGGTTTTTAAAATCATAATCGTCTTTGTATAAGTAAATTGTCTGATCCTTTTTGGAGATCTTGTAAGGTTCCTTATGGACGGTGAAACCCAGACGGCAGCTTCCATTCCCGTACTTGAGGATATAGAAATGCTTAAAGACTGCTTTGGATTGTTCCCTGTAATTTTCCGTGATGTCCTCCGGGTCCGCGAAAGGCAGGCTGTCTTTGATCTCATACCGATCGGCGGTCTTGCCGTCAAGATCGGAGGCCTCACAGAAGATCCCTTTGGAAACGGTTTCTTTGATCGCTTTAGTGTAACCTGATGGGAAAGCCTCGCACAGAGCATCTACGCTCTTATATTTCTTCGTTTCCAATGCTGTGTGTTTGTCGTCGTAAGAGCCATCAGTATAGATACCTTCCTCGAATCTTTCCACGAAAGGTTTGAGATCCGGTATCAATGCCAGATCACAGTATTCTGTGGCATAGGCTTCAAGCCTCGCTTCACGTGACTTCGATAAGAAATTACCGATGCTTACGCACCACCAGATCCCAACAAAGACAACAATAATAACTAAGCCGAGAAAAACTTTGCCGACGGTCTTCATAAATCCGGTTCCCCAATCCTCCAAGATGATATCCTTCTTTGATGAACATAGAATAACACTGCTTGTATTGTTTTTCAAGCGAATTTTATCGTTATTCGATATATTTTTGCCGAAAATCGCATAGCAGGAATATTCGCCCGATCATACTGTATTTTGGTATAATGAGGTCATCGGCAGCAGAAAACTGTCTTTTACGGGAGGTGTTATATGAATAAGTACGCGAACGTTGACATCAGTGAGGATTTTATCTCGGTATCTTTCGATGCAGGTGATGAGGACATCATGTCCATCGGATCCCGAATGAACGAGATCTGCGAAGAGGCTTATATGAACGGTTATAACTGGGATGCTTTCTTCAATTGCTATCTTGATCAGAACGCGCCCGAGATACTGGAAGTGATCGAGTCCGATCCTGAAGCCGAGATGTACAGTGTCTTCATCGAAGAAGTAACGGACGAGTCTGCAGCCATTGCCCGCAAACTCGGTCAGCTCATAGATGATCTCTTCAACAATGAAGATCTGATCTATAGATTCCTAAGAGACAACGCCGAAGAGATTGAGTGGGACTGAGATGATCATACTGATAACGGGTGCGTCCCACTGCGGCAAGACATACCTTGCGCAAAGATTGCTCGAACGGTATAAGTATCCGTACCTGTCGATCGATCATCTGAAGATGGGGCTTATCAGGAGCGGCAACACAGATCTTACTCCCGAAGATGACGATGAACTTACGGCATATCTTTGGCCCATCGTCAGGGAGATGATAAAGACTGCCATAGAGAATGATCAGGATCTTATCGTCGAAGGCTGTTATATCCCATACGGTTGGAGACAGGATCTCGGTAAGGAATATCTCGAACATATCAGGTTTGTCTGTCTTGCATTCACGGACAAGTATATCAGAGATCACTTCGATGAGATCTTAAACCATGCATCCGTTATAGAGTCACGTCTTGACGATTCGGACTGCAGGGCGGACCGGCTGATTTTCGAGAATAAGGCATACATAGAAGGTTTTCGAGCGGCAGGCGAAGAAGTATTCCTGATCGACGGTGATTACGAGCAAAGACTTCTTGCTATTACCGAGAATATGGCGTAAGACAGAGGCGCGTCTATGCATAATGTTGAAGCAAAGGGAATCCTCCATAAGAGCGCTGACGGTTATGGCATGAACATATACCGGGGGTGTTCCCACGGCTGCATCTATTGCGACAGCCGGAGTCTTTGCTATCAGTTTACCCATCCCTTCGAGGATATAGAAGTCAAGATCAATGCGCCGGATCTTCTTGAGAAAGCACTCCGGTCTAAGCGCAAGAAATGCATGATCGCGACCGGCGCCATGTCGGATCCTTATATGCACTGTGAGACTAAGCTCCGCCTTACCAGGAAGTGTCTTGAACTGATATATAAGTACGGGTTCGGCATCGCGGTTCAGACCAAGTCCGACCGCATCCTGGAAGACATCGATCTTCTCGACAAGATAAACCGCGACACCAAGTGTGTTGTGGAGATGACGCTCACCACATACGATGACGAACTGTGCAGTATATTAGAACCTAATGTCTGCAATACGAGAAGGCGCATTCAAGTGCTGGAGGAGATGCAAAAGCGTGGTATACCCACAGTCGTCTGGCTTACTCCGATCCTGCCGTTCATCAACGATACCGAAGAGAATATTACTTCGATCCTGAATGAGTGTGTCCGTGTGGGAGTCAAAGGGATAATCTGTTTTGATATGGGACTGACCCTCCGCGAGGGTGACCGCGAGTATTACTATGCTGCACTTGACAGGCACTTTCCGGGACTCAAAGAGAAATATATCGCAACCTATGGCAATTCCTATGAGGTGCCGAGTCCCGATGCAGGGCATCTCATGGAGGTGTTCCGCGATACCTGCAGGGAGCACGGCATCATCGCCGATCCTTCAAAATGCTTTGAATACATGAACGAATTTCCTGAGAATAAGAATCAGATCAGTATCTTTGATCTGTGAACTTATATGAGGTGTCCGTATCCGGAACTGCTCACGGATCTGCTCAGGTTTTTGACTTTTATGAGCATTTCAGTGAGCAAACGGCGTATTAAGCAGGGTTGCTCACGGATCTGCTCAGGTTTTTGTATTTTATGAGCATTTCAGTGAGCAAACGGCGTTTTAAGCAGGTTTGCTCATGGATCTGCTCAGGTTTTTGACTTTTATGAGCATTTCAGTGAGCACCATAGAAAGTATTTACACCGGATCCATACACTTTGCAAGAAAACAGGTTTTTACCATAATAACCTCTTGACAACATAAAGGTAACATGTTACCTTATTTGCAAGAAAGGTAATATGTTACCGATTGGCAGAGGTGATACTCATGAATATAGAAGAAGTACAGCAAAGCGGTATAGTGGATTTTTCGCAGGTTCCGCCGGATTACTATCTGCTGGGCCTGATGAGCGCTTTCGAGAACAGGTTCCAAGCTGTTGCGGATAATATGATGAAGGAGATCAGCTGGAAACAGTTTTTCGCGATAATATGCATCAATATGTGTAAGGAGCCGCCGACGATAAAGGAACTGTCGGATGTGTTGGGAAGCTCTCACCAGAATGTTAAGCAGATCCTGCTCAAACTCGAGAAGAAGGGGTTTGTCGAATTCGTTCAAGATGAGTATGACAGGCGTAAGCAGCGTATCGTCCTGACAAAAGCATGCAGGAAGTTCTGTGAGAAGAATAACGAGACTAGTATTGCGGTCATGTCGAAGATGTTCGAGGGAGTGTCCGAGCGGGACATCAAGACAACGATAAAGACAATAACAAACATAGAGAAGAACCTGAAAGGATTGGAGGAATAAATTATGTCAGGGATAGTTATCTACAAGTCGAAGTACGGCGCGACAAAGAAGTATGCGGAATGGATATCCGAAGCGACAGGTTTTGAATGTGTTGCTCTGGACAAAGCGGACATGAAGAGCCTCTCGGGATACGACACGATAGTCTTCGGCGGCGGTGTCTACGCGAGCGGCATCGCAGGGATCAATGTTCTTCGGAAGAATATTGAGAAGATAAGGGACAAGAAGATTATCTGCTATTGCTGCGCGGCATCGCCTTATGATGAGAAGTTCTTCTCGGAACTCGTAAAGCAAAACCTTAAAGACGGCCTGGAAGGGTTGCCGTGTTTCTATTGCCGTGGAACATTCGATCTTCAGGGAATGAGTTTTACAGATAAGACTCTTTGTAAGATGCTTCGAAAAGCCGTCGCCAAGAAATCCCCCGATGAATACGAAGTCTGGGAGGCTGCTTTGATGTCCGTGGGCGAGAACGAGAAAGGCGATTGGACGGACAGATCCTATATCGATCCCATACTGAAGTGCATATCAGGCGCGGCAGAATGATATAATCTGAGAATCAAGATTCAACTGTAACAGGGGGAAAGATATGAAGGTCGGTATCATAGGATATGGCAGCATGGGCAAGATGCTGCTTTGGAAGTTTTCTGATTCCGGGAAGTTTGGAAGAGAAGATCTTCTGGCCGCAAACAGGACGCCGGAAAAACTGGAAGAGGCGAAGGATATAGCCGTTATCTCAAGCAACGCGGAAATTGCATCCGAGGCAGATATCGTTTTTGTCTGCGTGCGGCCTCAGGACTTAAGAACGGTCCTTTCAGAGATATCCCCGTTTATAAGATCAGGATCGCTGGTGGTCTCTTTGAACGGGAGTGTTACTTTCGAGATGATGGAGAAGGTGATCCCGGGAAAGATCGCCAAGGTGATACCTAGCGTTACCGCAGAGATCGGAAGATCACAGACACTGGTATGTTATAACGGTTCTGTAGAAGACCGGGATAAAGAGCAGTTAAGTTCGCTTCTTTCGGTTATCGGGAATGTTATCGAACTTCCGGAAGAAGAGATCGGGATGGGTTCTGAACTGGTAAGCTGTATGCCCGGTTTTATCGCGGCAGTGTTCGATGTGATGTGTGAATCTGCCAAGACGCATACATCTATTCCGGAAGATCAGATCGTTAAGATGGTGCTCAATACCATGAGTGCTACCGGAGACTTTATGCTGAATAAAGACATGGCATTCGAAGATGTTATCGCGAGAGTCGCAACACCGGGAGGGATCACGGAAGAAGGGACGAAAGTCATCTTTGATCGATTCCCCGGTACTGCGGATGAACTTTTCGATAAGACACTGGCGAAGAGAAAGGCGACTGCTGACAAGGCGGCGGAACTGTTCGGGAGGACTGAATAATGAAGATACCGGATGTCTGTAAGTTATTGAAGGACGAACTTCTCGACACAGGGTTTGAATACGGATTCTTCCTGGACGGAAAGAAATATCTTCCGGACAGATCAAAAGGATTCGATGAGGCTTTCTTTAACCTCCTGCTTACCGTATACCGGGTTCAGGACCCTGCCGACACAAAGAAGATGAAGGTCGGGACATGTAATGATGCAGTCGTTCTGATGAAGGAGATCCTTGACTGTAACAATGTTAACAACACTATCTGGCTGCTTCATGACCTTGCCAAAGACACGTATCACACGGTCCTGACTTTCCGGTGTGAGGACAAGACCGTTTATCTGGAACTTACTCCGCAGTATAATAAAGACCGGTACGGCAAGGAGCAGATCTTCGGAGCCGACGCCGGGTTCATACAGGAATTCGAGGGGCGCGGCTACGAAGTAGTCGATGTCACGGAAGAAGTAGTTATCGGTGACCGTCCCGATTTCATACTTTCGAGAATGCATCGGGAACAGACCGGAGACTGAAACACCTGATCACATAGGAGGTATCTTACATGGGGAAAACATTAGTAGCATTCTTCTCGGCAAGCGCAGGTAAAGTTACGGCTAAGGTTGCAGGCAAACTGGCAAATGTGACAGGCGCCGACCTTTACGAGATAGTCCCTCAGGAGCCCTATACCAAAGCTGACCTCAACTGGATGGATAAAGGATCCAGAAGTTCCGTTGAGATGGCAGACCGGGCCTGCCGTCCTGCCATAGCAGGCGGAGTTTCCGATATGGGTCAGTACGATGTGGTGTTCATAGGATTCCCCGTGTGGTGGTACAGGGAGCCGTCGATAATAGACACGTTCATGGAAGCGTATGACTTCACCGGCAAGACAGTTGTTCCGTTCGCAACATCCGGAAGTTCGGGCATCGGTGATTCATATAAGAATATCCAGGAACTGGCACCGGGTGCAAAGGTATTTGAAGGCCAGAGGTTCGCGGCCTCTGTCTCCGAAGACAAACTCGCCGCCTGGGCAGAGCAGTTCTGACGGGGGTATATATGACAATACGCTTTGCAGAAGAAAACGAACTGGACCGCATCAATGATCTTCGAAAACAGGTTAACGACGTTCATGTGGAGGGCAAGCCCGAGGTGTTCAAACCGGGTTTTGGTGAAGAACTTAAGGATTTTATAAAAGTTATTTGGAACGATCCCGAACAGAGTATAGTCGTTGCGGAATCAGAAGGCGACATTTGCGGTTTTGCCGTTCTGCATCATATCAATAAACCTGAGAATCCTTTCATGTACGAGAGGGACTTCCTGGATATTGACGAGTTCTGTGTTGATAAGGATCACAGAAGGCAGGGAGTCGCGTCTGCGCTGATCGAGTTTATCAAGACGTACGCCAAAGATCAGGGTTATAAACGTATCGAACTCAATATGTGGGAGTTCAATCAGGACGCTCTGGCTTTTTATGAGGCTGCGGGGTTTGAGACTTTCAGAAGATATATGGAGATGTTCATTTGATATCGGGAGGGGAAGATGTCCCAACAGAATGTTTACGACAATGAGATCTTTTATGAGAACTTTAAGAACTTAAGATCTGATGAGATCAATTTCAATGACATCATCGAGACTCCGATATTGACGGCGATGCTGCCTGACCTCAAAGGCAGGAAGATCCTTGATATCGGGTGCGGAATGGGACAGCATGCCATGCAGTATGTCAAGGCAGGTGCGGATTCCGTTCTGGGTATCGACATATCGGAGAATATGCTGGCTTATGCTCGCGAGAACAACAGCGCGGACAACATAGAATACAGAAAACTCCCTATCGAAGATCTCGATCAGATAGAGGGAAGATTCGATGTGATCACGAGTTCTCTGGCTTTCGATTACATAGAAGATCTGGGTGCGACTTTTGCAACTGTGTATTCGCTCCTGGAAGACGACGGCAGATTCGTGTTCTCAATGTCTCATCCGATCTCAACAGCCTGTGACGGAACTTACGACAGATACACAAGGACCGATAAAGGCGAGCGCCTCTACGCAAACCTTCATAACTACGGAATTGAAGGGGTACGAAAGATACATTGGGTCGTTGATGATTACGAGCTCTACCACAGGACTGTTGCGACGCTGATCAATACCATGACCGGCGCGGGATTCATCATCGAAGAGTGTCAGGAATCACACCTGCCGGAAGAGATAAGGCTTAAGTATCCCGATAAGTTCGGCGGGGTCATACACCATCCTGATTTTATCTTCTTCAGGTGCAGGAAGTAACAAATGAAGGTACTGATCTCATGCATGGCGGCAATGGCCGAGACTTCAGGTCCGTCATCGAGGAGCAGGGCCCTCACGAAGGAACTTATCGATTCGGGATTCGAAGCCGCAACCTGCATGGCAGAAGATGTAAATTACAAGGCCCTTGAAGAAATACATAATTTCTTCCTTGATGTCCCGATGCCAATGGGGATGCCGGCGCCCGTTTCGACACACATGTTCCCGTTCGCGCAAAAAATCGGCGTAACTTCCAAGAAGACGGTTGCGAGTTTTGATCAGGTCCTTAAGCTGACGGGCAACCTCGAATACGGCTATCTTCGCAAAAGCGTTGATTCCGTGCGGTCTGCGATCGCGCAGTACAAACCCGATATCTTGTATTCCGAATTCAACTTATCGGCCATTATCGCATCCAAGCTCGAAAACATCCCTGTCTTTACGACAGTAAGTTATCCTGCGTCCCACGCTTATGCCAAGGATCCCAAACTGGCAAAAGGGCTGAACAGGTTGCTTGCGGAATACGGTATTCCCGAGGTGGAATCGGCGCTTAAGGTTTTCGGGTGGGCGGATCGGAGGTTCTGTCCGAGTATAAGGGAACTTGAACCTATCGATGATAAGGATGTCCGCTTCTTAGGAACATTCAAAAAGGTTGAGACCAAAGATATCAGACGCGACAAGATCCTGGTCTATATGGGCAACGGGACCGTGTCAGCAAAGGCGACTCTGAAAGCGGTCAGTGGAGCGTTCTCAGGAAGCGGATATGAAGTTTATTTAGCATCGTCCTATCTTGCCGAGGGAACAGAAGGTAACATTCATATAGCGCTGCGATGGGATTTTGATGAGCTTTTGGACGCATCGGTCCTTTTTATAAACCACGGCGGTCAGAACAGCATCGCGGATGGCCTGCTCCACGGGGTTCCGCAGATCGTGGTTCCCGGAAAAGTCTTCGAGAGGCAGTATAATGCCCAAAGCATTCTTACAAACGGAGCGGGAGTTACAATATCCCATAAGTTGTTTAATGCCGACACGTTAAAGATCGCATCGGACAAGGTGATCGGATCAGAAGATATGGCCGCCAACGCAAAAGTGCTTGGCGCAAAGCTTATGTCACAGGGCGGAGTTAAGGTTATAATCAATGCAATGGAAAACTTTGCGCAAGAGGAAGGTTTGAATACATGATCAAACTCATCCTAACAGACCTGGACCATACGCTGCTTCGATCTGACGGAAGCATCCGGAATCAGTGCCGATGACATGGTATCCTTCGGTGATGACGATAACGATATCGATATGCTCAAGATGTGCGGTCAGGGAATAGCCGTTGCCAATGCGGTACCGGCAGTCCTTGATATCGCGGACAGCGTAACTCTATCCAACGACGAAGACGGCGTCGCTTTGTGGATCAGACAGAACCTGCTCTGATACCAAACAGCATAATTCTCACCTGAATATTTTGATATAATGATTACAGGCATTGCGGGTGTGTGTAAAGGAGAGTTTTGGCGATGAAAGAGAAAAAATGCTCATCTTGCGGATATACAATGGTAGTCGACAGTTTCACGAAGAAACTATATTGTCCCAATTGCGGGGGGAAAGAAACGGATCCGGACAAATTCGCCGATCCCGATATTGAGGAGATCAATGATACACTTCTGAGCGAAGTCTATGGAGATGACATCCCCAAAGAGACACCTGAAGAGGAAGTCGTTGTAGAAGAACCCGTTGATGTCGACGCGCTTTGCGAAGATGCCAAGACACTCACTTTGGAAGGCAAATACGAGGAAGCTCTGAAGGTTCTCACTTCATTGCGTGACAGAGGACGTTTGGATTCTAAGGTCCTGCTGCTTACGATCTTCTGCGGTTACCGTGTAAACAATTCCGAAGATCTTTTGACCAAGGTTTCAGTCGGAACCATGTCGATGAAGACTTTCATAACCGGACCGGACCTCAAACGACTCGCTCAAACTCTTAAAGTCGAGAAGAATCTTTATATCGTTCATTTGCTCGAGTACTGTTCGATATGTCTTGCAGGGTCCGGTAAGACCGTAAAGAAACTCCGGACGAAGGCACCCTCCCGGAAGGATGAGGAGAATAAACGGCCGTCTGTTTTCGAGCAGATGGAGCGTGAAGAAGAAGAGGCTTTGGAGAGGTCCAGGAGAAAAAATATCAGCAACAGTCCGACTGACGGTTATATTCAGGGATATGCGGGTGTGTCGCCGGATCAGATAGGATATATCGATAATCTGGAGTATTACGAGTCGGAGACCGGGCTTCCTTCTGTCATCGATCTTCTGATCAGCGGGGACGGCAGTGCTTCTGCTATGGCCAGTACGATCGGGCAGAAGATCATGTCGGTAATCCCGCAGGAAGAAGTCAATGTTTATGTCCGTGTTGATGATAATGCTTTCGGTGATATGGATGTTAAACAAGAGGAAACGCAGGCAGAAGAGGGTAATGCCGTCACCGAAGATATGGATGCCCGCAAAGATGAACTCCTCGGGATCATCAGGAAAGAAGAGAACCGTATCCTCTCCTGATCGAAAAGATAAAGAGAAAGATAACAGCAAATTATATTCGAGGTGACTACAGATGAAGATAGTTCTTGCCGGCGCATACGGGAACCTGGGTTCGGATATTTTCAGGGAGCTTATCAAGGAGGGGCATGAAGTTGTCGCCCTCGACATGATGCAAAGGGATATCGGAGTTACGGCAGGCTTTGAGTTCATCAAAGTCGATGTTACGGACCCCAAGACCTTGGAAGGCACATGCGACGGCGCGGATACCGTCATCACGACCGTAGGTCTTACCAAGGGATCGCCCGTTGTAAGTAATTACGACATAGATTATCAGGGTAACTTAAACCTTCTTAACGAAGCAAAAAAAGCCGGCGTTAAGAACTTCGTCTATATATCCGTTATCAAGGCCGACAGCGAGAAGGCCAAAGACGTTCCGATGGTTCACGCCAAATATCTGTTCGAAGAGGAACTCAAGAAGAGCGGGATCACTTATGTTATCCACCGTCCGACCGGATATTTCTACGATATCGTCAAGGTCTTTAAGCCCATGGTGGAGAAGGGCGAGGTCACTCTCCTCGGCAAGAATCCTGTCCATGCAAACGTAATATCGACCGAAGATTTTGCGGAGTTTATCGTAAAGCACATAGAAGACGAGAACAAGACATATTCCATCGGAGGCAAGGAGACTTATTCGTACGAGCAGATAGCGAAGATGTGTTTTGAGGCGGCAGGCAAAGACCCGGTCATCAAGACGGCGCCGCCCATGATCTTCAGTATCCTGGCTTTCGTGAATAAGCTCAAGAGGAACGGGAAGGATGCGATCATCAAGTTCTCCAAGTGGACCTTATCTAACGACATGGTAGGTGATACTGTTTACGGAGACATGAGCTTCGCAGAATACATCAAAGAGAGTTTTAAGAAGTGATCGGCAATCCTTCCAGCAAGACGTTGAACATGCTTTTGGGCAAAGACGGAGCACGAACATTCATGGAAAAAGTTATCATGCTGGTGTAAAGGGAGGCATAATATGGTCTTTTATTTTTCGGGTACGGGAAACAGTAAGTTCGTTGCGGAGAGGATCGCAAAAGCGATAGGGCAGGAGGCAACCGATGTCGCGCCTTACATAAGGTCTTATCTCGGTGACAAGGAAGAACATGTTTTCGATAAGGATGAAGTATATGTCTTCGTTTGTCCTTCCTACATGTCGGCTCCCGCGAGGACCATGACGTTCTTTATCGAGTCGTCAACTTTCCCTGCGAAGATCAAATCATATTTTGTCATAACCTGCGCTTCGTCATCCGGGATCTCCACCAGAGTGGATCGTGAACTTGCCGATAAGAAGGGCATGGATTACATGGGAACCGCTCAGGTCGTGATGCCTCAGAATTATATCGCTCTCTTTACAACGAAAGACAAAGAGGACAATCAGAAGATCATCGATGCCGCGATCCCCGAGATCGATCAGATCACTGACAAGATTAAGAACCTGGCGAAGCTCGAAGAGCGCAAGCTCTACTTCCTGGAATACCCCACTACCGTCGGTGTCAGGGACATGTACTATAAGCACTTCATGAAGACAAAGAAGTTTGCGGTAACCGATGCCTGTGTCGGCTGCGGCAAATGTGTTAAGGTGTGTCCGTTCAACAACATCGTTCTTGCGGATAATAAACCTTCGTGGGGCGGCAACTGTACACACTGCATGGCCTGCATCAATCAGTGTCCGAAGAATGCCATCGAATACGGTAAAGGCAGCGCCGGCAAACCCCGTTACCGGGGCCCGGAAGGGTGAGATGTATAAATTGGGGGGATGACAAATGGGAACTTGGGGAGCAGGCATAACAGGTAACGATACCGCACAGGACCTGTTGGAAGAGTATAAGGCGGCATTTGCTTACTATGATGTAGATACGGCTTTGTTAAAGATCGATCAATATGTGCGAACAATGTTCGATGAGTCCGATGAGGCCGAATGGTGCGATTATTTCTATTCACTGGCCGAGTTCATGTGGAAGAAGGGTATCCTTACCGATGAGATAAGAGACCGTGCTATATCTATGGCGGATAATGATTTTGGAATGGATTCCTGGATCGAAGCGGGGAAATCTGCTGAGAAAGAAAGGCGCAAAGTTATTGAGCAGTTCAAAAAGAAGATCACCTCGCCTCAATGCGCACCGAAAAAGATAAAGCTCGATGTTCATATGGATGATATCTTCGAGGACGGTGAATATGTTGCGTTTCAACTGAAGACGGCGGATAAGATATACATTCCTCAGTATGTCCTTTGCAAAAAAATCCCTGATGATCTGTTTCATTCGTTCAATGATAAGTATGTAGTCATACAGAAAGTGTGTTCTCGGATCTTCCGTCCTTCGGTAATAGTTCCGGAAGTTTGTGACAGGTGGGCTGTGTTCAGGATGTTTAAGGGTATTTACAACGATCCCGAAGATATTGTGACAGAAGATCTGATAGAAGCCGATTACGGTAATGGAAGCCCGTTCTTTGAAGTCGAAAGCAGTATGTTCTATTTCAAGAAGAGAGGCTATAAGATAATCGGAAAAGGTTCTGTTCCCGAGTATAAACCTCTTGATGGATATCCCTGCTTATATTTTGGCTTGAACACACCAAACTGTAATGCGGATTCCGATGTTGTAAAAAGAGTTTATCCGTTCGAACTCGAACTGAAAGAAATGGAAGGAAATATCGAACAATTATACTGGATCATCGACTCTATGTTGGGGCGAGAATTCGGTTATGGACATGGTCTTCCGCGTGAAGAATATCAGAAGTTCAGACAGATGATTGCCAAGGAGAAAAGCGAGAGGCGCAATCGACTGGATGACATGCTTTCGAGAGGTGCTAAGGTATATGAGATCCGGCAGGATATATTGTTGGGCGCAGCGGTGAAACTCCCGGGTGACAAGCCTGTTCTTTACATGGGAACAACCGAACAGAAATATGAAGAGATGCTTATCAAATATGTTGAAGAGCAGGAATGATAAAATATTCGTACAGATTTTAAAGTGCATTAGGAGGCGGTTTAATGAAGCGTGAATTGGGAATTGCAAGGTGCGGGCTTGCGTGTTGCGTGTGCTCCGAGAATGTGGAATGCAAAGGGTGCAGACTGGACGGGTTCAAAGACCTGTCATGGTGTAAGGATGCGGATTTCTGTGAGAACCGGAAATGCTGCATCGCCAAAGGAATAGCTGCATGCAGGGATTGCAGTGAGAGTGACTGCATGAAGGGGCTTTTCGCCGAGAAGATAAAGCCCAGAGCATTCAACGAATATGCTCGGCGCTATGGAACAGAAGCGTTGCTCGACCGTCTCGAGATAAACGAAAAGAACGGGATAGTTTATCACAGGGAAGGCATCATGGGCGATTACGATGAGTTCGATGATATCGAGGAACTGATCAGGTTCATCGATACCGGCAAGAGAGAATGATCATGAATGAATTAAAGTACATAACATTAAGAGACAGACCGGATCTTGAAGATACTGCGGCCCAATGGTTCTCGGGTAAGTTCGGAGTGCCAAAGGAAGCATACCTGGAACGTATGGAATCATATCTTTCCGGGGAGACCGAATACGGTTGGTATCTTTGCCTCGACGGTGAGAAGATCGTCGGAGGCATGGGCGTAATCGATAACGATTTCCATGACAGAAAAGACCTCACCCCCAACGTATGCGCTGTCTATACCGAAGAAGGTTACCGCTGCCGCGGGATAGCAGGTAAGCTCTTAAACTTCACTGTGGAAGATCAAAGGTCCAAGGGCAATTCTCCTATATATCTCATTACTGACCATATCGGTTTCTACGAACGCTACGGTTGGGAATTCTACTGTATGGCTCAGGGTGACGGTGAACCCGAGAAGACGAGGTTATATATTCATAGATAACTGTATATGATTTTTGAGAGGC
>JAGCSR010000002.1 GCA_017964005.1 Clostridiales bacterium
AGAGTATTTCTTCTGATCGGGCTTTCCCGCGAACCTGTAAAGGAACGTTACTATATGCGCTCTGGTGCACTTCGTATTAGGGCGGAAAGTCCCGTCGGAATAACCTGCGACGATCTTCTTTTCTGTAGCCCATAAGACCGCCTTATACATGTCAGAACGTTCTTTTTTGAATTTTGCATCGATATCCGAGAATTTGCTTTCCTTCGACTCGGGATTCGGCTTTCCTGCCAGTCTCCAGATAAAGGTTACAGCCTGAGATCTCGTGCATGCATCTTCAGGCCCGAACTTGTCGGTATTCTTGATGCCTGTGGTAACGCCTTTATCGACTGCCCAATAGATTGCTTTATAACCGTCAGAAGAAGGTGCAAGCTTCACGTCCGAGAATTCTTTCGGAGCAGATCCTGCTTCGACCTTTGCCGACGGATAATACATAATGCCCGCGAAAAGCGTCATTATCAGAATGACTGCCAAGACTTTAATGTGATTTCTCATGTTTGATCTCCCCTAATATCGAATACTAATAACCTCGGTCATTATACCATGTCACGTCTTGCGAACGGCAACCTTCTTTATGAGCTTTACGATCAACGACAGTATCCTCGCAGCGATAACGGATACGATGATGATAAGGAGCGGCAGCTGCCAGGACAGGCCCTTGGCGGTCATATATCTGCTTTGCATATAATTCGTAAGGAGCACGACAAACATAAAATGTATGAGATAGATATAAAGAGAATCTTCACGCCCGAGATAAGATACCGGCTTGATGATATACCAGCCGGGCTTCTTGATGCCGAGTACAAAGACGAGGGCTGCGCATAAGATCTTAAAGGGTGTGGAGATATCCTGCCCGCCGACCTTAACGCAGGAAGTCAGGAACAATGCGCCGGCAGACAGCAAAGAACCCGAGACAAGAACCCATGTCGGGATCTTTATGAGTTTATCCTTGTTGTCCGCGATCACATACCCTAAGAGCATCATCGGGAGCGCGCCGACCAGGGCATTGCCGCTCCAGTGCCAGTCACCGTGGGTATAACTGATTCTCATATCCACGGCGATCCTCAAGATCAGGAATAAGGGGAGCAAGACATAGATGACTTTCTTAAGATCGAACCGAACCAGGAAATAGAATACGATGTAGCCGTAAAGCAGCGCCACCAGGAACCAAAGTGCAGTGCCGTATATAAACTCGAAGTCTCCGAGGAGCACCATCCGAACATAAGTTAAGGGCTTCTTAAGGGCTATCTTCCATAAGAGCATCTGTCCGGCATCACCCCGGTAAACAAGGTATGTGAACAGGAAGTATGCGGCGACGGCAACTATGGTTATTATGCCGTTGCGCCTGAATCTCTTCAAGATCTTGCCCGAAGTCTCCCGCGGAGGCCCGAAGCACGCATAGCCACTTATAAGGAAGAAGAAAGATACTCCCCATGTTCCGACAGCTTCAAGACACCTGCCGAGATCTCCCTGAAGAGGAGCATGAACGAGGATTACTCCGATCGCCGCAATAAATTTCCAAAAATCCCAAAAATAATTACGTCTGTCCATATTCAATAATGTGCTCCGATGGCAAGTATCATACTGAACCCCGCGGGAATATGTAAGGCAAGAAGAATTATCGATAATACCAACTGTGCCTTAACTCCTTTCTTTTGGGTTATGAGTCCTGCTATTCCCGCATTAAGTGCAACAAAATTGGTTAAGATAAGCCAAAGACCGATATAACCTTTGTCCCAGATGATCGACCATATGTTGGACGGCTGATTATGCTTATACGTTCCGGCATAGGCATAAGCCAACGTCAGAGCCGTTAACACGGCCAATATTGCCAGCAGGACAGCCAGGATCACCGCGTACCACTTATGCTTCTTCTGTTCCATTCTTATCCGCGCTCACGATGAAGTGGGGACTGATCCCCATCATGGTCTCTTCGTTCTCTGTCGCTCTGATTATCTCAAGGAGCCTTTGTCTTCTGTTATCATCCTTCCATTTCTCTTCGATATCAGGTGTTATCCAGGAACACCCTTCGACGGCGACACTGTCTATTACCGAGAATCCTGCCTGTCTGATCTCATTTCTGAGCGAATCGATCGTATGGAAATACGCATCGGCGATGATATACGGGTACTCTTTGGGTTTGATGTGTTCTCCGATATCCATCTCCCTCATGATCATATCCATATATATATCATCATCTATGAATTCATTCCCGTTCCCGTAAACAGACAGTGCCCATGTTGCCGAACTGAACTTGGATATGCCTGCGGCAATAAGGATTCCGTTATCTTTTAAGATCCTGTAAGCTTCAGACAAAGCAAGGAGCCGGTCTTCCCTGTTAAGAAGATGATACAAGGGCCCCATCAGCAGGACCATGTCAAAACTGTTGTCCGGAAGATCGATCTTACGGGCATCTCCGACCATTGCCTCATAAGGAACCGTCATGTGTTCTTTGGCATATTCCACTGCGGAAGGCGCAAGTTCTACGAGTGTCACATCATGTCCCAAAGAAGCGAGCCACTCGGAGTATTTGCCGATACCTCCGCCTATATCGCATATCCGGAGATTCCCTTTGAGATAATGTGCGATTATCTCTTTGGTCCTGTCGAATTCAACCAGACCGAGCCCGCGCTCGAGGCGGCCGATCTCGGCTCCGTTGTTATAGAATTCATATACATTGTCTGTTCTGTCCATATCCTTTATCCTCTTAACTCTTCAACAAAGTCTTGTATCCTGGAGGTCAGAAGATCTTCTCCCATATTCATGAGTTCTTCTCTTGAGACCCACCTGTAATCGATGGTCTCTCCCTCTTGGAGTATAACACTGTCTTTGTCACAATCCGTCTGGCAGAAAAACTCGACATAGAAACTATGGGTAACATCACTTGCAACTCTCCCGATCTCCGATAAGTCTTCCGATCTTATTCCCGTCTCTTCGGCAAGTTCGCGGCGGGCACATTCCATGGGGCTTTCACCTTGGAGTGCAGCACCTCCGGCCGTAGCTTCCCACATACCGCCGTAGGCTTTCCGAAGATCCCTTCTCATAATAAGATAATCACCGTCGTCATGTCTTACGATGATATCGCAGACGAGATGATACTTTCCGGTACTGATACTGCTCTCTTCTCCTCTTACAAGGGTTACCCCTTCGATCTTATTCAGATCCTTGTCATATGCGTCCCACAATTCCATTCAGAAAACTCTCCCCTCTTTACTCTTCCAGATTCTCCCAATCCACTTTCTCGTCTTTATAGAAATATATGCGGTCCCGTTCACTGACTTCACGCAGAACCTTGCAGGGGTTGCCTGCTGCAACGACATTATCCGGTATATCCTTTGTGACGATGCTTCCTGCGCCGATGACCACATTTTTCCCGATGGTAACTCCCGGCACGATGATGACACCTGCACAGATCCAGGTGTTGTCTCCGATATGCACATCCTTGTTGTACTGATATCCCTTGTCACGAAGCTCGGCGTCTATAGGATGGTTTGCGGTGGCAACGGTAACATTCGGTCCGAACATGACCTTATTGCCGATGTAGATATGTCCGTCATCTACAAGAGTGAGATTGGTGTTGGCATACACCAGGTCTCCCATATGAACATGATGACCGCCCCAGTTGGCGTGAAGAGGAAGTTCGATATAACAGTCCTCCCCGCACTCGGCGAAGACCTCCTTAAGATACTTGTCTTTCTCCGCGATCTGCGAAGGCTTGAGCTGATTAAACTCCCAGAGCCTGTCCTGATAGGGGAGCTGTTCTCTTACGATCTCCTCGTCTCCGGGATCGTAGATGAGTCCTGCGACCATTCTCTCGTACTGTGTCATAGCAAGTCTCCTTTATCCTCTCAGCAAGATAGGTTCATTATATCAGAATGGACCGGGGAACTCTTCCCAGGTCCAAACACTCAGATCAAACTCTCAAATTCGGCGAACACTTTCCCGTCGCTCCAGCTCTTAAGCTGACCCAACATGAATTCTTTCTTGCCGCCGATCCAATCTTCTTTATACTTCGACATGTTGTCCCAGGCATGTTCGCCGAAGTCTCGGATGACCTGATCTTTCCCTGGGGCGCATGTTTTCGCGCAGAATCCCACATACTCTTCTATTACCGATCCGAGTCTCTTCCATTCAGCTGCGGCTTTGGAAGCGTCGCCGCTTCTAAGATATGCTGCGATCAGGAACTTGGATGTATCGCGGTAGAAACCCTGGCAATATGCCTTCATCTTGGGGTTCTCCATGAATGAATCCATTATCTTAAGACCCCAAAGGCAGCATTCTTCAACTTCTGCGACAGGACATGTCCACATCATGCTCTCGGCTGAATATACGATCTGCTTGTTGATGGCGCGGATGAAGTTCTGGTAGTTGTCGCGGACCTGCGCTTTCCATCCTTCCATGCTCTTATCAGAACCTGCGTAAACATAGTACGGCAATAAAGTCTCCTGCAGCATGTTGCTCTTGATCGAAGGAAGCTCACCGATATGAGCTCGGCCCTTATCGTATTCCCCGATATGCCAATAAAGCCATCCGAGTGCATAGTGACAGCTGTCGGCAAGATCTTTCTCGCCCGAATATCTGATGACCTGCATCGCCCGGTTCTCGGCAGACTTCACCATGTGTCTCCACTTCTTCTGATCGTCCCCGAAAAGACCGGAATAATACACATTATTGCTGTTCACGAAGCGGCTCATGTGAGCGACCGCCTGTACATAACGGCACATTATCCCGTAATTGAAGATATTCTCTTCGCATTGGGAATCCAGATATTCTGCCGCGGCAAGCGCTCCCTCGGCAGGATCTCCCGTATCCCGCAACGTGTTCGCTTCGAATATGACTCGCTCTGCAAGATCACGATCGTAGCTTTCCTCGCCTAACCCGAACAATGCGTCCGTTGATACATTCAAGGCTTTTGCCAAAGGCACGATCTGGGTTATGTCCGGCATTCCGGCTTCACTCTCCCATCTGCTTACGGCCTGGCTCGTAATGCAGAGGATCCCGGCCAGTTCTTCCTGTGTGATGCCTAAAGAACGGCGGTATCTTTTTATATTGTTTCCAAGTGACATTTCTCTCACCTCTCGAAAAGTATTTCTCCGATGCATCCTCGATGGTTCCAATATATCAGAGACCAGGGGCGAATACTAACAATTCGTTCTTGGAAAAAATCCAACGGAAAATAGAGTATATAAAAAAATGACCGCCACTACCTGAAAGCTGCGGTCATTAAGTTGACTTAACTGAGGTAACCGTCTGAGGGTAACACCTCTTCTGCCCTAATTATTTCTCATGTTCACTTAAATACAATACGGATATTCGGCGCAATAAAATCATCAGAACACTCCGGTCACAAAGATCTCTATCCCGATGCCGATCAGGATCACGCCGCCCAGTATGGACGCCTTACCTGCAAGCTTCGTGCCAAACTTCCTGCCGATACCGAGTCCGATAAAGCAGATGATGAATGTCACGATACCGATAATCACGGAAGACACCAACGCCATGAGCAGCCCGTATTCGGCGTTGGTGAACCCTACAGACAGCGCATCTATCGATGTAGCAATGCCCTGGACCATGAGACCTGCGAATCCAACCTTCGGTTTCTCGGTCTTGCTGTCCTTATGGCGGATCCCTTCGATCAGCATCTTGCCTCCGATGAAGAGCAGCAGTATCAATGCGATCCACGGGATCAGTTTCTCGAAGGTTTTGAAGTACATGATAATGGTATGCACGCACACCCATCCGATAAGAGGCATAAGGCACTGTAAGAACGCGAAGACTCCCGCGATCTTGCACATCCTCTTCTTACAAATCCCGGGCTCGTTAAGACCGTTTGCAAGGGATACCGAGAACGCATCCATCGCAAGCCCGGCGCCCAGAAAAACGCTGTTAACGAAAAACATCAGATTCCAACCCATCTGTGCCTGTCCAAAAACTCCTGTCGTTCAAAAAATTACCAAGTACAGGAAACTATACCTGGCTCATATCAGCAAAGCACGCTCGGGTCATTATCCCACCAATCCCGCTTTTGCTCAAGTAGTCTGAATATCTCTTTCTCTGAGAAAGGTCGGAAATAATTAAGATCAACACCCACATTCAGCCCGAAGGGTTTCCACAATCCCGTAGCTCTGTGTACATGTCCGAACAGATTATTACACCCGTCCTTATGGTCTTCCGGACAGTGGATCAGATGGAACCGCTCACCTCCGAATTCGACATCACATTCGTAAAGAAGATCAGATATGCCCATACCAGTTATCGTATCCCGCAACTTATCGAAGTTCCCGCCGAATACCTCATCCAGCATCCTCTGCTCGTTATTGCCCATTATCAGGATGACCGAAGGATTGATCCTCCTGCACACTTCGAAAACACTGATATCCGATTTGTAATCATCGCTGTAATCGATCCAGTCTCCGAGGACATATAATATATCCTCCTTTGACGCAACGGAATTGATGTTATCAACGATAGCATCTGTCATCTCATCCATATCCGCAAAAGGCCGGGCCTCACGCGCTATTATCTCGTCTTCTCCGAAGTGGAAATCTGCCGTAAAAAAATACATACTGATCCTATTTCTTCTGTTCTATCTTATCGAGGGTGTCGCTTAAGATCTCCTTCCGAAGGTCCATAAGCCATTCCGAGAATGCCACATGCTCGAAAGCATACGTCTTGTTGAGTTCGTATTCGTTGTCTGACCATGTGCTCAAGGGCGACTCGTTGTGCTGGATCAGCGCTTCCAGCTTATCCAGTGCTTTATAGAGTTTTGCTTCCTTTGTCTGCTGAGCTTCCATCTCCTGATACAGAGCGGATATATCCTCCGAAACTTCCTCCGGCATGGAACTTACCCACTGATCCAGCAGTGAATCTTCGGTCTTACGGTCCGCATCCGTCTTTATGAACGCCGGAATATCCCCCGTGAAGCATTCACCGAGATCGTGTATAAGACACATATCAACAACTTTATCGATATCAAGATCCGGGAATTCACGTCTCAAGAGCAATGCCATGAGAGACACTCTCCAGCTGTGTTCCGCCACGCTCTCAGTCCTCCCGTTCGTGGTAGTGCAATGGCGGGGAGTGTCCTTGAGCCTTTCGGCCACATGTAAGATGTTCAGGTATTCTCTGGTGTTCATGTTTGCCTTGCCGTTTTTGTCTCGAAAAAATACGATACAAAGATTATATCAAACATGAGGAAGGAATAATCGGTATCTGTAACTGTCTTCGTTCAGCCCAGTGCCACATCAAGCGCCATCATGAGACTGAATCCTATAGCAAAAGAGATAACACCTACATTGGAGTGCTTCCCCTGGCTCATCTCGGGGATCAGTTCCTCCACGACCACATAGAGCATGGCTCCGGCCGCAAATGCCAAAAGATAAGGCATTGCAGGCACTACAAGACCTGCGATAAGAACAGTCAAGCCTCCGAACACGGGCTCGACCGCGCCGGACAACACTCCGAGAACAAAAGACTTCGGCTTGCTCTTCCCCTCAGAATATAAAGGCATGGATATGATAGCGCCCTCAGGGAAATTCTGTATAGCGATACCTATAGCAAGCGCCAGAGCCGCACCGGTGGTGATATTGGCTGAGCCGCTCATGAGTCCCGCATAAACAACACCAACTGCCATACCTTCAGGAATATTGTGAAGCGTCACGGCAAGAACGAGCATGGCAGTTCGGGTAAGCTTGCTTCTGGGCCCTTCGGTCTGGTTTATTGCTACATGAAGGTGAGGGATTATGTGATCGAGCAGAAGAAGGAACAGGATGCCTGCCCAGAACCCGATAAATGCGGGAAGGAAAGCAAACCTTCCCTTATCGGAAGACTGCTCGATAGCAGGAACAATAAGGCTCCAGATAGATGCCGCGACCATAACGCCTGCGGCAAAACCCGTGAGTGCACGCTGAACGCTGTCCTTCAAATCTTTCTTGAGGAAAAAGACACAGGCAGCTCCCAGTGAAGTTCCGATAAAAGGGATCAGAAGTCCCGTGATAATTGTCTTGATCATCTTACAGCCTCTTCATGTATCCCAGTTTCCCGTTCTCGATACAAAGCAGATAGTCGCAGCACATATCTATCAGTTCGGTAAAACCTGCGGTTATAAGCGCACTCTTTATATCCTCTGACTTGTAGCACTTCATTCCGTCGATGATCTTCTCGTACTTTAAGCTTGCCTCATCCTTCCCGTCAGATTCATTGACGATCATGAATGTTCCACCGGGTCTTAATATCCTTGCGACTTCACCAAAACACTTGTCTAGTCCTGGCCAGAAGTAGATCGTCTCGAAAGCAGTAGCAAGATCATATGTTTCCGAAGACAGTTTCAGATTAGAGACATCACCCTGCTGAACGCTTACACGCCCGGCTTCGATCATCTTGCTGTTATATTCTTTGGCTTTTGCGACAGACACCTCAGAATAATCGATAGCGAAAACCTGTGATCTCGGGTACTTCAACGCAAGCTCACCTGCGTTCCGTCCGCCGCCACAGCCTAATTCGGCGATCTTATCCGGTGAAAGATCCGGCAGATAAGACATCCCCCAGTCGGCAAGTTTGGCATGTCCGCCGTTCATCCCGTTTACCATCACCTTGCCGAGGACACCCTCAGGTTTCCTGGTCTGGTTTACAAACTTTCTGTATAGACCCATTTTTGAATTCTCCTGTGTGAACAGCATAGACTGTTTAATCGGTTAGCGGTCGCTAACCGATTAACTATATTAGTTAACGGATAAGCTATTGTCAATACAGTATCAGTGATTAAGTTTTCTTAAGACAGTCTTGATGTCCGGGAGAGCCTCGATAAAGACCTCAACACACTTAGGATCAAACTGGGTCCCTTTGCCTTCTTCGATTATCTTCATGGCCTCTTCAAGAGGGAACGGGGGTTTATATACTCTCTCGGAACACAGGGCATCAAACACATCCGCCACAGCCATTGCCCTGGCAGACAGCGGGATCTCCTCACCCTTAAGGCCCTCGGGATAACCCTTGCCGTCCCAACGCTCATGATGGTATGCCGCCATATTACGCGCTTCTTTGAGATAACTCTCACCTTCAACAGTGCTGATGGCTTTGTCGATTATCTCCTTGCCAATGGTGGTATGTGTCTTCATTATCTCGTATTCTTCAGGCGTAAGTTTGCCCGGCTTATTGAGCACGGCATCCGGGATCCTGATCTTGCCGACATCGTGAAGCGGCGCGGACTTCTCAACATATTCCATGTACTGAGGAGTCAGTTGATCGATATAGTATCCCTTGCGCTTCAAGCCTCTTAATATCATCCTTACATACATTGCGGTCTTCTGGATATGGTCTCCCGTGGCAGAGTCGCGGTTCTCGACCATATCTGCCATAAGGATGATAAGACCGTCCTGCATCTTCATGACGTTCTCCGAATACTGACGGATATCACGGTACTGTTCGGCCATATCGGATTCCATCTTACTGATGGTCCTGTACAACTCTCCGATCTCGTTCTCCGAATGGATATCGATGGACTGCATATCCTTGACACTCTTATCTATCAAATCCAGATCTCCGATATTCCTGATAAAGTCTTTGGCCGAATCCGTAAGTTTGGTGATCGGGATGATGATGTAATGCTCGGATAAAGCTATAAATGCTACGATGATCACTAACGTGAAGATAACCACAAAGATCAGGATGTTGCGGATATATCCGGTAAGTTCGCCCTGGATATTGCGTGTATCTATCTCCACGCAAAGGAGCCCGGCAGGATCGCCTTTCCCGTCATAAATGACTTTATACCCGTTGAACATGGTACCGTATCCTTCGGAGTAACCGTCCATGATGCCGACGTCCTGCTTCCTCGTCTGCAAAGCCTTCTGAAGCGTGATCAGGGTATCCTCCTGGAAACTCCCTTCTTCACAGGGCGTTGCCATATAAGTATAGGTTCCGCCGGCGGCGATCTCATGTTCCGTCTTGGTGTTGATCGCATAGTTCAGGCTGTGGATATCATTGATATCTTCAAAATAGATCGCATACAGATAATCGATATCGGAGCTTTCTTTAACGTGATTCAGCTCTTCTCTCATCTCCTCATAGGCGTCAGGCATATCACGCTTTGTGATCATGTCTCCGAAAGAGAATTCTTCCGCAATACTATATGCATACTCGAGTACGGTCTTGGCATATTTACTGTAGGTGTCCATAACATGGTTCTCATAGAGCCTGTATCCGAAGAACGCTACTATGATAGTAACCACGACGATAACAACGGCAGAATAAAATGCCGTTACGACCCTTATGCTCAAACTTTTATGATGTTCCTTACTCAATGCGGTGTCACCTGTAATGTTTTGGTTATTATACTATTTTACTCGAGAATAGGGGCTTTATATTTTCGTCTGATTCAAAAGATCAGCATTACATCACCTCAAAACAATGTACATATCCACGACAGCAATGCAACTGACGGGAAGAACAAGATCACATGCAAAAGATGTGTCTTACGGTTATAACCGAACAGATAGTGACCTAAGACAGGCCTGCACTCCGGATAGAATCGCGGGAAGAAGTCAAATCCGGCATTACATAGCAGGAACCAGTCAAAGAACCCGATATCAAAGGCTTTAAGAAGAAGGAGCATGATGATGAACCTTAAGAAAAACTGCCAAAAAGCAAAATCATTCCTGATCCCGTCCCAGGCTCCCAACACCACGGCGCCGCCCATAAGAGCAAACGCGATAATGATGATCACCCAACCTAAAGCATGCTGTCCTGCAAAGCGTTCCGGCTTCGTCTTTGGCACTGCATCGCGAACCTCTTGTGGCGCTGAAGAGAAAAAACTGTAGTTCTGTACGAAGCCTACTCCTCCGAGCAGTAAGAGGAAAAGCCCGGCCATCATCATTAACGAAAGCAGCAAGGTCACAAGCATGATCTCACACTCCTTTACATCTTGCAGGCTTCCTCGCTACCGCATGAAGGCGGCAGAAACCGCGTTTCTCGAACATTTCCATCTTAAGTCCCGCATTCCTGCATAAAGCATCAACTTCATCCCTTCCGTATATCCTCACATCACCGTGACCCGTAAGATTTATGAGAGGGATCTCTATATGGTTACAGAACCACCTTGCCCCACGGGTATTCATGGTCATATCACGGAGAATAAGCCTTCCGCCCGGTTTTAAGACACGCTTAACACTGTTAAAAAAGTCCGAAACGTTAGGATAATGGTGGAAACTCTCACAACAGATGACCGCATCGAAGGAATTCTCTTCAAAAGGAAGATCCTCACAGTCACCGACCACGAATTCGGCACCCGGGATATTCTTGGATCTTGCGGCCTCGATCATCTTGGGGGTCAGGTCTATGCCCGTATAATGCTTTTGGGGATATTTTGCGTATAGGAGCGATATCATGGGGGCGGTCCCGCAGCCACAATCCAAAAGGCTGTCGAAGGGCTCTTTCTCAAGTTCCGCCAAAACATCAGGGTAATCCTTCTTGCATAACTAATATACACCTGCCTGATCGGTCTCATAGACTAAGGATGTTTGCCACATTAGAGTAAACCCAATCCAACATCTCTTTATCCTCTTCTTATTTCTCCTTAACTACACCGGTGTACTTCTTGGCAGGTCTTACAAGAAGGAAGATGAGACCTGCAAGTACTAAGATCGCGAAGATCAGACCTACGACATTTACGGCGCCCGTAAAGAGGAGCCCTGCCTGGTAAACGATAAGAGAGAGCGCATACGCGAATACACACTGATATCCGATCGCAAACCATGTCCACTTCGCGGAGTTCATCTCACGCTTGATGGCACCGATAGCTGCAAAGCAGGGAGCGCACAGGAGGTTGAAGATCAGGAAGGAGAAACCTGCAAGTGCGGAAAGTCCTTCGAAATCCAATACACCGAATACGCCGACGACTTCTTCTTTCGCAACAAGACCCATGATCGTCGCGATAGTTGCCTTGATATCGGCAAAACCGATAGGAGCGAATATCCACTTGATCGCGTTGCCGATATAACCCAGAACAGATGCTTCAAGTTCCATATCGGGATCGAATCCGAAGCCGGATCCTGTGTTGCCGAGAACGGAACCGAGCCAGATAGCGATGGATGAGATAAGGATGACTGTTCCTGCCTTCTTAATGAAGGACCACCCTCTCTCCCACATGGATCTTAAGAGATTGCCTATCGTAGGAAGGTGATATGCGGGAAGCTCCATGACGAAGGGAGCGGGATCTCCGGCGAACTGTACGTAGAGACTATATATATGCTGTCGTTGGAATCAGATAAGATAAGGGCAAAAGATATAAGTGAGTGCATCGGTTTTACCAGACCTTCCGTCAGCCGCGCCATAAACTCACTCAAGGAAAAAGGGCTTGTCAGGAAAGACACCGGCAGTTATATCAAATTGACCGAAGGCGGACTGATACTAGCAAAGCACATTCACGAACGTCACACGCTGATTACGAAGTTATTCACTGAACTTGGTGTTGATAATAAGACGGCAGAAGAGGACGCGTCACGCATAGAACGGTTCTTAAGTGATACAACACTCGAAGCAGTCAGGACTCACCTGATCAAAAACTGTAATTGAGGATATCTCATTTTGTACAGTTGCTTGTATTCTCAAACACCGCGACATCGCAGGCCATCCTGCCTTCACATACGTGAAAGCTGACATTATCAACACCCATCTTGGTAAAGAACTCTTTATATGTCTCCTCATTGAAGTGTCTCTTGAACCCTGCTCCCGCCTTGTTAAAGACCCCGGCAGCTACACTCCTTGTTATATGAGTATTCGTTCATATGAATAACCGTTCATGTGTTACCACATAATCTTCCCGTGTCAATAGGGTCAGCAAAAACTACAGTTCATTAAAGATCTTGGGATCTCGTCGCTGCTGCCATCTCAGGTAATAGCCGGCGATCATTGACGACAGCATCGTAGTCAATATGAGAACGGTAAAGAATTCAAGGCTGATAATATCATATGCATAAGCAACCGTCGCAAGAACTATCCCGGGGCCGCCTCTGGCATTCATCGTTACAGCAAAGTTCATCCTGGTGCTCATCTTGAGCCCTGAGGGCAAAAGTAAAAGCCAGGTGCCGATGAATTCCAGGCCGAACGCGATCGCGAAGAACAGGAGAAATCTCGCAACCGAGAAATCGTGCACGACATTGAGCTGGATCCCCACAAGAGCAAAATATATCGGGATAAAAAATGAGAAAGCGATATTCTCCAGGAAATGCATGCGTTTCTTAGTATTCTCTTCCGTGCCGAATACCGCCTTTATCAGGTATCCTACTACAAAAGCCGAATACATTATGTTGATGCCGAGGATATAAAGGAGCCCGCAAGTCAGGAGCAGCAGGACAAAACTCAGAGTGTAAAAAGTATTGGGCTTCCACTCTTTCTTTATCTGCTTTATGAATCTTGATATTACTGCAATCCCGGCAAATATACCGATAGTTACCGTAACTATCAGGATCATCTCCATAAGCTTTATCTGTCCTGACTGAGCAATGCGTGTAGCAACATTTAAGAGTACCCACAAGCAAAGGTCCTGGAAAGTCGATACAGTCAACACGGTATTGGAGAATGTGGTATTCATTATCCCCATATCAAAAAATATCTTGGATATGACAGGGATCGAAGTAATAGCCACTCCTATAGCGAAGACCAGACTGTATGAGATCTCATTGGCTGCACTTCCGATAAAGTATTCCCTGAACATTCCGATAAAGGGTATGCTCCCGGCCATCGGTATGACCGTAGCGCCGACAAACACCAGGCTTATCGTTTTCGCGTTGGATCTGTCGACCTTTATATCAGTATTGTATCCTGACAGGAACATAAGGAATATCAGACCCAGCTGATAGAAAATGTTGAGAACCTTGCCTTCTTCCGGATAGTAGAAGAATATCTGTTCCGCAAAAGACGGAGCTACAAGGAACAGACAGCTGCCGCCGAGTATCATTCCTCCTATGATCTCTCCGACTACCCGCGGTCCCCGGATCTTCTCCATGAGCGTTCCGAAAACAAAAGCCGCAAGCAGCAGCAAAGCCAAGGCGATCAGCGTGATTATTATCTCTTTCTCCGAAAGGGTTGCAAGTCTCATAACTGTCTGATTATCTCTTCGTAATCACCCGTGAACCTGAAGGTATTCATTCCTGCTTTACCCGCGCCGGCAACATTATCCTTGCGGTCATCGATAAACAGGCACTCTCCGGCATCAAGACCGTATTTGGTAAGAAATGTCTTATATATCTCAATATCCGGTTTGAGCATAAGATAATCAGACGAGACAAACACCCCGTCGAAAAAATCAAGCGGCAGGAATTTAGGAAAATATACATAGAACAGATCACTGGCATTCGACAAGACAAAGATCCTGTATCCCATGGACTTTACTTTCTCGCAAAACTCCCTTGCACCCGGCAGCGGAACCATGCAGATGTCCCAGTTATCGGCGCAGTTCTTCAGCGCATCATGGTACTTCTCAGGGACACGTACTTTAACCAGATCGAACCTGTCCTTATCCTTTATCTCACCCTTGTCGCCCAGAGCCCACTCGGGACCGTCAAATAATTCCCGGCGTATAATGTCTTTCTCTTCATCCGTGGAACAATAAGTATCCATTACGAAGTCCGGATTAAAATCCAGAAGAACGTTGCCCATATCAAGCACAATATTTCTGATCATATATTTCTCCTCTAATACCGGTCCGTATCAGTCCGGCTGCTGTCCGTCATGTTCCGGCCATTGGCATTCTTCGATCTTCATATCGGTAAATACTGCTTTATAACTCGAATTCTCGGGACTGCAGGCATAAACACCGAACCTGATCCTGCCCGCGCCTTCCCACATATGACATATTCTCATCTGAGTGAAGTTCACTCCGTCAACAGAACTTTCTATGCAGTAATCATCTTCTCTCCGGCTGAATCTGTACCACATGTTCTTTATATCGGACGGGATCGCCGTTGTTGCCCAATCCGAATAACCGTGATTCGTAACAACTGATCCCAAATGCTGGAAAGACCCGTTCTCATACTCAACAGAAGCCTTGAGCCAGTTATCCTGATCAAGATACATAACGATACCACACTGATCAAAGCGGTGACAGCTTCCGGCAAAATCCGTTTTCACTGTAAACGAGAAATATCTGTCATCTGTCTCTGCCTGAAGAACAGGAGCATTGTCATTACGGAAATTATAGTATGTTCTCTGCCACAGGTCCGTGTAAGGCTCCGTTAAGATCTCGATCCTGTCGGAACTGATAATGTATTCCTTCGGTTCTCTGATCCACTTCATATCATCTGTTATCATATCCGTCTCCCGAAAACTGTGAGATCTTTTCCACAGATGATTATATCAAAGCTTCGCCCAATTTGCGCCGTATTTGATTGCTATAACGTGTTTCTGCAATCTACTTTACTGACCGGAGCCTGTTTAGCAGATCTGTAACCAATTTGGGTTCCTGAAGCAGTGTTATTCCAAAACACTTCTTTCCTGCGTCTTTAATAGAGGCACCTATGTGATAAGCTGTCTGACCGTCCAGGATAATGAATCTATCGTGGAACACCTGTGTTTTCTTAACCGTCAACGTAGGATACTGGGAATTAAATGTCGATACATCTTTGTTTGTAAGCTTTGCACCTGCATATGTGTATATCTTCACATCAACTCCTGCGTTCTTCTTCGCAAGAATATTCAGCGTATCAACATCTACGTATCCGTCTATCAGAATGATCTCTTTTGAAGCTTTCCGTATTATTGAAGTGATCAGACTGAAAGCATCATAGATCTGACCGTCAAAGAATATCTTCTGTTCAGATTCAGTATGATCTTCTATGTACTGAAACACTTTATCGAATCGTTCATCAGTACTTTTCTGATATTCAAGTTGCCTCAATTCAAGACTACTAACCTTTTCGAAGAGAAGGGTGTTATTAGCGATAAAATGACGCATCTCAACAAATGTATTCATAATCCGGATACTCATCTTAATTGCAGAATCACTGTTTAATACAGCGGATAACATAGCTATTCCGGATTCTGTAAATGCAAACGGAAAATACCTACGCCCACCGTAGTTATCACTTGAGGTCGCAAATTGCGACCTCAAGTTATTATATTCATCTTCAGTAAGTTGAAAACAGAAATTGTCCGGGAAACGAGCCGCATTTCTTTTTACTCGCTCGTTCAGTCGTTTTGTTTCAACCATATATAAATCCGCCAGATCGCTGTCCAACATAACCTGCTGATCACGGATCGTGTAGATCATATTCTTGATATCACGAGTATCAAGAATATCGGTAATACTTTTTGTCTCTTTGTTATTATCCTTTTCAGTATGGAAATTCTGGATCTGTTTCATACTGTATTTATGTTACATTTCTACATATTTATCCCCAAATGATCTGCCGGCAATATTCTGCTGCAGGTTCTATCAGCCTCATTATGTGACCACCTCCGGCTCCCGGAAACAAACGGTTATCGACAGCACATTCTCATCTGACAACGAGGCGTTGATAGTCCCGCCGTTCTCGCTTATGAGCTTTTTTGCGATGGACAATCCGAGCCCTGTGGATACTGCCGAATTCTTCACAGTATAGAACCTGTCGAAAAGTCTTTGGACATCAACCTGGGTCAGGTCCTTTGCATAGTTTGTAAATGTGACCGTCCCTTTATCATCCAGGACTACATTGAAGTCAGAATCGGCATATTTTAGACCGTTGCTTATGATGTTTTCGAGGATGCGGTCGGCATCGGAAGGAGTAACCTTTGCCATGACACCCTTCTCGGGGAGGAAGATCTTTGGGGTTATACCGCGCTTCTTGAATGATTCATAGAAGGACAGCATGCACTCGGCTGTGACAGTCTTTATATCGCAGACTGCTGAGGACTCTTCCCTGGGAGCAGGTTTACTGACATTGGAGACCGAGTACTTGAAGAGTTCATTGGTCAGCCCCACCATAACGTCTGTCCTGTTGCGGATACGGTCAAGATACATGTCCCTGGTATCAGGGTCGGTCTCGCTGTCGATGCGATCAAGATATGAATTAATGGCTGTAAGAGGAGTCCTGAGGTCGTGGGAGATATTGGTTACTGCGTTGTTGATCTCAGAGTTGGCAGCCTCGTAACGGCATCTCTCGTCGTGGAGAGTCTTAAGTTCCTCGTTGAGGACAACGGCGGCGTGTCTGGCCTTGCGGTCGGAGGTCGTAAGTGTGATGGGAGTCGAAGTCTCCCCTGAAGATCTCTCCTTGACATCATCTGCGATCTCGTCAAAAGCGCGTCTTAACAATACCAATCTAATGATAAGGATGATCACGATGATGAGCAGAATGCCGCAGATAATCTGCCAGATCACGGGGTTAATTTCTCCTTCGCCTGTATAGTTCCACTCCTATTGTACTAGATATTACTGTCAAAAGTAAGCAGTGTATGGTCCAGCCGGCATAGTGTCTGTCTATCACACCATATACCCACTCGCTGAATCCGCTTCCTGCCATCTGGTAAACTTCTATGGGCATAAGAGTTCCGTTGGCTACGAATACTTTATGGAGGAATATCCAGGGCTCACTATGCGGGTTGCTATTCTCAAATCTGAAATTAGGTTCGTATTCCACACCATCCAAAATAACATATAGCTTATTGTCTTTGATTATATCCTTTCTTTCCTTTGCAGCCATATATTTCATGGCGTCTTCTTCAGTCTGCGAAGAATATATCTCTATATATTCATCATATACTTCCAGGAATTCAGCGTGGCCCAGAGCTGAAGCAGTCGCGGATCCCAGCATCGTTAAGATAAAGATTATGATGATGATCCCGCAGCATAGAAGACCCGAAAGGATCGGTTTTTGAAGATCAAACAGGAATGCAAGAGTTAATGCCATTAATCCCAGATCCACAAGATACAATATCAGGAGCATCCGGAGAATAAAGGGGATGCTCACTATGGAAGGGACATTATAGATCCTCTCCATCAGTAAGAATGCTCCGACCGCCGCAGCAATGGTTATAAGGATTATGAGTGCTGAGGTTATAAGAGACCCCAGATAGATCTTCCTTCTGGAGATCCCGGCTACGATCATATTGATCACCCCGTCGCCCTTGATGTTCATGCTGACAAGGAAAAAACAGAATATGCCGGCGGCAACAGATGCAAGTAAAGATATATTGAATATACCGCCGATATTGCCGTTTGCATTTTTTACCGCGTCATCCCATACCTGCCAGGACATCCCTTGCGGGATAAGATCACCTTCGTCAGCAACATCCTTCATCACTTCATTGATCCTGATATCCGGAAGACTCCGGTTAAGATTTGAAAGATCGCCATAACCAAGAGGAACTGTGATGGAACAGACCCATAGAGTGATCAGAACCAAAAGGATCATAAAGACTATGTTCCATGCTGAGTGGGTTATCCTGTATAGATAATTACGTATTACTTTGATCATTATAATCTCTCCATCTTCTTGAAGCATACTATTGATATACCGTTATATATGACGAACCAGAGTATGGCAGATCTTATTTGTACATTACTTGTATAAATATAGTCATCGGGATACTCACCCGATCTTTCATCGCGTTCTGAGCTGAATGCGGTTACCGGGTTGTAATCGATGATCCCTTTATAGATGGATCTTTCGATCCCTGATACATACGCGGGGTTATCCTCACGGGATAAGACAACCCCTTCTTCATTGTAAGTCTCTATATATTGGGGCTCGTCAAGCTTTGTTGTGGCGATGTTGGAAAGTCCCACTGCTGCTACAATGAATCCCAGCGCTATAGCTACACAGGCATAGGGTCCTATGCAATAGAAGATCCCGATGATCAGGACAATGACAGATACCATAAGAAGGCCAAATACGGCAAGGCTAAAGACAGCGTCCTGCAAATATACGGCTTTCACCAGGATGTCTTCCTTCCGGGACATGATCACAGCAGCTGTTGCAAGGGCATGAATAACGTATGTGAAGATATAGACTGCGAGAGAGAAGATGAACTTGGATACATAGATCCCGAACCTTGATACTCCGACAGCAACCTTGTTCTTCATGGTCTTATTCTTCTCGGAAAGGAATTCTGAGATTATGATGAACAGGAAAGTATAGATAGCTGCGTAGCCTGCGATCTTCTCAAAACTTTCGAGCATTATCACGCTCTTTTTTTCTCTTAACTGCTCCCCGCTGGGCTTGTCCTTGTAGACTATTTCTCCATAGTATGAGAAGGCTTCCCAGGACTGTACGGTTATAGTCTCCCCATCCATGACTGCTTCAGATAATTCAAACTTCGGAACATTCATAACAGCAGTCAGGATGGACAGGACCAATATCAGCCCCAGGTAGATATATAAGGCTCTGCCTCTGAATAATCTGTAAAAATCACTCTTTAAGCACTTAGTCATTCGCACCCTCCGATAATATCCAGGAAATAGCTTTCGAGGTTCTCATCGTTAACTGTAGAGGACACTATATCCGCACCGTCCTTAGCCGCAGCAATAACCACATCACTCAGGATGAAATCGCCGAACACGGTCAGCTCGTCCTCACCCGTGACCTGATATTCGATCTCCATGTCATCCAGGATCCTGCAGAAGATCTCAGGCTTGGTGACTTTTATCAGTGTCGACTTGCGGCACTTGCGCTTCATCTCCTCTGCACTGATCTGCTGCACGATCCTGCCCTTCTCGATAAAGGCATAGTCCGTTGCCAGGTGCTCAAGTTCTCCTAAGATATGGCTTGATATAAGGATAGTTGTTCCCCGCTCCTTATTGATCTTGAGTAGCATCTCGCGGATGTTGACGATACCTTCAGGGTCGAGACCGTTGATGGGTTCATCGAGGACCAGAAGATCCGGGCTCCCGGCCAGGGCAATGGCTATTCCCAATCTCTGCTTCATACCCAGTGAAAACATACCGGCAAGTTTTTTGCCTGTATCAGCAAGTCCCACCAGTTCCAGAAGTTCATCTATCCCTTCGTAGCTCGGGAGCCCGAGATTTATATACTGGGTCTTTATATTTGAATATGCGGTGAGGTCTGCAAAGATCCCCGGCTTTTCTATCAGGGCGCCGACCCTCTTCCTCTGCCTTGTGATCGCCTTGTCGTGACAATCTGTTCCGAAGATCTTGTAATCGCCTTCGGTGGGCTTTTGAATACCTGTGATAAGTCTCATGAACGTGGTCTTACCGGCGCCGTTCCTGCCGACGAGCCCGTAGATGGACCCCTTGGGGATACTGATCGACGCGTCCTTCAGTGCGAACTGCTTGCCGTATTTCTTGGAAAGGTTATTGGTCTCGATGATATGATCCATTTGTTCTCATCCTCCTTATGGCAGCCATTCTACTATCAGAAGGTTAAGAAAACGGTTCTCAAGAAGGTTAAGATATGGTTAAGATTCTTTCCCGGTGTCTATTGCCCGAAAACCTATCCCCCAGACTGACTCTATATATTCCTTATCGCTCAAAGCCTTGATCTTGCGCCTTATATTGCTGATATGAACTTTTATTGAGGATTCCACCAGATCCGGCGTATCCTGTCCCACGGATTCCAGGATCTGGTTCTTGGAAATGACTGTCCCTCTTCCTAAGAGGAGAAGCTTCAATATCGCAAACTCTGTCCTGGTAAGGTGAGCCTGGCCGCCTTCTGCCGACACCATGCGGTTGTCGCTGTCAAGGGTAAGCCCCCCAAAGGATATAAGGCGATGATCGGATCTTTCTTCCCCTGCCTTAGCCTTCAGGGAATTTGCAAGATGGACTTCAACTCTCGCCTTGAGTTCATTGATATTAAAGGGTTTGGTAACATAATCCACACACCCTAGCTTAAGAAGCTTCACTTTATCTTCAACGGAGGACTTGGCGCTCAGAACGATCACGGGAGTCCCGTCATTTATGAATGCCACCAGTTCCTCGCCCGACATCCCCGGGAGCATCAGGTCGGTTATTATGATATCAGGATCCTGTGTCAGGCACAGACGCCCTTCCGTCCCGGACCAGGCTCTTACGACCTCATAGCCTTCGGAGGAAAACTCGCTATAGAGGATATCGTTGATATCCTGATCGTCTTCGATTATTAAGATCTTCGAGCTGTTCTTGTCCATAGATACATATTAGCACAACTTGAGATCATTAATCCAAAACTACCTTATAAAGCCAAAACTGTATTTCTTCATGGTCATATCATAACAGACCTGAAGTATAATAGACCCAGTGAAGATCAGACTGAAGAAATGTTGGGGAGAGATGAATATGAGACCTTTTTTGCGCAAAACAGCAGCTGCCCTGCTTGCCGTATCATTTGTGTTTTCGGCAGCGTCATGCCAAAAGGCCGGGAAGCAGGAACGCCTAAGCGGCAAGCTTATCGAAGAAAACACTCCCTGGTTTGAATCAAAAGCATTTGAGATCGACTGCGGCTTGGATCCAGACCGGAAAAAACAATCCATACACTCCCAACTGGCAGGTTCAGACGATAATAACTGGATCATCATCACGCAGGGCAATTATATGCAGCCCGAAGATTTCGATGGGGAATACGAATCTTATCTGAAGCTCCTCTTCACAAATGTTGTGGTTGTCGATAAAAAAACCTGCGATACAAAAAAGGTCATCGATCTTCAGCATTTTTTCGGAGAAGGGGTATATCCCAACGGTGTTATATATCTTGACGGCAATATCGTAGTTGACACCACTGCCGTTGATAAAAATACGAATGAGCAGACCCGCAAAGAATACGTGATAGATCCTGTTACGGGGGATATCCTGAGTACCAATGAGGATAATAATGATAAGCACGCCTCACAGATATTCCATATCGGAGATTATCAGATACAGGTGTCGATCAACATGAACACACCGAATCCGGAAGGATATCTTTTTGTCACGGATCCTTCCGGAGAAGAAAAGGAGATCAAGATCGAAAACACATCTTCAGACATATACTCTGTAGACAGCATTGTCCCGAGAGGAAGGGATTCAGCAGTTGTTATCCTGGGTGTGGACTGGGGCTTCGACTGTCTGGAACTAGATCTTAAGCACGGAGTATTGACTAAACTGGATCCGGAGGAATTCGATTGGCTTAATTCTAATTCCGTCTCGAACATGACATGCGGTACTGACGGCAAGATCTATTCCGTCACGCCGACAGGTGTTAACAGGATCGATCTGGATAATAAAACACAGGAGGAGGTCTTCAACTATAGCTGGTGTTCGGCAGACAGAGATTCTCTTAAGGATTTTAGTCTCGGCCCGATCAGTGAAGACTCATTCATCCTTTACGGCGACAAATATGAGCCAACGCCTTTTTCCGGGTTCAAAGACTGGAGTCCGTCAGCTTTCGAGATCATTGTGTTTACCAAAGCCGGCAAAAACCCTCATGCAGGCAAGAGGATCCTGGAGCTCTACTCATCAAGCGACCATTTGGATAAAGCTATGTGTGACGCATTGAGGAAATATAATGAGACGAACGGAAAATATTTTATCGAAGTCACAGACCGTTACAACGGCGGATCCGGCAATCCTAACAATATAAGAAGTGACGATGATCTGGCAAGATCGGATAACAAGCTTAATGAAGTCATGTCCAAGAAATTATCCATGGATATCCTTAGCGGCAACGGACCGGATATGTTCCTTGATATAAACCGCATAGATCAGCTTAAAAACAGCAGCCACCTTGTTGATCTGGCGCCTTACCTCGAAGATCTTGGTCCTGACAAATACTTCACTAACATAGTCGACAGTGCCAAAGTCGACGGGAAATTATATAACTTTCCAATATCTTTCGGTATCAGCGGAATATTTACTGACGGTGCATATGCAGGATCATCCGGTGTTGGTTTTACAACAGATGAATATGTCGATTTCCTGAGAGGCCCTCTTAACGGACAAGATGTTATCTTACGCGGACAGCCGTATTATTTTGTCTGTCTCTTTAATGCTATGAAGGATACGTTCATCAAAAACGGCAAAGCGGATTTCTCGGGTCCTGAATTTGCAGCGATAGCTGAATATGTTAAGGATAATGTCCCTGAAGATTCCATATCCTGGGATGAAGCGGCCAGTACAGCCAGAGGGTCCTATGGCCCCGGTATGTTTGAATATACCAGTCCGGCTATATATACCACCGGTTACAATTTCGCTGATTATTTCATCACATTGCAGCAACTCGATTCGGGGGATTCCATACTCGGATTGCCATCCTCAGACGGACACGGACCTGCGGCAGTTGTGGGATCTTCGATCGCCATATCCAAAGAGGCATACGATATCGAAGCTTGTGCTGACTTTGTAAAACTGATCATGTCTGATGAGATTCAGGAAGAATACGCATTGAACGGCAGCTTTGTCTTAGACCGCGATTACTTCAGACCGACAGGGGAAGCGGCGAAGGAATTCTATAACCGGACCACCATCAGCGCTCTTTTTGGCGGCTACTTTGAGAATACCCCTCCGAACAGGGTCACATGCACCAAAGAACACATAGACACTCTCGAGGATATTATATTGAACTGCTCTTATATCATGACTGAAGATGCTGATATCAGTAACATCCTTATAGAGGAAATGCCGGCCTATTTCTCCGGTCAGAAGAGCCTTGATGAAGTGGTCAGGACTCTGCAAAACAGAGTTCAGACTGTACTGAATGAACGGGGATGAGTAAGATCGGCTGACCGCCCTGCAAATCAGGGGCAGATCATTACATCGGCTTTAGAACGGGAATGCCACTGCATCAGAGTACAGCTTTTGAAGGACCGTTATGAAGTTAATAAGACTCTTTCTGCTATCTGTTTTGTGAGTACAAAGTACAAGATGAAAACATTCCTCACAGTCATACGGTATCCAGGCAAACTGACCGCTGTGATCATTAAGGAATCCCGGAGCCAGGCAGATCCCTTTCCCTGCTGCCACATTAGTGAGAGTACTGTCATGGTCCGGACTGTTAAAATATCTGATCTTAGCTTGATTCTCTAATGCATCAATATAGCTCATTATCGACTTTTCAATATCATAAACCGCACTACTAGATTTGGCGGGGCTGGAATGTATCAAATCATATATTTTTTGGCTCTTCACGTTTTCCTTGGGATTAGCATAAAGTTGTGTGGCATTGAAATATAACGAACAAGAATAAAGAAGTAGTCATCGTTGCGGTAACCATAACCAACACGCTTGGCTACTTTTATCTTGTTGTTAAGGC
>JAGCSR010000019.1 GCA_017964005.1 Clostridiales bacterium
ATCGAATATAAGATCGCAACAGCTGATGATATAGAGCTTTTGATGTCGAGCCGTCTGGAGATGCTGAGGGAAGTCAACGGGCTTGCTGCCGATCAGGAATTCTCCGAAGAGATTATGGAATATTCCCGGGATTATTTCCTGTCAGGGGATCAGACCACTGTGCTGGCGCTTGACGGCGGCAGGGTGATAGGGTGCGCCACGATCTGTTATATGGTCATCATGCCCACTTATTCTCATCCTACCGGAAGGCGCGCGCATCTTATGAATGTCTATACCGCAAAGGATCACAGGAGGCAGGGGGTAGCCCGCCGCATGATGGAGATGATACTGGAAGATGCCCGCAATAACAGCGCAACGGAGATATCTTTGGATGCGACCGAATCCGGCCGCCCGCTGTATGAGAGCATGGGATTTACCGGTTCCGACGAGTGTATGGTGATGGTTTTGTGATAATTTTTTCGCCGTATCTTACATAATGACTACAAAGTGTAGTTTATGCTACATCGTGACGCCACATTGAATATTGGTTTGTTCATCCGCCGATGTTAACCTTAAGGCACAACAGCAGGATAAAGACTTTCTGGTGTTGAACAAAAAAGAATACGGAGGATGTTACCATGACAAACGTTAATGAACTTAATCTCAACGGAGAGAAACTTGATCTTAAGGAACTCGAGCAGGTTGACGGCGGTTTTGCATTCGGCGCACTCGCTTCATCTGATAAGATACTGATCTTCGGTAAGGATCTGGCAAGCCCCCTGGCGGTTGACTCCAAAGAGCTGGCTCTGGAGATCATCGACAAGATAAAGAATAACCAGATAACTGACGAGCAGCTGGCAAGCCTTGCAAGTCCAATCTTTATCGAGAGCGATAAGCTCGCAAGTGAGATTTTCCCGATCTACTGAGCAATGCTCATAATGAAGTCCGGTCACAGTAAAACTTTCGATTGAAGGGAAGCCCGCGGGGCTGTTACAAGGAAAGTCATTTCAAACCTGTACTCCATATAAAACTAAAAGGCGCGGTCCGCTGCAGATGCAGGAGGATCGCGCCGTCTATTTTGCTGAGATGTTGATGATCCCTGTGGTATACCAAACATCCCGATTACAGTGAATAGTATACGTGCGGTATACCATTCACTGTTGTTTATCTGATTTGGTATACGATTCGCATGCTTTTTGTATTCTATTTGAAGAGATATGGTAATTTGGTATACCACTTCAATCTCAAAAAGGGGTAATCCATGTGGAAATGTATGCCAAACCTGAATATTTCATTACTTTGGAATACCTGATTGTATATCATATGGATTCTTTTCGAGATCTGGTATACAGCGAGTATACCAGATTGCTTCTTTACAAGATCCGGTATACAGCGGGTATACCAGATTTATAACCCCGCTATACACGATTACACGAAAAGATGATATCAGACTTAACTGGTTTACCTTCCCGAGACGAGCTTATCCCTGAGGAACAATCCCGCTTCTGTCATGTCATCTTCGGGCCAGTGCCCGATCAGCACCTTACCTTCTGTTGGTTCATAAGAACTGTATACCAAAGCATCAGTTCCGTCAGGGGACGTGCTGCCTACAGAACATCCGATCCAGCTGATCTTGTTCTGTTCCAGGAAGGCCAGCCATTCGGAAGCTGCCGCCTCACCGCTTAATGTATTCCAGTCTGAAGCGACAAGGCAGAGCCCCGCCTCCATAACTGCCGTGCACTTGTCGCGCAGGTCGTCTTCCGCGCCGTGTACGTAGTTATGTACTGCATAGCAGATGTTGTCGCCTTTAAGAGGCTTTTCCGTAATCTGATCTATTCCGGATGAAGAATCCGGAGTGCCGCAGATGATGATGTTGTCAGGATCGTTCTCGCGGATCGCAGATGTTACTTCGTTGGCGTATTTTTTGATCCTTGACCAGTTAACGTCTTTGGTATCGTCGTCGAAGTGCTTGCCGGAAGGCTCGCTGCAGATCTCATAGATGATGTTCTCTTTGTCTCCGTATATCGCCGATATCCTCGAGAAGAAGTCGACTGCATTATCTTTATTCTTCATGGGGTCTCCGTGGATGTCCCAGTCGATGACGACATAAAGCCCTTCTTCGATGATAGTATCAGTGTATTTGCAGACCGTGTTGAAATATGTATCAGGGTCCTTATTGTAATCCTGTCCGTCTTCGCTGTCTGAGGTTACGACGATTCTAATGATATCGCATCCCCAGTCGTATCCGAATGTGGCTACTACTTGATCGTTGAATATGTCTACGCATTTGTTCAGGCCTGCGGTGCTTACGCCGCGGAGCTGTATCTGTTCTCCGTCTTTATTCAGGATCTTGGCACCGTCAACCTTGAGCTGTCCGTTGACATCAACGGGACGCTCGAATCTTATGGGTGTACTTATGTGCCCGTGAGAAGTCTCCTCCGCCGATTCGGTGGTCTCTTCCGTCTCGTCTGTCGGTTCAGTCTCTTCGGTCTCGGTGATCTCGGTGCTCTCCGTGGTGGAGGGAAGGGTCTCGGGACCCAGATCTGACGAGCATCCGGAAAGCGAGGATGTAATGAATGCAAAAGCCGCAGCTGCAGCCAATGTCTGTCTTATATGACGGTTCATAGTGTATCTCCTTTATTCACTGTCAACTAATGATAACACAAAAGATAAGATGGCAAATGAAAACCCGGCTGCTCAGGCCGGGTAATCGTTTTGTAGAGGATAAACACTAATGAAAACCTAAGTTGTTGTTATGCAGTCCTTCTCTTGACGTAAGCCAAGCCGGTATCCTGTGAGATGAAGAGTCCTTCTGTCATTGCGTATATGTCGTAGAATGTGGAGGCTTTCTTGTATGCAATTGCCAATGTCTCTGCTACTGCGGGGTAAGATCCTCTGGCAGGATCCGTAAGTGAGTAAAGATCAGTCTCAAGTGAAGATATCACGATCCTGGGCTCATTCCAACCGCCTGCTGCCTTCCCCATCTCTTTCATTCCGATAATCTTCTTGTCCATGGCATTGCCCTCCTTTGCTTTTTCTCAAACTCCCTTTGTTGGCTATAATCTACCATGTGTCAAGCCTTGCATTCAATTCTCAAAAAAGCCCCCGGATGTAGTAAAAACAACACTTTGCGGGCCCCTGTAGCCAAAGCGACATCCGGATCGAAAACTGTAGCCGATACTGCCACGGAAGACATCCTTTATGCGATGGAGTATAATACCCTTATGAGTAAGAAGAGATTTGATATTACCGGCATGAGCTGCGCTGCGTGCGCTGCGAGAGTCGAAAAGAGCGTCTCCGGGGTGGAAGGCGTCGATTCCTGCTCGGTAAATCTTCTGAAGAACAATATGGTGGTCGAGTACGACCCCGGATTAACTTCCGACAAGGAGATAATAGTTGCGGTAGTCGGTGCGGGATATGGCGCGTCTGTCAGCACCGGCGTCAAAGAGAACAATGCTGCCGCCGAAGAGACTGCCAAGATAAAGAAGAGACTTATACTCTCACTGATATTCGATATCCTGCTGATGGGAGTCGCCATGGGCTCCATGGCTTTGTCTGAGGAGATATACTGCAGATACTCCGTTCCGATCATCGGGGCGGAACTGGCGCTGGTCATCCCGATAATCGTTATCAACTTCAAGTATTTTGCAAGCGGATCCCGTGCACTCCTCTCGGGAGCTCCGAATATGGATACGCTCGTTGCCACGGGAGCCTGTGCATCGGTGCTGTACAGTGTCTATGCTTTCGTCAGGGTCATTATGGGGACGGCATCAGGGGATATGGGAATGATAATGGAATATTCCCATAATGTATATTTTGAAGGCGCCGGCACTATACTGACACTCATCACTCTCGGCAAGTTCCTTGAGAGCCGGGCGAAGTCCAAGACTTCCGATGCGATCAATAAACTGATGGACTTAAGGCCCAAGACCGCGGCCAGGGTGGAGTCTGACGGATCTTTGAAGATAATATCTGCCGATGATGTGGTCAAAGGGGATATCCTGCAGGTAAGAAGCGGCGAGACTGTTCCCGTGGACGGCATAGTCATTGAGGGAAGATGCGCTGTCGATGAATCGGCGCTGACCGGGGAGAGCATCCCTTCGGCAAAGCAGGAAGGAGATACTGTTACGGGGGCGACAACCGTTACGAGCGGATATATCAAGATGGAGGCTACCGAGGTTGGTGAAGGCACGGTCTTTGCCAGGATAATAAAACTGGTGGATGAAGCCACAAGTTCCAAGGCTCCGGTTGCCAAGATCGCCGATAAGGTCGCCGGGATATTTGTTCCCGTTGTTATGGGGATCGCGCTCGTTACTTTGATCGTCTGGCTTATCCTTGGGGCGGGATTCGAGTTCGCTCTGACCTGTGCCGTGTCGGTCCTGGTGGTATCGTGCCCCTGCGCCCTGGGGCTTGCGACTCCTACGGCCATCATGTGCGGCACGGGAAGAGGCGCGGAACTGGGGATATTGTTCAAGTCCGCAGAGGCCCTGGAGATACTTCATTCAGTTGATACGGTGGTCTGGGATAAGACAGGAACCATAACCTACGGCAAGCCGAAGGTTACGGCGGTCCACACGGTTAATGCAGAAGAGACGGAAGTTATCAAGACGGCATATTCTCTGGAAGTCCTGTCCGAGCATCCACTGGCGCAGGCAGTGACAGACAAAGCTGACAGTATGGGGATCAGACTCTGCGAAGTTAAAGACTTCGCACAGACCCCGGGAGTCGGGATAGAAGGAAAAATAGACGGCGCAAGATGTTACGCGGCAAATTCCAGGATCGCTTCGGAGGTTCCCGGATTGACGGATGAGATCAGCAGTTGGGACGACAAGGTTTCCGGCACGGGCGCCACTGCGGTATTTGTCATCAGGGATAACAAGCTCTTGGGAGTTATCGGGATAGAAGATGAGGTGAGACCGTCTGCCGCCCCTGCGGTATCAAGACTTGCAGCTTCCGGTGTAACAGGCATCCTTCTTACCGGAGATAACAGAAATGCCGCCAAGGCTGTAGCGGCAAAGGCCGGGATAGATGAAGTCATTGCCGAAGTGTTCCCGCAGGATAAGGAGAAGATTATATCTGAGCTTAAGGCCAAGGGACACAAGGTGGTAATGACCGGTGACGGTATCAACGACGCTCCGGCACTGGCTACCGCAGATATAGGGATCGCCATAGGTTCCGGTACGGATATAGCTATGGAGACTTCCGATGTTGTTCTGATGAGAGGAGACCTCAAAGACATCCCGACGGCGATAAAACTGAGCCGCGCGGTTATGCGCAACATCAAGCAGAACCTGTTCTGGGCATTCTTCTATAATGTTATCTGCATACCGGTAGCGGCAGGGTGCTTCTACTATGTTGCGGGACTTAAGCTCAACCCGATGCTGGCGGCTCTGGCCATGAGCTTCAGTTCTGTATTCGTTGTAACGAATGCCCTGAGGCTCAAAAGATTCGCGGACAAAGACAGGATCGGTGATGTGAAGGGTCCTGAAGATCAGATAAAAGAAGATATGACGATAAAGGAGAACGATACCATGCGCAAAGAATTATCGATAGAAGGCATGATGTGCCAAAACTGCGTAAAGCACGCGACAAAGGCATTGGAGTCGATCGAAGGTGTAAGCGAAGTCGAAGTGGATCTTGAGTCCGGCACTGCCAAAGTTACGGTTACCGATGCGGTTACAGATGACATGATGATCTCCGCAATAACCGAAGAAGGTTACAAGGTAACGGGGATCAGGATTATCTGACGTATAAACTTACTCTGAAGGAATATCAGCCCCGGCATCGGAGGTTGCTTCTTCTGCCGCAAGTTTCTTGGTGGAATCTTTTCGGGAGCGGAGCCAGGGAATGATGATGTTGTTATAGATGTAAGAAAGCAATGCGGCTGTAGGGATAGCCAGAAGGAGTCCCGTGAAGCCCCAGAGTTTCCCGCCCACAACGAGGAAAGTCAATACCAGGAATGAAGGGACATTGAGAGCTTCGCCGTAGAGCTTGGGTTTGACGATGTAGCCGTCTATGAGCTGCAGGATGATGGTGAAGATGATGAACGGGATCACGCGTCCCGGTTCTGCCAGCAGGAGCAGTACCGCGCCGAAAGCACCGCCGAAGATAGGACCGAACGTAGGTGCCAGATTCGTTACGCCGACAACTACCGAGATGAGGACCACATAAGGTGTTCCGGTGATCAGCATGAAGCAGGCATTCAGGAAACCTACGGTCAGAGCTTCCAGCAGAGTGAATACGATATATCTGGAGAAGATGGAGTTGAACTGCTTCCAGATGCCGTTGAGATGTGATTCGTATCTGTCGGGTGTTACGAGTTTGGCGAAGGTCGCAAGGATGGAGACCAGCTTCTTCTTGCCGATAAGGAAGTAGAAGGCGAAGATTATGCCGATCAGGGCATTCAATATCCTGCGTCCCACCATGGTCGACATGGATACGATGTTGGAGAAGTTGTTGTTGAGGTACTCGGTGAGCTTGCCGTTGACATCGATCTGTGTGTCAATGATCGACAGGGTGGAGGCCTTGAGGCCGTCATCGATCTGCAGGGAAGCCACCAGGTTCATGAGCTGGTGCTTATAGAGATTCAGACGTCCCACGAATTCACGGACGTTGTCGATGAAGTAAGGGATGAATGCCGAGAACAGCCCGATGCAGATGCCCAATACCAGAAGAAGGGCCAGGACGGATGACAGGATCCATCTCCTGTTGGCCTTCCACTTGCGCGGGAAATGCCTGTCGAAAAACATCGCCAGGGGGTTTACGATATATGCGATGACCGCGCCGATAAGGACGGTGGAGAACAGGCCCATGAAGTAGGATACGGCGGTGTTGAAATCGCTCATGTGCGTCAGGAAATAGTAGAAGGCCAGGGCGATACAAAGGCTCAGTGTCAGCCCGCCCCACCTGATCTTATCGTTCTTGCGCATTTTCTCCATAGCTTTGTCTCCGGATGTTTTTATTGTTTGTCTAAGCCGGTCTGATCATTTGTCCCGGATGTATTATCGGTCGGGAGAGTGCTCATGTAATCCTTAAAATCCTGAAAATCCCGAAAATCCGAATCGAAATCGATATCGAAGAAAGGGCTGAAGGGGTTGAACCCGAAAGCGTCTTCCAACGCGTCTTCGAAGTCGTCCGGATCACCGAGGTCACCGAAGTCGTCCGGCAATGTCAGTTCGGTATCGTCATCGTTATCGGGAATGCGGTTGCTGTCGTCAGCCCTTCTGTCGTCTTCGTCATCATCTTTATCGTCGCGATCGTCACGGTCGTCTGTATCGAACAGATCATCATAGTCATCAAGGTTTCCAAAGTTGAAGTCAAAGTCGCGGTCAAATTCAAACGTTGAAGTTGCTTCCTGCACCGCATCGGAAGTCCTCTTGACTATTGCCATTACCGTAAAGCAACCGGTGGTGGAGAATGCTATCCCCAGCGCCAGGATGACTGTTAATACGACCTTGATGTTCTTCTTCATGATCTCATTCCTCTTTTATCCGAGATGTTTAAGTATTGCGAACAATGCTATGAGCGCGATGATCAGGACTACTCCGACGAATACGCAGATCACTATGGTCTTTACCATGTTGAATCCGCGGTTTACGGTATCGAATCCCTGCTTTACGCGGCGGGCGCCCTCCATAAACTCGTCGGCTTCCGTCTCGATCTTCTTGACTTCCGCGTCGTGCTTGAGCCTTGCCTCCTCGCGCTTTGTCTGTTCCTCTTCGGCCTTGTGCATGCGCTTCGTCTTCTCACGCTCTTCAAGGATGTTGGAAACCTCTTCGGTGTCGAAGGTCAGCGTCTGTCCGCAGAATTCGCATACCGCAGACATATTGAAGGTGTCAACGGTAAGGTTCGCGCCGCAGTTGCCGCATTTGTAAGATCTTAATCCCATACTATTCTCCCTTAGCAGTAAATGCACCCGTATTGTAGCCGAATTTGGGCTGAATGTCTATTATAGGGGGCTCCGGCCGTCAGGATGCCGCGGAAGCGGATGCGGATGCGGCGGATACTGCTGCCAGCATTGCGGCGACCTCAACGGCGATGATAGCCGAGATTATCGCGGAGATGACGGAAGACCTTGCCTGGGATGTGCCGCCCGTATATGCGTCGAGGACGATCGCGCAGGCCAGGATATGGCGGATCCTCTTGCCGGCGCCCAAAGGTCCCATTCCGCGGATGGTCTTCATCTCATCGGAGAGCTTTCTTATTCTCTTGATGACGGTCTTGCGGTCCTCTTCGCGGACGAGGAGTCCCGTTGCCGCAACAACACCGAATGCCTCGGTATCGAAGCGGATCCCTTCGGCCTTGAACATATCGAAGGTCTTGCGGATCGCTAGTGCCTGATCGTCGGCGTCACCTGCAAAGCATGCGGATATCAGGGCCATGTGCTGGATCCTCTCTCTTCCGATGAAGTGCTTATCCAGCGCTTCGAAACATACTTCGGCATTGCGGGCTATGACCTCCGTATCAACATTGGTCAGAGCCATGATCACGCACCCGGTGATGTCTTCTTTGCCAGTGATGAACGGGTGGTCGCGGCGGACGAGCTTATAGATCTCGCGGCATCTCTTGATATATGTATCGTATTCTGATTCTCGGCAGGAGCGGTATATCATGGTTGCTGCCAGCACGAGATAATCCGAATCGAAAAACTTCTTATCCAGCCCCTTATGGATCTTCTTGATCTGCGCAAGGGCATAATCGGGATCAGGGGATTGTGCGATAGTCGCAGTTACCACCTGACGGCAGTTGCCGGACCTTACGCCGGACAGCAGGGAGGTGTTCTTGCTCAAAAGCTTTTTGGCTTCCTTCATGGCACTTACGTTTGTTGGCGTGCTGTTGCCTATGAATGCCGCAGCGCACGCCGCAGCCTCCAAAGATGAGTTGAGAACGAACGCTTCCTTGGCGACCGCAAAGTTCTCAGCGAAAACATTCTTACTGAGTTCTATCTTCTGTTCCATAACAATATCTCCTTTTCCAAGTAAACTCACAATATTTTACCCTGTAGCCCGAGATCTCACAAGAAGAATCGGATCTTTGATATATAATGTCAGATAGAGTCTTTGCACGGAAAGGAGTGCCGATGGTAAAGCTTTTCGATGAGTGGCCGGATCTGGGGTCCGTCAATATCGAACTCAGGAAACTGTCTTCCTGCGATTCGGAAGCCCTTGGGGCCATGACGAGGGATGACAGAGTCTATAAGTACCTTCCGACATTTCTGGCCGAACGGCAGTTCGAAGACGCAAAAGATGCGGTCAACTACATCAACGGCAGGCTTTTCGATGACCGGGAGTCCCTTATCCTGGGGATCTTCGAGGACGGTAAGTTCGCTGGACTTGCCGAGTTCTACGGTTACAAAGAGCAGATTGCCAAGACCTGCGTCGGCTACAGGCTCGCCTACGACCATTGGGGGCGCGGCATCGCGAGCACGGCAGTGGGACTCATGGTAGATTACCTGTATGGCAGGACCAATATAGAGATAATCACGGCCAGCACCATGGTGGAGAACATCGGATCTGCCAAGGTCCTTACCAAGAACGGCTTTGAGGTTACGGCAAGGTCCGTTCCGGAAGACTGGGGATACGATGAACCCACGATTGCGGATAAATGGTTCAGATAGAATAAGGAGGATTGAACTATGCAGGATAATGTAAGGAAAAATGTGGAGATCTTTGCAAGAGACCTGGCGTGCGCGCAGAAGCACTGCCGCTGGGGCGGGGACAAGTATGCCGCCACCATGGCATGTATCCTTATCGGACAGGATAAAGAACTGACGCAGGAAGATTTCAAGGAGGCGCAGGCCCTCATCAAACAGAATGCCGGTGTGTTCTCGAGCTTAAGATCCGGTTATGCCAGGGAGATCGTCTGTGCCGCGGTGGCCGCATCAGACGACATGCAGTATGCTGTAGACGAGATTAAGAAGATACATACTCAGATCCGCGGAGGGTTCTCAGATTCCGCGAAGCTCATGATCGCCTCGACCCTGATATTCCTCTGTTCGGACCCTCTGCGCTACGAGACTGTCGTCAATAAGGCGATAGAGATATACAGGGGCATGAAAGGAAACCACCCCCTTCTCGTATGGGGATCGAATGTCTCCAACTACGGACTCCTGGCAATGTCGAATAAGGGCACGGATGTGATCTACCGTGACTATGAGGATTGCTATAACGCTATGGCTGCCCAATACAGGAACAAGACTGCCGCGCTCTATGCGGCAGGAGCCATGTGCCTGTTCGACGGACCTGCCGAAGTCAGAGCTTCGGGCGTTGTTGCCTGGCATCAGGCGCATAAGGCGGCAAGGCTGGATTATACTTCGGACGGACTTGAGATAATAGCTCTCCTGTCAGGCATATTCGGAGACGTTAACGGCGGAATCATCTCCGAGATATCCGAGATCTCTTCGGTGCTTTCTTCCGTCAAGGGAATGGGCAGATGGGGAGTAGGAGAGCGTGTCCGCAACATGATCGCCGCTGCCATCTATATCAGCTCTGTCTGCGAAGATGAACAGATCCGGGCTTTCGCAAAACAGGTCATCCTCAATGTCCTTGTAAGGATGTTGGAAGATGATGACTCGGCTGCTGCCACGGCGGCCTGCACTGTGATCTGATATTCCGGACATCATATTTTCGGCATTTGGGACTGTCCTTTGGGGCAGTCCTTTGTATTGCTGACTTTGCATAATCTCCCTTTTTTTGCTATCCTACGGCGGGGAAGAGTATTCAGATACTCTTGTTGAAGTTATGAGAAAGAATAAAGGAGTATGATTATGAGAAAGAGTATTACGGGCGTTATCGCATCACTGTCGATGGCGGCGCTCCTGGCATTTGTCCCGGCCGCAGGGGCGAGGGCGGATGGTGAAGTTACCATCGATTCGACTACTTTTCCGGACAAGCACTTCAGGAATTATGTCACGAAGGTCATCGATGACGGAGACGGCAAGCTCACTCAGGATGAGATCGATGCTGTTAGCGGGATCGAAGTTAACAATAGAAATATAGAAGATATTACGGGTATAGAACTGTTCAAGAACCTTACACTGCTCAATATCTCCGGCAACAATATCAAGAATATCGATGTCAGTATCTATAAAGACCTTACGTTCTTATCCTGCTCAAATAATCTGCTTTCGGATCTTGATGTAACCGGCAATACCAAGCTCGAGACCCTCGAATGCGACGGCAATGACCTTACTTCTCTCGATGTTACGAATAATACCAAGCTGGGTTCTTTGAGCTTTACGGGTAATAAGATCTCTTCCCTCGATCTGAGCTCATGCACGGATCTCATCTATCTTCATTGCCACGACAATGAACTTGAATCCCTTGATGTTTCCAAGAATACCAAGCTTGAGACTTTGGGGTGCTCGGGCAACAAGATCTCGGAGCTCAATGTGGACAATAATACCGCTTTGACGGATCTTTCTGCTGATCACAACCTCCTTAGCGAGATCAAGCTCAGCAACAACGGGGCACTTGCTTATCTTGATGTAAGTTCCAACAAGCTCTCCGCTTTGGATATAAGCGGCAATGAAGTCCTGGAATACCTCTATTGTCCTTCTAACGAACTTACGTCACTTGATACATCCGGCAGCGATGCGGTCACGACCATCGACTGCACTTCCAATCAGATCGCATCTCTTGACTTAAGCAGCAATTCCAAGATCAAAGTCCTTAAGTGCGGTTCCAATCCCCTTGGATCTTTGGATGTAAGCAATCTCAAAGATCTCTCCGAACTGCATTGCGCCGTCTGCGGCCTTACCGGGCTTGACCTTAGCAAGAATAAGAAACTCCAGTCCCTCAGTTGTGCCGGCAACAAGCTGACGACCATTGATCTTGGTGAACTTACCGAACTCGTTATGCTGGATATATGTGAGAATAAACTGACTTCCATCGATGTCAGCAAGAATAAGGACCTGGCATCGTTTGCATGTTCTTATAACGTCATCGCTTCTTTGGACCTTGCAAATAACAAGAAGCTCTTATGTCTGCGCTGTGAGGGCAACAAGATCACGGAGCTTGACATCACAAAGTGTGATGAACTTCTGAAGATCTATAAAGACGGCAAGGCCAAGGATCTGGGGACATATTATTCTTACGACTATAACAATGCTCTTGATGTTCTTGTTTTTGACAAGACTACCAAGGTCATCATCCCCGAACCAGTCCTTACTCTCGACAAGGAATCCATGGATATAATCGTCGGAGAGCAGGGTGAACTTACGGCAACGCTCAAGAATGCCACCGGCAAGATCACATGGAAGACGTCCGACAAGAAGGTCGCAACAGTAGACTCCACAGGCAAGATTACCGCGAAGATGGCAGGCACAGTTACTGTCACTGCATCCGCTGCCGGCAAGACCGCGGAATGCAAAGTCGTCGTTCTCTATCTTGACGTAACCGACAAGAACGATTTCTGGTACACACCGACCAACTACCTTACCGCTGCCGGTGTTGTCAAAGGATATAACAAGCAGACGAAGTTCAAGCCCACCACCAAGTGCACCCGCGCCCAGATGGTTACATTCATCTGGAGGCTTTCCGGCGAACCTGCCCCCAAGTCCCAGACCTGCAAGTTCACGGATGTTAAGACTACGGATTATTTCTACAAAGCATGTATCTGGGGCAACGAGAATCACATCGTTGAAGGCTATAAGGACGGCACCTTTGGTCCTCAGATCGTTTGCGCCAGACGTCATGCGGTAACGTTCCTTTGGAGGCTTGCAGGCAAGCCCCAGCCTTCGGCATCCGCCAACAGGTTCAGCGATGTAAAGGAGACCGATTACTTCTACAAGGCAACCGTCTGGGCTGCCGAAAAGAATATCCTCGAAGGTTATGAGGACAACACCTTCCGTCCCAACGGCGCGTGCCTCAGACGCCAGATGGTAACGTTCCTCTATAAGTATGATAAGTTTATCAACAAGAAAGGGTAACCCGAGGAACAACACATCGCTCTGCCAGTTCCGCAGGAGCAAAGCGACGAGGACTTGTTCGACGCCAAGAGCGATGTGTTGTGACGAACGATAAGTTTATCAACAAGAAGGGATAACCCCGGTTTATAACCTGTAAGACTTCGCCCGGAGATGTGTGATCATCCCCGGGCTTTTTTGTGCAGAGTTAGTCACTAAAACAGTCACTAAGAAGTGTCAAAAAAGTGAGTAGATTAGTGACCGCCGGGCGTATACTCACTCATTCACTCACTGAAAAACAATTTGAGTGAGCACTTCAGTGAGTGAAGAAAGTGAAGTAATGTGATAAAGTGCAATTGGAACATTAACAGCAGAAGGAGACAGATATGATCGATATCCCCGGGGGCGCTCTCGAGATATTGGGAAGACTGAATGACGCAGGTTACGATGCCTATGTTGTGGGCGGGTGCGTCCGTGACAGCCTCAGGGGCATCGCGCCTTACGACTGGGATATCACGACTTCGGCAACTCCCGATGAGATGAAGGAAGTCTTCTTAGGGGAGAAGATCATTGAGACCGGGATAAAGCACGGGACACTGACGATAAGGTCCTCTGCGGGGGAGTTTTTCGAGGTAACGACTTTCCGGGTTGACGGGGAATATAAGGACGGAAGACACCCTGAGAATGTGGAGTTCGTAAGGGATGTGGAAGGAGACCTTGCCAGACGCGATTTTACGATGAATGCCATAGCGTGTGACGCGGAAGGGAATACGGAGGATCCTTTCGGCGGCGAAAAGGACATAAGTAACGAAGTCATAAGGTGCGTCGGGGATCCGGATAAGAGGTTCGGAGAAGACGGTCTTCGTATACTGAGGGCGCTGAGGTTTGCGGCGGCCACGGGATTTGCGGTCGAAGAAAAGACACGAGCATCCATACACAGGAATGCGGGGCTTTTGTCCAACATATCAGCCGAGAGGATCAATTCCGAACTGACAAAGCTGCTTTTGGGAGATCATGCTTTCGATGTCCTGATGGAGTATAAGGACATCGTGACTGCGATCATCCCGGAACTTGCGCCGTCAATAGGGTTCGAACAGAATTCGGTGTGGCACTGCTACGATGTATATGAGCACATCATGAGAGCCGTAGACGCGTATAAGGGAGACGACGCTTGCATCAAGTTTGCACTCCTCCTGCACGATGTCGGAAAGCCTGCATGTTATTCGGTGGGGCCTGACGGACGCGGACACTTCTACGGGCATGTGGAAGAGAGCGTAAGGCTTGCAGGTCCCATATTGGACAGGCTTAAGTTCAGCAATGCCGACAAAGAGAAGATAACGGAACTGATAAGGTATCACGACATAAGGGTCGAGCCGCAGGACAAGTCCTGCAGGAAGGCTTTGGGGAAGCTCGGGCTGGAACTGATGGAAGATCTGGGGCATGTCAAGAAAGCTGATATATCGGCCCAGTCGGAATACAGCCGTATCCGTGAATTCGATAAAGTCGATGAGGTCCTGAAGATCGCGCGGAAGATCGCTTCGTCCGGCGCATGCCTGAAACTCAGAGACCTTGCGGTCGGAGGGGATGATCTGATAGAAGAATTGGGAGTCGCGCCGGGACCCGTTGTGGGAAATATCCTGAACGAACTTCTTAAGAAGGTCATAGAGGATCAGATCCCCAACGAACGCGGCGCGCTGTTGGAATGCGCCCGGGACCTTTATGCAAATGGCGTCCCGAATGACTGATTTATTGCAGATTTGATGCTATAATCTTGTAGTCGAAAAGCTTTTCCGAAAGGAGACTGTCCGAGAATGAAGAATAAGAAGATCATCGCAACGGTCCTTGCCGGATCCCTGGCTCTTACGGCTTGCGCATGTAATGTAGTAAGGGACGAGACATCCGATACTGAGGCTTCGGTCTCCGCAACTGAGACTACCACGGCTGCGACTACCACCACGACAGCGGCGCCGGAGACTTCTGCGACAGAAGAAACCTCCGAGTCTTCCGACGTGTCAGAGTCCGTCGAATCCGGCGTGACGAGAGGAGCGGACGAACCCGAGACCTCGGAAACTACGGAATCACTTACCTACGAACAGATATATACGCCTATTCTTAACGCGGCTTATGCTGTCCTGACAGGCGCTCCCGGAGACGATATCCCCGAGGGATTTACAGGGATAATGGAATACTACCAGTATTCTTCCCAATCTGACCCCATAAAGGATGTGGGATACAAGATCGCGGATATCACGTCTGACGGCGTTCCGGAACTGATCATAGGTCTTAAGTACGACATTTTCGCCGTATATACCATTGAGGACGACAGGGCAACCCTTGTTATAGAAGGATGGGGAAGAAGCAGCGAGCAGATGCTCAATGACGGAAGTTTCTATAACTCCGGATCCGGCGGAGCGTCGGTGCATATCTTCGGAAGATATACATTGTCTCCCGACGGAACGACTAAAAACTGGTCAGACTGCTACTTTACTGACCTCAAGGACGAACAGACCTGGGAAGTGGGTATCTACCACAACAAGACCGGCAGTATGGACAAGAGCGTCTCCGAAGAACTTCCCATCTCCATGGAAGATCTGGAGTCCATCGAGAAAGGATATATGGATAAGGTTACGGAACTGAACCTTCAGCCTATTACTTTTGCGGTAACCAGGTGATGTAACATTGTTAAATCGGATCAACTTTCCGGCTGTCTTGTAAAAGGCAGCCTTTTTTAAGTGCCGAAAACTGCTGTAATCCAATGACTTAGGGCGTTTATGGCCCTTCAATCTTCTTCTGAAATAAAATTGACATTTTAAGAATTAGTGCATAAAATGTTCTTAGGCGATGAGCCGCAGGTTTGGGGAGGTTTAGACATGGGACGATTGGATTCGATTGGCGCTAAGATCGATAAACTCGCATCAAAGGGAAAATTGGATGCGGTTATTAAATTCGCGGGTGATAAGGACCCGGATGTCCGTACTTTGGCGGCAGTAGGAATGGGCAAGATCAATACTTATGAATCCGGCATGGCCCTGATCCCGCTTCTTCGTGATCCATATCCTCAGGTAAGAGCCGCAGCGGCAACGTCCGCAGCCGACATTGGAGCAAAACACTGCGAAGAGTATGTCAAGAAGATCGCTTTCGCGGATCCCGATGCTGATGTAAGGCTGGCGGCACAGGCGGCATTCTATGTGCTGAAAGATAAGCTGGTCTGATACCCCGTTTGTAATGGAAGAAAAGAAAACTTCAAAGATAAGCATATCAACGGTTTTGCTGATATTGGCAATGATCGTGATTGCCGTTATGGGATTATGTATCTTTAAGCTCAACAGTGATAAGAATGCCGAGAGCCAAAAAGCGGCCGCACTTCAGTCTCAGGTTGAAGGTTTAAAGGGAACTGTGAGCAGTTTGCAGGAACAGACAGATAAGATCCCCGAAACAACAACTTCTTCAACCACAACTCAAGATCAAACTGAAACAACATCTGAAACATCCGGCATCGAGAATACTTATAATTATTCCGATCTGAAGGAATTCTGGACTAATTTCAGAGCTGCCGTATTGTCGGGTGATTATAACGAGATCAAACAATTCGTTAAATTTCCGCTTCAAGAACCCGGACCTTATGATTCGGATCCCGTGAAAAAAATAAAAGAAGAAGACTTCGAAGAGGTATTTAAAGATTTTTTAAAACAGTATGATAACGGAGAGACTACAATATTCGATTGGATCAAAGATCATGAAATGCCTGAAATGTTAGGCGGTGCCGATTATGATAATAACGGCAGTGGCCGTTACACTGATATAGCGCGTGTAGAGGGTGATTGGGCTAGGTTTAGTGATATGGTAATGGAAAAAGATGAAAGCGGATATTGGAAAGTAACAACTATATACGTTAGCGAAGAATAAAAAAGCCGGAAATCCAAGCAAAATAAAACCCCGCGGTCATCTGACTGCGGGGTTTAACGTTATGGAGCCAATTGTGGGACTCGAACCCACGACCTGCTGATTACAAATCAGCTGCTCTACCAACTGAGCTAAGTTGGCATCGGCGTCAAACGCAAAATGGATTATATCCGATACCCAAAATATTGTCAATAATAAATAACGCTTAATTGTTGTATAATATATTCAAGTTCCGGCAGGAGGGTTTTCATGGCGATAATTACCATTTCACGGCGAAGCGGAAGTCTCGGTGACGAATTGGCTGCCTATATATCCTCCAAGCTCGGGTGTGAACTCATTACCAGACAATATGCATTGGATAATTTTTTCGGGGAACTGTCCGAAGGGACTGTGGCGCGCCTCAATGAGAGCGCGAAGTTCTTTGTCGGCAATATCCCGGGCAAGGAGATGACCTTCAGGGACAAGCTCGTCAACGAGATCAGGATGAAGGCCGCGTCTTCGGAAAATCTCGTGGTGCTGGGACTCGGCGGCTGTGTTATCCTCAAGGGGTACCCCAAGGCCGTGCACGTGAGGGTTACGGCGGATGAGCGCACCAGGGTCGCGGCTGTGGCCGCTGCATACGGGATCAGCAATGACGATGCCCGAGAAGTCGTAGCCATAAGTGACAGGAAGCATAAGAAGTTCGTAAATACCGTTTTCGGTGAGGATCTCGTGTCGGCGGAACTTTATGATCTTGTTATCAACACTGACCGTATGTCCGTCGAAGAGGCGGGGGCGTGCATAGTGGAACTTGCAAGAAAGCACGACCTGAGGTCCAGGATGACTGAGAGTACGGTGAGGTCCAGGACTTCGGATCATCAGAGAAGGACCATTGTTTTCAAGAATCCCACAGAAGAGGAGTTCGCAAGGATCTTAGACATGTATAATATAGAGTGGATGTACGAACCGAAGACATTCCCGGTTGAGTGGGATGCCGAGGGTAATGTGACATCCGCGCTGTCGCCGGATTTCTTCCTGCCGAAGTTCAATCTGTATCTTGAACTTACGACCATGGAGCAGAAGTACGTGACGCGCAAGAACAGGAAAGTCAGGCTCGTCCGGGAACTGTATCCCGGAACGAACCTTCAGATCGTATATAAGAAGGACTTTGCCGACCTGGTGGACAGGCTCAGGCAATTCGGTAACACGGGAGATGAGCACGATGACTAGATTATTGGACGGAGCATTGGAGATCGAACAGGTAGTCTTCGACGAGGAGACGATAAAGGCGCGTGTTAAGGCGCTTGCAGCTCAGATCGAAGAGGATTACCGCGGCGAGAGCGTGATAATGATAGGCGTCATCAGGGGTGCGCTTTACTTCCTGACCGACCTTACCCGCGAACTCGATATGCCGGTGGAGATAGATCTGATAGGATTCGGAAGCATTCCCAACACCACCAATAAAACGGGTGTGGTCAATATCACCAAGGATGTGGCTACGGACATCGAAGGCCGCCACGTCATCGTGGTGGAAGATGTCGTAAGGACGGGCCTCACCACGGCTTACATCATGGATTATCTAGAGAAGAAAAATCCCGCCAGCATCGCTCTTTGTTCTATGCTCGTAAATCCCGACCGCATGCTCATGACGATCCCGGTCAAGTACACGGGATTTGAGATCAACGACAACTGGCTCGCAGGATACGGCATGGATGTTCACGAGATCGGCCGCAACATCCCTTATATCGTAAAGCTTGCGCGTAAGGAATGATTGGGAAGATGAACAATACGATGAGGGAAGAAGGATACAAATTTACGGTTGTTACGGGAGAGGACTTCGACGAGTCCTTTCTCAAGAAGATATATGCCGTAGATAAGGCTGTATATGAGGAGCGCTACTGGGGGACGCTCGAAAACTACAAGGCCAGGTTTGCGGCGGAGAACCGCACTTTCGTATGCATCAAGGATAAGCGGGGCAATGTCGCAGGATATATCAATTTCCTTCCTGTCGTAAAGGAACTTTGGGAAGACATTACCGAGACCGGCATCAAGATCCGCGATGATGATATCGCAGGAGATGAGCTGGAACCTTTCGTCAAGACATACGGTCCCGACGCCGGTGATGATGAGGGATATAACCTGTTCATCCTGTCGGTTGTCATCCTTCCCAAATACAGAGGCACCAAGGATGCAGTCGTCACCCTGACGAACGGGTTCCGTGATTATCTTTGTAAGCTTAACAGCCAGGGATATAAGATCCGCGCCGTTGCGGGAACTGCCGTATCTGAAGACGGAATGAAGTTCATGCGCGAGCGGTTTTTCTATTGGAAGCGTGAGGTGGAGGATCTGGAAGAAGGCGGTACGGACAATGTCTTCATATTGGAAGGCGACTGCCTTGACAGGTTCCTTGCAGGTGACAGTTACAGATACAAAAAGACATTCCAAAACGACCTTTACATGATCGTTCCGTATTCATGCAATGAGAACGGGCTTAGGGGATTCCCCGGCGAAGATGAGTATGAGATCAAACCGGTCTTCGATAAACTCCTTAATAGCGATGAACCGGATGAGGTAATGACCGGACAGCTTCTTAAGAGCCTGTCGGAGGATCTTGTCTATGAATGCACCCCGGAGATGACAGAGGACATTAAGCATTTCTATCTGGGAAAATGCAAATTCCTGTTTTCGTATGATGAGTATTACATTCTTGATGAAGACGGTGAGAGGAAGACGTATTTCTACGGTGAGGAGACAGCACATCTCATCATGATGGCAGATCTTGCCAATAAGCTCTTCAATCTCCTGATCTTTATTCCGGACAGTAAGTATTGTCCTTCAACGGCCCAGGATCAGATGAGCCAGAGCTTCCTTCCGGTGCGTAAGATATCCGAAGGTCTGATACCCGAAGACAAGGCGCTTCTATGCAAAGCACATAACCGTAACAGGAATGAGGGCAAGATCGGTATCGACAGGAACGGCAACCCCAAGGAACTGGGAATATCGGACATCGAATACTATGACCTTAATCAGCTGGTCAACCACCTCTACGGCCTGATACCCTGCGGTCACGGCAAGACTTTGATCTGCGCTTCCAACATGCCTGATGATATTACGGAGCTCGGCTGCATGCTTGCAGGCGAGACCTATATGAGCATCCATCAGGACTTCAAGATCAAGCATGAGATCTTTAATCTCGAAGAGCAGAGCCAGAAAGCAGTTTACACTTATTACGATATCTATCTGTCGGAACGCGCGGCGGTGTTCGTTCAGGATACCAAGGAGGGTGCCAAGGATCATTTTGATGTGGAAGATGGCGATACTGATACCCTCACGGGGAGGATCGAACTGGTAACGACATATACGTTCATCATGGAGGTGGTTACCTTCAGGAACACGGCCCTTCAGAAGATGACCGAGAAAGTATCTGCCGCGATCCTTCAGGACGGCGATGTGTCTTACACATACCTGCAGACCCTTTACCGTGATTTTGCGGGAACAGATAAATATGCCAACAAGCGCAACTTCAAATATTACGGTACCCAGAAGGAAGCCGAGGCTATACTTGATGCCTTCAAGACTGCGGAACTCGAAGCGGATTATCACGATAAACAGGGCTTCCTTGAAAGCTATATCGAACTGTCCTCGGCCAACCGCAGCAAACTGACTACCACCATCGTGGGACTTGCAGCGACATTGATGTCGATGTTCGGTCTCAAGGAGATCTTCGGTGAGGTAATAGAGCCCTTTGCCAGAAGGCACGGAGTTCCGCTTACCAGCGAATCCACGTTGTTCTATAAACTTGTAATCGCCGTATTCCTGTTCTACCTGATGATCACGGTGATCCTTTATTTCCGCGACCGCAAGAGAAGGGAAGAGAACCTTATCGACACTTACAGGAAGAAGTATTACTTCCTTAACGATAAGGACGGGAAGGAAGAAGGTGGCAGATCATGAAAATGAGTTTCTACACCAGATTCCGCCTGGCGACCCGCGGCAACAAGCTGTTCTGGATAACTGTATTGTTCCTTCTGGCGGTATTATTCTCCTACTTCGTATTCATAACCCCGGATGAAGGCGGCATGGCTACTTTCATGAGCATGGCGTTTATCGCCCTTGTCGGATATTTCTACGGTCCGGGTCCCGGATTTATAAGTTCGATCCTTTTCGGATGTGTGATGTTCATCCTTCACAGCCAGATGCCGACAGAAGATGTTATCGACGGGTTCGTGTTCAAGCTGTTCGGCTACGACTGCTACTGGGGCGAAGTCGCAGACTACATCATAGGATACGGGCTGATGGGGATCACGGGGTTCTTCTCGCCTAAGGCAGATAAGACCGGACTGAAAGATTTTTCGCGCAAGAAAATGTTTGTTATGGGCTTTGCTCTTGCCGCAGGACTTCGGTTCATCGAAGGCATCTGGAACTGCTATTGCTTCTATGCTCTCAACAAAGGTTCGTTCTGGGCAAATCTCGGATACAGCACCTGGTACAGCTTCTGGTATATCGGTATCGAAGCCATAGTATCGCTCATCATCATCCTTTTGCCGCCGGTGTCCGAAGCCATAAGATATGTGGCCGAATGCGCAACGACCCCCTACAAACATAACACGGACTATCTATGACCATACAGCAGCTCATCTACGCTATAACCGTCTCCGAGACCGGGTCGCTTAACAAGGCGGCCGAAAAGCTGTACGTGTCGCAGCCCTCGCTCACCGAAGCCGTAAGAGAACTGGAGAAAGAGTGCGGCATCACCATCTTCACCAGGAGCGCCAAAGGCATGACCCTCACTCCCGACGGCGCGGAATTCATCTTGTATGCAAGACAGACTGTGAACCAGTATAACGAACTGGTGGAACACTACGGAAGCGGCGGCGCCGTCAAGAAAAAGTTCGGAGTTACGTGCCAGCATTACTCTTTCGCGGTCAAGGCATTCGTCGAGATGGTCAAATCCTACGATACCGCAGAGTATGAATTCGCCATAAGGGAGGCCCGCACCGGAGATGTAATCTCCGATGTGGCATCTATGAGAAGCGAGATAGGGATACTGTTTCTTTCAGACTATAACCGTTCCGCGATCGAAAAGATCTTAAGGGCCAATGACCTGGAATTCAAGCACCTGATCCGCTGCAAGGCTTATGTCTATATCGCAAGGAGCCACCCTCTGGCCCGCAGGAAGAAGATCACCTTCGAAGATCTTGCGCCTTACCCGTGCCTGTCCTTCGAGCAGGGGGATGAAGCATCTTTCTACTACGCGGAAGAGATATTGAGCACCAAAGACTACCCCCGCATGATCAAAGCCAACGACCGCGCCACCATGCTCAATCTCATGGTGGGCCTGAACGGATATACCCTGTGTTCCGGCATAATCTGTGAAGAACTGAACGGCGATCAATTCGTGGCTGTTCCCTTCGTCCTGGAAGAAGAGGATAAGGTGGCCGGGATAATGGAGATAGGTTATATTACCCGCAGGAATACGGTGCTGTCGGGGTGCGGCAGGCTCTATATCGAGAAAGTCAACGAGTATCTTAAGGGTGAGGAATAAGGAACTGTTAAGACTTAGTGCCTTGAACTGACGGGGCTGCTTTGTTATTATTGTTTTCGGATAGATTATATGAATATTTGAGGATCTATGTTTTCTATCGCCAACAATCTTATAGGGGAGGATCTGCTATGCTTAACAGAACAGGCAGGATTTCTGCAGCGCTTATCGGCGCGCTTTTATTTGGAATGATCGGCATTCCCGCAGGTACCGTCAGCGCGGCCGGGGGAGTTAAGATCGACGGGAACAATTTTCCGGACAAGAACTTCCGCACCGTAGTCTCAAATTACGACAGTAACAACGACGGGTCATTGTCATCAGCTGAGATTAAGAAGATCACGTATCTTTCTTTGGGCAACAAGGTCAGCAATCTGAAGGGCTTGGAGAAGCTTACCGAGGTCACTTATCTGTATCTGAACCAAAGCTCGGTCAAGACATTAGATGTCTCGGCCAATAAGAAACTTGCAACGATCTATGCCACAAAAGGCAAGCTCACATCAATCACGGGTTTGGAGAAAGCAGCAGACCTGAGGACCCTTAATGTTCAGAGCAACAGCCTTACTTCGCTGGATGTAAGCAAGAACGAGAACCTTCAGACTCTTTACTGCTCCGAGAACAAGCTCACTTCGCTGAATGTCAGCAATAACCGTAATCTCAAGAATCTCTACTGCGGCAAGAATAAGATCGGATCCCTCGATCTTACAAACTGCGTATCTCTCAACAGTCTCTCGGCAAGCGATAATGCCCTGACGGAGCTCAAGCTCCCCAAGCAGGGAACAATAAGCGGCATATCATGTGCCAACAACAATCTTACGGAACTTGATGTATCGGATTATCCTTACATCACGACACTTTCCTGCTCCGGCAACAAGATCAAGAGCCTTGATGTAAGCCAGTGCATCAATATGTTGATCCTGTCCTGCTACAATAACGAACTTACGGAACTAAAGCTCGGCAGGCACGACAAAATGGTGTACCTCCTTTGCAACGACAACAAGATATCCAGTCTCGACCTGTCCAAGGCGCCGAATGTCAGTTTGCTGTTTTGCAGCAACAACGAGCTCACAGACCTCAACTTCAGGGATATGCCTGACCTCAAAGGTTTATCCTGCTTTGGCAATAAGACGGATACGGCTTATATCGATGTTGTCGCCAAGGATACATATATCATTGTCTCCGAGATAAGGGGTAAGATCCTTGAGTCCTGTGTAACCGAGAAACTGGACGAAGATCCTTCTTCCACCAAGATAGTATCTGAGGCAATCAAGGAAGCAGGCGTGTCTTCGGGCGGCGGTGTCTCTACAGATCCCAAAGCTTCCGACGGAACAAAATTCACCTGGAAGACATCCTCTCCCAAGGTCGTAAAGGTCGAGAGCAAAGCGGACAGTTCCGCATCGGGCGCAGAACTTACCGGTGTCCGTGCAGGCAATGTCACGGTTAAGTGCACCGGCGGCAAATCCGTCATGAATTACAAAGTCCGCGTTCTCTATGCGGATGTTACCGATCCTACGGATTTCTGGTACGAGCCTACAAATGAGCTTACCGCATCCGGCGTTGTCAACGGCTACGAAGGCAAGACCCTGTTCAGGCCCGCCAACAAGTGCACCCGTGCTCAGATGGTAACATTCCTTTGGAGGCTCCAGGGCAGTCCCGCTCCCAAGACCAAGACCTGCAAGTTCTCTGATGTCAAGAAATCCGATTACTTCTACAAGGCGGTAATCTGGGGTTCCGAGAACAATATCGTCGAAGGTTACAAGAACGGTACCTTCAAGCCTCAGGTTGTCTGCGCCAGAAAGCACGCGGTCACATTCATGTGGAGACTTGCAGGCAAACCCGCGCCGACTTCCGCCAACAACAAGTTCAAGGATGTCAAGTCATCTGATTACTACTACAACGCAGCCCTCTGGGCTTCCGAGATGAATATCCTGGCAGGCTACTCGGACAACACTTTCCGCCCGAACGGCAACTGCCTGAGACGCCAGATGGTAACGTTCCTCTATAAGTACAACAAGTACGTGAACGGCAAGTAACCGCCGCTGACTCTTGTCAACGCAACAGGCTGTCTCATACATGATGAGGCAGCCTGTTTTGACTAAACGGGTCGAAAATGAAGGTTTAGTCGAAAAAAACGGGCATTATTTCGACTAAATGATCTCAAATCCGGAGTTTAGTCAAAATATCTGTTCCTGACAGCCTCAGATTTCGACTAAACCCTTTTAAATCATTGCTTTAGTCGAAATAATCGATTGTTTTTTAGACTAAATGCCAATCAATAAAACGTTTAGTCGAAAAACATATGGTGTGTAACATTTACTGTTTTTGAGCCATTTGGTACAAAACCATTTCGCGGGGGCAGCACTTTATAACAAATGCCGCGCCCCGGAAGGGAGCGCGGCATGTAATGACCGTCCGGTCAGTATACTATTACTTTACGATGTGGAACTTGTCGCCGAAGATCGGGTATGTGTAGTGCTGGCGGCGGGCTGCGGCGATGACCGCGATGACAGTGAAGACCGTCAGGACGATGCCCACAAGGATCGCGACTATCCAGCCGACTATCCAGATCCTGGATACGATCAGGGTGGCACAGGTTGCTATGAACATGAGCAGGCCGTTGTTTACGTGGTTCTTCACATAGAACAGATCCTTATAGGGGGCTATCAGAAGGCCTAAGAGCCATAAGGGACCGAAGTATGCCATGATGGCAAAAGCCACGGCTGTTCCGGGGATATTCTCGATGGGGTCGCCCGTGAATTGAGAGGCTGCGCCCGTATTCGTGTTGTTATTCTCCATATTTACCTCCCTTAAGATCCGCAAAACAGCGGGGATGGCGGCTTGCAGGGACCGGTGCCCTTCAGCTACAAGATATTTTACACCACGGGAAAAATCGTGCAAGGGTGGCGCGTGAAAAAGGTATTGCCATTGCAAATCAATCGTGATACAATCACTCGGTGCAATAAAAACTGATATAGATATTTATTATGGAGGTCATGAGAATGCCTAATATAAAATCAGCAAAGAAGCGTGTACTTGTTACAGAGCGCAAGAATGCAGCCAACAAGATGAAGAAGAGCGAGCTCCGCACTCAGCTCAAGACAGCTAAGAATGCTGTTGCTTCCGGCAATGCATCTGAGGATCTCATCAAGGATACCCAGAAGAAGCTCGACAAGGCTGCTGCTAAGGGCCACATGAGCAAGCAGGCTGCAGCAAGGAACAAGTCCCGTCTTGCAAAGGCTGCTAAAGCTGCCAAGTAATATCGCGAAGAACTGCCTTATGGCAGAGCTTTAACAAAAAGACTTATGATCGCTCCTCGCTTCGGCGGAGAGCGATTTTGTCGTAAAAGTCTGACAACGCCCGCACTTTGATAATCCTGCAAGTCGTGGTAATATTAGACCGATATTCAATAAGGGTCGCAAAGACCTGTTCTTGAGAGGATAGGAAAGATGAATTATACCAATGTTCAGTTCCCGGGACTCGGGATCAATATAGATATATCTCCGGTAGCATTCTCCATCGGAAGTTTCCAGGTCTACTGGTACGGGATCATCATCGCCGTGGCAATGCTCCTGGCGATCTTCCTCGGGATCAAGGATTCCAAGAAGCTGAACTTCCCCACGAGCCTTATCTATGACTTCATCCTGGTCGCCATTCCCTCCGGAATAGTGGGCGCAAGGCTTTACTTTGTATTGTTCAATCTTGATTACTATATGCAGGACTGGTCCAGGATCATCGATACGAGATCCGGCGGGCTTGCAATCTACGGCGGTGTTCTGGGCGCAGCCCTGGGCACATATATCATGTGCAAGATCCGCAAGATCTCTTTTACCGCCATGGGCGACTATGTCATCGTTTATGTTCCGCTGGCTCAGGCCATCGGAAGATGGGGGAATTTCTTCAATCAGGAGGCTTTCGGAACAACGACGAACCTTCCCTGGGGCATGACCAGCAGCACGATCTCAACGTACCTTGCTGCCAACTGTCCTTATCTGGATTCCACATCGCCGGTACATCCCACATTCCTTTATGAATCCATCGCAGATCTTCTGCTGTTCATAATCCTCGTGATCGTCCGCAAGAAGTCCAAGTTCGCATTCGAGACCGTCTGCGTTTACTTTATCGGCTACGGCTTTGCAAGGTTCTTCATCGAAGGCTTAAGAACGGATTCCCTCTATATCCCGAACACGGCGATCCGCGTATCGCAGCTCCTGTCACTGGTATTGTGCGTAGTATGCCTTATCTATATCGTTTACATCCACGCCCAGAGGATAAGGAAGAGGAAGTTCCCCGCAAGATTCTATGCAACGGAAGGCGCAGCAGAACAGGCTAAGTAAGGGATATTCCCTATGGATAATTACAACAAATCCGGAATAGTAAAGCTTCGTAATAAGACGAACTTAAGGACGGTTGATTATTTTCTCGTCATACCGATCATCCTTCTGTCCGTCATAGGGCTTTACGTCCTGCTGAAGGTTTTGTCTTCCGGATATAAGGAGTATCCCGGCAACTACTACCGTCAGATAGTTGCGACTGTGGTAGGAGCTTTGGTCGCCGTATTCCTCTGTGCCATCGACAACCACTTCATGGGCATAGTCGGCAAGGTCATCTATATCGGGTCGCTCCTGCTCCTGATACTGGTTCCCATCGACGGTTATTCCCTTGCTTACAGGTGGGGCGCCGACTCCTGGCTCAATCTCCCCGTCATAGGCAACTTCCAGCCTTCGGAGCTTGCCAAGATCGGCATCGTTATGGTGGCGTCCGAGATCTTCGAGAAGATGAAATCCAAGGAATACTCCCTGATCAAGGGCTTCATATACTTAGGTGTCGTCTACGGGATCCCGCTGCTCCTCATATTGAGCCAGCCCGACTTCGGTACGGCCATGGTTATAGTTTTCGCTTTCGTATGCATGCTGTTCGTGTGGGGAGTGAGGTACAGATACTTCGTTTTGGCTATATCGTCGGTCATCGTTATCATTATCCCTTTGGTCTGGACATTCTACCTTGAGGCTTACCAGAAGAACAGGATCCTGTCCCTGATCTTCGAAGGGTCTGACCCCAGAGGAGAGTATAATCTGGTGCAGTCCAAGACTGCGATCATGTCCGGCGGTCTTACCGGCAACCACACAGGCATCATGACGACGGTTCCGGTTAAGGAGTCCGACTTTATCTTCGCGGCGATATCAGAGCATATGGGATTCATCGGCACGACCGCAGTAATAATCCTGGCGTTCTTCTTTATCGCCAGATCCATGTACGTTGCATCCCGCGCATCCTCGCCGGCAAATTCCTATACGGCTGTGGGACTTACGGGATATTTCGCTTTCCATTACATCGAGAATATGGGAATGGCTGTGGGCCTTCTTCCCATTACGGGAATCCCGCTCCCGTTCATAAGCCTGGGCGGAACGGCGATGCTCATCAATTTCATATCTTTCGGGATCATCCTGAATATATCCATGTCCCGGAACAGGTAACTTTTCGCGCTCGAAAAAACAGGCCGTCCGGTATCAAAACCGAACGGCCTTTGCTTTGTTCTTTGTCTCAGATCATCTTAAGCTGCCGGACTGGTTTGCCAGCTCGGACAGATACATTGCGCCACCCGTGGCTTCCATAATAGCGGCAACAATGGCGATGATGACTGCCCAGATGATCAGTACGCAGAAGTATGATCTTGCGAAGTTCTTGACATTGACGTTGTTCTTGCCCCCGCACGCGAAGATGATGAGGAAGATGAATCCTACGATCGGGATCGCGAAGAGGATCTGATATCCGAAGTATCCCCACATGGATATGGGCTTATATTCGGGGGGTATGACACTTACAGGATTGTAAGGCTGTTGATTGTTATTGTAGGCCATGTATTATCCCTCCTTAAGGTACAAATAACTGTATAGATTATATTACCTTAATTCTCATTGTTCAATCTGTCTCCCGGACCGCCCCGGGAACCGGAAGGATATTATTTTCGAAAATCTTGTTTTTTTGCAGAAATAACTCTTGCATTAAACAAATGTTACAGATAAAATACATTTGTGTGGAGGAATTGGGAGCAAACGGGATAAAAGGTGGAGATTTTGGGAACAAAGTCAAAGCTGAGGGTCCCGGCTTCCTTTTAGACATCTTTCACAGGGGAGACACAGAGTGGGCAGAGAGACAAAGAAGATTGACGCTAAGGGGAGATTTTTCCTCTCGTCGAAGCTCAAAGAGACGATGGGCAAGGAGTTGGTTGTAACCAACAGCCTTGATGTCGGCTATCTTTGCGTCTATACCCGTGAGCATTTCGATAACATCAAGGCTCAGATCAAGGGATTCGATTCTCTGAAGAAACAGGTCCGTATGATGAAGAGAGCCATTATCGGCGAAGCCGAGGATGTTACGGTGGATTCCCAGGGAAGAGTCAGTGTATCAGCCGAACTGTGGGACAGGATAGGAGCGGCCCCGGGCTGCGAGATATGCCTGTTCGCGGATGACGGCAAGATAGATATCTGCACTAAGGATCACTATGACCATGAAGATCATGATCTGTCTCAGTTAGAAGGATTGGAGAGTTTATACAGTGTCGAAGGGCTTTGAGTTTTATCATATACCGGTGCTTTTCTCCGAATGCCTGGAGCAGCTGAATATCAAGCCGGGCGGAATGTATGTCGACCTTACTGCAGGCGGCGGCGGACACAGCGTAGGAATAGCCCATATGATGGAAGGCAAAGGCACACTGTTATCCATAGATAAGGACGATACGGCTCTTGCGACCTGCATGGAGAGGAAGGCCGAGTTCGGAACAGTTGACTGGTATCCCATCAAGTCCGATTACCGTAATGTCGTAGATATCATCGACGGCATGAAGATGGGAATGGCAGACGGAATCCTGGCTGACCTCGGTGTGTCATCTTATCAGCTGGACACTCCCGAGAGAGGTTTTTCCTATACCAAGGAAGGTCCCCTCGACATGAGGATGGATACAACGGAACACTTAACGGCGGCTATCGTCGTCAACACATATCCGGAGAGGCTCTTAGAGAAGATATTCAGTGAATACGGGGAAGAGCGCCATTCCGGAAGGATCGCGGCGGGAATCTGCGAAGCCCGCAAGAAGAAGCCCTTCACGACGACTACGGAACTTGCCGAAGTCATCAAGAATTCCATGCCCGGTGCTGCAAGAGGTGAAGATCAGCACCCCGCCAGAAGGTGCTTCCAGGCGATCAGGATAGAAGTAAACCATGAACTTGACGGTCTGACCGAGATGATACAGGGAGCGATATCTATGCTCAATCCCGGAGGAAGGCTGTGCATTATATCCTTCCATTCGTTGGAGGACCGGATCGTCAAGGAGGCGTTCAGGAAAGCGGAGAATCCGTGCACCTGCCCGCCGCAGTTCCCGCAGTGCGTCTGCGGAGCAGTCTCACTCGGCAAGGTCATCACCAAGAAGCCGATCGAGGCATCAGAGGAAGAAGTGGCAAGGAACTTAAGAGCACACAGCGCAAAGCTTCGGGTGTTTGAGAGGAACGACAGCATTATCATAAGAAGAAGGTAACAGGGGACAAAAGTGGCAGTCAGGCAGAAGAAGCCGTCATCACGGCTCAAGGATTATGAAGCCGTATCCATGAAGGGTATGGACAAAGACCTTCCTGATATCATCGACCGTAAGGAAGATGAGAAGAAGAACGCAAGGATCGTTTACAAGAACGGTACTTTCTATACTGTCGACTCCGTTACCGGCGAGATCTCTGATTACAAGGAACGCGGCAATGCCCGCTACGAGCGTGAGAAGATCGCCCGCGGAATAGCTCCTTCCAAAGAAGAAAAATATGTCACATCCATGGCTGAGGTCACCAGGCTCAACCGTGAATTCGAAGAAGATATAGAGGACCGTGAGAGATCAAGGCTCATCGAGAAGGAAGAAGGCAAGAAGGCCAGAAGACTTACGGGAAGAAGGCTTTTCGAGTCCATCATCGCGATCGGTCTCGTAATCCTTGCTGGATTCTTCGCATTCCTCATGATCTATCCTCAGACTGAACTGTCCGAACTTGCAAGAGATAATTCCAATCTTAAGGATGAGATCTCCAGGACCAAGACAAAGATAATCGATGCCGAAGAGAACGCCAACGGAATCCAGGATATGGATACGGTCAGGTCACAGGCATTGGCGCTCGGGATGCAGGATCCTAACCAGAATCAGGTCGTAAACCTCCCGATCCCCAATAACGACTCTCTTAAGACATCTGTTTCCTATGATTCCGAAGGTATCAACCCGGAGGCGTTGAAAGAGGCCGAGAATTATCTGGCAGACTACTACAGGAATCATCCGGATAAGTAGGAACGGTTCGGCGTTATGATTCGGATCGGAGACAAGAACAGGAAAAAGATACCGGGGTTCAACGATACATCCTCCAAAGTGTTGGTGTTGACGGTTGCAGCCCTTGTTTTCTTTTATTCGGCATATGTAGTCTATACCCTTTACGAGACTTCCGTAACCAATTACGAGGGCTACGCCAAGGCCGCCTCAAGCGACCAGTGGAAGCTCTTCACATATTCTGCGGACAGGGGCATGATCTACGATGCCAACGGAGTGGCTCTGGCATCCAATACCTATGACTATACGGTGGTATGTTCCCCGAAGGAAGTCAAGTCGGAGACTATGACCCGCGAGTCTATCATCAACGCCTGTGTCAATTTCCTCGGTGTGTCTTACGAGAAGATGGATCAGATCATCCCCGTGGACCCCAAGGATACGAAGGATCCCAGGAATGCCGTGGCAGGCCGCGATATTACCAAGAATATCTCTGCCGAGAAGAAAGAGGAGTTCGAGGTTTACCTCAAAGAGAACAAGATCAAGGGATTCGGTTTCGTTGCTGTTCCCCAGAGATACTATAACTACGGATCCCTTGCATCCCAGGTCATAGGATATGCAAGGAACGACGGCGAAGTCCTGGCAGGTGTTTACGGTCTTGAAGCCTACTACAACGATGTCCTGTCCGGTAACGACGGATACAGATACTCGGAGGTTGACTCCATCACGGGAGGTGTCCTTCCTTATTCCGACGCCACATCGGTTCAGGCAAGGGACGGATACAACATCGTAACCAATATTGACCTCAATGTCCAAAGGATCGCCGAAGAAGCATGCCGAAAAGCTTATGACAAGTTCAAGCCCAAGAACGGTGTAACTTCGATCGTTATGGATCCTTATTCCGGCAGCATCTACGCTATGGTTTCCATGCCGGACTACGACCTTAACGACCCGTATGCAATGCCATACGGAATGGATATTGAGGAGTGGTCGATGATGTCGGCCGATGATCAGATCCAGTACATCATGGGTAACTGCTGGCGCAACAGATGCGTTTCAGATACATATGAGCCGGGTTCGACCTTCAAGTCCCTGACAACATGCATGGCTTTCGAAGAGAACCTTGCCAAGGAAGAACAGGAATTCTCCGACGCGCCTATCAAGCTGTCCGATATGCATACCATATCCTGCTGGCTCCAGAAGTCCCGTAACTATAACCACGGTCAGGAGACGCTCTTCAAGGGATTCCAGAATTCCTGCAACCCTATCTTCGTTCAGCTCGCCCAAAAGATAGGACTCAAGAAGTATTATAACTATGTAAGGATGCTTGGTTTCTATGACCGCACCGGCATAGACCTTCCCGCTGAAGGAACAGGCATCTTCCATAAAGAACCTACCACCATCGATATGTCGGTTCTGTCATACGGAGAGGGTGCTACGGTTACTCCTATCCAGCTGATCATGTCCTACTGCGCCATCATCAACGGCGGGGACCTGATGGTGCCGCATATCGCAAAATACATAACGGATTCCGAAGGCAATATCGTTGACGAGATCGAGCCTGAGGTCGTAAGGACAGTGTTCTCCGAAGCCACATGTGCCCGTGTCCGCAAGATGATGGAAGCCGTTGTATCCGACGGTACAGGTAAAGCCGGTCAGGTCGCAGGATATAACGTTGCAGGTAAGACATCCACATCCACCATCGACGCAGGCGAGAACAAGGGCGCTCATGTTCTGTCCTTCTCCTGTTATGCTCCTTCCAACGATCCTAAGATCGCGGTCCTCGTGGTCCTTAACCAGCCCGCCGATCATTCCGTAGGTTCATCATCGGCAGCCGCAACCGCAGCTGAGATCGTTGAAGGAACCCTTACATATATGGGTGTTGAGCGTACATTCACCGAAGAAGATTATGAAGATCTTCTCGTTCAGTATTATGTTCCCAAGGTTGACGGCAAGTCCGCATCCGAGGCTGCATCTTCCATATCAGTCAACGGACTTACCACAGTTTACGGAACCCTCGGAATGAATGCGGATACGATAATCGCAAGGACATATCCCAACTATACGAATACACTTTACAAGACAGGCGTCGTCATCATGTATCCCGACGGTGTTCCGGAAGATCAGATGCTGACCACAAGAGTCCCGAACCTCAAGGGAATGACTGCGATCGAGTGTATAGAAGCACTTAAGCAGATGAACCTTAACTGTAAGGTCGAAGGCGATGTAACAGGTGTCTGCGTGGAACAGAGCGAATCTTTGGGAACGACGGTCCTCGCAGGATCCATTATCAAAGTTACCATGGGCAACAAGATGCCTGATGCTTCTAGTTACGAGACAAACGAGACCGGAGAAGGTTCCGAAGGAACAAGGCGCAGCGGCAACATCGACGATTCCGATGAGGACGGCCTCGTAAAACCGACTGACCCGCAGGATAACGATGACGGCGAAGACCAGGGAGCGGGGTGATCCGATGCTGATATCAGAACTCGTTAAGACAGATGCCTTCGAACTTATCAGCGGATCAGGTGATATCGATATTGATTCCGTGGAGTTTGATTCCAGAGCATGTAAGCCCGGGTCATTGTTCGTTGCGATCAAGGGCTTCAATTCAGACGGACATGAATATATAGGGTCTGCCGCGGCAAAGGGTGTTTCGGCGGTACTTATCGATTCTTCCAGAGATAAAGAAAGATACGGTATCGATGATATACTGAAGACTTTGGGACCGGATACTGCAGTCATCGAGACCCGGGACACCAGAAAGGCCCTGGGGATCGTATCGGCTGAAGTCTATGATCACCCCGAACGCAAACTGGATATCGCAGGCATTACAGGCACCAAAGGCAAGACAACGATCACCTTTATGCTCCGTTCGATCCTGGACTGCGCAGGCATTTCTTCAGGCCTTGTGGGAACTGTCAGGAATATAGCCGGCGGCAAGATCATCAAGTCGGAACATACTACCCCGGAATCCTCGGATCTTTACAGGATGATGAGGGATATGGAAGCTTCCGGCGACAAGGCTCTGGTGATGGAAGTGTCTTCACAGGGCTTGAAGTTCGACAGGGCATACGGCGTAAGATACAAAGTTGCGGCGTTCACCAATCTTTACGAAGATCATATCGCGCCGACTGAACACCCTGACATGGAGGATTATTTCGCTTCAAAGCTCAAGATCTTCGACAACTGTCAGACCGGGATCATCAACGGTGATTCTTCCTATGCCGCGGATGCCGCAGAATACGCTTCCGGCAAATGCGATGTATTGTTCTACGGTACGGACGGCAATGTGGATATCAAGGCTTCCGGGATCAGGCACTTCTCGGAAGGGTGTGATTCAGGATCCGTATTTGAACTGGCATCGCCCTGGTATCAGGGTGAGATCAAGATCAATCTTCCCGGTAAGTTCAATGTGTCCAATGCCCTTTGCGCCATCGCCTGCGCGGGTGTTATGGGGATCCCTTTCGACAGTGTCAGGGAAGGACTTGCCAAAGCCCGTGTTCCCGGGAGGATGCAGCCTGTTGCAAACGACCTCGGGATCTCGGTTATTGTTGACTATGCACATAATGCGGCCGCTTTGGAGAATGTACTTTTGACAGTCAGGGAGTACACCGATAAGCGTATAATATGCGTGTTCGGCTGCGGCGGCAACAGGTCCAGAACAAGAAGATTCGAGATGGGGGAAGTCTCGGGGAGGATGGCAGACCTTACGGTCATTACATCAGATAACCCGAGGAATGAAGATCCCCTGGCGATAATCGAAGACATCGTTACCGGTATCGAGCCTACCGGAGGCGTCTATGAGACGGAACCCGACAGGGCCCGCGCCATCAAGCACGCGATGAGCATTGCCAACCCCGGCGATGTGGTGATCATCGCGGGCAAAGGTCATGAGGATTATCAGATCTTTGCCAACCGGACAATACATTTTGACGACGGAGAAGCAGCTTCGGCCGCTGCCGCCGAGATTAAGGAAGAGAGACAATGAAGCAGTTTACGCTTGATGAAGTAATCAGCGCAATAGGGGGTGACCCCGTATACAATACCGCGAGTCAGGTTTTCGCGACGGCGGTGGATATATCGGGCATTACCACCGATACGAGAAAGATAGAGCCCGGTCAATTATTCTTTGCCCTCAAAGGCGAGAATTTCGACGGCAACGAATACGCAACCGAAGCTTTGGCCAAGGGCGCTGTCGCCGTGGTAATGAGCGACCGTTCCAAGGTGCCGTCCGAAGGTATCTCTATTATTGTCGATGATACCATTGTGGCTTTGGGCAAACTTGCAAAGTATCAGAGGTTCAAGCTCGGTGCAAAGGTCATCGGCATTACCGGTTCCGTCGGCAAGACTTCCGCCAAGGAATTCATATCGGAGGTTGCCGCCACTTCATTCAATGTATGGAAGACCCCCGAGAATCAGAATAACGAGATAGGTCTTGCGATGACTATCCTTACGGCTCCTTCCGACACGGATGTTCTCGTCCTTGAGATGGGTATGCGCGGCAAAGGACAGATCAGCTATCTTACGAACATCGCATGTCCCGATATCGCGGTCATTACCGGTATCGGCTTTTCGCACATCGAACTTCTGGGTTCCCGCGAGAATATCAGAGAGGCCAAGATGGAGATCACCGAAGGCTTGACCGAAGGCGGAGTCCTGGTCGTAAACGGTGACGATCCTTTCCTCCTCGAATACGCGAAAAAGGAATTATCCATCAACCATCCTCTTGCCGCAGTATCCCTGGACAAAGAAGAAGATACCGACAAGATGAAGAACTGCATGCTGTTCTTCCGCGGGACCGATATCAGACAGGATGACGACGGGATTGTCTTTGACATAGAAGCAACCCTTGCAGACAGGAAATACCATCAGGATGATTTCCGTCTCAAAGTGACGGGTGCTCACAATATCCGTAACGCCATGATCGCCTGCCTTTGCCATACGGTCCTCGAGATCGGTACGGCATCTGTTTTCTCCGAAGATGAGGCGAAGACCGCGCTTGCCAAGATCAGGGAGGCTCTCGAATCCCATGAGCGCAAGCCGGGACGCGGCGCAACTTACCGTACCCGTGACTATATCGTTATCAACGATGCATATAACGCGGCTCCCGAATCGATGGAATCCGCATTTGCAAACCTTGATATGCTGACGGGGTGCAAGAGGAAGATCGCAGTGCTCGGCAATATGCTGGAACTGGGAGGATTTGCGTCCGAGCTTCATGAATATACAGGTGTCAAATGCGGTGAGTATTCCTTTGACCGTGTGTTCATCACAGGTGATAATGCCGACGATTTTATCCGGGGTGCCAGATCCGTATCCCCCGACCTTGAGATCGTTAAATGCGAAGATACAGAAGATGTAAAGAGAAACCTCGAAGGATTTTTGGAGCCCGGGGATGCTGTGCTGTTCAAGGCATCGCACGCGTTCGGGTTCGAAGGACTCGCGGATCACTTCCGCGCGAAAGGTGATGCATGATGGATAAGCCAAATGAGAACAAACAGGCTCAGGTTCCCGTTGCCGACTTTGAACAGCTGATAGATCCTCTGCAAAGGAATTCTCCGGACTCTTTCGCAGTAAGATTCAAGAAGGCGCGTAAGAGATACAATATCCCGCTCCTTCTCATGATGACTGTCATCGTCGTGTTCGGCCTGATCGTCCTGTATTCCGTATCGGGTCCTGACGCTTACGGTCTTTACGAGGACTCCGCTTGGTTCCTCAAAAAGCAGATCGGCTTTACTGTCGCAGGATATGTTCTCTGTCTCATAATCTCTTTCTTCCCGGTGAAGTTCTTCGAGTCAAAGATCATCACACTCGGCGCCGCAGGATTGAGCTTTGCTCTCGTTATCGCAACGATGCTCTTCGGTGAGAACTATAACGGTGCCCGCCGCTGGATCACCATCGGTTCCATCGACTTCCAAAGTTCGGAGGTCATCAAGGTCGCGCTCGTTCTGGCTTTCGCAGGTTACTGCGCTGCAAGGGCGAGGACCCGTGCGAAGAATGCCGCCAAAGCCAAGGAAGGCAAGAAGAGCGACAGCATCCTCAAGAGTGCGTTTTTCGATTTTATCGTTCCCGTAGGTGCATGTGTCGCGGTTGATATCTTCATCATCGCTCAGCCTCACGTATCCTGCTTCATAATCATCGCTCTCATAATCATGATGTGCGCCCTGTCCGCAGGCATCCCTTTGAGATCCTGGATCGTAGGATGTCTGATATTTGCGATAGTCGGCGTTATCGGAGGATTTGCGGCTTTCGCCATGCTCCCTCAGGAGAAAGTCGATAAGATCATGAAGAACTACAGTCACGTTTTCAAGCGAGTGGAGATCTACAGTGAAGACGAGACATCCCAGCTTACCTCAGATGATACAAGGCAGGTCGATAACGCCCATAACGCTCTGGGTTCCGGGGGAATGTGGGGAGTCGGAATCGGCAACTCAAGATCAAAATATAACTATATCGCCGAGGCTCAGAACGACTATATCTTCTCGGTCTATGTTGAGGAGACCGGGTTTGTCGGAGGACTGGTCCTTATATTGATGTATCTTGCGCTGTTCGTCATGTGCCTTGCGGTAGTATTGAAAGCCAATACTCCGTACACCAGGATATTGTCCACGGGATGTACCGCCCTGATATTCGTGGAATTCCTGCTCAATCTCTCGGTTGAGCTTCAGATCATACCTTCCACCGGTGTTACCCTGCCGTTCTTCAGTTACGGCGGTACCGCCCAGGTCATGCTCCTGGTCGCAATGGGATTTATCCTTTGTGTATCCAGATGCACGATCCCCGAAGAGAAGGGCGCGGAAGATAAGATAAGCGAAGGTGCCGCAGCACCTGCAGTGGAAGCATCTCTGGCTCATGCCGGGGCAATGCCTTCCGGTAATGTTCAGCCTGTCAAAAAAGATCAGGTCCGCCCGAATGTCACCGATCCCGGATATAAGAAGAGGAAGATCAGAAGATGAAGTTTATATTGACAGGCGGCGGAACATCAGGACATATCAATCCCGCGCTGACTATCGCCCGGACACTGGAAGAGCGCTGCAAAGCCGAAGGTGAGCCGTGCGATATAATTTTTGTCGGAAGAAAGATCGGGCTTGAAGGAGAACTGGTTCCGAAGGCCGGCTGGGAATTCCAGGATGTTGAGGCACTCCCGATCCCCATGAGACCGTCATTCAAGCTCATCAAGGTTCAGGGCGCCATGCGCCGCGGGACCGCAACCTGTTTTAAGATAATAGACGAATTCAAACCTGACGCGGTAATATCCACAGGAGGCTTTGTGAGCGCACCGCTCCTTCGTGCCGCTTCCGCCAAGAAGATCCCGATCGTGATCCATGAATCCAATGCTTTCGCTGGCCGCGCCAATAAGCTTTTCGCGCGAAAAGCCGCATTGGTATTGACCGGTTTTCCCAACTGCGAGGATGAGTTCAAAACATCCGGCAAAGTCGTATTCGTAGGCAACCCCGTCCGCAAGGACGTATTCGAGCTTGACCGTGCTGCCGCCAGGGCAAAACTGGGTCTTGCGGATGATGAGTTCCTGATATTTGCCATGGGCGGATCTTTAGGTTCTGCTACCATAACCAAGTTCATCCTGGACAGCGCTTCCGCAAAGCCCCAATACCGTTTCAGACTGAGCTGCGGCAAGCAGAATACCGTTCCGATCCCCGAGGACCTTCCTTCGAATATCGAAGTGTCCGAATATATAGATAACCCTGAGATCTATCTTGCAGCTGCGGATATATGTATACTCCGTTCCGGTGCCATAACCTGCGCGGAAGCCTGTGCCGCAGGCTCCTGCGTTATATTCGTTCCGTACCCTTATGCAGCCCATGACCACCAGACATATAATGCCAATTCCATAGCATCCTCAGGCGGATGCGCCGTAATACCTGACGATAAGGTGCAGGAGGGACTGATGCCTCTGATAGAAGAACTTGCAGGTGATAAGGACAGAAGGGAGAAGATGCGCGCTGCCGCAAAGGCTCTGGCGGTTCCCGACACCACCGATCGTATCGCCGATGCGGTTATGGGTGTCATTCGCGGTCAAAACTGATACAATTATCAGAGTATGGATGATAACGAACTGAACAGATTATTCGATATGACAGGGGATGAAGAAGAGGGTGAAGGCAAGGAACAACCTGCCAAAAAGCCCGGATTCTTTGAACGCCTGAAGAACAGGAAAAAGAATAAGAAGTCTCCTTCCAAAGGCATACTTGACGATGTCCTGGATTTTGATTCCGATGAAGCCGTATCCGATGAAGGTCAGGAACCTGAAGAGGTTTCTGAAGCAGAAGTATCTTCAGACGAGGTGACTTCCGAAGCAGAAAAATCAGAGGAAGCTGAACCTGCAGATACCGAACCCAAAGAAGATGATGAAGCTTCCGAACCCGAGTCCGGTGAACAGAAGACGGAAGGTGAGAGCGATGCATCATCCGAAGAAGATAAAGAGACAGAAGAAGATACCGGATCTGACGAGTCTGAACCTGAAGAGGGAGACTCGGAAGATGAGGGCGGAGAAGAAGCAGCCGGGGAAGATCAGGAACCGGAGGAATCCGGGGAAGCCCCCAAGGCTAAAGCTGCCCGCCATAAGCCCAAGTACCGCCTCAAGACTCCGGATGTCGAACTTCCCAAACCTTCCCGCAAGCTCATACTGGCCGCTATCTTAGTAGTGCTGGTAGTTACCGTTACTTTGTGCATTGCACTCCTTCCGGCATTCCGCGTCAAATACATGAAGATCGACGGCAATGCGGTGGTATCGGATCAGGAGATCCTGGAGGCCACCAAGCTCAAATACAATGCTCATCTTTTCGCCGGCATAAGCGGCAATATCCTTGATATCCTGAAGCTCAACTACGGCAAGACGGAAGAGAAGATCAAGCGTGAGAATCCCTATATCCGCGATATAGAGATCTCTGTCTCGCTTCCTTCCACCGTCCACATCAAAGTGGATGAACGCGCCAAGATCTCATATGTCAAGACTATCGACGGATATGCGGCTCTTGACCGTGAGGGAACGGTTCTTGAACTGTCTTCCGAACCCGGTGAAGTCCGTCCCGTCATCAGCGGTCTTGTCATCGATTCAGCCGTATTGGGAGACAAGTGCATCATCGAGAATGTTCCCGACTACCAGCGCGCCATCATCGTGCTTGGCGCTATCCTTCAGGTTGACAACGCCACGGTCGAGAACGAATACAGTATGTTCGCAAATACTTCCGAGATAAGGATACTTCCATCAGGCTACATGTTCCTGACTATCTACACTCCTTTGGGTTCGCTCCTGCAGGTCAAGCTCGACAGCACCGAATCCATAACAGACGATATGACGTGGCTCAGATACGCTCTCGTATCCGGAGGCTTCGAGAACCTTCCGGACGGCGCCCTCGACATGACCGGCGACGAGTATATCTACAGGCCTTACTAAATATTCCAAACTAAAAGTTCACCGAAAACGTCCCCAAAGTTCACCGATCGGAGAACTTTTTTCGCTTTTTCGGTGAACTTTATCGATCGCACCCCGTGATCATGAATGTACAGATCCATCCTTTGCCGTCAAGACCTGCCCTACGGGCACATTCTTTCGAATGCTTGCGGATCTTGACTGCTTGGATGGATCTGTGATCTTGTGTTTACACGGGGTGCGGCCGATGTTGATCTCAAATTCGTCAGTTATAGACAGACAGGTATTTGCGGATCTCTATGTTCTCTATCTCTTCTATTACCATCTCGCGAATGTAAGGCGTCTTGTCAGTGTAATACAATGCGAGCATATTCCATCCCGGTATCCATTCTTCGAGCATATAGTAGTGGAGTTTGAGTCTGTTCCTTTTGAGATATTTAACATCAGCGCATGCACCGAATATCTCAACCAGGATGAGAAGATCCAGCCAGGGAAGATAGATAATGAAATCAGGATCCATTGTCTCGGTTCCTGCATATGTTATCTCGGGTTCGTACTTATAGGGGATTCCGTACTCATCCATCAGTTTGGCAAAATCGCTTTCCAGCTTTGATTTATACTTTTTACCGTTATAGAAAGTCGAAGTATTGCTTTCGTAAGTGTTGCAGCGTTCCTTAAAGGAATCAAATCTCCTGCGGTTCAAGGTTCTTTTGAACGGCTTGACTTTTACTGATTCACACGGGGTGCCGTACTTGTTTATCCATTCGGATTCGAGTTTCTTCAGAACCTGCATATAATATTCACATTCATCCCTAAGAGCGATCAGTTCTTTGCCGCGTTTGGTATGGATTCGGCGCTCTTCGACCCGTTTTTTATCTTCGTAGCGTCTGACTACCCTGAGTTTTTTTCTATAACCAAACCTGATATCAGAGCAGGAATCTATCATGTACCTGAAATAAGAGATCTTAAGTTGTTCGACATTCTTTTTCATACACAGAGTCTAGTATGTTCTGCAAGAGAAAAAAACTACGAAGACCTCACAATTACCGACAAATCAGGCAAATTTACCTACGAAAAACGACAAATTGTTTGGAACTCTACCGATCATATAGTAGTTCGTAGGATTTCTGAACACAGAGCGATCGCAACCCGTGTAAACACCGGATCACAGATTATCCGAGCCTGTCAACCCCGTCAGCATTCGGAGAATGTGACCGCAGGGCAGGGTTGACAGGTACAGGATAATCTGTACAAACACTATCACGGGTTGTGATCAGTAGTGTTCACCGAAAATGTCCCCAAAGTTCACCGATCGGAGATGTTTTTCCGATTTTTCGGTGAACTTTACATAGTAAGCGGGTGTTGCATAGTAAGTGGTTGTTTCTGAGGACCTTGTAAAGATAGAAGAGGCTGCCCGCTAAGGGCAGCCTCTGGAAGATCTATTCTTCTTCGTCCCAGAAGAGTTCATCTAATGTTTTTCCCAATGCTTTACATATGGCGATGCAGAGATTTACTGTGGGGTTATAGTCGCCTTTCTCGATGGCGTTGATCGTCTGACGGGATACACCGACTTTGTCTGCTAATTCCTGCTGCGACAGATCCAGTGCTGCCCGTGCGGATTTGAGCTTAAGATTCTTCATCGGCCATCGCCTCCTTCTTGTCGAGTATTGCCTTGACGATCATCTCTATACCCATTGCCAAAAAGAAGATGCCGGAGATCATCGTATAGAGCTGTACATTTGATTTAGCCATCACGCATTCTACGATAGATACAAGGATCTCGATTAATCCGACTACGGTGTAGATGATCGCTAAGGGCATCCTCTTTTCTTTCATTCCGACAAATGCATCGTTGAGGTCAGCCTGCATGATGAATACCAGTATTCCGGAGAGACATACGATGATGCCGTACTCGAATGGCTCGAAAGGCTCCTTGCCGGTCAGGGTGCTCAATGTGGGCAGAGCGAGTGCTACCAGGATCGTTATGAGCATGGAATTGAATGCTGCCGTGCCGCGGGCCTTGACCTGTCTTTCATCGTAATCCCTGTCAACATTCCTGTTGGCGAGGAAGGACATGCCTACGCAGCCTGCGATGAAGAAGAGCGTTACTATGACCAGCATTGAGATGGTCCAGAAAGAGTTTCCGTTGGAATCCAGGATGATGCCGTAGCGGATGGTATATTCCGAATCTTCAATGGTTGCGCCTTCTTTGACCTCAGGATCGAAAAGGACTAGCATGCCGTTATCGAAAACGGTAAGATCCCCGGTCTTTACCGTGCTGTTGCCGGATTGTCCTGTATAGACAGTCTCGCTGTTGAACGATGCTGTCATGATCTTGATGTTGCTGACAAGAGCATCGGGTCCCTGGATGTCGATGGTGTAGCTGCAGTTCTCGCCTACGGGGTTGAAGTACAAAGGTTCCATCAGGCTTTTCTCGACCTTGTTGTTCTTTACGGTTACGGGAACCGATATGCTCTTTGTCTGATCGTTGTTCTTAAGTCCTGTTGCGATCGCGAGCAGGATGATTACTGCTATAGATACGATCATTGTGATTATGCGTGATTTCTTTGCCATGGTTTTCCACCTCCTTGTTCTTGGCTCAATAGTAATCCTGTTTTGACAGATTGTCAAGTATATTTGACAAAATGTCTCAAAAATTTTTCTTGCCACGAATTGTCCCTAATTAATTATGGTCAAAACAGGAGGAGGGTTTAGAATAGTACATAACTTTCCTGAGGAAAGTGGCGGTAATCAGGCGTTACCGATATGACATGCTATTATAATATAAATAAATTGACCGCTTGATTTGTTTGGGTTAAAATTACTTGTGGTATGTTATATTGTAATCGGGTATTATACCCCGCAATGTGATTATTGCTGATCAAACAACTGTAACGGAGGAACTAAAGGATGTCTGAAAGCAAATACACTTATTCACTGGATGAATCAAATGCTGCAAGCATTAAGGTTATCGGTGTAGGCGGCGGCGGATGCAATGCCGTAACGAGAATGGTAGAGAGCGGTGTCCAGGGAGTCACCTTCATTACGATCAATACAGATAATCAGGCACTTGCAAGATCTAAGTCGGATATAAAGCTTCAGGTTGGTGAGAAGGTTACCCGCGGTTTGGGCTGCGGTGCTGATCCTTCAAACGGCGAGAAGGCTGCAGAAGAATCAAGAGAAGAGATCGCAGAAGCTATCAAGGATACAGACCTTCTGTTCATCACAGCAGGCATGGGCGGCGGAACCGGTACAGGTGCTGCTCCCGTAGTCGCACAGATCGCAAAAGAGAACGGTATCCTGACGGTTGCAGTCGTTACCACTCCTTTCTTCTTTGAAGGTGAGAGAAGAGCTGCCAACGCAGACCGCGGAATCCGCGAGCTCCAAAAGAACGTTGACTCTCTCATCGTTGTATCCAATGACAAGCTCCTTCAGATCGTAGATGACAACACATCCGTTGATGAAGCTTTCAATATGGCTGACCAGGTACTGAAGTTCGGTGTTGCCGGCATCTCTGACCTCGTAGCTATTCCCGGACTTATCAACCTCGACTTGGCAGACGTCAAGAAGGTTATGGCAGATGCAGGTATCTGCCACATGGGTATCGGCCGCGCTTCCGGCGAGGACCGTGCACAGTCCGCTATCAGACAGGCTATCAACTCGCCTCTGCTCGATACGACTATCGACGGCGCTACCGGCGTTATCGTTAACTTCACGGGCGGACGCAACATGAAGCTCACCGAGATCGACAAGGCTTCCACCATTGTTCGTGAGGAAGTTTCCGCTGAGGCCGAGATCATCGTCGGTGCCGTTATCGATGATTCACTTGAGGATGAACTCATGATCACGGTAATCGCTTCCGGTTTTGACAATACAGTTAATGCATCTGCAGGCAGGAAGGCTTCCACATCCGTTCTGTCCCGCAATAATCCCCAGCTCATCACAGAGAAGAAGCCTCAGCCTCAGGCTCCCAGAACTGAATATCAGCCCAAGGCTCAGCAGGCTCCCGAAGCTCCCGTTCAGAAGGCAGCTCCCGGATTCCTGTTCGGTGATGATTCCGTTAAGGGTGCAGCTCAGCAGCCTGCACAGCCTGCTCCTCAGCCTGTCCAGGTTCAGCCTGTTCAGGTACAGCAG
>JAGCSR010000020.1 GCA_017964005.1 Clostridiales bacterium
CGCTTACCAATGGCTAATCTTTCTTCTTTTGTGCCGAACATTTTTACACCTCTGTTTATTTGATACTTAATAATGTAGCTGAAACTCCTTTAGGTGTATATACTTTTCGTCAGGTGTCTACTTTTACGTTACCACTTCATTCTAAGGCGTTTAGTCGAAATGAAGAGCTGTCTGAAAGAGATTTTTCGACTAAATAAAATAATTGAGACACTTTAGTCGAAAAAACACGCGGATTTTTAGACTAAAAACTCAAAAAAGACTAGTTTAGTCAAAAAAGCTATCTCATCATATCTGAGACAGCCTTTTATCAGGATCATTTATTCCTTACAGTACCGAGCCTATGTACTTTTCGATGTGGGCATCAAGATCTGATACGGTCTTGATGACATAGTCCTTCGGGGCAGCAAAGTCGCTGGTGACCCACTTGTCGATGATGGACAGAGCCCCCTGAGCCCTGTAGTAGTTGAGATAGTCGATGTTGCTGTTCTTCAGGCGGATGTTGTATTTCTCCGACAGGAGCTTGCGCGACAGACCTTCTATCAGGGCGGCGATCTTCTCTCTCAATCCCGATGTGGTGTTGGGGGAGAATACCATCCTGAAGAGCGTGCGGTTCTCGTCGACATAGTCGATAAGATGACGGTAGAATCCGTTGGATGAGAATTCACCGTACTCCAGAACGATCAGACCGAGGTCGACTAAGATCTCTTTCTCGATGTGCTCGTAAAGGTCGTAGACATCCAGGTAGTGCTTATAGAACGTGACCCTGTTGACGTCAGCCTTGTCTGTTATCTCGCGTACGGTGATCTTGGAGAGTTCCTTGTCGGTCAGGAGCTCAGCGAGCCCGTCCCTTAATGCTCTCTTGGTCTTTTGTGTTCTTCTGTCATTCTTGTTCGGTTCCATAATCAATTCCCCAATTGTTTTCCCCAAAATAATCTTACATGATGTAGTCCCGATGCAGATATTATACAACAATAATCTGCGGTGTGGTCTATATGTTTTGTTTTTCGGGCAAAAATAATATGGCGGCGTGCAGGCGGCGATGTGCCTAAACCTTCACGGAGTTTGTTATTTGAGACCGCTGATGTTAAGATGATTCAGATTGGAAAAAACTTTGGGGGTATGTTCATGAAGAACAGATTTATTGCCAAGATCATTTCTTCTTTGCTGGCTTTGTCGTTCGCGGTGACGGCCGCGTCTTGTTCGGCTGTTGATACGGATAAGACTGAGGAGACTTCCGCAGAAACAACAACATCAGAGGCTACGGCGGCGTCCGAGTCTTCAGAAACTTCGGAAAGCACAGCCGAAACTTCAAAAGAGTCATCCGAGATCCCCGAAGGATTTTTCCCTGAAGAGCCCTACGATGCCGATAAAGTTCATCCGATAAGGGAGCCCGGCGCGGTTACGGGGAAGGATGCCGTCTCGGAATTGAACGAGGTCGAACTTGAATATATAAAATACAGGATGGACGGCGAATATATGGGGGAAAGGATGAACTTTAAGCATCCCGAGAAGTTCGGCGTTACTGCGGGAGAACCGACACTTGGCAAAGTGGGTCCCCAAGACTATGAGAGTGCCGTAAAGACCATGGACGGGCTGTTGGACCGTTTGTATAAACTGGATTACGAGAGTTTCGTCAAGCAGGATAGGGATCTTTATGAGCAGATGGTTTTCGATATAGAAGAAGAAAGATACATGACTCAGTACCCGGGGTACAAGTATCTGGTGCCCGCTATCAGTGATTCTGATCTGGGATGCTTCTATGCGACGGTGGGCAACATTGATATCGATACAGAGCAGCAGGCGGAAGAATTCATTGAACTTCTCAAGGATACGGACCGGTATTTTGATGATGTGTGCGGGTTCGAAGAGGAGCGTTCGCGGTTGGGCTTTGCTTCGATAGAACAGTACTATCAGCAGGCTTTCCAGTTGTTCTATCTTCTTCAGCAGGACAGCAATATCAAGCCCTTCAGGGCGATGGTCGAAGAGAATATCGGCGATGTCGAAGGCATGAGCGATGCCGGCAAGAAGATGATAATGGAAGAGTTCGATAAGGTGATGGCTGAGGTGGTCATCCCGGAATTCGAAGAGTGCGGGAAGAGGTTCCTTGCCATTAAGGATACAGCAGTCAACGAGACTGGACTTGCAGGTTTCCCCCATGGCAAAGAACTTTATGAGCACATGTTCAGGAAGGCGGTCGGCAGAGACTGTAATATCGATGAGATCACATCGGGGATCGAAGAGATCTTGAAGACGGGATATGTGGACTTGGGAACAGCCAAGATCCCCGGCGGTTCCAATCAGGACCTTCTGGATTATATGGAAGATGCTGCCGACGAATACTTTCCGGATCTTAAGATCTCCTACAGGATCTATAAGCTCCCGCAGCTGTTCAAGGTCGTCGGTATCGGAGGCGTATATTACGGCGTTAATCTTGATGACAATACGTGTGAGAGGATCTATCTTCCTGATGAGGTATCGCAGAAGCAGGTGATCTTCCACGAGGGTGTGCCCGGGCATATGTATCAGTTCAGCTACCATAAGACACATCTGGAACACATATATCCTGTACTTTTCGAAAACAATTTCTACGGGGAAGGCTGGGCTACATACATCATGTGCAATCCCGCCCCGATGTACGGACTTGATACGGATCAGGATCTTGTATATTCGGAAGGTCTTTACTTGCAGCGAATGGCTTTAGCAAGAGCGGATATATGCCTTAATTACGAGGGCCTTTCTGTCAAAGAGGCAGAAGAGTATCTAGGTGAACTCCTCGGGGGTCGTCCAAGCGGACTGGAAGGTATGATCACGGATCCGGGGTTAAACTCCTGGTACGGTGTAGGACTCTATGAGACCTTGAAGACATTGGAAGCCATAAGGGCTTTGGAGCCGGATATGTCACTTAAGAAGATGCACACGCTCTATCTGGATGCGGGCCCCGGATGCTTTGACAGGATCCTGGCATCCGCCAAGAGAGAAGTGGAAGGTCAGTAAAGATCTTAATCTTTCGGGAGCTTCGCGAAAAAGCTGATCGTAAAAGGTATGCACGTAAAGCAAGTCAGGATATCCGCGACTGCCTGCGCAGTCTGGATCCCGGCGAGGCCGAAGACATGGCTGAATATGAGAAGGATCGGAATGAAGTACAGGCCGTTCCTAAGTGTTGACAGGAAGGTCGCGTTGAACATGTAGCCGATGCTCTGGAAAGTCATGTTATTGCAGACCTGGAACGGCACGAAGAACAAAGCAATGCACTGCGCATGGAGCGCCGGTATTCCCATCCTTATAACATCCGGGTCATCACGGAATAAATGTATGCAAGATCCCGCGTTAAAGTAGACTATCAGTGAAGCGACTCCCAGAAGTATCGTTCCGAGCGAGAGCGTGAAGAAGAATCCTTCCTTGACTCTCGAATATTTCTTGGCACCGTAGTTGAATCCCGCGACGGGCTGGAATCCCTGACCGATGCCCAGAGCAACACTGAATACGAACATAGATATCCTGTTGACGATACTCATGGCGGCGATGGCTGCATCGCCGTAAGCGCCTGCCGCATTGTTGAGAAGCATAGTGGAGATGCTTGCAAGGCCTTGTCTTGCAAGACTCGGAAGCCCTGTAGATATGATCTCCCATATCGTCCTCCACTTTATCGTAATGTATCTTACCGCAAGGGAAGTCTGAGTCTTCCTCAGGATGAACATGGTGAGAAGTATGAACCAGGAGACATGCTGTGATATGGCCGTGGCAAGGCCTGCGCCGAAGATACCCATATTCATGCAGTCCATGAACAACGCGTCCAGGAAGATGTTGAGGACACCCCCGGAAGTAAGTCCGACCATAGCAAAGAAAGCACGGCCCTCATATCTGAGGATTATGTTCATGACGCAGCTCGAGATGAGGGCGGGAGCTGCGCAGAGAATGCAGGTGGCATAGGTTTTCGCGTAGGGGAGGATGGTGGGGGTGCTGCCGAGAAGGTACATAAGGGGCTCTAAAAGAAGGAGACCCAAGAGCATGAGCACAAACCCCGAGATCAGAGCAAGCCAGAAGCCGGTGGACGAGAACTTGCGGGCGCCCTCCACATCTTTCTTGCCAAGGAGCCTGCTTATGACACTTCCCGTACCGTGGCCGTACATGAATCCGATGGCCTGAAGGATTGCCATGAGACCCAGGACAATGCCGGTGGCACCGCTTGCGGAAGTGTTGATCTGCCCGACATAGTACGAGTCAGCCATGTTGTAAAGGCTCGTGATGAACATGCTTATGGTAGTCGGAATGCCGAGCTTTACGATAAGACTCGGTACCGACTGCTTGGTCATCATGTCGTACTGTGTAGCGTATTTCTTCACTTTGTTGAATGCTCCCTTTGATATGGGCAGAATCTGCCGCCGTTCAATTGTATCACTAGGGGAGGAAATGATAAAGCCGATGAACTGCTTCATTCCATAGGGAAATCGTATCCCAAGGAGAATACATTCATCAGCTTCAACTGAATAGTATCGCCTTATTGACGAATAGGCAATAACTTAATGATGATTGAATAAATAAACAATACTCGGCGGGTAGGATAAACTGATATGTGATAAAATATCTTGTATAGCAAGGGTTCCCTTGGCCTTTGTCCGCGGACCTTGACTCTTAGAGGAAAGAGGATAACTGTTATGAAGAAGATAGTTGGAATTATATTGGTCCTGGCGGTGGGATTAGCTTTTATGGGGTGCGGCGCTAAGGGTAAGGATGCAGGTTCCGGTGAAGCCGGCGGCGACACCAAGGCTCCCGCAGCGACAGAGGATGCAGGCGGTAACGGCGGCGGAGACGCAGCTTCGGACGCTGGATTCAAGCTAGGCGACAACGGTGATATGTATGTATTCAACGTAAGCTCCAAGTTTGATCTCAAGCAGGATGCCTGGCTGGGCGTGGTTCCTTCCGGCGAGTACACCAAAGAGGTGGATGCAGATGAAGTAGACATCTATTATGTCTATCCGACAGCTTACGAAGAAGGTTCCAAGAACGATAATGTTTTCGAGTATCCGAAGGAAGATGTTAAGGAATTGATCGAAGACGGCAATTACACCATGGTACTCTGCGATACCGATGAAGAGACCGGCAAGGTTGTCTTGTATTTCCCTATAACGGTCAAGGGTGATTCGCTCAAGGCTGATCTGAACAAGATTACGGTCAATAAGTAACGCCCGGAACTTACTTCAATAGTCTATAGACATTCAAAGAGTTTTCGATGCCGACAAAAGTGATTGGTATCGAAAACTCTTATTTTTGTCTTGTCAGGGTAAGGACCTCGTCCGGCGTATCATCAGGGGTCAGGGTGAGCGTGTCGCCGTCGATCGAGATCATTGCTTTCTCGGGGTCGCCTCCGTCCTCTGTGACTGTAAGATGCTCGCCTTCTAAAGTGTATGTTCCGGTTTGTTGTTCGATCTCGCCGTCATCGTGAGTGTATTCGATCAAAACGGTGCCGTCGATGTTGAATGTGACAAGTGTAGTCTCATCGCCGTTATCAAGGCCCCAGGATCCTATGAGTGAGTTTCCCGGTCCGCCGCATGCCGCAAATGACAACATGCAGAATATTATCATCAATGCCGCTATCTTTTTTCTCATAACAACCTCTTCCCGAGCATCTCTCTTGCCCAACAATATTGGGATTTATCATCAAATTCTCTGTAATAGACCTCTATCATCATCGTAAGATACAAGATGATATCATACCAGCGCAATCTTATCGATTCATCTTCCGAGAACGAGGTTTGTCCAAACCCTTCCAGAAAATGTTTTCCCCTGTTATGCATCCTGAAACGGTCATCCATAAACGGTTCGCCCCATAACGCTCTTTCCCAGTCGATTATCCCGGACACATGACCGTCTTTCACGAAAACATTTCCTTCCCACATATCCCAATGAACCAAAGATGCATCGCGGACCTCCTCAAAAGCCGGCTTGTCCTTCTCCAACCCGTCCATAAATACCCGTCCATCATAAATGATATCTATGTCTTTGGCCTTTGCATCCGAGATAAGGTTTTCGAGCATGTGTTTTACAAAAACGAACAGAGAATCGTACCGTTTATCTTCTCCCAAGAAGCCGAATTTAGGATTTCTGATCCCGGTCAATTCCCGGGATATCTTTCCGATCTCTGTATCTATTATCGCAACAGCTTCTTCGGACATACCGTCTTTTACCGCAAAGTAGTTATCGCCCTTCAGTTTTTCCATAAAGAAATAGTTTCCGTCGCATATGGTGTTGCTGTCATCCTGATAAAGGATGTCCGCAACTTTACAAGAACAGTTCCCGGCAACCAGCTCCATGGCTTTTATCTCCGCCTGCATCAGATTGACCTCGTTGGAGGTGCTGCCTCTTCTGTCTTTGGCTGCGATCTTTAATATGCATTCACTGCCGTCTTCAAACGCAATGTCATAAGTTACATTGCACATTCCTTCGGTCAGTTCTTTTATTACGGCAATCCGCTTATCAGGGAAGGCTTTTCGTGCCATAGCGGAGATCGTTTCTTCGGATTGTCTGTTTTTGGTAATAGCCATATTTATTTCCCGTGCCGCAGGTTCAGATAACTTGCGGTCTTCATGTCTGGAGGTTTCTGTTTAAGAAAAATTATAACATGCTGACAGATCACGGAAAGATGACTTTGGTTGTTAACGAACAGAGATCATGAGTGATATCATAAATTGAACGAAAAAAATTCTCGAACTACTTTTTGATATTGAAAGCATTCATCTTGGGATATTTTTTATAAAAATGTTAAAATATGCTCGTAAACGAGGAAATTGAATAAATATGCTAAAAGTATTATTTGTTTGCCACGGCAATATCTGCCGCTCACCCGTTGCCGAGTTCATATTGAAGGACCTGGCGGAAGGTGAGGGGCTGTCAGACTTTATATACTGTGAGTCCCGGGCGACTCATACTGATGAGATCTGGAACGGGTACGGAAGCCCTGTGTATCCGCCCATGAAGAAGATCCTGTCACGGCACGGGATATCCTGTGAAGGCAAGCACGCCACCCTGATCTCCCGCACCGAATATGACAAGTTTGATCTGATAATCGGTATGGATGAAGAGAATATGAGGGTGCTGCGCCGCATATTCGACGGCGACCCCGAGGGCAAGGTGCATCTTCTGACCGAATATGCAGACAAGAACCGGGGACTCCATATAGAAGATCCCTGGTACACCGGAAACTTCGAGAAAGTCTACGGCCAGATAGAAGAAGGCTGTATCGGCCTGATGGATTACCTGAAGGAGAATTGCTTATGATCAGGCTTTTCGCTGAAGAAGACCTGTCGGAGGTCAGATCTTACGAACTCGACAAAGAGAGCCTCCATTACCTGAAGGACGTTATGCGGGTGAAGCCGGATGAGGAATTTATCGTCACGGATTCCAAGTCAGTTGACAATATCTGCACTCTTGAAGGGGCGCAAGCTTTGATACATGACAGGCGTCCGAACAGGACAGAGCCTTCGTTGAGGGTTACTTTGTTCCAATCCGTATCCAAAGGCGAGAGAATGGATCTTACTATACAGAAAGCGGTGGAATTGGGGGTGTCCCGGGTGGTCCCGGTGTTCTCTTCCAGGTGCGTTGTAGCCCCCAAAGAGAATCGGAAAGCAGACAGATGGCAGAAGATCGCCTTGGAGGCTGCGCGTCAGTCAGGCCGCGGGAAAGTCCCTGAAATAGCGGCTCCTGAGAGCTTTGCAACAGCCGTTGTTTATGCAAAAGATAACTTTAAGCTTGTTTTGTTCCCTTGGGAAGGAGCTTTGGGAGACGGGTCTTCACTTAAGTCCTGTCTTGCCCGGGTGAGGGAAGAAGGGATCAGCGATATTGCCGTGTTTATCGGTCCGGAAGGCGGGTATTCCGAGGAGGAAGCGTCTCTTGCCAAAGAGTCCGGAGCTTCCGTCGTGACCTTGGGCCCCAGGATCCTCCGCACCGAGACTGCAGGTCCCGCGGTGCTGGCGATGGTATTGTACGAGCTGGAACTCTGATTTCTGACACACCGAAAAGTATATTTTTGTATTTTCGTGATTTTGTATTATAATATGCGCGTTTATTTTTGCGATTGGAGATGCAGGATGAGATACGCAGCGCAGAAGGGCACAAGGGATATATTGCCCGAGGAGATCTTTAAGTGGCACAAGGCGGAGCAGGAGTTTGCTCGCGTATGCCACTCTTTCGGATATGAGGAGATAAGGATACCGACATTCGAGCAGACAGACCTCTTCCAGAGGGGCGTCGGCGATACGACGGATGTTGTTACCAAGGAGATGTACACCTTCGAGGACAAAGGCGGCAGGAGCATCACGCTCAGACCCGAAGGTACTGCAGGTGTCGTCAGGAGCTATATTGAGAACGGGATGGGTTCGCTCCCTTCGCCCGTCAGGCTCTTCTACAACATCACGGCCTTCAGATACGAGAAGATGCAGAAGGGCAGATACCGTGAGTTCCATCAGTTCGGACTCGAGTCTTTCGGTGCGGAAGGTCCCGTGATCGATGCCGAGATCATCAGCATCGTGGATGTGTTCTTCAAGCGCATGGGACTCAATAATATCAAGCTATGCATCAATTCCATCGGGTGTCCCGGCTGCCGCAAAGCTTATAACGAGATGCTCAAGGATTACTTCAGACCCCATATCGCGACTATGTGCGAGGACTGTCAGGCCAGGATCGACCGCAATCCTCTGCGTATGATCGACTGTAAGATCGACGGTCCCAAGGAAGTCGTGCAGAATGCTCCCAGGCTTATCGATCACCTGTGTGATGATTGCCGCGCGCACTTTGAAGGGCTCAAAGCTCAGCTGGATGATCTGGGTATCAAGTATGAGATAGACCCTAACATCGTAAGAGGTCTGGATTACTATACAAGAACTGTATTCGAGTTCGTGTCCGAGAACGTAGGCTCCCAGGGTACGATCTGCGGAGGCGGAAGATATGACGGCCTTGTGGAGGAATTAGGCGGTGCCGCAACCTGCGGTATCGGATTTGCCATGGGTGTCGAGAGATTCCTTCTCGAAGCCGACGCTCAGGGAATAGATCTGGGAAAGCCCGATTATGTGAAGGTCTACTTCGCTGCCATGTCCGATGAGGGCAGGAAGGCTGCTTCCAGGATCTGCTATGATCTGAGGCTCGCCGGCATCGGATGTGAGCAGGACGTCGCAGGAAGGAGCTTCCGCGCGCAGATGAAGTATGCGGGCAAGGCTGGCATTCCTTACATGGTAGTCCTTGGCGATGATGAGCTGGCTTCGGGTACCGTCAAGGTCAAGTGCATGGAAGACGGGCAGGAGACCGAAGTTAAGATCGATGATCTTAAGACCTTCCTCGAGGGGAAATAAACGATAATAAATTAGCATTTTGCTGGAGGTAATATATGCAGTCACGTACACATACATGTGGAGAACTGAGGATCACTGATGCGGGTAAGAAAGTTCAGCTTTCAGGCTGGCTTGAGAATTTCCGTGAAGTCGGTGCGGAACTGGGATTCGTTGTAATCCGTGATTTCTACGGCACGACACAGATCGTTGTTGAAGATGCCGAGATGATGAAGACCGTTAAGGCCATCAACAAGGAATCCACGATTACGGTAATCGGAACTGTAAGAGAGAGAAGTTCCAAGAACCCCAAGCTTCCTACGGGTGACATCGAAGTCGTTCCCGAGCAGATCACCGTCCTCGGACGCTGCCGCTACAATGAACTGCCTTTCGAGGTAAACCACAGCAGAGAGGCAGACGAGGCTGCAAGACTCAAGTACAGATATCTTGATATCCGTAACCCTGAGGTCAAGAAGAACCTGATCTTGAGGAGCAACGTCATCGCAGTGCTCCGCAATGCCATGATCGCTCATGACTTCATGGAGATCACGACGCCTATCCTTACGGTATCTTCTCCTGAGGGCGCAAGAGACTATCTTGTTCCTGCAAGAAAGCACCCCGGCAAGTTCTACGCACTGCCCCAGGCACCCCAGCAGTTCAAGCAGCTCCTGATGGTGTCCGGCATCGACAGATATTTCCAGATCGCACCCTGCTTTAGAGATGAGGACGCAAGAGGCGACAGGTGTCCCGGTGAGTTCTATCAGCTCGACATGGAGATGGCTTTTGCAAGCCAGGACGATGTCTTCGAGATCATTGAAGATGTCCTGCCTCCCGTTTTCGCGAAATACGGTAAGTACGACCGTGCGTCAGGATCTCCTTTCATGCGTATTCCTTACCGCGAAGCAATGGAGAAGTACGGCACCGATAAGCCGGATCTTCGTATCGATCTGACGGTAACTGATGTAACAGACCTTCTCCGCACAGAGGAGTTTGCTCCTTTTGCAGAGGGCGAGATCAAGGCTGTCGTCATCTCGGATTTCCACGAGAGCCGCAAGTTCATCGACAAGACAATGAACGAGGCTTCGATCCAGTCAGGCAAGCAGGGCTACTGGTTCAGGATGGATGAGAACGGCGAGATCGTCGGAGGCATATCCAAGTTCGTAGTCCCCAGGAAAGACGAAGTCGTTGCCAAGCTCGGCTTGAAGCCTGATACTCTTGTAGTCCTTTCTGCAGGAACAAAGGGCGATGCCCAGAAGATGGCAGGCGTCCTCGTTAAGACATTCGGCGCAGCCGTTCCCGGCCATATGGATAAGGAGCAGTATGCATTCTGCTGGATAGTAGATTTCCCCATGTATGAGATCGGTGAGGAGTCAGGCGAACTTGAGTTCTGTCACAATCCTTTCTCCATGCCTTCAGGCGGACTTGATGTTCTTCTCAAGGCAGAAAAAGGAGAGATCGATCCTCTCTCTATCATGGCTGACCAGTATGACCTCGTAGTTAACGGAATCGAGCTCTCTTCGGGTGCTGTCCGTAACCACGACCCCGAGATAATGATCAAGGCATTCGAGCTCGTAAGGCTCGGTGAGGAAGACGTTAAGAAGAAATTCCCCGCCATGTATAACGCATTCTGCTACGGCGCTCCGCCGCATGCAGGTATCGCTCCCGGAGTTGACCGTATGGTTATGCTCCTGTCAGGCGAGGAGACGATCCGTGAGGTCATTCCTTTCCCTATGAACAAGAATGCCCAGGATGTCATGATGGATGCTCCCGGATATGTATCCGAAAAGCAGCTTGAAGAGCTTTCAATAAAAACCTGCGTTGCAGAAAAAACAGAGGAAGAGGAAGGATCCGCTTCCTAAGGAGGGATTAGATTTGAAAAAGCAAAGTGAATTTACGAAGATCCGGTCCGGCATGGAAAGCACTGCCGCAGCTGATGTGACGGAGACCGTATCTTCTGAGGAGACTGTGGTCGAAGAAAACACAGAAGATCCTGTCGCCGGTGAAGAAGAGAATGCCGAAGCCGAACAGATCAGTGAAGAGGACGCAAAGAAAAAGAAGGTCTTTAACGAAGTCTTAGACTGGGTCAAGACCATCTGCATAGGCATCATCGCCGGCGTGCTCCTTGTTGTGTTCGTTGTCCAGCGTGATAACGTTACCGGTGATTCCATGGTGTCGACGCTTCATTCCGGTGATGTTATCTTCACGCAGAAGATATGCACGTATTTTCACCTCTTTGACAGAGGCGACATTGTCATATTGGACGGTGAGGGGATGGAAGGTTATTACCACAGTGAGTATCTCATAAAGAGAGTCGTAGGCCTTCCCGGAGAGACCGTCAAGATCGAGGACGGCCAGGTGTATATCAAACCCAAGGATTCCAATGATTTCTATATCCTTGAAGAACCTTATCTGGATGAAGGGATCACCACATATGTCATGGATTCCGGAATAGAGAAGGGATATGACAACATAACCCTGGGTGAAGACGAATACTTCTGCCTGGGTGACAACCGCCCCGTAAGTAACGATTCCAGACTTCTGGGACCGTTTAAGTACAGCAGGATCAAGGGTAAGGCATTGATCCGTATCTATCCTTTCAACCAGATGAGAATATTCTGATAATCAGGACATAACAATGAGCAAAGAACAACAGGAACTTATAAGAAATTTCTGCATCATCGCCCACATCGATCACGGTAAATCGACTCTGGCTGACCGCCTGATCGAACATACCGGTGTTAAAGAGAAGCGCGAGATGCAGTCACAGATCTTGGATAACATGGACATCGAGCGCGAGCGCGGCATAACCATCAAGTCGCAGGCGACCCGTATGGCATATACCGCCAAAGACGGCAAGACCTACATGCTCAACCTTATCGACACTCCCGGCCATGTCGACTTCAACTATGAAGTATCAAGATCCCTTGCAGCGTGCGACGGCGCAGTGCTCGTCGTGGACGCGTCGCAGGGCGTGGAGGCCCAGACTCTGGCGAATGTGTATCTTGCGGTAGATGCGGACCTGGAGGTGTTGCCGGTCATCAATAAGATCGACCTGCCTTCTGCGCGTCCCGAGGAAGTCCGCCGCGAGATAGAAGACGATATCGGTATCGATGCATCCTATGCTCCTCTGATCTCCGCTAAGGCGGATATAGGAATAGACGAAGTACTGGAAAAGATCGTTGAATATCTTCCCGCGCCCGACGGTGAACACGATAAGCCCCTGCGCGCTCTGATCTTCGACTCGAAGTATGATTCTTACAAGGGTGTTATCGTAAGCTGCCGCATTGCTGAAGGATCCGTTAAGACAGGCGATAAGATCCGCATGATGCATACCGGCAAAGAGTTTGTCGTTACGGAACTCGGATATTTCCATCCGGGAGAACTGGTACCGTCCGACATGCTCGACACCGGCGAGGTCGGATATATCTGCGCATCCATCAAGAATGTGCGGGATACGGCACCCGGAGATACGGTAACTTTGGCAGATTCTCCTGCTGAAGAACCTCTCATCGGTTATAAGGGCATTCAGCAGATGGTATTCTGCGGTCTGTATCCGGTTGACGGAGCCAAGTACGGAGATCTTCGTGATGCATTGGAGAAGCTCCGTCTTAATGACGCTGCGCTCTCATTCGAGGCGGAGACTTCCGCAGCTCTGGGATTCGGGTTCAGGTGCGGATTCCTGGGTCTTCTGCACTACGAAGTTGTTCAGGAGAGACTTGAGCGCGAGTTCAATCTCGATCTTATAAGTACAGCTCCTTCCGTTATCTATAAAGTCCACTTGTCGGATGGTACCGTAAAGAACTGCGATAACCCTACGAACATGCCGGATGTCGCTATGATCGACTATATGGAAGAACCCATGGTCAAGGCATCGATCATGCTGCCCAAGGACTATGTGGGCAACATTATGGAACTCTGCCAGGACAGAAGAGGCGAATACTCCGACATGAAGTATCTTGATTCCAACAGGGTCATGCTGACATACAGGATGCCCCTCAACGAGATAATTTATGACTTTTTCGATGCGCTGAAATCCAGGACCAAGGGATACGCGTCGTTGGATTATGAACCTGACGGATATGAGAGATCCAAGCTGGTCAAGCTCGATATCCTCTTGAACGGCGATATCGTGGATGCCCTGTCGTTTATCGTTCATCAGGACAAGGCTTATGCAAGGGGCCGCCGCATGTGCGAGAAACTTAAGGAAAATATACCGAGGCAGCAGTTCGAAGTTCCCGTTCAGGCTGCAATAGGCGGCAAGATAATCGCCCGCGAGACTATCCGCGCATTCCGTAAGGACGTTACCGCCAAGTGTTACGGCGGTGATATCTCCCGTAAGAAGAAGCTCCTCGAAAAGCAGAAAGAAGGAAAGAAGAGGATGCGTCAGGTAGGTTCCGTGGAGGTTCCGCAGGAAGCCTTTATGAGCGTTCTCAAACTCGAGGAGGAATGATTTGGAATACGTCCTTTACGCAGTACTCCTTATCGTGTGTTTTGCAGTGCTCATCAAGGGCGCGGATTTCCTTGTTGATGCCGCATCCTATATAGCCCGCGCTGCCGGTATTCCCACACTTGTTATCGGCCTTACGGTCGTAGCCTTCGGAACATCCTGTCCCGAGGCCGGAGTATCCATAGTATCGGCTCTCTCCAAAGCGAACCAGCTGTCCTATTCGAACGTTGTGGGATCCAATATCTTCAACATCCTGATGATAGTCGGAATATCCACTTTCCTGGGGGCCGTAATGGTCGAAAAAGATGCTCTCCGCTTCGATTTCCCCATAACGCTTATCGCCAGTGTTTTGCTGGTTGTATTCGGGTTCGATCTCTACGTGTCACGTCCCGAAGGTATAATCCTTCTGGTGCTTATCGTATCTTACTGCGTTTATCTTATAGTCCGCAGCAGGAAGAATCCCCCGGAAGCTTCATCGGAGGGGTCTTCTGATAAGCCTGACAAGAAAGTCACACCCGGCAGGATAATCGTAAGGATCCTGATAATAATCGCCTCCATTGCGGCAATTACCCTGAGTTCCAAGGGCATAGTTACTTCATGTTCGTTCTTTGCGGCAAAGCTCGGAATATCCGATACGATCATCGGTCTTACGGTCGTGGCACTCGGAACGTCCCTTCCGGAACTTGCAACATCCGTTGTCGCGCACCGCAAAGGAGAGTCTGACATAGCTATCGGCAACATTCTTGGTTCAAATATTTTCAATATCCTGTTCGTGCTCGGCATGAGCGCGACAATATCTCCGCTTACTATCGAGAAGATCAATGTGGCAGACGGAATCTTCTGTCTGGCCGTTGCGGCTCTTGTGTATGTTTTTGCTCTGACCGGCAAGCGCATCAACCGTGCAGAAGGCGCATTTATGGTATTAATCTATATTGCGTATGTTGTTTATCTTTGCATGCGTGAGACAGGTATGATAGCTTTCTGACATTCTCGTGACATCGGCAATCTGCGCCCTGATCAGTAGTATAATCTCTATGATCACGTTATAAGGGGAAGATCGTCTTAAAGTGAAGAAGAGTCAGGCAACCATCAGGAAAATGAGACGTAACCGCATCATGGCCGTAACAGGCGCTGTTGCGGGTATTGTCATGGTGGCTGCGGGGGCCCTTACGGTCTGGTATTACACCAATGAGGCAGATGCTTTCGCAAAAGATCCTGAGGTTTCCGCAGAAAGTTCAGCCGAAGTAACATCCGCTGCAACCACTACTATACAAACAAAGCCTTCCGCAAGCCTTGCAGATCCCGATATGACCGCGGTTTCGAACACTGAAGAAGTGAAGGTTTCTGACGAGGTTCTGTCCGACAGCACAACGGCAACGGTATCTGATAAGACAGATGAGAGTGTGCAGGATACCACTGCGGCTGAGACCACTGCAACTGAACAGACAACGACCGGGACGACTGCGGAACAGACTACAACGACCAAAGCCCCTGCCAAGTCCGGGACACTGGATTCTATATCGGATCTTCCGGCAGGCAAGGTCATCTCTTCCGAGAAGATCGATACATCAGATCTCGGCAAGTATTTTACATCCCACAAGATATCGAAGGACGGCGCTGTGTTCGAGCGGATCAACGGAAAGTCCTACAGGAAGAATGACAATATCAGTCTGTCGGATCTTCGGTATCTCAAGATGCTCCACGTGAACTTTAACGGGGAATACCAGGTCGGTGAGATGATAGTGAACAAGAGCGTTGCAGGAGACGTGCTGGAGATATTCAAGTCATTATGCAAAAAGAAATACCAGATCTATTCCATGTATCTGATAGATAACTTCTGGGCAGGCAGCGGCTCGAAGTCGGATTCTGCTTCCATAGATGCCAATAATACGTCTGCTTTCTGCTACAGGTCGGCATCAGATTCCGGGAACCTTTCGAAGCACGCGCTTGGCCTTGCCATAGATATCAATCCCCAGCAGAATCCCTATGTTACGTATAAGGACGGTAAGCCTAAGTTCTCCCACGACAATGCGGCCGATTATGTCGAGAACAGGTCTTCCGATACCCCGCATGTCATTACCAAGAAAGACAGCGCGTATAAGCTCTTCCGGGATTACGGTTGGACTTGGGGCGGTTCCTGGTCTTCGCCCAAGGATTATCAGCATTTCCAGTTCGGCTGACCGTTTTTTGTCCGAAAACTTTTCGATATTTGTTCAACGCCTGTATTTATATTTAATTTAGACAATTACAGATAACAGTTTGTTATTAATTATTTTCCAAAATGTCACTTGAATAAACAGGGGTTTTGCCTCAAAGTTATACCGTGGAAAAATATAATTAATTAAGAGGGGACAGAACTTTGGAGAAATTCAGCGTCAAAAAGCCTTTTACCGTGCTTGTAGCCGTGATCGCGATCATCGCTCTCGGCGCAGTATCGCTGTGGAAGCTCAAGATGGATCTTCTCCCTGAGATAAGCCTCCCTTACATGATCGTTATCGCAACATACCCCGGAGCAGACCCTCAGAAAGTGGAAAGCCAGGTAACGATCCCTATGGAAAATGCTCTGGGAACCATATCCGGTGTCGTGAACGTTACTTCGGCATCCAATTCCAACTACTGCATGGTCCAGATGGAGTTCGAAGACAATACTGATCTGGATTCCGCGATGGTAAAGGTGTCCGGACAGCTCAATCAGCTGAAGGATTCTCTTCCCGACGAAGTCGGAACTCCCACGATAATGGAGATCAGCATGGACATGGTCGCGACCATGTATGTCGCGGTCGAGCGTGAAGGATATGATATCTACCAGATCTCCGATTTTACCAAGAACGATGTTATCCCTTATATCTCCAGACAGGAAGGCGTAGCTTCCGTATCGACCATCGGCCTTGTCGAGAAGAGCGTTGTCGTATCCCTTAACAAGAAGAAGGTCGACGACCTCAATGACAAAATCCTAAAGGAGACTGATTCCAAGCTCAAAGAGGCCTCGGATAAACTGGACGATGCCCAGAAGCAGTTAGACGAAGCCCAGGACAAGATCAAGGATTCCCAGTCCAAGTTCGGTGATACTGTCTCAAAGGCTCTGTTCTCGAAGCTCGGCGGCAATGTCGGCGATATGGGCAAAGGGATCAAGGATGGCACAGCCAAGGTCGTAAAGACCCTGCGTAAGGTACAAGACGGCCTTAAGGATCTTAAGGATCCTCAGGATCAGGGCCTCGGCAACCTTAAGGACAGAGCTGATAAGGCAGCATCCGACCTGGATGCCGCCATGACAAAACAGGCTAATATGAAGGCCAATGTGGATGCTGCCAAGAAGGCATATGACAAGCTGGCAGATGACCTGCAGTCTTTCAACGGCGATGATGCCGATGCTTATTCCAAGCTCCTGCAAGCGGCAGGTCAGGCACAGGCCGACCTTCTCGATGCCCAGATCAAGTATGATGAGGCATCGGATCAGGTCAGGAAAGCCCAGAAGAAATATGAAGACGCGGTATCTGATCTTTCCAATGCGACGATCCCTTACGATGCCGCAACATTGTCTGCCAGGATAGATGCCATAATCAAGCTCTTAGAAGACGGATCCAAGGATATCGATACATCTTCTGTTGCGGACCTCGCATCCAGCACTGCCAAGATCAAGCAGGCGCTCCTGGCTGCATCGGATCTTCTCGATGACATCAAGAGGGCGGATCCCGCAGGGACGCTTTCCGGCGTTGTTGGCGGTGCTGCCGATAAGATCGGTTCCGTCGATTCCCTTATCGATTCCATCCCGAAGATCATATCAGGTCTTCAGACTGCGATGTCCGGCCTTACACAGGGACAGCTGGATGCGGCTGTAGGTTATTCCTCGGCGACATACGGGCTCATGGCTGCTCAGACACAGCTGGATCAGGCTAAGGCACAATACGATAAAGCAAAGAAAACAGCCCTCGACAACGCGAATGTTGATTCGCTCCTGTCTGTGGCTACCCTGTCAGGTCTCGTTTATGCCCAGAACTTCTCGATGCCTGCAGGATATATAGACGACAAGGATGACAATACGTGGCTTCTTACCGTAGGTGATTCTTTTGAAAGCGACAGCGAGATAGCCAATACTCTCCTCCTGGATAACGAGATATTAGGAACCATCAGGCTCGAAGATATTGCCGACATCGTCGTGATCGATAATGCCGATGATACATATACCAAGCTTAACGGTTCCGAATCCATCATCCTGTCGATATTCAAGTCTTCCGCTTCGGGTACCAATGATGTATCCAAGAACTGCCAGAAGGCCATAAAGGAACTGGAAGACCTGTACCCGGGGACACACTTCGTTCCTCTTATGGATCAGGGCGATTACATCACCATGATCGTAAACAACATCTTCGTATCAATAGCTATCGGTGCGGCTCTCGCTATCATTATTCTCGCGCTGGTCCTCAAGGACGTTAAGCCTACGATAGTCGTCGCGATATCCATTCCGATGTCGCTCCTGCTTGCACTGGTGCTCATGTACTTCACAGGTCTTGAACTCAACATGATGACACTGTCGGGATTATCCTTGGGCATAGGAATGCTGGTGGATAACTCCGTCGTCGTTATGGAGAATATATTCAGGCTGGTCAACAAGGGCATGCAGCCTGCGAGGGCTGCCGTCCAGGGTGCCAAGCAGATGAGAGGTTCCATAATCGCATCGACTCTTACAACGGTCTGCGTATTCCTTCCCGCAGTCTTTGCAAGCGGAATGGTCCGCACATTGCTCTTCCCGCTGGCACTGTCCATCGGCTACTGTCTTACTTCATCCCTTGTCATAGCGCTTACCGTTGTTCCTGCTTCATGTTCAACTCTCATGAAGAATACAAAACCCAAGAAACATCCGTTGTTCGATAAGGTCATCGAAGGTTACGGCAAGAGCCTGAGGTGGTGCTTAAGGTTCAAGGTAGTGCCTCTCGTTCTTGCAGTTGTCCTCCTGGGCATATCGATATGGTCTGTCATCAACATGGGTATCATATACCTGCCTGAGATCGCATCTAACGAGATCGAGATCACCATCAAGACTCCAGAGGAGATGACCCGCAAAGAGTCCTACGAAGAAGCTGATAATGTTATCAGTCACATCATGAGTGTTGACGGCGTAAGGGAACTGGGCATCATGGACCGCGGTTCGACCCTGAGCTTCTTTACATCAGCTTCCACCGGATCTTCTTCCTACGGAACATATACCGGCAACGCTCTTGTCGATGAGAATCTGCCCAAAGCGGAACTTCAGCGGATTACATCTGAGATCGAAAAGTCCGTAGCCTCCGACAAAGCAGAAGTTTCCGTATCCACTAACAGTATGGCTGATATGTCCATGCTCATGGGCGGTTCGGGAATGTCCATCAAGATATACGGCAAGGATACCGACAAACTCTACGAATACGGTAAGGAAGTTGCGGATATCTTAAGAAAGACCGAAGGCCTGACCGAGGTGTCGGACGGCAGTGAAGAGGGAGAACCGACACTGCATCTTGTAATCGACCGCGACAAAGCGATGGCTGACGGATTTACCACAGCTCAGATCTATGCGGCGATCCTGTCCAAGATGAATACTTCCGTGAAGTCCACGACCATTACCGCGGACGGACTGGATATGACGGTTACCATCAAGGATGAGACAGATCCCCTGACAGTCGAAAACCTTCTTGATATCGAACTCGAAAGCAGCATGACTTCGTCATCTTCCGGAATGGGAGATATGGCAGACATGATGTCAGGCTCCACCGATTCCGGGTTCGATATGGATTCCGGATCATCCGATATGTCCGATATGGCCGCGATGTTCGGATTCGGCGATGATGACGACAAGAAGGACGACGAAGATAAGGAAGAGTCTGAGGATAAGGACGATACCGAAGATAACGAAGAAGAGGAAGTGGTCCACAAGATCGGAGACTATGCCGTTATCGAGGAGACCAAGTCCCCGGTATCTATCTCTCACGAGAACCTTACCAAATACATAACCGTAACAGCCCAGGCCGAGGAAGGTTATAACCTGACACTTATTGCCAGGGAACTTCAGCCTGTTATCGATGAATATAACCGCGGTATGGATACAGGATATTCCGTAAAGCTGGAAGGTGAATCCGCAGAAGTCAGGGAGATGGTTATCCAGATGGTGGAACTTGCCGCACTGGCGCTCCTGTTCATCTATCTGATAATGGTTGCCCAGTTCCAGAGCTTCCTGTCGCCGTTCATCATCCTGTTCACTATCCCGCTGGCTTTCACAGGCGGTATGTTCGGACTCATGATCTCGGGACAGCAATTGTCCATGCTGAGCCTTCTGGGCTTTGTCATTCTCATGGGTACCGTCGTTAACAACGGTATCGTTTTCGTGGATTACGCGAACCAGCTCCGTATCGGAGGACTCGAGAGAAGAGAGGCACTTGTTGCAACCGGCAAGACCCGTATGCGTCCGATCCTTATGACCGCCCTTACCACGATCCTCGCGATGTCCCAGCTGATCTTCGGATCCGGTATGGCATCCCAGCTCGGTTCCGGAATGGCGATCGTTATCGCCGGCGGTCTTATGTACGCGACCCTCATGACACTTTATGTTGTTCCGGTCATCTATGATATCTTCTTCAGGAAGAAGCCGCTGGTAGTCGATGTCGGATCCGATATCGATGAGGAGCTTGACGATGCAGGCGATTATCTGAGAACCATAGCTATGACGGAAGAGACTCACGGCAGCCGTCCGGGCAATCTTTGATCAACTGAATTTATTAATTTCCGCATCAATAATGTATAATTGTGTATGTTCAAAAACAGTTTTATCAGGAGAGGGAAAAACATGATAAGAACTAAACTCATTTCTATCGCGGCGATCGCCATGTGCACCGCAGGCCTTATGTGCGGAGGGGTTTTCGCAGATGAGACCGGCAATACGACCGTAACCGAGCCTACGGGTTCGACCACGGTTACCGAACCTTCAGAATCTTCCGAACCGTCTTCTACGGATCCTACGGATTCCGTTCCGACGACTGTGGTAACAGATCCGAGCGACATTGATACAGGTGAGCCCACAAGTCAGACGGCCGTATGGATCAACTATCAGAAGGCAGTGGTTGTATGCAAGAAGAAACTGCCGCTCCTTAAGGCGACAACATCCCCTGCGGGAATGCATGTAACCTGGACTTCATCAGATCCTTCCGTCGCAACTGTAACCTCAAACGGCATTGTGTCGGGTCTCAAGGCAGGATATGCGGTTATAACCGTAACCACTGATGACGGGAAGAGCGATACATGTACGGTTACGGTCCTTTATAAGGATGTAACGGATAAGAACGATTTCTGGTATGAGCCCACTTATGAACTCACGAGCAAAGGTGTCGTAAAAGGCTACAACGACCAGACACTGTTTAAACCTGCCAACAACTGCACCAGGGCTCAAATGGTTACATTCATCTGGCGTCTTGCAGGATGCCCTGAGCCTGATTCCAAGGAAAGCAAGTTCAGTGACGTCGTATCCGGCAAGTACTACTTCAAGCCGGTTCTGTGGGCATGTGAGCAGGGTATCACCACAGGCTATAACGACGGCACGTTCAAGCCGAACGTTACGTGCCTCAGGCGCCACGCAGTTACGTTCCTTTGGAGATTCGCAGGATCTCCCGAGCCTTCCGGAACGGAAGTGAAGTTTAAGGATGTCAAAGATACCGCATACTACTGTAAGCCCGTTATCTGGGCATCGGAGAAGAATATCCTCGCTGGTTACGAGGACGGCACATTCAAGCCCGAAGGCGAGTGCCTCAGACGTCAGATGGTGACATTCCTTTTTAAATATGACAAGTTCATCGGCGGCACGAGTGAGGGCAACGCTTAACTGACACTATGAGTATCATTCTCGACATTGCGGCGTTTACGGCTCCTGTCAATATAGTAAGGCTCGTATCACTGATACTGCTTATCGTGATATCATCTTTCTTCTCGTCCGCCGAGACGGCCTACAGCATGGCCAACAGGATGCGCCTCAAGTCGCTGGCTGAAGACGGTGACAAGAAAGCGGCTCTTGTCTGCAAGATCCTGGATCATTATCCCAAGATGCTGTCAACAGTCCTGATCGGGAACAACATAGTAAATATCGGAGCTTCCGCAATCGCGACTCTTTGGGCAACTGATGTGCTCGGCAACTGGGCGGTAGGCATTATGACGGGCGTCCTGACCTTCGTGGTCCTGATCTTCGGTGAGATAGTCCCGAAAACATCTGTCTCGGTCAATGCCGATAAGTTCGCCAAAGCATATGCTCCGGTCATCAATATCCTCATGATAATCCTGACACCCGTGGTCATCGTCATCAACTTCATTGCCGGCGGGATCTTAAAGCTCATGAAGACCGACCCTGATGCCAAGATGCCCGCCATTACCCAGCGGGATCTTCTCGGCTACGTTGACGAGAGCCGCAAGGAGGGTGTCATCGACGGAAGCGAGCATGAGATAATCCGCAACACATTTGATTTCTCGGATGCCGTGGCCAAGGACATAATGGTCCCCAGGCTCAATATGGTGGCGCTTCCCGTTGACGCGGCATACGACGATGTAATGAAGATAGTAAAGAACAATATGTATACCAGGATCCCGGTATATGAGGGAGATACTGACACGATAATCGGCGTGATGAATGTGAAGGACCTGCTGTTCCTGGATGATCCGGAATCTTTCAACATGAAGAGCCTTATCCGTGAAGTTATGTATACACATGAATACAAGAAGACCTCCCAGCTCCTCAAAGAGATGCTCATAGCGTCAGCCCCGATCGCGATAGTACTTAATGAGTACGGGACCACCGAGGGTATGATCACTATGGAGGACCTTATGGAGGAACTGGTAGGGGAGATCAACGACGAATACGATTCCCCGAAGGATACACCTATCCGTAAGCTCGGAGAAGGCGATTATCTCATAGACGGAAGCTGCAGCCTCGCAGACGTTAACGATGAACTGGGAACGGAGCTTACAAGCGAAGACTTCGATTCCATAGGCGGTATCGTGATAGACCATACTGCAGGCCGTCTTCCCAAAGTCGGAGACGCAGTCGAGACGGCCGACGGAGTAAGGATCCGCGTTGCCCGCATCCAGGGGAACCGCATCGCCTGGGTAAGAGTATTCCTGCCTCCTGAAGAGGAAACTCCTGAAGAAGGAGATGCCGAAGAGCCCAAAGCCGATACTGAAGGATAAAAACCACCCGCTCGAAGATGTAAAATACTTGTTATGGAATAATCCCTTTTCGCGACGCATAATTATCGCATAAGGATCAGTAATAACCGAAAGGACCTAAAACTATGTTTTGTATCAAATGCGGAAGCCCGATAAACGAAGGCGATAAGTTTTGTATCAAGTGCGGAGAGCCTGTAACAGCGGCTCCTGCAGCACCCGAGCCCACGGCGCCCTCTGCGGCACCTGAGACTCCTGCAGCTCCTGCAGTTCCGGCTGCACCTGCGGCACCTGTGCCTCCTAGAGCGCCCCAAGCGCCGCAGCCTGCACCTCAGGTCCAGGCACAGGTCCAGCCTCCCAAGAAGAAGTCTAAGGCATGGATACCCTTTGTCGTCATCGGCGCGGTTCTTTTAAGCACCACCGCTGCTCTGATCGCAGCCCTGTTCGCGGCAAGAACTTTTATGAATCAGAATAAGCCGAAGGATAGGACAGAACCGGATGTTACTTATGTCACATCTGATGATCAGGAGACAACCCGCGCGACAGAACCTTCCGATACCGAATATACGGAAGACGGCAGGCTCGAACCTCCGGAAGAAACATCCGAGACAGAGACGGAAACTGCGGCAACCGCCGAAGATGAGACACAGGCAACTACAGCTGTTCCCGCTGTTGATCAGGCTGTCCTGTATGAAGGATACCTGAAGTACCTTAAGGACAACGAGAAAGCTTTCAAGGAATATAAGGATGTCGACAGTTGCTACTATGTTGAGGGCAAGGGCTGGAATACCTACAGCTCGAGTGAGCCCGCCAAGCAGGCAGCACTCATTGATGTGACCGGCGACGATATCCCTGAACTTTTCTGCATACATCAGTACGATAACGAGTTTACTTATGCTCTGGTAGTCTTAAGCTATGTCGACGGCAGCGTAAAGCCTGTCCTGACCCTCGACAGCCTTGATATATTTGCAGGTGGTTATTCGAGCTATGTCATTACCAGGTCGAAGACCCCCGGCGAACTTAGGATCTACGAAGGCAGGTTCGACGAGACATCCAGCGAGCATTTCACGGCTTATGTCTGGAACGGCAGTGCCTTTGTTCCGGGCGACTACTTCGGCAACTACACCGAGATAGACGAAGAGGAATATAAAGAGATCTACCACTACTTCAATAAGGAAGATACGATCGATAAGGCAGGATTCGAGCAGCTCACCGAGGAGTTCGAGGCAGGCGCTGAGTCTATAATCTTCTTCAATATGCCTTTGGACGACGGCTTCACGAAGCTCTATCTTGCCAACGGCCAGTCGATCCTGGGACAGACCTACGATTCGATCCTCTGGACTGTCAGCAAGGAGAATGAATACAGGCAGCTTGCAGCTTCCGGTGCGCTTCAGGACGATTCCGAATTTTTCGGCAAGACATCCGCAACTTATAACATGAGTTCCGGCGCAGGCGCATGGGGTCAGAGCGTAACGGTCAATAGTGACGGAACATTTACGTTCAACTATCACGATGCCAATGCCGGCGAAAGCGGAAAAGGGTACGACGGCACATCCTACTACTGTTCGGGTAAGGGCAAGTTCAGTCAGGCAGTCAAGGTTTCCGAGACAAGATATCTCGTAAGAGTAGAGTCCATGGAATATGACGTGGCTCCCGGCACCATTGATTTTGAAGATTCTTCAGAAGATTACATCATGAGACTCGTTGCCACACAGTTCTATTCTTTCGATAAGGGATCAGTTATCGAGATCTACCTTCCCGGCGAGAAGACAGCTGACCTTGACGAGAGTTTCTTACAGTGGACCAACTGGCATTTCAACCATAAGGAGATTCCTTCCGAACTGACATCCTGCGGTCTCTATAACGGAGCAACCGGCTCGGGATTCGTAGTCGACAATCTCTGATCAGGATAACATTACGATAATCATCGGATGCCTCGGAAACAGTTCTTTCCGGGGCATCCTTTTTCGGGCCCGGGACAAGATATATCTCAGTTTTGACTAAACCGTTATTATTTAGCATTTAGTCGAAAAAAACATCGATATTTTCGACTAAACAGCAAGAAATATAGGCTTTAGTCTAAATTTATCTTTTCAATCAGCTGATATTTAGACTAAACACATTTTGGAAAAGCGTTTAGTCTAAATATGTGCTATAAATTTAGACTTTTTCAACGAAAAAAGACTATTTAGTCAAAAAGGCAGTCTCATCACTCAATGAGACTGCCTTTTTGATATGCGTTCAGATATTACAGCAGGTGAGCTCTCAGTTCATCTCCGGACAGAGGTGACAGGAGTGCCGGAGCGATATCGAAAACCGTCTTGCATCCGAAGTCGCCTTTCTGTTCGAGCCTTACCGCAGCTCTTGCGTAGCAGAGGAGGACGGATGCGGTGAACTCGGGGTTGGAGTCGAGCTTCAAAGAATATTCGATAACATGCTTATTCTCGTTGTCGAATCCGGTCCTGCCGGTGCGGATAACGAATCCGCCGTGGTTCATCTTGGAGTGATCTCTTGCGAATTCTTCTTCATCGATGAAGTGGACTATCGTGTTGTAGTCTGCAAAGTAGTTGGGCATCTCGCAGATCTCTTTCTCGATCCTGGCAAGGTCTGCGCCTTCTTCGGGAACGACAAAGCATTCGCGGAGATGCTTGTCGCGTGCGGTAAGTTCGGGAGCGGAACCGGACCTTACGGCATCGAGGGCTTCCTTGATCGGGATAGTGTACTGTTTGCCGTTCTTAACTCCGGGAACGCGTCTTATAGCGTCTGAGTGACCCTGAGACACGCCCTTGCCCCAGAATGTGTAATCTTCACCGTCTGTCAGGATGGCGTTGGCATAGAGCCTGTTAAGGGAAAACATGCCGGGATCCCAGCCGCAGGATATGACTGCAACCTTGTTCGCGCCTAATGCTGACTCGTTGACTGCAGCAAAATGCTCGGGGATATTTGCGTGAGTATCGAAACTGTCGATGACATTAAAATACTTTGCATACTCTTTGGTCATCTTGGGAAGGTCAGTAGCAGAACCGCCGCAGATGATCATGCAGTCGAAGTCATCCTTCATCTCGGGTATCTTGTCTGAGTGATAGACGGGGACATCCGGAGTCTTTGTCGTAACCTGCGCAGGATCACGTCTTGTGAAGATTCCGCAGAGCTTCATGTCGGGGTTCTTGCGGATCTCGCTCTCCACGCCTTTTGCAAGATTGCCGTAGCCGATAATACCTATTCTGATTGCCATAAATGGTTCCTCCTTTGGTTGTAGAACAAAACCCCGCACGGTTCGGTGCGGGGTTTTGTCGTTAGATCTGGTGGAAACTGCGGGGTTTGAACCCGCGACCCCTCCCCTGTGAAGGGAATGCTCTCCCGCTGAGCTAAGCTTCCGTAAGAAATCGTACTACAATTCTTTATGAATGGCTATATTTTTCTTCGAAAAGAGTAATATCGTTCTGTTTTTGTGATAAAATCAGTATGCACTTGGGGGCGTAGCTCAGCTGGGAGAGCGTTGCATTCGCATTGCAGAGGTCAGGAGTTCGATCCTCCCCGTCTCCACCAAGAACAATGAATAGTCCCGCAAAGGTCCTCGGCGTGAACGCCTGCGGAAAATGCGGGACTATTTCATTGTTCTCTATTGGATTTGCGGAACTTGCAGCGCATGGCGGTATTTGCTTTGTGAGTAAGTCAGATATGGGCACTGTCGGCGGCAACTGATGTTATAATCTACATTGATGGGGATTGACCCGGTTTATCAATTGGTGCAGAAGAAGGTGGGAAGACTTGATCACGGGATTACATCACATATCGATGAAGTGCGGTACGGCTGAGGAATTTGAGCGGGCAAAGGATTTTTATATCAACCTGCTCGGTCTGGATGTTATAAGGGAATGGCCGGAGGGCATCATGATCGGCTGCGGCAATTGTGCGCTTGAGATATTCAATAACGGTGAGGGTGTTAGATCACTGGGTGCAATTCGCCATATAGCTTTTGCAACAAATGATGTTGAAGAGATTGTATATAAAGTTAAGGAAGCAGGCTACGAAGTCTTTATCGAGCCGAAGGATATAGTTATAAAGTCTGATCCTGAATTCCACGCCAGGATGGCTTTCTGCTTCGGTCCTTTGGGAGAGCAGATAGAATTCTTCAAAGAGTGCTGATCCGAATCGGCAAGGGGGATAACTGAACATGATATTATTCGTTAACGCATGCGCAAGGCGCGGCTCCAGGACAAAGATGCTGGCAGATGCTGTGCTGTCAAAGCTCGACGGCGAAGTTGAAGAATTAGATCTTGTCACGACAAATTTTCCTGTGACTGATGAAGCTTACCTTCAAAAACGAGATGCTCTGATCGCCAAGCAGGATTGGAATGATCCGCTTTTCGATATGGCAAGAAAGTTTGCCGCGGCGGACAGGATTGTTATCGCAGCTCCTTATTGGGATCTGTCTTTCCCCGCGTGGCTTAAGCAGTTCTTCGAACATATCAACATAACGGGGATCACATTCGAATACAGTCCGGAAGGATATCCGATCCCTCTTTGCAAAGCTGACCGCCTGTATTATGTAACTACTGCCGGAGGAGCATATGTTCCCGAAGAATACGGGTTCGGCTATGTTAAGGCGCTTGCTCAGGGTTTCTACGGGATTAATGATGTCAGGATGATCCGCGCCACGGGCCTTGATATCGAAGGCGCAGATGTTGAAGGGATAATGGCGGATGCGGTCTCGGAGTGTGAGAAGAATGTTTGATCCCGGATATGTAAGAAATATCATTTGCAGGCTTGAATGTTCAGTCCTTGCTGTATCCGTGCTGTTCGGAAGTCTTGTAATGAGCGGCTGTGCTGTGAGAACAACTGAGACTTCGGAAGAGCCTTCGGCTTCAATGGAAACATCTGTAACGGCGGAGGCTGATAAAGAGACGGAGCCTTCCGCAACTTCTGAACCTGAAGAGGATCAGGATAAGGCTTCAACGGTAACTGAAGAAACTGAACCCGAACCCGTTATCACCCCTGACCCGAAGCCTCAGGCGCTCGAAGCCGCCGGGAAACTGGGAATTGATGAGGAACAGCTCAGAGGCAGATATGACCTCTTCTTAAAGTTCGTGGATGTCGTTGATGCCAATCAGGGCCTTGACGGATTTGAAGGTTACGTTTACCGGTTGTTTCCGCTGGTCGCGGAACACCTGGATACCGGCAACGAGGACTATTTTCTCAATAAGCTTTTGAACCTGTCTATTTCCATTGTTGACACGGATGCTTTTGCCGGAGGATTTATGCCTTGGAGCAACAGTATTGAGATCAAATCCGACATCAAGAAGATCTGGGGCAAAGGGTTCTACGCTTTGACTGTTTACCATGAACTGATTCATTTTATCGATGAGCATATTGACGGACAGTTAACGTATGTTAACATTCCCGAATACGGAGATATCTATGAATCCTGTGATGAACCCGCTGATCCTAATACGGGTGTGATCCGTATGGTCCAGGCGAATTACTGGGTCGAGGGCGGGGCCGAGAAATACAGTGCCGAGTATCTTACCCATGCGCCTTCTGCGGAAGCTTACAGGATGAATGAGCAGTTCCTTGTCGGCATGGAATATATATTCGGCACGAAAACTGTTGATGATATGTTTTTCGCGCATGATACGGACTGGCAGTTCGTGGAACTTTTGCGCAAGAACGGGTTCAGCGATGATGAGATCGTAAGGCTTTTCGATACGATGACGTTGCTTTCAGACAGCAAACAGAATGATCCCAAGGAATATCTTGATCCCAGGGAAGCATTGATAAGGATCTATGTAAATCAGGTGGGACCTGATTACGAGAACGACAAGATCTTCTGCAGGATAATCGCATCCATGCAGATGGAGAAGGACTTTCTTAAGAAGATCCCGTCGGATTACAGAAAGTTCATATCCAAACAAAAGCGGTTCTCTGCAAAAGAAGAGAAGAAGATGTGTAATTACATTGCGAAGAAGACCGGCAAGAAGGATATCGTCTTCGATATAAGACCAACACCTCTGTATGTAGAAGGAGAACTTAAACTCGTGGGACTCATAAGATCTTCTCAGGGGAAAGACTTCCGTACGGTTGTATTCGATTATGATTTTGAGAATAACAGTATAAAGGATTGTACGGTTTATGATGACCTGGTGCCTGTCTATACTCCGTCAAAGTTTGCATCGGACGATCTTCCCGAAGCAAAGCAGTTTATCCGGGATAATATGCGCGATAACAGTGCGGCTCACAATCAGAAAGTCAAAGGTGCAAAAGAGAGGTTTGCAGAGCTTTATGACAGAGCGGAACAGATTGGCAACAGATACGGGATCCAGATCCTGTTCGCGGATCTTGTTCCCGAAGGAATACTTCTTGATACGGATCTTCCGGTAACCAACAAGGGAGATATATCGGATGCACTCGATCAGATCGAGAATGTCCTGTCGCAGTATCCGGAAGATTATTTCGATCAGCTCCTGTTCAAACCTTATTCGGGAGTTGTTATTTATATGTACACCGGATTCTTCAATGAGGCACACTCCGATACCGTGTTCATTGACGGCAGGATCTATCTCGCAATGTCCTATTGCATCGATTTGCCGAGAGCGCAGGGGAGCTTTGCCGTAAATGCCGTAAGGGATCAGTACTTTAAGGATATAAGACCTGTGGAGACACAGATGATCTGTGATATATGGAACCTCACCGAGAAAAGCATATCCGATCGCAACTCGTATTTCGAGAAAACATCGGTGAACGGGAAAACCTGGGCTGCAACGAACTATAAAGGGTTCAAGTATGCAGGCTCTGAGGAAGATGGCAAGATCAAGTCCCTTGAGGGCAAAGCGAAGATGGACTACTTCCTGTCCAGGGAATCTTTATCCTCTGCCAAGACAGACAGGACGCTTCTATA
>JAGCSR010000003.1 GCA_017964005.1 Clostridiales bacterium
GTAACGTAAACGAATGTTGTCTTAAGTCTGTGGTGGAGCTTTGTGATCTCAACACGCATCTGAACACGGAGCTTAGCGTCCAAGTTGGAGAGAGGCTCGTCCATAAGGAAGACCTTAGGGTCACGAACGATAGCACGGCCGAGAGCAACACGCTGTCTCTGACCACCGGAGAGAGCCTTAGGCTTTCTGTCGAGGAGGTGCTCGATCTCGAGGATCTTAGCTGCCTCTGTTACACGACGATTGATCTCGTCCTTAGACATTTTTCTCAGCTTGAGAGCGAATGCCATGTTGTCACGAACGGACATGTGAGGATACAAAGCGTAGTTCTGGAAAACCATTGCGATGTCACGGTCCTTAGGAAGAACGTCGTTAACGCAACGATCATCGATGTAGATCTCACCCTCGGAGATATCCTCGAGTCCTGCGAGCATACGGAGTGTGGTGGACTTACCGCAACCGGAAGGACCAACGAGAATAACGAATTCCTTATCGGCAACCTCAAGGTTAAAGTCAGATACGGCTACAACACCGCCATCATACTTCTTGTAAACGTGCTGGAAAGATAAACTTGCCATAATTATAAAACCTCCAAAAATCGCCGATAGTCGGCTTTTTCATAGCAAAATAGTACCATAAGCCCTAAAACATTGACCATATGGCATTATCCATAAAATAAAACGGCGTATTTTGGAGTATTTTTTCACTCAATTTAGGCAACCTGCACGACCGTCGCATCCTATTTTGTGCATCGTGTTCAAAATCTGGGCGAAAAGCCCTAATTTATTACATTTTGGAGTCATAAAAAGCCCTCCGGATCCTTGGCAGATTGCACATTATGTTTCACATTCTGATCAGATTTATCATAATCTCTACATTTTCGGACACCTTTATGAACCGGATCTTCTATTCAGTGATTTTTGCATAATTATGCATAATTTCTGTATATTTATGCATAATTGATACAAGTAAGCAGCTTAAGGTTACATATATATTAAATATATTGTATAAAATCCCCGATATGTGTTGACATTTGCATATTTATGCATTATATTGCATATCTCTCGCATAAAATAACTAACATATATATACAGGAGACGATATAACATGATCAAGGTAAGCATAATCGGAGCAACAGGATATGTTGGTGCAGAGCTGGTACACGGATTCTGCGCTCACCCGGAGTTTGAGCTTCTGCATCTGACCAGCAGGTCTTTCGCAGGACAGAGATTCTCCGACATCTACCCCGTATACAGAGGCATATGCGATATCGTCCTGTCCGACGACGACATTGATGCCGCAGCAGAAGGTTCAGATCTTGTTATCACCGCCCTTCCCCACGGTGTATCTTCCGAGAAGGTCCCTCAGATCCTCGCTAAAGGATGCAAGGTAATCGACCACTCCGGCGACTTCCGTTATAAGAACGTTGAGACATATGAAGCTTCCTATAAGCTTACGCACCCGGCACCCGAACTTTTGAAGGACACGGTGTACGGATTGCCTGAACTCTACCGCGAAGAACTGAAGAACGCAAAGCTCGTGGCAAACCCCGGGTGTTACCCCACATGTTCGATCATTGCGTTGGCGCCTTTCCTGGAAAAGGGTCTTATCGATACAGATTCCATCATCATCGACGCAATCTCCGGCGTATCGGGAGCAGGACGCAAAGCAGACCTTGCTTATTCATTCTGTGAGACAGACGAGGCGTTCAAGCCCTACGGTGTCGTAGGCCACCGCCACACCTCGGAGATCGAAGAGAAACTCTCACTTGTGGCAGGCAAGGACATCAAGGTTACATTCACTCCGCACCTGGCGCCTTTCAAGAGAGGAATGCTGGCAACGATCTACGTAAAGCCTGCGGATTGTTATCAAGACGTAACAACCGCATCGCTTTACGGCATTTATAATGAATATTATAAAGGGGAGACTTTCGTAAGAGTCCTTCCCGAAGGGACTCTCCCCGACATAAAGGCAGTCAACGGATCCAACTATATCGACCTTGGTGCGGCATATGACCCCCAGACAGGCATGATCAAGCTCTTCTCGGCTCAGGATAATCTGGGCAAGGGCGCTGCTCTCCAGGCGATACAGGCTGCCAACTGCATGTTCGGTCTGCCTGAAGACTCAGGCCTCCGATCGGTCGTAAGAGGGATCTGACAGTAAGCAGGATAAACTTTTCGAGAATAATAAAAGAGGACAACATTATGGTTAGCAAGAATGAGATGCCCGACATCACGGGCGATATGCAGAGTATGGTGGAACGGGCGACTATCCTGACCGAAGCGCTTCCTTACATAAAGAAGCTCAGAGGCCAGACTATCGTTATCAAGTACGGCGGCAATGCCATGGTCAACGAGGATCTTAAGCAGTCCGTTATGGACGACATCACGCTCCTTAAGTACATCGGCATTAACCCTATCGTAGTCCACGGCGGCGGACCCGACATCAACTCCATGCTCAAGGCAGTCGGCAAAGAATCAACCTTCGTCAACGGCTTAAGGTACACCGACGATGAGACTATGCAGTACGCGCAGATGGTCCTGATCGGCAAGACCAACAAAGAGATCGTGTCTATCCTGTGCGGCAAGGGCGCCAAGGCTATCGGTATCTCCGGCATCGACGGCCACCTTATAGAAGCGGAAAAGCTCGATGTTGACGCTGACGGCAATCCCGTTGATATCGGTTATGTCGGCAAGATCAAGAATATCAATACACGCGTAATAGAGATGCTCGCCAACGACGAGTATATCCCGGTCATCGCCCCCATCGGAATGGGTTCCGACGGTCAGAGCTACAACATCAACGCTGACACTGTTGCATCCGAGATCGCAGTGGCGCTCAAGGCCAGCAAACTCATGTTCCTTACTGATGTCGGCGGCGTGCTCGAAAAGGACGAGCAGGGGCAGAATCACATAATCCCCGTGCTTTCCGAGAAGGATGTGGCCGACTGCATCGAGTCCGGCATCATCTCCGGCGGCATGATCCCCAAGATAGAAGGGTGCCTCGATACCGTCCGACGCGGAGTTAACCGCGCTCACATAATAGACGGAAGGATCCCGCACAGCATCATACTCGAGATCTTCACCAAGAACGGTATAGGCACCATGATAGTCAAAGAAAAGAGGGAAAACTATGAATATAGGAAATGAGAAAACAATAGACAATGATCTGTATCTGATATCAGATTACGACAAGAAATACTGCATGCAGGTCTTCGGGCCCCAGCAGATCGCCTTCACCCACGGCAAGGGCGTATATCTTTACGACACCGAAGGCAAGAAGTACATGGACATGATCGGCGGCATCGCGGTCAACTCCGTAGGCCACGGCAACCCCAAGCTCGTAAATGCTATATCCGATCAGGCAAAGAAAGTCATCCACTGCTGCAACTACTATCTTATCCCCCAGCGGTCGGAACTTGCATATAACCTCTGCCGCAAGAGCTTTGCGGACAAGTGCTTCTTCGCAAACTCAGGCGCGGAAGCCAACGAGGGCGCCATCAAGCTGGCACGCGGGTTCTTCTCCCATAAGGGGATAGATAGATATGAGATAATCACCGCCAACATGAGCTTCCACGGCAGGACCATGGCAACGGTCACCGCGACCGGGCAGCCCAAGTTCTCCGAACCCTTCAAGCCCGTAGTCCCCGGCTTCAAGTATGCCGAGTTCAATAACCTGGAGTCCTTCAAGTCTCAGGTAACGGAACACACCGCAGCCATCATGCTGGAACTCATCCAGGGTGAGTCCGGTGTTCATCCGGCAGACAAGTCCTTCATCCAGGGCATCAAGCAGCTCTGCGAAGACAAGAATATCCTTCTCATCATCGACGAAGTCCAGACCGGCATCGGCAGGACCGGAACCCTCTTCTGCTACGAGCAGTACGGGATCACGCCAGACATCATGACCCTCGCCAAGGGCCTGGGCGGCGGTGTTCCCATCGGCGCAGTCCTTGCTACCAACGAAGCGGCCACCGGATTCCAGCTCGGCGATCACGGGTCCACATTCGGCGGCAACCCTTTGTGTTGCGCTGCCGCAAACGCAGTCCTTGAGATCATCGCCGAGAACCAGCTTTGCTTCAACGCAGGAACAATTAGCGAATTCATCGTCAACAAGGTCAACCAGATTAAGGAGAAGCGGGGCTACATCAAGGAAGTCCGGGGCATGGGACTTCTCATCGGCATCGAGTTCGATGAGCGCATCATGGCATCCGGCATGAGGGACGCCCTCAGGGAGAAGGGATTCCTGGTATCTTCCATCGGGCAGTCCGTCATCAGGATCGCGCCTCCCCTGATAATAAAAGAAGCGGAAGCGGCAAAATTCTGTGCCGCTCTCGACCAGGTACTCAAAGAAACTGCGAAAGCATCTAAGAATAAGATAGGATTGGAGCTTATAAAATGAAACACTACATTGATTTCCACGAAGACGTAAGTTTTGAAGATCTCGATAATCTCCTCGAGATAGCATCTGACTTGAAGGCGAAAACAAAGGCGGGCATTCCCCACCCCATCCTTGCGGGAAAGTCTTTGGCCATGATATTCACCAAGTCCTCCACCAGGACCCGTGTCTCCTTTGAGGTCGGCATGTATCAATTAGGCGGCATGGCTCTGTTCCTGTCCAACGATGATATCCAGATCGGCCGCGGCGAGACCATCTACGACACGGCTCATGTCTTATCCGGCATGGTCGACGGAATCATGATCCGTACCTTCAAGCATTCCGATGTCGAAGACCTCGCAAAGTACGGCTCTATCCCGGTAATCAACGGACTTACCGACGATCAGCACCCCACCCAGGCATTGGCTGACCTTCTTACCATCAAGGAACACAAGGGCAGTCTTAAGGGACTTAAGCTCGCATACTTAGGTGACGGCAACAATGTTGCAAACTCCCTCCTCCAGGCTTGTGCCAAGGCAGGAATGGATATTGCAGTCGCATCCCCTGCAGACTTCACCTGCCCCGACAAGTATGTCAACCAGGCGAAGAAAGATGCAGAAGTTACAGGATCCAAGATATTAATGACCACCGATCCTTTCGAGGCCGCTGACGGCGCAGACGTCCTCTATGCCGACACATGGACATCCATGGGTCAGGAAGAGGAGAAGGCAAAGCGTGTTGAGATATTCAAGGGATATCAGATCAATTCCAAGGTCATGGGCGTCGCACATAAGGACGCGATCTTCATGCACTGCCTCCCTGCCTACAGGGGTTACGAAGTAACTGAAGACGTAATCGACGGACCTCAGAGTGTTGTTTTCGATGAGGCAGAGAACAGGCTTCATGCCCACAAAGCGATCCTCGTTCACTGCATGGCATGACCGATCTCACGTTAAGGCTGGCATATCCTGAAGAAGCATACAAGGTAGCCCTTCTCATAAGAGGGGCTATGTTGTCGTACAGTAAGGATTCCAACATTCCGAAGGGAATGCTGGAATCTTTGTCCGAGAGCGTTGAGTCGGTAGCGGACAGGATCTCTCACGGCAGGTGCCTGTGCTTCTGGGACGGTCCGGAACCTGTGGCAACCGTGACTCTCACCGTTATGGCAAACCCGGTCAAATACAGTTTCTCGGATAAGACGATGTCGGCTCTGTCAGACATCGCGCCCGCAGGCTATATCTCCAGGTTTGCGGTAAGATCGGACCTTAGGGATTCGGGACTCGGGATCAAGCTTTTGGATGCAGCGGAGAACATGGCCCGGGATATCGAACTCAAGGGGCTCTTCCTGCATTCTTCCACAGACAACAAGTCCCTTGCCAAGTTCTACGGAAACCGCGGCTTTGCCATAATCGACCATGAGCACGGCCGCGGCTATAACAGAGGATTATTCATCAAGAAGTTCTGACAGATTCATCTTATTTGATCTCGAATTCTGCGACCAGACCTTCCTTCTCTATCCTGTAACGCCCTTTTGACAGTTCACCGTATGTATCCAGCGGACATTCTTGATCCTCGCTCTCGCCTGAAGGCAAATATATCGCCGGCAAAGTAAATGCCAGGTCAGACGGAATCTTGTACCATTCTCCGTCTATTTCTTTTTGCAGCGAAAAGATGCCGCTATGAACAAAATATCCGCCGGAGTTATTCGTGATCCTTACCGTGGCAACCTTATCCTTCAATTCCACAAAGGATAGAGACACCCCTTTTTTCTCACTAGGCATATCTTCAACCTTCTCATAGAACCCTTTATCGAATTCTCCCAGATATTTGGCATTCGGGAAAGCATCTCCGCTGTCATAGGTATCCTGATCAGGATCTTTGGTGTTCTCATATAAAGAAGCGAGATCATATTCGGCTTTGTAGACAGAACCGTCTTCCTTTATCCAGATACCGTTCTTGTATGCCAGTCTTTGAGGACCCCTAACCCCGCCCACTGTCAGACCGTAGCAGGGTATGCTGATCTCTTTGGCCATGGATCTGTCAACAGTCCGGGTCTTAAGAGCGTTGATCTCATCTACTATCTTTTGCGCCTGTTCATCGTCAACGATATACTTCTCTGTCGTGGTCTTGCCGTCAAAGTAGTAAAGACCCAGTACGGCGTTCTTGACATCAGCATCTTCCAGCAACTTACAGTCCTGCCTCCCGGCGCAGGCACACAAAGGCAATAACATCACAAAACAAAGAATTACAGAAATTATCTTTCTCATTTTTATCACCTCACTTGATATCAAACTCTGCGGCAATCGTATAAACATTACCGGCATCAGGCGCGAACTGGACAGATTTTGTAACCCTGTAATGCCCGCGCGGAGGATTTTCCCCCAATTCTTTCTTAAGGTCCACCGTAACAGACGATGAACGGGAAGGTCCTATCCCCGGCATATCAGGATCCAGAACGGCTTCCGTTGCTTTGGAATAAACGTTGTACCATTCGCCGCCGTACCGGTAATCTATTCCCACACGCCCATCGTAGAAAAGCTTCTTGTCTTCAGTGTTGTTGGTAAAAGTCGCTTTGACCTTACCTTCGTCCTGAGGTTCGGCAACGATCTTCACATGGATATGGTCCGCCTCGGTGATCTCTGTCATAGATGCCGCAGCATCCGGGAACGGATTCTCCTTGGGTTCCGGAGTGCACCCCGCCACACCGCACAATATGGCAGCAGATAATATAACAGCTGTAACTTTCAATTTCCCCGATCTCATAATCTCACTCCCCGTAAAACATGTAATAGTCTGCTTTATAATTCTCACCATCGAATATCATGTCATAATACTCGTAGTTCCCTGCGCCTTCATCCAAGGCGAAGATCACAATGGGATCGTCTGCGGGCATATTCTTCCTGCGGTATACTTTATGTCCGATCATGTCAGGATCCTTGCAGTCTGTTACTTCTCCGATAAGGTCCCCCAGATCTTCCCTTGTGATCACATCTTCTTCATCTTCTATGAGAAGATGGTATTTGTTCCTGACATTCAGATCGACCATGGCATATATCACTTTGCCGACGGATATCTCAGCCGGGCCCAAGTATATGCCGTTGCCGTTTTGCGCGTAAGCGACGTTCGTTTCTTCTTCTGTTTCGGCACTGTTGAAAGGATAGTATGTCCTCTCATTAGGATCCAAAGCTGCATCGTGAGCGATATTCGGATCTTCTGTAGTCACAGGAACAGTAGTGGTTACCTGTCTGTTGCGGATGAAGAATGCCATTCCCACTGCCAGAGCGACCGCTGCGCATATGCCTGCGGCAGCAATGTAAAGAACCGAGATCTTCGGTTTCTTTACCGGAGCGTTCCTCTCCTGCTCCAGTTCTTCTATCAGGTCGTAATCCACATACGACATTGTCTTCAAAAGGTCTTCAGATGTCATATTAATCCCTCTTCCGCAAGTTTTTTCTTAAGTTCATTCCTCATCCTGAAGAGCATCGTATTGATCCTGTTCTCCGAATAACCATACCTTTGAGCGATCTCTGATACCTTCTCCATGTCAAAGTATCTTCTCATGAAGATAAGTCTCTTCTCCTTGGGCTGTTTCCTCAGGAAATCCGAGATTGCCCGCGCCAGTTCCTTATTCTCCACTTCCTGCTCAGTCTTCGAATCTCCCGGCAGGCACTGTTCCAGTTCCGTTGTCAGTTCCACGATGTACCCTTTGCGCTTCAACCTGTTGTCACGGATGCAGCGGTTAAGAGAAATGTTGCGGACGATCCTTGTAAGGAAAGCCCCAAGATAATCTCTCGGCTCGTTCGGAGGGATCAGGTTCCAGGCTTCAAGGTAAGTGTCGTTCTCACATTCCTCCGAAGTCTCCCGATTCTCCGTTATCCTGTACGACAGACTCCTGATCATCCGGCCGTATTTTGCGGCTGACTGCTCTATCGCCTGTTCGTCACGCGCAAGATAAAGATCCACTATCCTGCTGTCATCCATTCCTGTTCCTTTTCCCTCCGATAAGCGCTTTCACTATTAATAGCAACATCTGTGAGATTATCTTACACTGAATTTTGTTTTTTCGCGAAAAAACAAAGAAGGTCATCCCTTACGGGACGACCCTCTTTTGTTATCTTATAAGTTCTAATCTAGAAATTATTCGATGATCTTGGAAACGTTGCCGGCTCCAACTGTATGACCACCCTCACGGATAGCGAACTTAAGACCCTGCTCCATAGCGATAGGTGTGATAAGGTCAGCTGTGATGGTTACGTGGTCACCAGGCATGCACATGTCTGTGCCCTCGGGAAGAGCGATGTTACCTGTAACGTCTGTTGTTCTGAAGTAGAACTGAGGACGATAGCCGTTGAAGAAGGGCTTATGACGGCCACCCTCTTCCTTTGTAAGAACGTAAACCTGTCCCTCGAACTTTGTGTGAGGAGTTGTTGAACCGGGCTTAGCGAGAACCTGGCCTCTCTCAACTTCCTTACGGTCGATACCACGGAGGAGGCATCCGATGTTGTCACCGGCCTCAGCCTGATCCATGGACTTACGGAACATCTCAACACCTGTGATAACTGTGGACTTAGCCTCATCCTGGAGACCAACGATCTCAGCAGCGTCACCAACCTTGACTGTACCTCTCTCGAGACGGCCTGTAGCAACAGTACCACGACCGGAGATCGTGAATACGTCCTCGACAGGCATAAGGAAGGGCTTGTCAACAGGTCTTTCAGGTGTAGCAATATAATCGTCAACTGCCTGCATAAGCTCGATGATGGAAGCATACTCAGGAGCAGAAGGATCTGTAGATGTAGACTCGAGAGCCTGGAGAGCAGAACCGCGGATGATAGGTGTATCATCGCCCGGGAACTCATACTGGTTGAGGAGGTCACGGATGTCCATCTCAACGAGCTCGAGGAGCTCTTCGTCATCAACCTGGTCGCACTTGTTCATGTATACAACAATGTAAGGAACGCCAACCTGACGAGCGAGCAGGATGTGCTCACGTGTCTGAGCCATAGGGCCGTCAGAAGCAGCAACAACGAGGATAGCGCCATCCATCTGAGCTGCGCCTGTGATCATGTTCTTGATGTAGTCAGCGTGACCGGGGCAGTCAACGTGAGCATAGTGACGAGCGTCTGTCTCATACTCAACGTGAGCTGTGTTGATCGTGATACCACGAGCTCTCTCCTCGGGTGCGGAGTCAATGTTACCATAATCCTTAAACTCTGCGCCGCCCTTCATAGCGAGAACCTTTGTGATAGCAGCTGTAAGAGTTGTCTTACCATGGTCAACGTGACCGATGGTTCCGATGCTTACGTGCGGCTTGTTACGTACGAACTTTTCCTTAGCCATTTTAATTTCCTCCTAAAGAAGTAATAGTAATCTTTTGTTTCCGCAATTTTCACGCGATACCGAATATTGTACAAAGTTTTTGTAAATGTTTCAAGTATCGGTTTATATATGCGGTTGTTTGATGTTCGAAAACATCTTATTTCTTGAGAATATCCTCCATGATGCTGCGAGGTGTCTCGGCAAAGTGGCTGATCTGCATAACGAATGTGCCTCGGCCCTGTGTTGCGGAACGCAGTGCTGTAGCGTAACCGAACATGTTTGCAAGAGGTACCTCTGCGTGGATCTGCTGGGATCCGTTGAGAGGCTCGATCGTCTTGATGGCACCACGGCGTGCGTTGAGGCCGCCGATAACGTCGCCCAGATATTCATCAGGTACTTCGACGTCAACCTTCATGACAGGCTCGAGCAATGCCGGATCTGCCTTTGCCATACCTGCTTTGAATCCCATGGATCCTGCGATCTTGAACGCCATCTCGGAAGAGTCAACATCGTGGGAAGAACCGTCGTAAACGGTAACCTTAACGTCAACTACCGGGTAGCCGCCCAATACGCCTGCCTGCATAGCTTCCTGAACACCTGCATCGATAGGAGCGATGAATTCCTTCGGGATGGATCCGCCGACCGTAGCGTTGACGAACTCGTAGCCCTTGCCGGGTTCCTGAGGTTCGAGTCTGAGCCAGCAGTGACCATACTGACCGTGACCGCCGGACTGACGGACGAACTTTCCTTCTGCCTCGACAGTCTTTCTGATGGTCTCCTTGTAGGATACCTGAGGAGCACCTACGTTAGCCTCGACCTTGAATTCACGGAACAGACGGTCAACGATGATATCGAGGTGAAGCTCACCCATACCTGCGATGATCGTTTGTCCTGTCTCGTTGTTCGTGTATGTACGGAATGTAGGATCTTCCTCTGCGAGCTTCTGCAATGCGATGATCATCTTCTCCTGAGAAGCACGGCTCTTAGGTTCGATTGCGACCTCGATAACAGGCTCGGGGAATTCCATGGACTCCAATATGATCGGGCTGTCCTCACAGCAGAGCGTATCGCCTGTTGTTGTATCCTTAAGTCCTACAGCAGCAGCGATATCACCGGAGAATACTTCGGAGATCTCTTTACGCTCGTTAGCGTGCATCTGGACGATACGTCCGATCCTTTCCTTCCTGCCCTTTGTTGCATTGAGAACGTAGGATCCGGACTCAAGTACACCGGAATATACTCTGAAGAAGCAGAGCTTTCCGACGTAAGGGTCGGTTGCGATCTTAAATGCAAGAGCTGCGAAAGGTCCGTTATCGTCGGCAGGTCTTTCCTCTTCTTCCTCTGTATCAGGGTTAACACCCTTGATAGCGGGGATATCAAGAGGGGAAGGCATGTAATCGACGATAGCGTCGAGCAACATCTGAACACCCTTGTTCCTCAAGGATGTACCGCAAGTTACGGGGATTACCTTACACTCGCATGTTGCCTTACGAAGAGCGGCCTTGAGTTCTTCAACAGTTACCTCTTCGCCTTCAAGATACTTCATGGTCAGTTCGTCGTCTGTCTCGCAGATCTTCTCGACCATCTCTTCTCTTGCAGCCTTTACGGCATCTGCCATGTCAGCGGGAACCTCGCGGTCCTCATACTCTTTACCGTCTTCACTTGTATAGACCTCGGCACGAAGTGTCATAAGGTCTATGATTCCTTCAAAATCACTCTCTTTACCGATAGGCATCTGAATAGCGACAGGTACGTTCTTGAGTCTCTCGGAGATCATGTTGCAAACGTTGTTGAAGTCTGCGCCCATGATGTCCATCTTGTTGACGAAGACCATACGCGGAACACCGTAGTGCTCTGCCTGTCTCCAAACAGTCTCTGTCTGAGGTTCAACGCCGCCTCTTGCGGACATGACCGTAACAGCACCGTCAAGAACACGCAGGGATCTCTCAACTTCTACCGTAAAATCAACGTGGCCGGGAGTATCGATGATGTTGATACGGTGTCCCTTCCAAGGTGCCGTAGTAGCAGCGGAAGTGATGGTGATACCTCTTTCCTGCTCCTGGACCATCCAGTCCATTGTAGCGGCACCGTCGTGAACCTCGCCCAATACACGGTTGATACCGGAATAGTAGAGGATACGCTCGGTAGTGGTCGTCTTACCTGCATCAATGTGAGCCATGATACCGATATTACGGGTCTTTTCGAGTGGATACTGTCTTTGCTCCATCTTAGTTTTTACTCCTTGTCGCTGTTATCAGCGGTTGTAGTGTGCGAATGCCTTGTTAGCCTCAGCCATTCTGTGCATTTCTTCCTTCTTCTTGAAAGCACCGCCTGTACCGTTAGCTGCATCCATGAGCTCGGCCGCAAGGCGCTCCTTCATGGTACGCTCGGATCTGTTCCTGGAGAAATTAACGATCCAGCGAAGTCCGAGAGTAAGCTTTCTGTCAGGTCTTACTTCCATAGGGATCTGGTAGTTGGCACCACCTACACGGCGGGCCTTGCACTCGAGGTCCGGCATTACGTTATCAAGAGCCTTGTAGAATACATCGATAGGCTCTTCGCCTGTGCGCTCCTTGATGATATCAAAAGCGCCGTAACAAATTTTCTGAGCTACGCCCTTCTTACCGTCGAGCATGATGTTGTTGATAAGCTTACTTACCTTAACGTCATTGTAGACGGGATCCGGAAGGACCTCTCTCTTTGGGATATTGCCTTTTCTGGGCACTGGTCTTCCCTCCTTTATGATTCACAGTTATCTGAAACCATAGGTACTCACGTTTCAGTTTTTTGGCCTAATGGACGTGTCGTGCGTTAAGTAGGCAATGTCCTTATATATGAACAATGTACTGAACGCTTAAATTGTCCAATCCTTCTTTGCTGCATCTTATGATGCATCGGGATTACTTCTTAACCTTTGCAGCCTTGGGCTTCTTGGCACCGTACTTGGAACGGCCCTGCATACGACCCGTAACGCCTGCTGTATCAAGAGTTCCTCTGATGATGTGGTAACGTACACCAGGCAGATCCTTAACACGGCCGCCACGGATGAGTACAACAGAGTGCTCCTGAAGGTTATGTCCGATACCCGGAATGTAAGCAGTTACTTCGTAGCCGTTGGTAAGACGTACACGGGCAACCTTACGGAGAGCCGAGTTAGGCTTCTTAGGGGTTACGGTCTTAACGACTGTGCAAACACCACGCTTTTGGGGAGAGGAGAAGTTTGTCTCTCTCTTCTTGATGGTGTTCGTGCCAAACTGCAAAGCCGGGGAAGCAGACTTATAAGTCTTGGACTGTCTGCCGGACTTAACTAATTGATTGAACGTTGGCATCAATACATCTCCTTTCTTCGAAAATCTACTCCAAAACGCCCGTTACATTCATTCTTTGCGGTCAGGCCGCACGAAAAAACGCGCAAGGCATCTTGCGAGCAATTAAGTATACAACCGACCATTTTGAATGTAAACCCCCAAATTAAGAATAAATATCGAAAAAAAAACTATGGAGGTCCCCTCAAAATAGATAATATTTCCGTTGCAATTTGGAGGATCATTCTTTATACTTTTCGGTGGTTAATTATAAATATTATTAAGAAGGAGTGTAACTATATGAAAGTTAACATCACTGAGACGGTGTTGCGTGACGCTCAGCAGTCACTTATCGCGACCCGTATGCCCTTCTCCGACTTCGAGGGAATCCTTGAGACCCTGGACAACGCAGGTTACTATTCTCTCGAGTGCTGGGGCGGCGCCACATTTGACTCATGTCTCCGTTACCTGAACGAAGACCCGTGGGAAAGACTCCGCAAGATCAAGGCAGTCTGCAAGAAGACACCTCTGCAGATGCTCATCCGCGGACAGAATATCCTCGGCTACAAGCACTATCCCGATGATGTCGTAAGACTCTTCTGCCGCAAGGCTGCAGAGTGTGGTATGGACATCTTCAGGATCTTCGACGCTCTCAATGACTTCCGCAACATCGAAGTCTGCATCGACGAAGTCAAGAAGTGCGGCAAGCACGCTCAGGGTTGTATCTGCTACACGACTTCTCCCGTACATACGATCCCGAAGTACGTTGAGATGTGCAAAGAACTCGAAGCAATGGGCGTTGACTCCATCGCCATCAAGGACATGGCAGGAATCTGCTCCCCTAAGGAAGCATATGACCTCGTTAAGGCTCTCAAGGCCGAGGTCAAGGTTCCTCTCTTCTTCCACACACACCACACAACAGGCATGGGTCCTATGACTCTCTTGAAGGCTGTTGAAGCAGGTGTTGACGGTATCGACTGCGCTATCTCCTCTCTGGGCGGCGGTACTTCCCAGCCTGCAACAGAGACAATGGCTTACACATTGAGCCAGTTCGGTTATGAGTCCGGCCTTGATATGGATAAGCTCAAGGAGATCGCTGACTTCTTCGTACCCGTTAGAAAGAAGTTCCTCGACAACGGAACACTCAATCCTACAGTTATGGGCATCAAGGCTGACATCCTCAAGTATCAGGTTCCCGGCGGAATGCTCTCCAACATGATCGCTAACCTCAAGGACATGAACGCTTTGGATAAGTTCGACGAAGCTCTGGCTGAGATCCCCGCAGTCCGTAAGGACATGGGTTATCCCCCCCTCGTTACACCTCTGTCCCAGATGGTAGGCAACCAGGCTGTATCCAACGTTCTTCTCGGAGAGAGATACAAGAACATCTCCAAGGAGATCAAGGCTTACCTCCGTGGTGAGTACGGAAGAGCTCCGGGCGAGATCAACCAGGAACTCATCGACAAGTGCTGGAAGCCTGAAGAACTCGTTCAGGGCAGATATGCCGATACTCTCGAGCCCGCTTTCGAGAAGACAAAGGCAGAGCTCGGCAAGAAAGCAAGATCCGATGAGGACGTTCTTTCTTACATCGCTTTCCCTCAGGTTGCAGAGAAGTTCTTCGAAGCACGCGAGGAAGCAGAATCCAACACGGTTAACTACACGATCGAGAAGGTGGAGGACTGATTATGAGCACCACACTGATTCAATTCGCTGAAAGAGGAAACGTGCTCTCTATTCCTGACGCTCTCAAGAACGCGGGCTTTACCATCCTGGTCGTTTTCGCTGTACTCTGCCTGATCTTCATCATCATCTCCATTGCAGGAAAGATCTTCTCTGCAACGGGCAAGGCAGAAAAGCCGGCTGCAGCAGCTGCAACACCGGCAGCAGCACCGGCGGCAGCAGCAATTGCCGAAGAGGAGTTCTCCTCCGGTTCATTAAGGCTCAAAGGATGTGACGAGAAGACTGCAGCCATGATCATGGCCATCGTGAGCGACAATACGGGAATCCCGTTGTCAGAGCTCGTTTTCAAGTCCATAACCCTCGTAGAAGATAAATAAAGGAGAACACCTCATGATCTACAAAGTAACAATTAATGACAAAGAATATGAAGTCGAGGTAGAGAAGGGTAAGGCTAACGTGCTCCGCACAACAGCCGTTACCGCTGCTCCCGCACCTGCCGCAGCTCCCACTGCAGCTCCTGCTCCTGCCGCAGCACCTGCACCCCAAGCCGCTCCCGCTGTTGCTGCAGCAGCCGGCACAACACCCGTTAACTCACCTATGCCCGGTACTATCATCGATGTTAAGGTAGCTGTCGGACAGGCAGTTAAGGAAGGCGAGTTGGTCGTAATCCTCGAAGCCATGAAGATGGAGAACGAGATCTACGCACCTTGCGCAGGAACCGTTGCTCAGGTTTTGACTTCAAAAGGCGCTTCAGTCAGCACAGGCGATGCCCTTATCACGATTTCTTGATTGGAGGCATAGATAATGATTGAAGTAATTAGTGATTTATGGAGCCAGTCGGGCATTGCCAATATGACCTGGCAGCAGGGCGTGATGCTTCTGATATCATTCATCCTGTTCTACCTGGCCATCAAGAAGCAGTTCGAACCGCTCCTCCTTCTTCCTATAGCATTCGGTATGATGCTTACAAACCTCCCTTGGCCCGGCGGCGGAATCTTCCACCCCGAGTGGTTTGAGGGCGGCATCAACTGGGCTGCCCTTGGCGGTCACGGAGTCAACGCTGCCGGTGTCGAAGTTGAACCCGGTCTCTTTGACTTCCTCTATATCGGAATCAAGCTCGATATCTTCCCCTGCCTTATCTTCATGGCAGTCGGTGCAATGACAGACTTCGGTCCCTTGATCTCAAGGCCTTCGAGCTTCTTTATGGGTGCAGGCGCTCAGTTCGGTATCTCCTTCGCTTTCGTAGTAGCTACCATCTTGGGCTTCGATGCTCAGGGCGCAGCTTCCATCGCCATCATCGGCGGTGCTGACGGCCCTACGGCTATCTACCTCACATCCAAGCTCGCTCCAGAGCTCCTCGGTGCTATCGCTATCGCAGCATATTCATACATGGCCCTGATCCCTATGATCCAGCCGCCTATCATGAAGCTGCTGACGACAAAGAAGATGCGCCAGGTAAAGATGGAGCAGACAAGACCCGTATCCAAGGTTGAGAAGATCTGCTTCCCTGTAATCGTATCCGTAGTATGTATCCTCATACTCCCTACGGTTGCTCCTCTCCTCGGCTGCCTCATGCTCGGTAACCTCTTCAGAGAGTCCGGCGTTACTGAAAGGCTTTCCGACACAGCACAGAATGCTCTCTGCAACATCGTAACGATCTTCCTCGGAACATCCGTTGGTGCTACAGCTATCGGAACGAACTTCCTTAAGCTCGAGACGATCAAGATCATCTTCTTAGGTCTTGCAGCATTCGCTTTCGCTACAGTCGGCGGTCTTCTCATCGGTATCGTTATGTATCACCTGTCCAAGGGTAAGATCAATCCTCTTATCGGTGCAGCAGGCGTTTCCGCCGTTCCTATGGCAGCACGTGTTGCTTCCAAGGTCGGTCAGAAAGAGAACCCTTCCAACTTCCTTCTCATGCATGCCATGGGTCCGAACGTTGCAGGCGTTATCGGTTCTGCCGTTGCAGCAGGTGTACTCCTTAGCCTCTTCGGCTGATAGAGGATATCATCTGAGATCATTAAACCCGGGGCTTCGCGCCCCGGGTTTTTTATTGCAAGAATTATTGATCAAACAATCTGTTCACCTTTGATCTCTGTATAGATAATAAGAATGACCTCAGGTGCAGATATCCCTTATTGCTCCCAAACTGCCATTTTATTGCTCTTAGGAGCAACGAAAACATTATTTGGAGGCAATCAGCTGTACTATTGCTCCCAAACAGCCTTTTTATTGCCTTTAGAAGCAATGAGTTCTGTATTTGGAGGCAATCTTTAGGGTGGATCCGGTATCAGATGCATCGATGCTTTAATTGAGAAAGTTGAGATACAGCCCCCTCAAAAGAGAATATATAAAAAGATCCCGCAGGATGTTCCTGCGGGATCTTAGTTCGATCAGTTATTCAGATCAGATACCGGTAACAGATATAGAGTAACTTGTATCTGTCAGACCTGCGGTATAGTTGAAGAAGTTCCACAACTTGATATACATGGTACCGCTGGTGGCCGGCGTAAAGTCATAATAATTCGTATTATTTCCTTCCATCTTATAGTTCATGGAATACGAACCGAAGGAATTTGTGAGATCCGCACCGGGTTCATAAGCGGAAATGATAAGAGTCGTAGGACCGAATCTTTCAAATCCGTTCATGGTGAACCTGTAGTTCTGGCCTGCAGTAACATTGATAGCATACCAGTCTTCATCCAAGCCGTCAGTCTGATACTTACCGTAATCACCGATCTCACCGTTGCAAACTGCGCCGAGAGACAGGACAGTTGCAGTCTGAGCAGTGTTGTTAGGCTCGTTCTCATAAATGTTGCCGGTAGGATTAGGCGATGTGGTCGGGTTAGGAGCCGTTGTCGGGTTAGGTGCAGTTGTGGGATTAGGTGCAGTCGTCGGATTAGGAGCCGTAGTCGGCTTGGGTGTTCCGCCGTTTACAACCTTATCGAACTTGTAGAGGAATGTAACCATCTGTCTTCTGAGGCAGTTGCCGTTAGGCTTGAATGTGCCGTCAGAATAACCTGCAACGATCTTCTTGCCGGATGCCCAAAGGACTGCCTTGTAGTAGTAATCCTTCGCCTTGACATCCTTGAACGGATTCTTGGTAGTTGTGGGATTGGGCTTGCCTGCGAGTCTCCACAGGAATGTAACTGCGTGCTTTCTTGCGCAGACGATCTGAGGACCGAATGTTCCGTCCTTGTATCCTTCTACGATACCGTTCTCATTACCCCAGATAACTGCCTTGTAGAAATAATCGCTCTTCTTGATGTCCTTGAACTTGTTCTTGGTCGTGGAAGGAGCCGGAGAACCCTTGAGACGCCACAGGAATGTGACCATCTGAGCTCTTGTGCAGTTATTTGCGGGCTTGAACTTTGTCTGGTTGTCGTAACCCTTAACTACGTCTCTTTCAGACAGGTAGTATGTCGGGGTATACCAGAACTTCTTGGAATCCTTAACGTCCTTATAGCAGACGGTAACCTTAACAGTGATGTTAGCTCCGTTGTGGGTGCCTGTGATGACGGTTGTACCGATCTTCTTTCCCTTTACAACGCCGATAGCGTCAACTGTGGCAATGGAAGGATCAGCGGATGTCCACTGAATGCCGGCAAGAGAAGTCTTGGGCATCTGGAGGGATACTCTGCCCTTGTTCTCAACCTGGCATGTGATCGTCTTGTTGTCTGCAACAGACACAACAGATGCCTTCTTGACGGGCTTTACGGACTTGGCATTGTCGATGAGTCCCTTCTCGCTAAGAGAATTCATGAGGCTCTTGGTAATCCTTCTTGCAAGGTTGAACTTGCCTGCAGAACCTGCAACGTGGATTCCTGCGATCATGTTGTTCTTGTCGAAAACAGGTCCGCCGCTGTTGCCGGGAACCGTATCTGCCTGATAGGACAGGAGGTTGGAATCCTTATAGGTATACTTCTTACCGTTGTAAGTATAAACGATACCGGAGTTGACCTTGCCTGTAGCCATCATGAGAGGATCGGAATCAAGACGGTATCCGCCGACCTTAAAGTCCTTGCCCTTAAGATCGCTGTCAGAGAAAGCCTTGATACCATAGTGACCGGTGATAGCGCCGACATTATTGCTGAATACAACAAATGCATAGTCGCCGTCCTCAGCCTGGATACCGGAATATGTTCCGTTGAGGTAAGCCTGGTCATAGTAGTAAGTCTTGCAGCCGTTGACCTTCAAGAGATACTTCTCGTTACCTCCGTTGTAGTTATATCCGAACTTACAGGTAAGAGAACTGATCTTCTTCTTACAGGTATCGCAGATAACACAGTGACCTGCTGTGAGCATGGTGTTATCGGAAACCATGAATCCTGTACCGTAACCGGCGTGACCGCAGCTGTACTGCATATACATATGTGCAATAGCAGAATACGGGAACTTGGTGGTATCGCTGATCTTGGTCCTGGTGTCTTTGCCGATGATCGCCTCGGCATCGTAGTCAGAACCGAACTCCATTGATTCCTTGGGTCCCTTAGCCTTGGTAAGACCGCTGCAATCATCCTCCTCTTCGACATCGTAAAGTTCGATATCGCCGAGATCATCGGAAGCAGCCGCAACCGGAACAGATCCGAATGTTCCGAAGATGCAGGCAGCAGCAAGCAGGACCGCTAACTTCTTGGTAAATGAATGTTTCATGTCATCCCCCTTATATTATTTAAAAGTATATCCATTATAAATGTTGGATGTAATCCAATCAAGCACAAAAAATGCGTATATTGCCGTGCAAAAAATGATCCCCGGGACACTCTCATGTCCCGGGGACCCTGTAAGTCATACGATCTTATAAGTATTACAGCTTATTTGCCGTTGACATTCTTGTCATACTTATAAAGGAATGTAACCATCTGTCTTCTCAGGCACTTGCCGGAAGGCTTGAAGGTTCCGTTCTTGTAACCTGCGACGATCTTCTTGTTGGATGCCCAGATAACTGCGTTATAGAAATAATCGCTCTTCTTTACATCCTTGAAAGGATTCTTGGCAGATCCGATGGAAGGCTTGCCTGCCATTCTCCACAGGAACGTAACTGTCTGAGCTCTTGTGCAGACGCCGGAAGGCTTGAACTTAGTCTTGGAAACACCTGTGGTGATGCCGTTCTCGACTGCCCAGAGTACTGCCTTGTAGTAGTAAGCGCTGGTCTTAACATCAGTGAACTTACAGGATGTGGACTTGGGTGCCGGGCTGCCGTTCAGTCTCCAGAGGAATGTAACCATCTGTGCTCTCGTACAGTCGTTGCCGGGCTTGAACTTTGTCTGCTTGTCATAACCCTTTACAACATTCCTGTCTGTCAGATAGTAAGTAGGATCGTACCAGAAATCGGAAGAATCCGTAACATCCTTATAGAGGACTAAGAGTCTGCAGGTTGCGGTTACGGAACCGTTGGTTGCAGTGATGATAACAGTTCCTCCCTGCTTAGCGGAAACCTTGCCGTTAGCGTCTACTGTTGCGATGCTGTTGTTGGACGAGGAGAACGTAGCATTGGAGAACTGAGGGATAAGAGTCAGTTTGGATCCTGCTACAACAGTGCCTGTGATCGTCTTGCCGTTGGCAAGATAAAGGTTAGGTGACACTTCGATCTTGAGCTTATATGTTGTTGTGTTCTTTCCGTCGGGATAGTCAAAGTAGTTCCAGATCTTGATGTAAGCAGTTCCGGACTTGCTGCAGGAAAAATCAGCAAAATCTCCGTTTGTCTCAAAATCATTTCTGAGGGAGATAGCGCCGTGTCTGTCCTTATCGAAATCTTCCTTGTTTCCGACATCAATGAGAAGAGTAGTATTCTTGAAATGCTTGTTATAACCTGTCATGGTTACTCTGTAGATAACGCCTGCTGTAAGCTTGATCTTGAACCAGTCCTCATCCAGCGTATGGTTCTTTCTGTAGGTCTTCAGGCTTCCGATCTCACCGTTGTAAGTCTTACCCATTGTCATGGATGTAGCCTTGCTCATGGAGTTATTCGGCTCCTGCGGATCAACCGAAGCTGCGAAAAGCGTCCCGAAAGACAATCCGCTGACCAGGATCACTGTTGCAAGAAAACCTGTGATTGCTTTTGCGAACTTATTCATAATAGTTCCCCTTTCTTTTTTTATATCTTGTCAGCATTCCCGCTGTCAAAATCTTGGTTGTAAGTATAAAACGAGCCTCCCCCGGGGTGACCTGAGGGAGGCGTCGAAAAGTCTTTATCAGAGCTTAGGGCCAGCTGCTACAAGTGCCTTGCCGGCTTCGTTCGTCTCGTACTTAGCGAAGTTCTTGATGAATCTGCCTGCAAGATCCTGAGCCTTCTTGTCCCACTCAGCTGCATCAGCGTATGTATCTCTGGGATCGAGGATCTCAGTGGAAACGCCGGGAAGCTCTGTAGGTACTTCGAAGTCGAAGTAAGGGATCTTCTTTGTAGGAGCGTTCTTGATGGAACCGTCGAGGATAGCATCGATGATTCCGCGGGTATCAGGGATAGAGATTCTCTTGCCTGTGCCGTTCCAACCTGTGTTAACGAGGTAAGCCTTAGCGCCGGACTGCTCCATTCTCTTTACCAGCTCTTCAGCGTACTTTGTGGGATGGAGCTCGAGGAATGCCTGACCGAAGCAAGCGGAGAATGTAGGTGTAGGCTCGGTGATTCCGCGCTCTGTACCTGCAAGCTTTGCAGTAAATCCGGACAGGAAGTAGTACTTGGTCTGCTCGGGTGTCAGGATAGATACGGGAGGCA
>JAGCSR010000021.1 GCA_017964005.1 Clostridiales bacterium
CAGCAGTATCTGCAGGCGGTACAGCCGATCTGAGGCACCTTAAGGATCTCATCGGTGACTTCATCAATGACCTTAAACTCTTCGGGCGTCATAGGCTCAAAATCCGTGAAGGTCGAGATATTGTCCCTCATCTGTTCCTCAGATGACATTCCGGACAGGACCGTCATGACTCCGGGCTGAGAAGATACGAACCTCAGGGCCCAGGAAGCCTGGGATGCATGGGGTCTTACGGCCTTGAACTTGGCATCTGCGGCAGGATCGAGATTTGCCAGCATCCCTCCCCTTACCGGTTCCATAACGATGATCGGGATATTGCGGCTGCTCAGTATATCGTAGAGTTCACCCGAACGTACGACGGGATTTGTCCTGTCAAGGTAGTTGAACTGTATCTGAACAAACTCCACCTCAGGGTGCTCATCCAATATCTTTGTCAGCAATTCCGGGGACCCGTGGAAAGAGAATCCGAAGTGCTTTATCTTCCCTGCTTCTCTCATCTTAACGCCCCACGAGAAACAGTCATACTTAACATATGTGTCGTAGTTACTGCCGTCTTCGATCGAATGCAGCAGATAAAAATCAAAATACTCAACTCCGGCTCTCTCGCACTGCTCATTGAAGATGCGGTCCACATCTTCAGGGCACTTGATCTCCCATGCGGGAAGCTTGGTAGCCAGCATGAAAGAATCCCTCGGATAACGCTCAACCAGCGCCTCACGCGCTGCAACTTCAGACTTACCTCCGTGATAGACATACGCGGTATCAAAATAATTCAGGCCTGCATCAAGATACAGATCCACCATAGTCTTGACCTGCTCAATGTCAATCTGTCCGTCATTTTCCGGAAGTCTCATCAGACCGAAGCCCAATCTGGGCATCTTAGCAAGATCGATACTCATAACACAAAAATCCTCCTAAAATATTTGCCCCCTCAGACGTTTACATTATATCAGACCGCAGTCCGAAAAACATGAGGGGCTTGGGGAAGAATTTGTTACTGTAAATCGCGAAAAACGTTACTGCACAGTAATGATTTTCGCAAAACACAGTAACATATTACTGCACATGGCAGGATCTGTTACTGCACAGTAATAAAATGAGCAGTTTACAGTAACAGCGCATGACTGAATCCGGACAAAGATGTCATTGGGCTGCTTTTTATGTTTAACAAAAGGCCGCCCATTCGGGCGGCCCGGGTAAGATCAGCTTTTCTTATTCACGAACATATCATACTTATAATTCGTCACAACACATCGCTCTTGGCGTCGGACAAGTCCTCGTCGCTTCGCTCCTGCGGAACTGGCAGAGCGATGTGTTGTTCCTCGGGTTATCCTTTCTTGTTGATGTATTTGTCATACTTATACAAGAACGTTACCATCTGGCGGCGTAAGCAGTCACCGTTAGGCTTGAATGTGCCGTCGGAGTATCCAGCCAGGATCCCGGTCTCGGATGCCCAGAGCGTTGCTGTGTAGAAGTAATCGCTCTTCTTTACATCTGAGAACTTATTCTTCGCATCCTTCGGAACAGGCTTGCCTGCAAGTCTCCATAGGAACGTTACTGCATGGCGCCTTGCGCAGACGATCTGAGGTCCGAAGGTTCCGTCTTTATAACCTTCGACGATATGGTTCTCGTTGCCCCAGATACAAGCCTTGTAGAAGTAATCGGTCTTCTTGACATCCTTAAACTTACAGGTCTTTGCCTTAGGTGCGGGTTCGCCCATAAGCCTCCAGATGAATGCTACCATCTGAGCTCTCGTGCAGTTGTTCGCAGGCTTGAAATTCGTCTGTTTATCGTAGCCTTTGACAACCCCCTTATCAGTCAGATAATAAGTCGGCTTATACCAGAAGTCTTTGCTGTTGGTAACATCCTTATAGAGGACCTGTACCGTACAGGTTGCTTTCTGACCTGCAGCATAAGCCGTAACAGTGACGGATCCTGCCATCTTGGCTGTAACCTTGCCGGAAGAGTCGACCTTGGCGATCTTGTTGTTGGAAGTACCCCAGGCGATCTTATCATTGGACCCCGACTGTTTTGCCTTCAGGGTCAAATTCTTACCGCAGACAATCGTTGCGGATGTCTTGTTAAGGGTAAGGTTTACGTGAGCCGGTGTAGGCTTGGAAGTCGGCTTCGCAGTGGGTTTAGCAGTAGGGTCTGCCGCAGGAGCTTTTGTAGGTGTTGCGGTAGGAGCAGCCCCGGTAGGTTCGGGATTTGTCGTAGGCTCGACACCTGTAGGTTTTGGAGCCGTAGTCGGCTCAACACCTGTGGGCTCAGGGGACGTTGTAGGTGTGGGTGTTGCAGTAGGGGTTGGAGTCAATACGGGAACCTTGCGTGTCTCGGTCTTACCGCAGACTGAGCATGTCCTGACCTCTTCGCCCTCAGAATCCAGGGTTGCGGGGGTCATCTCTATCCAATCACCCCATGTATGCTGTTTGAGAGGGTCTTCCACCTGTGTCCGGCTTGCTTCTTCACCACATACTTCACAATATCTTACTTCGAAGTGGTAACCATTCTCAGAACATGTGGATTCCTCACCGGGCAAGATCGTAACATCTGCACCGGGAGTATGACCTGTCTTAGGATCTATGATCTCCTCTTCTGCCAGAAGTGTTGTAAGCTTGCTGTCATCGTAGTAAGTTACTTCGTCCTTCTCGTGGAGTGCCCAGTGTTCGATGTTGCCGTCTACAGTGCATGTGGGCTTGTTTGCCAAAACATGCTCAATGTAGTGATCATCCGGATTTTCCTTGTTGATCGCCCTTATCCAGGCAAGATAAATCTCGCTGTCATGCGCAGGAGCGACGATGCTTACATTGCCTAAGAAACTGGCTGCGCTCTTGATGCAGTCCCCGGTGTTGAAGGACTTCCCTTCCGAATAGAAGAGAGTGTAGGACAAAAGCTGCCTGGCCTGGGAAATGTTTGCCTTTATGGTGTCAAGATGACCAACACAATCGTCGTAATATTCCTGTCCGTAGATATCTTTGGTTTTTTCGATGGCATCCAGGAAGATATAGTCAAGAAGATCCTTAAGTCCTGATTCAGCATATCCGGCAATGGTAGAATTATCATCAATGATAAGAGGATAAAGTTCATTAACAAGTTCGCCAAAAGAATGGGCTGATGGTCTGGAGATAATCTGTCCAAGGTTAATGTATTGAGCATCAGTAAAGGTTAGACCTAAGGCCAACATAAAGCAGACACTTCCCCGGACATTGGCGGGATCCCGGTATATTCCATCGGCCTGATCCCAGGCAAGGCTGTTAGGATCTGCCCCGTAAACACAGGCCTTAAATACAGAACTTAATATAACATTAAATTCCGGAGTGGGATCACCCGTCTTGTAATCGGGAACATAATTAACGAATGCTGACGCCACCATATCACGAGCGGTACCTTCAGGTATCAATTCCCCTATCTTGCTTACAAGTTTATCCGCCATTTCCTCGTTGCCTTCCTTGAAAACGAAAGTGAGAAAATCTATAAAGAAATCTTCGGCGGTATAATTATTCGTGTCTATCTCCTTATCAGTCGCGTAAGAGATAAAGTCTGCGAGAACAATGGTCAGAGCATCTTTCTCTGTATCCGCCTTCCCTTCTTCCTGAACTCTCTCGCAGGCATATGCAAGGTATGTGGCAAGAAGGGGTGATATGAGACTTGATGTGTCGTCCAGGAGCTTACTGTAGTTGTTTAC
>JAGCSR010000022.1 GCA_017964005.1 Clostridiales bacterium
GAAAAAATCAAGGAAATTTACTATCAAATTTGAGATTATTCATTTTTGATAGAATAAACAGGGCCAATTTTTCTATCAAACTGTTAGTTTCGAGGATTTGATAGAAAACGCAATACCTGCGCTGAGATCCAAGTCTCAGAATCCTTTATCCTTAAGCCCCGATACGATCTCCACATATTTCTCGCGGACGTCGAAGCCTGCTACATTCTCACGGTTAAGGTCGATCATGTCGCCGTGGGTTATGCCTCTTGCGCCTACGGGTTCGTAGAAGGTGAAGTTCTCGCCCCAGCGCATTGCGCTTGCGGATACGAGACCGTCGTTCTTGCCGTCAAAGCGCTTGACGAGGTGATAAGAGAAGTTGAGAGGGAACCGTCCGCCGACTGCATGGTATGCGCAGGACCCCACGCTCTGATAGTAGACTTCCGGGGAGTCCGGCATGATCTTGTTGAGCTCTTCGCATCTTGTGGCGGTAAGGTCCGTTACGGCCTTGATGAAGTCGGGGTCCTTGTCTCCGGCAAGCCTGAGTGCTGCATTGTATTTCTTTGCGACTTTATTCTTGAGGGATTCCGAAGACTGTTCGAGGAGGTAGTCTGCGAACCTACATCCCTTGTGGGGTGTGTTGACTGTGGTTAGGGATGCAACGAAAGGCGCGGCTCCCAGGACGGAGATGGCGTAACGGGAATCCAGACCGCCTTTGGAATGGGCGATGATGTTGACCTTCTCACAGCCGGTCTCTTCCACGATCTCTTTTATCCTTGATGCTATCTCGGCGCCGCAGGCCTCAACGGACTGGGCGGACATCTGATTGCCGTAGTAGACGGTGCAGCCGTTGCGGATAAGTTCTCCCGGGATCCTTCCCCAGTAGTTGAAGAAGCGGAAATCCCTGAAGAACACGCCATGGACCATTAAGACGGGATACTTTGTCTTGCAGATCTCTTTGACGGCGCGGGTGTCGTTAAGCCTGTTCCTGTAGTCTTCCTCGTCGGCTTCTCTTCTGGTTACGATCAGGATGTAGCGGAGTACAAAGAGGTTGGCTACGGGTACCATGCCGCAGAGGAGTCCTAAGAGTTTTCTCTTGATGCCTAGTTGTTTGGAGAGGATATATACGCGGATTATTCCGTTCCAGAATACTATCAGTTCAGCTGTATAAGCGATCGCGGCAAAGATCCAGACCCTGTTCGGATCGTCTCGGTATAAGATTATCGCCGCGATGAGAAGAAGGATATCGGGAACCAGGACCAGCTCGAAAGCGATAAGGAGAGTGTTGCCGTCGTTGAGCCCCGTGAGCCTTCTTGTGGTCTTGCGGGTAAGAGAAGGGGAGATATTGAGTATCAGGAAAAGGCCGCCAAGGATGTAATACCATATCTGACCTAAGTCGAAGAGATATACCGAAGGGAGCCCTATACAGGACAATATCAGAAGGATGTATCCCAAAATATTCAAAAATCCCTCATCTCCTTTTAGCGATTTTCGGAAACACTGATATAATATCACAAGAAAATATTAATAGTAACCTTGGAGGTTTTCTTTATGGATCGCGGTATCGCATCGCTCAAAGAGGGCGCAAAGATATATTTCATAGGTATCGGAGGAATCTCGATGTGCGGGCTTGCAAGGCTTGCCAAAGGGTACGGCTTCGATGTGGCAGGATCTGACATGGCCCCGTCCGAGAGGACAGAAGCTCTTGCTTCCGACGGGATCAGGATCTATAACACGCAGGTTGCGGAGAACATAGTTGAGTTCGCTCCCGACTACGCGGTCAAGACCGCGGCGATACTTCCGCACAATCCCGAGGTGGCAGAGTGCTTATCCCGCGGGATCAAGGTTTTCGACAGATCGGAATTCTTAGGACTTATAACCGACAGCTACGAGCGGGTGATCAATATATCCGGAACCCACGGCAAGACTACCACCACTTCCATGACGACACTGATCATGATGGAAGATGGAGCTGATCCCGCTGTCCATATCGGTGCCGAGTTCGACGAGATCGGCGGTACTGTAAGACAGGGAGGAGGCTTTAACCTTCTGGTGTCCGAAGCCTGTGAGTTCAACCGTTCTTTCCTGCACTTCAGATCAACAACTGCGGTCATTACGAATATAGACCACGACCATGTGGATTGCTATCCGACCATCGAGGATGTTATCGACGTGTTCGCAAAGTTCATGGATAAAGTTGACGATAACGGCTTCGTAGTCGTATCGGGCGGCGATGCCAACACGGCCCGCGCAGTAGATCTTGCCCGCAGTAATTACGAAGCGGCAGGAAGGTCTTTCCCTACAGTAGTTACCTGCGGCCTTGCGGATACGGTATGTCCTGAGACAGGGAAGACCCCTGATTTTGCGGCGGCCAATGTCTCCTTCGACGGCGGACTTCCGGTGTTCGATCTTATGTATAAGGGAGATCTTATCGGGAAAGTATCATTGAGAGTTCCCGGCAGGCACAATATATCCAATGCTCTTAACGCGGCTGCGGCTGCATACCTTAACGGAGCATCCCCCGAGGCGATCGTAAGAGGCCTTAACAGGTTCAGCGGAGCTGACGGCAGATATACGGTCAAAGGCAAGTACAGAGGAGCTACGGTCGTAGTAGACTATGCGCATCACCCGGCTGCTGCCCGCGCCACGATGGAAGCGGCATCCAATATGCCTCACAACAATATCCTTGTGGTATTCCAGCCGCTGACCTTTAACCGCACCAAACTCCTGTTCGAAGATTACGTAACATCGCTCCTGCCCTGCAGGAAAGTGCTGTTCGCCGAGATATTCTCAGACCGTGAGATCAATAACCATGACATATCCAGTAAGGATATCTCGGATGAGATCAATGCCCGTGGCGGCGATGCCGAGTTCTACGAAGACCGTAAGGACCTTATCGCAAGGATAGACGAGCTCATCGAGCCTGATGACATCCTGCTGATCCTTGGACCGGAGGATATAAGGACTTTAGGGGACGAACTGGTCAGGAACTGATCCATGAAGAAGAGCGGGAACAGGGAAAACAGCGGATTTGCGGGATCAGGTGAACGGAGTGTAAGATCCGGGCATCTTGGGATCTTTCCAATTGTCTGCGCTTCGGTGTCGGTATTGTGCGCCATTACGCTGTTCGTTCTGTTCTTCGTGTCCTGGACTCTTCCCGAGAAGACGGTGCCTATAGTATTGTTCTATGGCGTGGATAACGGACACGGGGCAGCTCCTGATAACTATTTCCCTTATTCATCCATGAGAGTCGCACTTAAGGGCGCGGGATTCGATATGGATGTGGTATCCCCTGAAGAGGCCAAAGATCCCGTGTCCGACACCTATGCGATACCGGCAAGATTTACCGGCCGCGATGTGGTCGTCTGCGCATGCTATCAGGAAGCTTTCTATGTAATGGAAGACATTTACGGTTCCGAATCGCTGAACGCGACCGTATTGGGTTACGCGCTTATCGCGCCTTACTATCCGGGCAACGCCGCTGCCGCTGATATCAGCAAGGATAATCCCCGGGCGGATATTGCGATCTTCGGTAAGAACGACAGCAAAGCGACAGTCGATTCGATGTCAGATCCGAGAATGCTGTTCGAGAAACTGTCGGGAGTGGATACCATATTCGGTGCCGGGATCGTCCGTGACAATATCTTCGCTTCCGAGATACATCTGTCTTCCGACGGGACAAGATATCTGTCGTTGTCGTTCTCGTCCGCGCCCATGAGACTTCAGATGGCGCTGCCGTCTTTCCAGACTGAGTTTGCCGGACTCCTCGGGACTTTGTACACGGGGGAGCTTTCGTATGCTTCCATCAATGCATGGCACATTACGCTGATATGTGCGGTATTCCTGGGGATCGCGTCCCTTTGCATGTTCCTCTATAACATCCCTGTTCAGGATTCCGACAAGGGCGCAGGGATATTGACTCGACGTGACGGACTGGTGTTCATAATAGTCGGAGGGATCGCCGCTTTCATTGCTCTGGGAATCTTCGTTATGGCGTTGATCCCTGCAGTAAGGCCTGCAACGGGATATCTTCTTTGTTTTGCCCCGACCATAATGATAGCGGTGATGGCAGTAATGAATACGCCGTTCATCCTGTCTAACAAGATAAAGTTTGAGCGCAAGGAAAGTTCGATCCTGAACGCGGTCATTGTCCTTGTGGCGGAAGTCGGGATCTTCGTAGCCGTATTCTTTATCTTCAGCGGAATATTCGACAGGCACATAAGTACGATGGGTGTGGTTGCCCTGATCACTGTCTTTATCGTTGATGCTTCGTCTATAGCGATGCTGGGCTTAGTTGACCGTAAGTCCAGGTTCGGAGGCTTAGGCGGCGGCTCTTACTTCGGGACGGTCCTCTATCCGGTATTACTGGCAGCCCCCGGGATTACCGCGATCGTGATGGGGAAGATAACGGGATCTTCCCAGATAGTCGGTGCAGGCATATTCAGTCTCCTTCAGGTCTTTGTGCCTTATATAGCAACGATCCCCGTTAAGCGCAATTCGGAGCTGTTTGAGATCGCAGGACTCCTTCATGGCATCTGCGCGGCCCTGCCGGTCGTGATGATGGTATAATTCTTATATATTTATACGCAATTTCCTCTTGCAAAATCGGGTTCATGTTGGTAGTATATGCGGGTGACCGCATGCGCGGGGCTTCTAAACGTGCGCTTTTCGCACCGGCAAACATAGTGTTTACGGGCGTTTGCACTGCCTCGGGAGCAGCGAGACTGGATGAACAGGAGGACACAAAATGTACGCAGTTATCAAGACAGGCGGCAAGCAGTACAAGGTTGCAGTTGACGACGAGATCTTCGTAGAGAAGCTCGAAGGCGAGGCTGGCGATAAGGTTACTTTCGATGAAGTACTTGCTGTATCCGCAGACGACGGCATCAAGGCCGGCGCAGATCTTAAGGCAACTGTCACAGGCGAGATCGTCAATCAGGGCAAGAACCGCAAGGTTACAGTTCTGAAGTACAAGCCCAAGAAGGGCTATCGCCGTAAGGCAGGCCACAGACAGCCTTACACACGTGTACGTGTAACGGCGATCAACATCTGATGATCACCGTAATCGTTGACCGGGACAAGGCAACCCGCAATATAATCGCCATCTATATGTCCGGACATTCGGACTTCGGCGAGGAAGGTAATGACATTATCTGTGCGGGAGCATCGACATTATGCTATACGGCGGCGAATGCGCTTAACGACATATGCGGATATGACGATGAGAAGGTATTGAGAGTCACCGATGAGGGTATGGAATCCGTTAACGTTCGGATAACCGTTCCCGATGAAGGAGACGAGGATACGAGGAACCGGGCACAGGTGATCATGAGGACTATAGAAGTGGGACTTATGAACCTGGCAATGTCGGTCAATGAGGAAGGCAAAAACTTTATCGAGATAATACACTCGAAAGAAGACTAGGAAACGAATGAAGCACACGGAGGTGTAATCATGATCAAGATGAATTTACAGCTTTTCGCTCATAAGAAGGGTATGGGTTCGACCAAGAACGGTCGTGACTCAGAGTCCAAGAGACTTGGTGCAAAGAAGGGTGACGGCCAGACCGTTATCGCCGGCAACATCATCTACAGACAGCGCGGCACAAAGATCCATCCCGGCAACAATGTCGGTATCGGATCCGATGACACTCTCTTTGCTCTTATCGACGGAACCGTCAAGTATGAGCACAAGGGTAAGGACAAGAAGCAGGTTTCCGTATACCCTGTAGCTTGATCTTAACTTAACAGAGCAAGAATCAAACCGGCCTGCCTATCTTTTTCGGCAGGCTGTTTTCTTAAAAGATATGGAGAATCTTCATGTTCATTGACCACTCGAAGATATATGTAAAGGCAGGAGACGGCGGCAACGGAGCCGTATCTTTCCACAGGGAGAAGTATGTTACCAACGGCGGACCCGACGGCGGAGACGGAGGGGACGGCGGTGATGTGGTATTCGTTGCGACTTCCAGACTGACGAGCCTTGCACCTTTCAGGTTCAAGCATAAGTTCGTGGCCCAAAACGGTGTATCAGGTCAGAACAAGAGGATGTACGGCAAGAGGGGAGAGGATCTTGAGATCGGAGTCCCCGTCGGGACTGTCATCAGGAATGCCGAAGACGGCAAGCTCATCTGTGATTTTACCGAGGACGGACAGCGTGAAGTGGTCGCTAAGGGCGGCAAGGGCGGTCTTGGCAACATGCATTATGCAAATGCCGTAAGACAGGCTCCCGAATTCGCTCAGGCGGGAAGGCCCGGCGAAGAGATGGATCTTCTCATAGAACTCAAGCTCATAGCGGATGTGGGTCTTGTAGGATACCCGAACGCAGGCAAATCCACGCTCCTGTCTGTCATGACGCGAGCAAAGCCCAAGATCGCAGATTATCCGTTCACTACTTTGGAACCTGTGTTAGGCGTTGTCGCCGATTATGACATGTCTTATGTTATCGCGGATATCCCGGGCATCATCGAGAATGCCCATGCGGGAGCAGGCTTAGGACACGACTTCCTCCGCCATATCGAGAGGACGAGGCTCCTTGTTCACGTGGTGGATGTGTCCTGCGCGGACGGAAGAGATCCCATAGATGATTTCAATTCGATAAATGCCGAGCTTAAGGCTTTCAATGAGGAACTGGCATCACGTCCTCAGATCGTTGTTGCCAATAAGATAGATTCGGCTGACCCTGAAGTGATAGACATGTTCTGTGAATATGTGGAGGGTCAGGGATATGAGGTCTTCAAAATATCGGCTGCCGGCAATATCGGGATAAAAGAACTTACTTCCAAGGTCACCGAGGAAGTGTCCAAACTCCCGCCGACGGTTATTCACGACAAGCCCGATGAAGGTACCAAGGTCTATAAGTTCGAAGAGAAGAAGAGATTTGAGATCGTAAGGGACAATAACGTATATGAAGTTACGGGAGACTGGATCAAGACAGTCCTGGAATCCACGAACTTCGACAGCACAGATTCCATGGCATATTTCCAGAGGTCCCTTGTTAACTTCGGAGTCATTGACGAACTCAAGGCCCGCGGTATCAAAGAGGGTGATACCGTAAGGATCGGCGACCTCGAATTTGATTATTACGAGTAAGCATTTTGTTAACAATATCGTCACCGATAGTTATCGTAAATCAGGGCGTTTTCTGATAGAATTATACGAGTGAGAACCTGGGGCTTATAAGCCCGGACGGGAGATGGAAGGATAGTATGACACTCGGGGAATTCTTTGCGGAACTGTTCGGTAACAAGGTGCTGATATCAGGCGTTCTGGCGTGGTTTATCGCCCAGGTCTTCAAGTGCATCAATAACGTTATCACGGAAGGGAAGTTCTCTATCGAGAGGATGTTCGGTGACGGCGGCATGCCCAGCGGACATTCTGCTACGGTATCCGCGGTCGCGACCATGGCGGGTCTTTTGTGCGGAGTAGGTTCCGTAGAGTTTGCTCTTGCCGCTATCCTTGCGATCATCGTAATGCACGATGCCATGGGCGTAAGGCTTCAGTCCGGTATCCAGGCCAAGAAGATAAACGAGATCACATTAAGTCTTGATAAGATGTTCAATATGAACGCCACGGGGGAGGAGAAGCTCAAGGAGCTCATAGGACATACTCCTCTGCAGGTCGTTGCCGGTTTTGCTCTCGGCGTTGTGGTTGCGGTGGTCTATTATGTTATCACCCGTAACTTATAAATCCGTTAAATCGATAACGAAGAGGCCGGTCGCGATAACTTTGGGTGTCGCGGCGTTCCTGTGGGGAATACAGTGCCTGATGTCGATGGGATACTATTCCTTCAGGCTGTCTCAACGTAATGACCAGCTTATAACCGCGCTTATTGCGGTAGTCCTCATAGGCGCATTTGACTTCGGATTCATCCTCGGTAACAGGATGTTCCCCATGAATTTCTCCATGGCGGACTGTACATACCACTTCGCGGGTCCCTTCAAGAGGTTCCAGGTTGTAATGGTCCCCTTCGGCAAAGCCTTTATGGGTATGCTGTTCTTCCTGTGGTTCATATCATGTCAGGCCATGTCATTGACATTCATGTTCGATATCAACATAACCGATATGCTGTGGACTTTGGGGATGGCATTCGTCATCATGCTGGTTTCTTATTTTATCGGCGTGGTGCTGGCCGTGTTCCTGTCGGAAGGGAACAAGTACTACATCACGTCCTATGTGTTCCTTGGCTACCACATAGCTCTTATCGTTACTGTCCTTTATATGGCTACGGCACACTTCCACGTAAGTGTCAGAGACCTTCTGGATATTGAACTGAGTACACTGATAATCTATCTCGGGCATACATGGCCCATAAAGTCCTTCCCGTTCGCAGGGTGGGCCACATATATCTACGAGGGCCATCTTGCGGGGAATTATATTCCCCTGATCATCGGTATCCTCGTCGTGGCCGTTGTGATGACAGTCCTTATTTTGCTCCTGCACTCCGAGAAGTACGAATTCTATGACAGGGCCTGCAGCATGGCGCAGAGGGCCAACGATTTCCGTGAAGCCAGGAAAGCAGGTGTCGATATGGCGACAACATCCCTTGCGGTCGATGCCCGTGTCGGCAAGGAGACCATAAAGCACGGCTGGGGTCTGTCAGCTATCTTCCATAAGCATATCTTCGAAAACATAAGGACTTCCAAGATATTCTTTATCAATCAGGCGGCATTCCTGTTCAGGATGGTCTGCGCGGGACTTCTGATGCTGGCCAGGACTTCAGACGGGATGGAGGATTATCCACATCTGATGGCAACTGGTGCCGTGGTGATCATCATGGTTTTCAATACCGTGGCTTTCACCGGAGGAAGAACGATCCTGGAATTCAACAGGCCCTTCATATACCTGATCCCGGAAGAACCCCGCAAGAAGCTGTTCGCCTGCGTTGGAGCCGAGATCCCTGAGATCCTGTTCGACTCTTTGTGCTGCTGCGGCATCCTCTATATCGCTTCTCCCGAGTCTGTAACTTTGAAGATGGTAATAGCGTTCTTCTTCCTGATGATAGCATTCGACTTCTTCTGCGAGATGCTGTCATTGGTGTGTGTAAGGACCATGAGGAGCTTGGGCCGGTATACATTGCTGGTAGTAAAATACGCGATAATCATCACCATAGTGTCAATTACGGAGGGCGCGTCCGAGCTTATTCAGACTGCGGTCTTTCGCGCGGTAGGAACTTCCGACTGGGCAAATTCCATGGCATTGGGATTCGCTTTGTCGGCCGTGATCTATCTTGTGATTTTCGCGGTCCTTTTGAGGTTCGCAAGATTTATGCTCGAAAGATATGATGCCTGAGGGTTATGAAGGGAGATATAACAAATGCTTACTGTTGACGGTGTAACGAAGAAATACAAGAAGTTTGTGGCCATAGATGATCTGTCGTTCAAACTGAACGACGGTCAGACAGGGGTCCTCTTAGGCCCCAACGGCGCGGGCAAATCCACGATAATCAAGTGCATCGCAGGACTCCTGCAGTTCTCCGGCACTATAGAGATCAACGGGATCCCCAATAAGGAACTGGATGCTAAAAGGCAGCTGGGGTATGTCCCGGAAGTTCCGACCCTCTACGATACGCTTACGATCGACGAGCACCTGGAATTCATAAGGCGAGCCTATAAGTCGGACAACAAGCAGTATATGGAAGACCTTATCGAGAGGTTCGAACTCGGAGATAAGAGGAGGAAACTCGGAAGGGAACTGTCCAAGGGAATGCAGCAGAAAGTATCCATCTGCTGCGCCCTCATCCACGATCCTTCCGTTGTTATCTTTGATGAGCCCCTTGTAGGACTGGATCCTCATGCGATCAAGGAACTTAAGGCTCTGATTAATGAGCTGAAGGCGGCCGGGAAGACGATACTTATATCAACGCACATGATCGACACGATAGAAGAGACGTGGGATGTGGTAAACATCATGATGAACGGCAAGATCGCGGCGACAAGGCATAATACGGATATCATGAAGGCAGACGAGAAGAGTCTTGATGAACTCTTTTTCGAGATAACGGAGGGGAAGATCGACTGATCTATGGGTGTGTTTAAGCTCAATTCCGAATATAGACCTTCGGGGGACCAGCCTCAGGCTATCGCCAGGCTCGTCTCCGGGATAGACTCGGGCATGAAGGGACAGACTCTTCTTGGCGTTACCGGATCGGGTAAGACCTTCACCATGGCTAACGTCATTGAGCAGTGTGACAGGCCGGCGCTCATCATCGCCCACAACAAGACCCTGGCAGGTCAGCTCTACGCCGAATTCAAGGAACTCTTCCCCGAGAATGCCGTGGGTTACTTCGTATCCTACTACGACTACTACCAGCCTGAAGCATATATCGCTGCTACGGACACATTCATAGAGAAGGACTGTGACATCAACCGCGAGATCGACAGGATGAGGCATGAGGCTACAAGGAACCTGCTGACCCGCCGAGATGTCATTATCGTGGCATCGGTATCCTGCATCTACGGCATAGGTGAGAAGAGCGATTACGAATCTCTGGTCTTATCTCTCGAGAACGGTCAGGAGATATCCAGGGATGAGGTCCTGTCCTCTCTCATCGAGATGCAGTATAAGAGGAATGACTTCGCGCCGGACAGAGGTGATGTCAGATGCCGCGGGGATAACATAGATATCTATACTCCCGATTCGGACAATATCTTCACCAGGATATCTTTCTTCGGTGACGAGATCGAACAGATCTCTTATCTGGATGCTCTTGACATGAAGACCGTTGCGAAGGTTGACTATGTCGATATATTTCCGGCATCCCATTATGCGGCGGGCCGCCAGAAGCTGGAGAAAGCCGAGGTGACTATCGCAGAAGAACTGGAAAGCCGTCTTAAAGAGCTGAAGGAAGAAGGCAAGGCTGTTGCAGCCTACAGGCTCGAACAAAGGACGCTTTACGACCTGGATATGCTCAAGGAGACCGGCTTTTGCAAGGGTATCGAGAACTACTCAAGGCACATTGCGGGACGCGCTCCGGGATCGCCTCCCTGTACACTGATGGACTTCTTCCCGGAAGATTACCTTCTGTTCATTGACGAGTCCCATCAGACGATACCGCAGATAGGAGCGATGCAAAGAGGAGACCGTGCCCGCAAGGAATCCCTGGTAGAACACGGGTTCCGTCTGCCTTCTGCATTCGATAACCGCCCTCTGACATTCGCCGAATTCGAGACCAAGGTCAATCAGGCCATATTCGTGAGCGCAACTCCTGCAGATTACGAGAAGGAACACAGCGAACAGACGGTAGAGCAGGTTATAAGGCCTACAGGACTTACGGAGCCTGAGATCTTTGTAAGACCCGTAGAAGGCCAGATCGAAGATATCCTGTCAGAACTCAAAGCGAATATCTCCAAGGGTGAGAAGACCCTCATACTGACGCTTACAAAGAAGATGGCAGAAGATCTTACCGACTTCTTAAAACTCGAGAATATCAGAGTCGATTATCTGCATTCTGACATAAAGACAGTTGAGAGAATGAGGATACTGAATAAGCTCAGAGAAGATAAGACGGATGTCATCGTAGGTATCAATCTCCTCCGTGAAGGAATAGACCTTCCGGAAGTATCCCTCCTTATGATACTCGACGCGGATAAGGAAGGATTCTTAAGATCCGAGAGGTCCCTCATACAGATCATCGGAAGGTGCGCAAGGAACGTTAACGGCAGGGTAATCCTTTACGCCGACGAAGTTACGGATTCCATGATGGGCGCCGTTGCCGAGACCAACAGGAGAAGAAAGATCCAGCAGGATTACAATAAAGAACACGGTATCATTCCCGTTACCGTCAGGAAGACTTCAAAGTTCGCAACTGAGGAAGAAAAAGACGATAAGGGCAGGAAGAAGGACAAGGCGTCCAATCTTCCCGATATCTATGCTATCCTGGCGGGTGAAGAGGATGCTTCCAAGTACAAAGGCGATGACAAGCTCATCGAGCGTCTGGAGAAAGAGATGAAGAAAGCGGCATCGTCCCTCGAATTCGAGAGAGCGGCCGAACTTAGGGATGTTCTTATCCTGATCAAGGAGTAATGATATGGGCAAGTTCGTGCATCTCCATCTTCATACCGAATATTCACTCCTTGACGGAGTTACGAGGATAACGGATCTGGCATCAAGGCTCAAAGACCTTGAGATGGATGCATGCGCCATTACGGATCACGGGGCAATGTTCGGGTGTGTATCTTTCTATCGTGAGATGACAGCACATGATATCCATCCTATCATAGGGTGTGAGGTATATGTGGCTCCCGGATCCAGGTTTGACAAGAACCCGTCTCCTGCAGGTCAGAGCGTATATAATCACCTGATCCTCCTTGCCAAGGATAATAAGGGTCTTCGTAATCTCAATATCCTCGTATCCAAGGGATATATCGACGGCTTCTACAGGCGCCCCAGGATCGACGAGGAGATCCTTGCCGAGTACAGTGAAGGCCTTATCTGTCTGTCCGGATGCCTTGCAGGGAAACTGTCGGAACTGATTCTCGATAACAGGGAAGATGAAGCCGAGAAGGTTGCTCTTATGTATGAGCAGATGTTCGGCAAGGACAATTACTATCTTGAGATACAGGCGCATACTTCTCCCGAACAGGCCAAGGTCAATTCCGCGCTTATCCGGATGTCACGTAAGACCGGGATCCCTCTGGTAGCAACAGCCGACTGTCATTACATCTATCCTTCCGACGCGGAGGTTCAGGATATATTGTTATGTCTTCAGACCGGGTCGGAACTATCGGATCCCGACAGGTTCAGGATGGACGGCAACGATTACTATGTAAGATCCGAGACGGAGATGAGACAGTTCTTCCCGAACGTTCCGGATGCCATAGACAACACCGGCAAGATCGCCGGGATGTGCAACGCATCCTATGATTTCAATACGATTCATCTTCCGACATTCGAAGTTCCTCCTGAATATGAGGATAACAAGACATATCTCGAAGACCTTGCCCGCAAAGGCCTTGCGGTAAGGTTCAAAGAATACGGGGTGCATGCTACCGAAGAAGAATATCAGGAGCGCTTAGAATATGAGCTGTCCGTCATCAACGGAATGGGTTATACGGATTATTTCCTTATCGTTGCGGACTTCATCGCATATGCGAGAGCCAATGATGTTCCGGTAGGCCCGGGAAGAGGTTCGGGCGCTGGATCCCTCGTAGCTTACGCTATAGGGATCACCAGTCTTGATCCGATCATGTATTCTCTTGTTTTCGAGAGGTTCTTAAACAGCGAGAGGGTCTCCATGCCGGACTTCGATATCGATATGTCCGACGACAAGAGGCAGCTGGTAATAGATTATGTGCGCAGAAAATACGGTGACGACAGGGTTGCCCACGTTATAACATTCGGAACTCTTGCTGCAAGGTCTGCCGTAAGGGATACGGGCAGGGTCATGGGGACCCCGCAGGAGACCATAAACGCGATAACTTCTAAGATCCCCATGACGCCCGGGATAACTCTTGCCAGGGCCATGGAAGAAGTTCCCGAACTTGAAGCCCTCTATGAGCAGGACAAAGTATCGAAGAACCTGATAGATATCTCAATGAAGCTGGAGGGACTCCCCCGCAACTCATCGACGCATGCTGCGGGTATAATCATCTCAGGCAAACCCATAACGGACTTTGCGCCTCTTGCAACTAATGACGATACCATTGTCGAACAGTTTGCCAAGAACGATGTTGAGAGCATAGGGCTTCTTAAGTTCGATTTCCTGGGGCTTAGGACGCTGACAGTTATAGATGATGCCGTAAAGCTGATAGAACAAAGGACCGGCAGGAAAGTTGATATAGACCATCTGGATATTGAAGATGCCGGGATATATAAGATGATCTCCGATGGTGACACGGAAGGCGTGTTCCAGTTGGAGAGCCGCGGCATGACTTCCTTCATGAAGAAGCTCAAACCTGACTGCTTTGAGGATATCATCGCAGGCATTTCGCTGTTCCGCCCGGGTCCGATGGATCAGATCCCCAAGTATATCGCCGCCAAGAACAGTCCGGACAAGGTAACATACGAGCACTATCTTCTCGAACCCATATTGAACGTAACCTACGGATGTATAATCTATCAGGAACAGGTCATGCAGATAGTACGTGATCTCGCCGGATTCTCAATGGGACAGTCTGACAACATAAGACGAGCCATGAGCAAGAAGAAAAAGTCCCTCATGGAGAAATACAGGAATCTGTTCATATTCGGAGGAATAGATGATTCCGGCAAAGCCGTTATGGGAGCAGTCAACAACGGAGTGGATGAAAAGACTGCGGCGCATATCTTCGATGAAGTTTCTCAGTTTGCAGGATATGCTTTCAATAAGTCTCACGCGGCATGTTACACATTTGTCGGTTACCAGACTGCTTATCTCAAATACTATTATCCCGTGGAGTTTATGACGGCCACATTGAATTCGTTCTTAGGCGAACTGGATAAGATGAGATTCTATATAGCCGCATGTTCTGCCATGGGGATCAAGGTTAACCAGCCTGATGTCAATCACTCGGGAGGGATCTTCTCGATAGAAGGAGACGATTCCATAAGGATCGGGATATCAGCGATAAAGAACGTGGGCGATCAGGTGGCGCTCCAGATAGAAGAGGAGCGGAAGGCCCACGGGCTCTTCAGGTCCTTCGATGACTTCGTCACCAGGTGCGCATCTTCCGGTATAGGACGCCAGGTCATACAGTCACTGATCCTTGCAGGAGCTCTGGATTCCTTCGGATATAACAGAGCCTCCATGCTGGCTTCCGTTACAAACGAGTACGATAAGCTCGTAAGTTCCACCAAGTCCAACCTGGCGGGACAGCTTACTTTGTTCGATATAGGCGGAGATCAGTCAGTCGGACAGCAGATAACGGTCCCTCAGCTGGAAGAATTCCCTGTCGGACAGAAACTCGGTTATGAGAAGGAGATGGTGGGGATCTATCTTACCGGGCACCCGCTTACCAGATATACCGAGACTATCAAGGGGATAATCACATTTGATATGAACGATGCGGCGGATATCGAATCCGTTTACGGCGCGGAGGCATTGGACGACGACAAGCCCGTCTGTATGGCAGCGCTCATTACCGCCAAGAAGGTGGGTTACACGAAGAAAAAGAAGATGATAGTTACCCTTACCTGCGATGATCTTGCAGGTTCTTATGATGCTATAGCGATGGGGCTTCCCCTCGATAAATACAACATGCTGCTGGATCCCGGCAAGGCAGTCATCATAACGGGCAAAAGGCACCTTAGGAGAGAGAGCCGTATGTCTGTCTTCATAGACAGCGTGTTCGCAATGCCGGAAGACGAAGGAAGCATCAATTCCGTTCTTGCATCGCCTGCGGTAAGGTATGCTAGGAGAGTCCAAAGCGGGGAAGCAACGGCGCCTCAGCCGGCACAACCTGTAAAAACGGTTGGAAGGAGGGACGCTGAACCCTATACGGAAGAGCATGAAGGGAAGCTTGTGACTGTCAGATATTCGGGGTCACCCGGGTCATCTGATTATTCCAGGCTGTTGTCCTTCTGTGCGTTTTTCCACGGGACATCTCCCGTAAAAGTGGTCTTCTCGGACCAAAGCGCAGTCATCCTTGATGAAGTATGCAATATAGATGCCGGTTGGGCAGTATTAAAGAGGCTTAAAGAACTTAGGAATGTCGAAGATGTCGGCATGGAAGGAGGAACAAATGGATAACGAAGAAAAGATCGCCGAGCTGAGTAAGATCATCAAAGAATGCAAGCATATCGTATTTTTCGGCGGGGCAGGAGTTTCCACCGAGAGCGGGATCCCTGATTTCCGTTCCAAGGACGGTCTTTATAACCAGCATGATGTCAAGTTCGACAGATACAGCCCGGAATACCTTCTGAGCATAGACTGCCTGGAAGACCATCCGGATGTGTTCTACGAGTTCTACCGTCAGAAGTTGGACTGCAGGACCATATCGCCCAATAAGGCTCACTACAAGCTTGCCGAGATGGAGAAAGCCGGTAAGCTCGACGGCGTGATCACCCAGAATATCGACGGGCTCCATCAGAAGGCCGGAAGCAAGAAAGTATATGAGATCCACGGCAGCACCCTGCGCAACTACTGCATGAAGTGCCATAAGAAATACGACGCCGATTACATCTTCAGATCAGAAGGTCCGATCCCCAAGTGCGAAGAATGCGGCGGTATGGTAAGACCTGATGTAACGTTGTACGGCGAAGGGCTTCCGCAAACGGCATGGATCGAGTCTATGAGGCTTATATACGCGGCCGACTGTCTTATTGTCGGAGGAACATCACTGGCGGTGCAGCCTGCGGCGTCCCTGGCATATCAGTTCCCGGGCAAATATCTTGTCATCATCAACCGTGATAAGACACCTGCGGATAGGAGTGCTCAGCTCGTGATCCACGACAGTATAGGCAAGGTGTTGGATTTGACAACTATCGGGTGACGGTTATAATTTAGACGGATTATTTAGATTAAGGGGTAGAACTTATGGAAAACAACAATAACATCGATGTTCACATCGTAACGGAAGGGGACGAGCAGGTCTATGTCCTGCAGCCCTCAAGACCTCCGGTGCAGCAGTATCAGCCTCAAGTGCCGATACAGCCGCAGCCGCAGAAGCCTTCCAAGGGCCGCAAAGTGGGCGCAGCTTTCCTGTGCCTTGTTCCCTGGGCGATCCTGCAGGTGGTGCAGACGATCGTGCTGGTCGTCGTGTGGTTTGCATATTCTTACGACACGATAATCGAGCTGGCCGAGCGGGGACGCATCAAGGATATGAGCGTCCTGACCGAATCCCTGGCACAGAGCCTGGGTCCCATAATGCTGATCTACGGTATCATATCGGCCATCGGCTTCGGGATATTCTACATGGTCAAGTATGTCAACTTCCGTGAGGTCGGCAAGAACCTGGCAGGTGTGGGCTGGAAATTCTGGCTTGCGGCCTTTATCGCTGTGATAGGTGCCCAGACCTTCGCGCAGGGATTCGTTTATCTTTATCAGGAGATCCCGATACTCAAGAAACTTACGGAGTATATCAATCAGACAAGTCCTGTTTATGATGCTATGGATAAGGCGGACCTGTCCCTGACATTCATCCTGGGTACCGTAATATTCGTTCCCATCGCCGAAGAACTGGTATTCAGGGGGATCGCAGGCGGGATACTCCGCAAGGCGGGGCACTCGGCTAGGTTTATCCTGTTCTTTACGGCATTGTTCTTCGCCATCGCTCACGGCAACGTTGCGCAGATCGTCTATGTTCTTGTCCTGGGTCTGGCCGAAGGATACATGTATGTTCACAAGAAAACGATAATCCCCACGATCCTTATGCATATGCTGTATAACTTCCTGGGAACAAATTCCGCTATCGAGAGTGTCGTATCCAAGCTTCCGGTACCGGCTTACTGCCTCCTGATGTGTGTCGGACTTGCCGCTGTCGCGGGAGCTTTCTTCCTCGCAAGATCAGGTGTTAAGAAGGATATACCAGTCAATGCCGTATAAGGATACCGTTCGAAAAGTTATAGCTTCGATACTTGCCCCGGCCGCATTATGCATGATGCTGGCCGGGTGCAGGTTTATTTTCCCCGGTGTAACAGAGCAGACAACTGCAGTTACGAGGGAAACTACAACTACTGCCGCAACGACTGCTACCACTGATGCAACCACGGCAACTTCCGCCACTGAATCGGAAGAAACGACGACAGCAACTTCAGAAACTGCCTCCGAGACTACCACGGAATCCGAGACATACGGTGTCAGAGAAGACGGTGAGTATACATCCAAAGATGACGTGGCACTCTATATCCATCTGTTCGGACATCTGCCTTCCAACTTCATTACGAAGAAAGAGGCCAAGGCTCTCGGATGGGAAGGGGGATCTCTGGAACCTTACGCTCCCGGTAAATCCATAGGCGGAGACAAGTTCGGAAATTATGAAGGAACCCTGCCCGAAGGCAAGGGCTTAAAGTACACGGAATGCGATATAGACACAGCCGGCAGGAAGAGCCGGGGCGCCAAGAGGATAGTATTCTCTAATGACGGTCATATATATTACACAGAAGATCACTACGAGACCTTTGTTTTATTGTACGGAGATTAGTACACATTAGGTGTATAATATTCCGTGTTTAATGACTACGGAACCATTTTAGGAGGTTTGTGATATGTCCAGATTGCTGTATGACGAGAATAATCTTCCGTCCATCGATTCTTTGAGAGCCGCAAACTACGATAATGTCGATAAAGGTACCGTAGAGCCCGTAAAGCGTGTAGGTGTCCTTACTTCAGGCGGAGACGCTCCGGGAATGAATGCGGCGATAAGGGCCGTTGTAAGAGCCGGTATCAATGCCGGATTCGAGATGTACGGCGTGCAGCGCGGATATCACGGCCTTTGGAAGGGCGAGATAAAGCAGCTCGACGGAAGGAGCGTATCGGAGACCCTGCAGCGCGGCGGAACATTCCTTATGACCGCAAGATCCAAGAGTTTCATGGAAGACCAGGGAGTTCTCAAGGGCGCCCGCATGATGGAAGCATATGAACTCGACGCTCTGGTAGTCATAGGCGGAGACGGATCCTATAAGGGCGCAAGGGCGCTTGCAAGGATCGGCATTCCCGTTATCGGCATGCCCGGCACCATCGATAACGATATCGCATCCACTGATTATACGATCGGCTACGACACGGCTATGAATACAGCCATGGATTGTATCGATAAGCTGAGAGATACTGCATCCTCCCACGAGCGCTGCAGTGTTATCGAAGTTATGGGAAGACGCGCGGGGTATATCGCTCTCAATGTCGGAATAGCTTCCGGCGCCGAAGCGATCCTGATTCCCGAGGTCCCCTTCGACTTCAATAAAGATGTCTTAAGGATCATCTTAGACGGCAGAAACCGCGGCAAGAAGCATTATGTCGTAATAGTTGCGGAAGGCGCAGGCAATGCGACCGAGATCGCCAAGCAGATCGAAGAGGCCACGGGCATTGAGTCCAGACCTACCATCTTAGGGCATCTCCAGCGCGGCGGAAGCCCTACGCTTCGCGACAGGACAACTGCCAGCCTTATGGGTATCCGTGCCATCGACTGTCTTCTCGAGAAGCGCTTCAACAGGCTTATCGTCGAGAAGGACGGTAAGATCGGCGATGTGGATATCGAAGAAGGCCTGGAGATGACAAAGACTATATCCGAACAGTTCATCATCGATGCTAAGAGACTGTCGTAAGGTAAGGAGGCAGTCTTAAGTGAAGGTTGACGGGATAGGCAGCTACAAGGATATAGACAGTTACGTCAAGGGGAAACTCGCAGAATATAACAAGACCGAGAAGAGATTTTCCGATCTCTTCTCATTTATGTTCTCGGAGAAGGACAATATCTTCGCCGAGACCAATAACGGATTCAAGATCTCTTATGTAACATACGGACAGGCCCGGGAAAGATGCATTCTGTGCGCTTCCAACATCAAGCCTTTCCTTGACTCTTCCAAAGGAGACAAGGTTGGGATCTATATGTCCAACTCCGAGCAGTGGATAGAAGTGTTCTGGGCGATCCTCATGTGCGGCAAGTCGCCTTTGCTGCTGAATACCATGACCGACACTTCTGTAATAGCTCATATCCTGGAAGTCTACGGTACGGATACGGTTATCGTTGACAAGGTCACGGAAGACAATGCTTCCTTTGAGGCAAATCTTATTCATGCAGAGGAACTTTTCGGGAAGAAGGATACTTCAGATATGGAGAATGTTCCGCCCGAACAGTGGTCTGATTCCATCTTCCTGATGACGTCCGGGACTTCCGGAAGGATAAAGTTGTGTGAATATAACGGCATCAATTTCTACCATCAGATCAAGGACAGCGGCGACATGATCGCCACCTGCGGCCAGATGAAGAAGCATATCGACGGCAAGATCAAGCAGCTGGTATTCCTGCCGCTGTACCATATCTACGGTCTTGCGGCGGTATATATGTGGTTCGGGTTCTTCTCCAGAACATTCGTATTCCTTAGGGATTATTCCGCCGACACCATTCTTTATACAGCCCGTAAACATAAGGTCACACACATATTCTCTGTTCCGCTCCTTTGGAACAGGATATACGATTCGGCCATGAAGACCATAAAGAACCGTGGCCCCGAGACTTACGACAAGTTCATGAAAGCCTTGGATCTCGTTAACCGCAAGGGGACAGAGTCTTTGATATCCAGGATCATCATAAAGAAAGCTTTCGCCGAGATAAGGCAGAACATATTTGGAGATTCAATTTGCTACCTGATATCCGGGGGCAGCGCCATAAGCCCTGAAGTCTTAAGGTTCTTCAACGGAATCGGATACCATATGTCCACAGGATACGGCGCCACGGAGATCGGTATTACATCGGTTGAACTGTCAATGAGATCTCAGGATAGAGTAACCTGCTCCGTCGGTATGCCTATGCCGAGTGTAGGATATGCCATAGGTGAAGACAAGGTCTTAAGAGTATCAGGTCCGTCTCACGCATCCGCGGTGTTCGAAGAAGGCGTAAGAGTCGAGTTCGAGGAGAACGGAGCATACAATACCAATGATTTCGTAAGGGAAGAGGGCGGCCACTACTTTATGGACGGACGCGCCGATGACCTTATCATATGCCGTTCGGGAGAGAATATAAGCCCCGAACAGATAGAGAACAGGCTTAATATCGAAGGCGCTGCTGACGCATGCCTCATAGGTCCTGCCAATGACCGGGGAGAAGTGATGCCGATCCTTATCGTTCAGGTCCCTCAGTATGCTGATGTGGAAAGCCTTAAGAAGATCCGGGAATCTGCCGAAGAGCAACTGGCTGCGACAGGCATAAGATCCCAGGTTACCGGCATTGTCCTGACTCCCGATAAGATCATGGGGGATTCCGAGTTCAAGAAGAACCGTATAGGGATATGTGCAAGATATCAGGACGGCACCATGAGGAAGATCACTGCCGATACCCAGGAGGCTGATGCCGAAGAATTCTCGGCAGAACTTCTGGGGCGTGTAAGACGTGTAGTTGCAAATTCCTTAAACCTCCCTGAAGATGGTGTTACATCCACCGCGGATTATTTTACCGATCTCGGCGGGTCATCTTTGGATTACTTCTCCATGCTGTCCGGCATAAGAGAAGAATTCGGTGTTGACGTTGCCAAGGATGCCGCAGGTGTTACGACCGTCGCGGGCCTTTGCGGATACTTGAGAAAGAGACTCTGATGTTCCGATGAATAAGGCTTGGATCTGTTTTGTTAACGGTTTTGTCAAGGTTACGGGTCTTATCCCGGAACTCATATTGTTCCATGAGAAGGTAACCTATCAGGAAGGCGCCATAAGCAGGTTTAAGATCAAAGGACCCTTGATGATAATCTCCAATCACACATCGCTCATAGATTTTGCCATGATGCTGTTCTTATTTCCTTTCCGCATCGTAAGATGGCAGGCAGCCGAAGTCATGATGAACAAGAAGCTGGTAGGTCCTCTGATAAGGGGACTGGGATGTATCGCTGTCGACCGCGTTGCCAAGGATTTCACGTTCCTTCGTGAATCTGCGGATATCCTGGAGGAAGGGGGAATCGTGGGGATATTCCCGGAAGCCAGGCTTCCCAAGCCGGAAGAAGAACGTCCTTTGGAATTTAAGCCTTCCGCAGCTTATCTTGCTCTGATGACCGACGTGACGATAATCCCGGTCTACACTAACGGAATGTACTTCAAGAACCCCGGCAAGAGATGCCGTGTAGTGATAGGAAAGCCTTTCCTGGCAAAGGATCTTTCTGATCCTGAGCTTTCGGAGAAGGATAATATCGATCATGTGTCACGGGCGATGAGACAGAAGATAATAGAACTTGAACAATTGGATAAAGAGGCGCAGAAGAGATGACAAAGCCCGGAGCATTATTCAGATACAGATATCTGGCTTTCGATATAGTGAAGGTCCTTACGGGGATCCCAACTCTTCTGATATTCCGTCCGAAGATCATATATGAGAACGATAAAGCCCGTAAGATCGTGAGGGGCGGCGGGATCATCGCCACAAACCATAAGGGATTCATAGATCCGGTCAAGATATTCACGGTCTTTTTCTACAGAAGGATCCATTGTCTTGCCCGAAAAGAGATCTACGATCATTCGGCGCTCATGAGACTGATACTCCGGATGGGCCAATGCATCGTAGTCGACACGGAGAACCCGGCGGATACATCCTATTTTACGAAGATCCGTGAAGTTACGGCAGATAAACGTCTGGTAGCCATATACCCTGAGGGTCATATTGTAAAGGACGGCGAAGATATGTTAGAATTTAAGCTCGGTACGGCACTGCTGGCCGCATCGTGTAAAGTGCCCATAATACCCGTGTATATCGCACCGAGGAAGAATATCTTCCATATGATGAGAGCAGCTGTAGGAGAACCGATCTATCCCTACAGCGAAGACGGTCGTATGCTGCCGATGGCAGAACTGCAGAAGATAACTTCCGACCTGACGGTCAAGATACGGGAACTTCGGGAACTGACAAAAACCAAATAAAGTGAGGATGGGAGAATGGAAGACAGAATCATTGAGGTTACAAAGAATTATTTCGAGAAGTACATGGATCCCGAAGAACTTGCCAGGGTCGTAAGATACGATAATGTATCCGCGATGTGGGATGACTGTGTAAAGAAATATGCTGATGCCGAGGCTGTAGAAGACGGAAGCGTCAGGACATATGCCGAGCTTGACAAGGATATCTCGTCTCTTCGTGCGGCTCTTTCAGAGCAGGGCGTTGCGGCAGGTGATATGGTCGGCGTATATATGCCTAATTCCTATGAGTTCATTAAGTCATTCTTTGCCGTAACCACAATGGGAGCGGTTGCTATACTTATGCCTGTCCAGCTCGACGAGAAGACAGTTTACGGCATCTCCATGGGATTCGGCCTCAAGGCTTTGATCTACGATTCATCCGTAGAAGAGAAAGTCACATTCGCAAAGAATACAAATACAGTAACTAAGTTTATCGATAACAAAGCAGAAGGGACATCAGATCCCGGTGCCGTATATCCTGCTCCCGAACAGCCCTGCTGCATCATGTTCACAGGCGGAACGACAGGCAAGAGCAAAGGAGCTATCCTGTCCCACAAGGCAATGATGACAGGTGTCTATAACGGCAACCTCGGTGTTAAGAACATCTTCGGCAAGCGCTATATGATCGTTCTTCCCATGACCCATGTATTCGGTCTTATCAGGAATACTCTCTGCTGCTTAAGCACAGGATCTTTCCTCCATGTAGTAAGGAATAACAAAGAGATGTTCCGTGAGATGGCTATGTTCCGTCCGACGGATCTTGTTCTTGTTCCCGCATTGGCAGAGCTTGCACTTAACGTATCCCGCATGATGGGTCCCCAGATCTTCGGAGGTCAGCTTGAGACCATCATCTGCGGCGCATCTGCTGTTCCTCCGTATCTTGTAAAAGAGTACGCCAAGTTCGGAACAAAGCTCTATCCCGGATACGGTCTTACGGAATCCGCAAACCTTGTTTCCGGTAACTGCGAGTTCGAGAATTATCCCGAGTCCGTAGGATTCCCTTATCCTAATCAGACTCTGCGTATCGTTGACGGCGAGCTGTGGCTCAAGGGTGACAACATGATGACCGCATATGCCGGCAATCCCGAGGAGAATGAGAAGGCTTATGAGGACGGATGGTTCAAGACCGGAGACCTTGTAAGGATCGATGAGAATAATCTCCTTTATATCGTCGGAAGGATCAAGGATGTTATCGTCCTGTCGACCGGTGAGAATATCTCTCCCGAAGAGATCGAGAACAAGTTCATCGAGATCGACTTCGTACAGGATGCAATGATCTCCGAAGATTCCGGCAAGCTCAAGCTCGAGATCTTCCCGAGAGGTGAAGTCGTAAAGGCTATCGAGGCGGAAGACAAGGAAGCTTACATGAAGGAGGAGCTCGAGAAGATGAATATGACTTTGGCTTCCTACCAGAGAGTATCTGCGATAGTTATCAGAGATCAGGATTTCGAGAGAACTCCCGCAATGAAGAAAATCAGGAAGTGAGATAAAGATGGACAGAACAGATATTCTTGACAAACTCCGCGATATTTATGTTATGGCGGTTCCGGACGCTAAGGTTGACGCTTCGGTCATTACCGAGGGCATGAACCTCCTTACGGATCTCGGTATGTCTTCCATCAATCTTCTGTATATGGTTATCGCCATGGAAGAGTTTTTCGATATCAGGTTCGACGATGTCAGCTTCGGGGATTTCGCCAATGTCGGTGAGGTCATCGATTACATCCAGAAGAAGAAAGCATGAAGTGGAGCTTAAGAGAACCCAGATACGGTGACATGATCCGTGTCAAAGTCCGCGATCTGTACCACTACGGGATCTATGCGTCCGATGAAGAGATAATCGAATTCGGACCGCCCCCGACATCCGTCATCCGCAAGGACGATGAGATAGAAGTATGCGTTACCGACTGGCAGGGATTTCTTGCCGGCGGCTTCATGGAGTGCGCGGACCTTTCCATCAAGGAGAGGTTCGACCGCAAAAAACCGGATGATACGGTTGCCGCAGCAAGAGCCAGGATAGGAGAACGCGGCTATAATATACTCCACAATAACTGTGAGCACTTCGCAAACGAGTGCATGTTCGGCAAGAAGGAATCCTCACAGGAAGACTCCGTGAGGAGCTTCTTCCGCAATATGCCCATTGCAGATGTTTATGTTGCCCCGATCCCGTACCGCACGGGAGAGGGGAATATAAAGCCTGCCTCAAGACAGGTCCAGATAGAAGATGTTGCCAATCCCGATGTCAAAGAGAGCATGATCTCCGACTGGAACCTTCTGACATATGCCATCGACAGATCCCTGGGCCTTACTCAGGAGAAAGCAAACTTCAGGCGTGACGGCAACGGGATCTGGGTGTCCGACAAATGTTATGTATCCCTTACACACTGCAAGGGGGCCGTTGCCGTGTGCGTATCAAAGGCTCCCTGCGGTATCGATATGGAACCTCAGGACCGGGATATCAATGTCTCGATCGAACGCAGGATCCTTACAGATAAAGAGCGTAATGCCTTCGAAGAGCTTACGGATGAAGAATCCCGGCAAGCGTTCTTAAAGAAGATCTGGACCCGCAAGGAAAGCATATTCAAGAGCACATATACAGCTTCTTTCCGTCCTGAGGAGACTGAATCAGATGCCGACACATGTGTTACGAATACAGTGGAGACGGGAGGGCAGAAGTATATGCTGTCCGTCAATACGACCACGCCTAAGAAATTAAGATATTATTTCCCCGCCGAAGGGAAAGTCATCGAATAACGGTCCATGATCAAAAGCATCAAGGATACTCCCAAAGAAGTTAATATGCTGAGGGTCATCTTTATCCTGTCCCTCTTTTTGTGGGGAGGATTCCTTCCCGCTGTGTCCTGCGGTCTGACCGTTCTGCTTTCAGCTTATATAGTGTTTATGTTCCTAAAGGCAAGGAATAATGCCCAAAAGAAAGATCAGCGGCACATTAGGATTCCCATGGATCCGGTCTTTATCTTTACGGTATTGCTCGTAATATGTCTTGGGCTGGCATGTATATGGGCTGTAGATAAGGGAATGGCACCATATGGAGTCGTCAAGTTCCTGCCGCTTCCTCTGTTCGCTGCTGCACTTTATGCGACAGGAGATAAAGGCCGGGCTACCATTATCTGCGATATACCGTATATCGGAGCTGCGATGACGGTCTTATCGGCGATCCTTGCGCTGATCCCCGCCATAAGGAGTGAATTTATAGTATTCGGAAGGCTTGCGGGATTCATGCAGTATTCCAATACCTTCGCGGTGCTCTGTCTTGCAGGTTCGGTAATACTCCTTTTGAAAGAAACATCAGATCCCGGCATAAGGACGGCTGTTACCGTGCTTATACTCTATGCCGGGATAATACTCTCAGGCAGCAGGACCGTGTTCATGTTATGGATCCTGTCTATCCCGGTGGTATTGATCATCAGGAGAAACAGGAAACTTACGCTCCTGATCCCGGGTGGTGCGGCATTCTTTATAATTGCGAGCATCCTGTATGTTGCCGTATCGGGACGATTCAATGCCATAGGAAGGTTCCTTAACACTTCATTGGAGGAAAGTACATTCCTGGGAAGGTTTCTGTACTATAAAGACTTGATCCCCGTGATACTGTCCCATCCCTTCGGTCTGGGGTACAAAGGATATCAGGTGCTCCAAACATCATTTCAGACCGGAGACTACAATGTCTTATATGTTCATAACGATTATCTGCAGGTGTTCGCCGATGCGGGATGGATCCCGGGGATAGCCGCACTTGTATGTTTGTTCCTTGGGATTAAGAAGATCATTAAGGATCCCGCAAAGCTCGTTCCTGTGATCATCATCGCTTTGCATATACTGTTCGATTTTGATCTGCAGTCGTCAGGGATATGCTTTGTCATGATCGCACTCCTGTCATATGATGATCCGAAAGAGATCAGGATATCGTCCTGCCCCGTTATCGTATTGCTTTCTTCGGTTTTCGCCTTGATGAGCATTTATCTCGGCACAGCAGATGTTCTTCATCTTGGACATTTGAACGATGCGGCTCTTGGTATCTATCCTAACCATACTGACGCACTTACGGAAGTCCTCGAAAATACAGAGGATATAGATGTACTGGAAAGCTATGCCGACCGTATCCTGAAGGTGAACGGGAATTGTTCGATAGCGTATTCTGCCAAGTCCAGGGCTCTGTTTGCCAAAGGCGATGTGCAGGGCATGATCGACAATAAGCTCAAAGCGATAGCAAACAACAGATATGAACTCGGCGAATACGAAGACTTCGTCGACTACCTTAACCGTTCCGTTGAAGTCTATATTGCCAAAGGAGATGAAGCCAGTGCGGTAATGTGCATCAGGTATATCATAGCAACGGATGATATGGTCAATGATGTCATAAAGTCCACATCCGATATGGCATGGAAGACCAACGATTCTCCTTTCCTTGACTGGCCTGATGAGTACCGGGCCCTCATAGATGAATACAAACAACAACTCGGCACTAATGGCTGATGGTGGTATAATATCAAGAGGGAAAGATATCTGAATACAACATAATAATCTATCAAGATCTTAAGGAATGGAGATTCTCACCATGAAGAAACTTATTTCCAGTGTTTTGGCATCCGTTTTGTTCGTTGCGGCATGGGGTGCTGTATCTTTACTGAGAAGTGTTGACGTTAATGCTGCTGAAGCCGATCCTGAGTGGGATTCAGATCAGATGTTTGATTCTGACCAGGTTTTCGAGTCCAGAGTTAAGGTAAACGGAAACGTAGTCCTTACGATCGAACAAGGGGTTGTATTGACATGTAAAAAAGGAATAAGCGTTACTTACGGTAATTCGCTTACGATCAGAGGTGAAGGCACATTAAACGTTCCGATGACAGACAATAACTCCTACAATACGGGATGTGCGGGAATAGGTGGAGATCCCACCAATATCAATGCCGGAATTATCAAAATTCAGGGATGTACGCTCAATGTTCACGGAGGAATCAAGGCAGCCGGCATAGGCGGTGGTCAGGGTCGTAACTACGATGAGTATAAGCCCGGAGGAAAGTCCGGCTCGATCACCATATCAGGCGGTAATGTTACCGCAACAGGCGGTCATGATGCAGCGGGAATAGGAGGTTCTTTATACGGTGATTCCGAGGACATTACTATAATCGGCGGAACTGTAGTTGCTAACGGCGGTTCTTCTTCCGGTATCCAAGGCAGTAATGCGGCAGGTATCGGTGGAGGATACCAGGGATCTGCCAGAGGCACCATAAGGATCGATGGCGGAAATGTCGAGGCATATGGTATGGATAAGTCCGCAGGTATAGGAGGCGGTTCCGGAGGTTCTGCATCTCAGATAGTCATAACCGGCGGAACGGTATGGGCACAGGCACAGATCGCGGCTGCCGGTATAGGCGGAGGATACTCAGGAGCTGTTGATGAGGTTCTGATAACCGGTGGTGATGTTACTGCGATCGGTGGTGGCGCATACGGTACATATTTCCACGGAGGTGCCGGAATAGGCGGCGGAGACGCTTCAACAGGAGACTACTCAGGCTACGCCGGAAGGATAAGGATATTAGGTGGTAAGGTCGATGCCACTGCCGGAGGAGAAGCCGCGGCGATAGGCGGAGGATACAGAGGATCATTCGGTGAGATCTACATCTGTTCTGAGGTCAAGGCAACTGCAGAAGGCGGAGGAGCTGCCATAGGTTCCGGTAAAGATGCGGCTGCGGATGCGGTAATGGCGTCATATCTTAGTTTTGGTGAAAATGGCGGAACGGTTGACACACCTCTTAATGTAACTGTTTCCGGCGGTGTAGGTGCTGCACCTTATTCAACTGCCGGAGGAACGATTGAAGTGCGCATATCAGGTTCGGTTAGTGATGACCTGATATCGGTCGACAAGTATCGCGGAAGCAGCGTTTCCGTAATAGGACCTTTTGTTGACCGCTATAGCAGACATGTTTTTGCCAATAAATCATATTTTAACCAGGATACGGGACTTGCCGATGCATCCGCGCTTGATGATACGACACTGGTAGCTGCGAATCTTCACGTAGAGTTCAGGCACCTTGACAGAACATATTCGAGGCAAGAGATTTACTATAACGGATACGCAACGGAGATCCCTGCTCCTGAATATCAGGATGCGGTAGAGTTTCTCGGTTGGTATACAGATGACGATACTCCCGTTCTGTGGCCATTTGAAAGTGGCAGGATCACGCATGACCGCGTTCTGAATGCGCGTTGGAGATATGATTACAACATAGATTTTGCAACGGATGAAGGATCCGGATCTATGGATACTGTTTTATTGCGCAAGACAGGAACTTTGACACCTTATGTTTTGCCTGAGCCGGGATTTGAGCCTGATAGTGGCCGCGCGTTTATCGGCTGGAAAATCGAAAATACAGGAGATATCTTTAAGCCCGGTGATACGATTCAGATCACAAGGGATACCACGATATATGCTCAATGGGATAATGAATACACGGTCAAGTTCTATCCCCTCGGCGGATCCGGGGAGATGTCTCCGGTCAAAGTCGCAAACAATGGAAAATATGTGATCCCTGAATGTGCCTTTGAAGCTCCCGATCCTGAGTGCGAGGCGTTTGAATGTTGGAGGATAGCAGGCGGCGGAGGTGAACTGAACCCCGGCGACGAGATAACCGTAACAGGTAATGTTCATCTGTTTGCAAAATGGACTAACAATTGGGCAGCTCTTCAGTCGGCGATAAATGCGGCAAGCGCCGGAGAAGTAATTACACTCGATAAGGATTATAAGAACAACGGCGATTACGGTCCGCTGGTTATCAGAGAAGGAAAGGATATCGTTATCGATCTTAACGGTCATAATATCGACAGGAACCTGAGCCAGGAGACTGAGGACGGCAATGTTATTACTGTAAAGAGTGGAGCCGTTCTTACTATCAGAAATTCAGGAGATGCATCGGGCTCAATAACAGGCGGATTTAATAAAACTACAGGAGGAGGTATCCTCGTTGAAGGAACAGACGCAGGTAATGCCGGTAAATTGTTCTTCGAAGGAGGAAATATCCAGGGCAACGTGGCTTACCTTTTAAGCACTGACGGAAGGGGCGCCGGCATCTATATCGGACCATTTGCCGAATTTACCATGTCCGGAGGAAAGATCTCTTCCAATAGGGCAGAGAAAGATGGCGGCGGCGTTTATCTTGATAAGAATGCCGTATTCAACATGACCGGCGGTGAGATATCCGGCAATACTCTGGCTGAACAGGGAGCCGGTGTTTATGTCGCAGAGAGTGCCGTATTCAACATGACATCGGGGTCTATAGACCATAATATCGCAAAGAAATTCGGAGGCGGTGTCTATGTCGCTGCTGAAGGAAGATTCAACATTACAAACGGCAGCATAACAGCCAACAGGGTGAATCTTTCCGGAGGTTCCGGTGCCGGTGTATATGGTCAGATGAAGAAGGACAGTTATGACAGAAAATCTTTTGCCGATATCCACATCTCCGGTTCACCCGTTATATCCGGTAATCTCAAGACTTCTGACGACTATGCGAGCAACCTTTGCATCCAGGATCCCGTCAAGATCGATGGGCCTTTGAGCGAAGATGCCTCGATCGGTCTGACCTGGTGTGAATACATTGATACATACTATATGGATTGTGTGCTCATATCTTCCGGATTGAAGGATAACGGGACCATGGATATGTTTACCTGCGATATGGATGATCCGTTCAAGATGATCCTTAATACTGATGGGGAGATCATACTGACATGGTTTGATCTAAACCCTGTATTCCAGTCCAATTATGGTATGGGCTCAAACTATGATGATTATTATACAGATCTCCATGTTCTTTACGGTGAACCTTATTCACTTCCCGAGTGCATGTTCTCAAAGGACGATTACGTATTTACCGGTTGGATGATAGAAACGGATGATACTCTTTATCAGCCGGGAGATATAGTAAGCTTTACAGGGAACAGGGCAATCAAGGCATGCTGGGTAATAAATGTAAGATCTGTTGAATTTGAACTTACGCTACCGGAGTGTGCTACTGAAGTTACGACACGTTGGTATTACGGGGTGGATCAGACAAACCGTCCCCGCATCAACTATGGATTGTCTAACGGCCAGGATATCTCAACATATAACTATTGGCTGGCAGGAGAATCCTATGATCCTAATTTGGATGGCACGGCATCGATCGGTCAGTATCTAAACGGTACTCTTTACGGTGGAAATACGGCTTATGCTGTCTTCAAACTGGAATCATACGGAGCCGGAAGCAAACCCAAATCTGTATTTACTGATGATACCGTATTCACATTGAAAAATACTGACGGAGTTGCAATAGTCTCGATCACATTCAAGGAAGACCAGACGGAAGCCTATATCATCCTGACAGTTGATCTGGATCATGTTAACGGTGATCCTTACATTTCAGATGTACATGCTCCGACCTGTGAGGTCCCCGGATACCATTTCGAAGACCGCATATGTACAAAGTGCGGAGCGTTGACAAGGATCAAGATCGAAGATGATCCTGCTTTAGGTCACGACTACCAGCCGGAAGAAGGGTCTTATATTGCAGCAACATGTACTGCCGACGGTAAAGAAGAAGACCTTAAGTGTACAAGATGCGGCATTGTGATCACGGGCGACGTGTTACCTGCATTGGGTCACGACTATAAGGAAGTCGAAGGAAGCGGTATCGATCCGACATGTACTGACCCCGGCAGGGAAGCTGACATGAAGTGCAGCCGCTGCGGTGATCAGACAGAAGGTGAAGCAGTTCCTGCAACAGGACACGATTGGGCTTTCGATGATTTCGTCTGGACGGATAATGGCACGGAAGGAAAAACTGCTTCTGCAAAATTCATCTGTAAGCACGATGCTTCCCACACAGATACTGTACTAGCAGAGATCGCGACAGACGTTACCGACCCGACCTGTACATCGGATGGATTTACGATGTATACCGCATCAGTAACCGCTGATGTAAGCCTTGACGGGATGGCACATTCAGCAACAAAGACAATGGATATAGTGCCCGCAAAGTCTCATGAATACGGCAAGGTGGAGGTCATTTGGTCCGACGACTATAGCGTAGCAACAGCCAGCCGCGTATGTTCTGCCTGCGGTGACGTTGAGAGCGAGACAGCACCCGCAACTTCAAGGGTTACCATAGAGGCTACGTGTGTTGAAGAAGGACTTGCTACTTATATAGCGAACTTCAGCAAATTCGGACGCAAGGCAACTACAGCTGATCTTCCCATAGATCCTGATGCTCACGATTGGGATGAAGGTGTGGTTACGACTGAGCCTACTGTCGATGAAGACGGTGTCAGGACCTATACCTGCAATCTCTGTCATACAACAAGGACAGAAGTCATTCCCAGAGTAACACCTACGGCAACGCCCGAGCCTACGGCAATAACACCTACGCCGACAGATGAACCCGAGCCTACGGCAATAACGCCTACACCGACAGATGAACCCGAGCCTACGGCGATAACGCCTACGCCGACGGATGAACCCGAGCCTACGGCAATAACGCCTACGCCGACGGATGAACCCGAGCCTACGGCAATAACGCCTACACCGACGGATGAACCCGAGCCTACGGCAATAACGCCTACGCCGACGGATGAACCCGAGCCTACGGCAATAACGCCTACGCCGACGGATGAACCCGAGCCTACGGCAATAACACCTACGCCGACGGAAGAACCTGAGCCTACGGCGATAACGCCTACGCCGACGGATATACCTGTGCCTACGGTAACGGCAACGCCTACGGTTACACCCTCAACAAAACCGACGGAGGCTCCGGCCGTCTCATTGAGCCTGGACAAGAAAACGGCAGAAGTAGTATGCGGTAAGACTGTTGTGATTAAAGCAGTGCTTACCGGTACAACATCGAACGTGACATGGAAGTCTTCTGACACCAAGGTCGCGGCAGTTGACTCTTCCGGAAAGATCACTGCAAAGATGGCAGGATCTGTCACGATCACAGCATCTGCTGCAGGCAAGACCGCGGAATGCAAGGTTACCGTGTTGTACAAGGATGTTACTGACAAGAAGGATTTCTGGTATCAGCCCACATATTATCTGACTGAATCGGGCGTCGCGAAAGGTTACGACAAACAGACATTGTTCAAGCCTGCCAACGATTGCACCCGTTCGCAGATGGTAACATTCCTTTGGAGACTTCAGGGTGAACCTGCTCCTAAGACAACGAAGAACCAATTCCCGGATGTAAAGACTTCGGATTACTTCTACAAGGCTGTCCTTTGGGCATCAGAGAAGAAGATCACGACAGGATATAAGGACGGAACGTTCAGGCCTAAGACTGTCTGTACACGCGCTCAGACAGTAACATTCCTTTGGAGAATGGCAGGAAGTCCTGCACCTAAGACATCTAAGAACGTGTTCTCGGATGTTAAGAAGAGCGATTATTTCTACAAGGCAACTCTTTGGGCTTCCGAGAAGAAGATAGTCGCAGGATATTCCGACGGAACGTTCAAGCCTCAGGGCAAGTGCCTAAGACGCCAGATGGTGACATTCCTTTATAAATATGATAAGTTTATCAACGGTAAAGGATAACTTATCGAGGAATGACATATCCTCTGAAAGGATAATATGCCGGACAAAGGCGAATATACGACATTTGAAGAGAACATAAGGAAGAGCCTTATCAAGGGGCGTGTATTAGACACCTTGGAATTCCCGAAGATCCGGGATGAATTGGTATCTTGCGCGCGCACTCCTTACGGACAGGTTCTTTGCAGGGATCTTTGTCCTTCCACGGATAGAGAACTTGTTTCTTCTGCTTTGGAAGATACCTGTTATGCGGCAGACTACATCCGTAACTTCGGGACCCCACCTTTGTCCTGCGGTGCGGATATAACTTCCCGTGTGTCCTATGCAGCAGCAGGCGGGACATTGTCCATGCCGGATCTTCTCGATATTGCGACTTTCTTTGAGTGCATCAAGGAACTGCGCGAGAAGGGACACAATGCCAGAGAATCCGGCATCACATCTGATGCTTTGAACTATATATCCAAGATGGAGTCTGTTACCGGCAATGATGACCTCCTTGCCGATATCAGGCGGTGTATCCTGGGTCCCGAAGAGATGGCTGATAATGCAAGCTCCGATCTCATGAGCATAAGACGTGAGAAGCGGGATCTTGCAAGGAGCATAAGAGTGCTCTTGGACAGAGTTATCAGCCGTAACAGTGAATTCTTAAGAGAAGATATAATCACCATCAGGGAAGGCCGTTACTGCATTCCCGTAATATCCGACTTCAAAGGCAGGATAGACGGTATCATCCACGGATCCTCCGGATCTGAGCAGACTATATTCGTCGAGCCCATGTCGGTAGTTGAGACTAATAACAAGATCAAGGAACTTCAGCTTCGCGAGGAAGCGGAGATAGAGAGGATCTGTCATGTATTCTCCGGCAAGATAGCCGATAATGCTTCTTCCATCGAAGAGGATAAGAAGATGATAGGAGATCTGGACTTTGCATGTGCCAAGGCCGAACTCGGACTTCGCATGGAAGGAGTTGCCGCGCGCCTGTCAGACCGTGGCGCTTTGGATCTTCGCCGTGCAAGACACCCTCTGATCCCGTCGGACCGCGTTGTTCCTATAGATGTGGCAGTCGGAACGGATTACGATACTCTTGTCGTCACGGGACCGAATACAGGCGGTAAGACGGTATGTCTTAAGACCTGCGGACTTCTGACCCTTATGACTATGGCAGGACTCATGATACCTGCTGCAGACGGTTCTGAAGTTGCGGTATTTGACAGGGTTCTTGCAGATATAGGAGATGAACAGAGCATCGAACAGAGCCTGTCAACATTCTCCGCGCATATCTCCAATATCGTGTTTATCCTTAAGAACGTAAGGGGAAGATCCCTGGTGCTGCTGGATGAGCTGGGATCCGGAACCGATCCTACGGAAGGCGCAGCTCTTGCCATTGCCATCCTGGATGAACTCCGTTCCAAAGGGTGCGCCACGGTTGCAACTACACACTATAAGGAGCTCAAGAGTTATGCAATAACCGAGGAAGGTATATGCAATGCTTCCTGTGAATTCGATACTGAATCCCTGTCGCCGACATACCGGTTGATAATAGGACGCCCGGGTGCATCCAATGCTTTCATCATATCCGAGAAACTGGGACTTCATTCCCGCGTCATCAAGAGGGCAAAAGAGAATATGTCCGCGGACGAACTGTCATTCGGAACACTTCTTACCAAGGCGGAAGAAGATTCCAGGGAAGCCGAACGCCTTCGCTCCGAGAATGAACAGCTGAACAGGAGGCTGGCGGACAAGGAACGTGAACTTGATGAAGAGAAGCGCAAGCTCAAAGAATCCAAGACAAAGATCCTGAACGATATGCGTTCGGAACAAAAGGATCTTCTTGCAAAGAAAGAGAAGGAACTCGAAGAAATGATAAAGGATCTCGACAGGGCAAGAAGAGAAGAAAGTCTCAAGGATGCCAGAGCAGAAGCTGACAAGGTCAGAAGGAGACTTAGATCCGGGATATCTTCCATTGAGATGGAAGAAGCGGCAGAAGACCTGTCGGACAGAGTGGCTCTTGCAGGCGAGAAGGCAAAGGAGATAGTTGTAGGACAGATGTACTATATACCGTCTCTGGGGATAACCGCAAAGGTAATGTCAGAGCCTTCCAGGGGGAAGGTCAAGGTCGCATCCGGTGCTTTGAACTGTGAAGTCAAGACTTCCGACCTTTATATGCCCACCAAAGAGCAGAAGAAACATGCCAAGACGATCTCCCAGAACCGAGCGAAGACTCAGACCGTACAGGAGGTCCGGGAAAGGGATAAGCTCTTTGACAGCAGGCTCTCAACATCGTCCGAGATCAATCTCATCGGGATGACATGTAATGATGCCGTATCCAGATTGGAGAAATTCTTAGATGACTGTTCTCTTGCCCGAAAGAGCGAGATCAGGATAGTCCACGGCAAAGGAACCGGCGCCTTGCGTTCCGCTGTCGCTGAAGTCCTGGATAACGATCCGAGGGTCGCATCCTACAGGGACGGAGCGATAGGCGAAGGCGATGCAGGCGTTACAATTGCAAGGCTTGGTTGATGTTATATGGAAGAATTCAAGGCAAGACAGATAACTGCTGAAGAAGCGCATCTTGAAGACAAGAAGACGCGCAATCTGAAGAATATCAATAAAGGCGGCAAACACGGATTCGATTTTTCGATCTTCCTGTCATCGCTCCTGCCGATGGTAATGCTGCTCCTGATACAGCTGGTTGCTTTCATGCCTACTATATTCCCGGCAGCGATGAAGGTTATGAGCGATCCCGGATTTGCATCTCTTGCAGAGGATACCCTGGCATATACCGCTAAGGTTATGGAGGTCGCAGGATCTTCGATTCAGTTCTCTTATCTGGCGTATGTGATCCTGGCTCTTGCATATTTTACATGGAGATACATGACGTCCGTGGTAAAGCCTACGGGAAGGTATTCCCCCAAGGGGGCTTTCACCAAACGGGGGTTCCCCTTTGTTTTGCTCTGTATCCTGGGACTGTGGGGATTCACAGAAGGCTTCATGAAGGTGGTGGAGATCCTTGCGCCTGAAGTGATAGAACAGTATTCGGAACTCGTAAGCGCCACAGGCCTTACCGAGATGACTCCGGTGATAATGATAGTCGTATGGCTCTTAGGTCCTGTTGTTGAGGAATTATGTTTTCGCGGACTTACATATAACAGGCTTCTGTCTGCCGGGGTCAAGATAGCCGCGGCTGTAGTGATACAGGGATTGTTCTTCGGCGTATTCCATATGAACCTGGTCCAGAGTGTCTATGCTTTCATACTCTGATGTGCGATCGGGTTCTTCTATGAAATTTTTAGGTCGATACTTGTCTCCATATCGTGTCATGTTCTGTTCAACCTGCTGGGAACGGTACTGTCGGGAACTTTGGAACACTTTAAGACAGCGACAGCCGTGTATATTGCAATAGGCGTGTTGGGAATCGCTTTGGCTGTTTTTGCCGTTATTATGGTATGCAAGGATCCTGATGTTCCGGGAGGAGATCTCTCCGGTGAGGATTCCGCGCAAACTGCCGTGTCTTGAATTATTGAAAAATACCTCCTTATGGTATAATTATTTAGTTATTTTGAAGTAAGAAGGTACTGGTTTTGTCCGTTCAGACTGAATTATTTAAGTCAAACTATATGAAGTACGGCGTAAGTGAAGATGCCGCTTCCATGGGCGCTGCAGCAGAAGAGGCGCTTGCGGATATCTATGCCGGCATCGATTCGGTCGTTACTTTCAACGAGCTTAAGGTGTTGGACGCATTCAGACAGGAGAAATTCTCTGATGTTCACCTCGGACTGACAACAGGATTCGGCTATGACGATATCGGCAGGGAGAAGATAGAAGCGGTATTCGCAAGAGTATTCGGCGCCGAGTCCGCATATGTCAGGTATCAGATATCTTCGGGAACCCAGGCTGTTTCTGCCATGCTTTGGGGCGCGCTGAGACCTGGAGATACTCTGTTGTCCGTAACCGGCAAGCCCTATGACACACTGGCTTCAACGATCGGTATATCATCTGATGACAAAGATAACGATATGTCCCTTACAAGATACGGGATATTATATGAACAGATAGAACTTACTGCTGAGGGAAGATTTGACTTTGATGCAGTATTGAAGAGGGTCGAAGGACTTAAGGGAGTGGTATTTATCCAAAAATCCCGCGGATACACGTCAAGAGCGGCTCTCCTTAACGAAGATATAGGTGAACTGGTATCAAGGGTCAAGAAGGTTAATCCTGATGTTATCGTTGCAGTAGATAATTGTTACGGCGAATTCTGCGAGACGAAGGAACCCACAGAAGTCGGTGCGGATGTGGCGGCAGGATCACTCATCAAAAATCCCGGAGGCGGAATCTGCAAGACCGGCGGCTACATCGTGGGAAGGGCTGACCTCACCGAGAATGCCGCAAGACATCTTACGGCTCCCGGGTTGGGTTCTGAAGTCGGACCCACACTGGGATTCAACAGGGATATAGCAATGGGCCTGTTCTCCGCGCCCCGCTGTGTGGGCGAGTGTCTCAAGGGCGTTGTCTTTGCGGCAAAGATCTTCGAGAATGCAGGATTTAAGACATCTCCTGCCTCTTCTGCGGCAAGAGGTGACATAGTTCAGACACTTATTTTCGAAGATGAACATAAAATGTGCGATTTTATTGGTAAGATACAGTCAGTATCGCCTGTTGATTCTTTCGTGACTCCAGAGCCCTGGGATATGCCGGGATATGAAGACAAGGTTGTTATGGCGGCCGGAACCTTCGTGCAGGGAGCTACGACGGAATTGTCCTGTGACGGACCGATCAAGCCGCCTTATATAGCATATCTTCAGGGCGGGCTGGTCAGCCAGCAGGTAAAACTTGCCTCTATGGCAGCCCTATCGTGAGGTGCAGATAATGGCTTCGGGAAAGAAGAACAACAGAAATAATCAGAATATGAATAAGGGCGGCAAGAACCCTAACGGAAACTCTTCCGCACCTTGGTATGCGTCACCGGATAAGAACCCTTCCGGCAATGCCAAGGCAAAGCCTGCGGGCAAACCATCCGGCAAACCGCAGAACAAGCCTTCCGGAAATAACGGCATGCCTGCGCAGAAAGGCAAGCCCCAGGGAAGACCCGTTGATAAGAAGAAGGTGGCATCCGCTCAGAAGACCAAGCCTTCCGGTATGAATCAGTATGAGAAGATGGCAAAAACGCCCGCATCAAATCCTCAGACCAAGAGACCTTCGGAGGATATAGCCAAGAAGAAGGCTGCAGAAGAAGCTGCAAGGAAAGCAAAAGAGAGAGCTGCCGCAGCTGAAGAAGCAAAAGCTAAACAGCTTGCCAAAGAGAAAGAGAAGATGGCAAAGCACGAAGCCCGTGCCAAGAGGCGCAGTATTGCCGGCAAGAGTGCCGAGAGCCGTGCCGTAAGGAACGGATTTCTTGCCGCGATCATGGTTGTTCTGGCTGTCTTTGTCCTCGTATTCGTAGTGCATCACCTTTATAACTATATCGCCGAGAAGCCCAACTATTCCTTTGTTATGGCAGGTTCTGTCGAACATACTATCGGAGCCAAAGCTCTGATCGTGCGTGACGAGAGCGTTATCAACTCGGGAATAAGCGGTGACCTGGTTACTCAGATCACTGAGGGTTCGAGAGTTGCAAAGCAGCAAAGACTTGCGCTGGTCGTTCCTTCCAAACTGGAATCCGTTGTATCTGATCTTCGTAATGTTCAGCAGCAGATATCCGATGTTCAGCAGGAACTCATTACCAGGGGAGAGGTACCCGAGGCAGAAAGCGTCTATGACACATATGATGACAACCTGGTATCCGTTATCGATAATATCCGTCAGGAGGCAATGACCGGCAACCTGTCCGATCTGTCCACATATTATGCCTCTATGAGCGTTATCCTTGATGAACGTGAAGATGAGCTGGCATCCATCAACTTCGATGACGAGAGACTTAATGTATTAAGATCTTCAGAACAGGTGTATGAGGGACAGCTCGAAAGAGAAGCTTCAAAGATCTACGCGACAAAACCCGGCGTCGTCTCCTTCAGACTTGACGGACATGAGGATGAACTGAACTTTGGTACCTTCCTGGGTATGGAAATGTCGGATGTCAAGAAGATGATCAATTCCGCACAGGGACCGATCACGTCAGATCTTAATATCCAGGCGGACGAGCCTGTTGCCAGGATCGCTCAGAATGATGAGCAGTATCTTGCCGTGTATCTCAATTCCGAGAATGCCGCTGCAAGTGATTTTGCCACGGGAACGCTCCACGATATCAATGTCAGATCCGAAGGCGTAGCCATCGAAGACTGTGAGGTCGTAAGGGCAGAGGAAGATAATAACGGGACTTTGATCGTATTCAGGACCACAAGATATGTGGAAGACCTTCTGGATCTGAGATCCTGTGACATTGAGATCGTTATCACCGAATATTCCGGAATGCGCGTATCAATGACGAGTCTTGTCGATAAGTACATTGCCGACACGGATAAGCAGGTGTTCTCTCTGTACTTTGATTCCAAGTCCGGTCTTAACCAGGATATGTTTACCGAAGAAAATATCTTCAACCTGTCCGCGCTTCCTTTGCGCAATACTGATGATGAAGGCAAGGAAGTAACTCCGTCCTCATTGTCTGTTGCCGGATGTGAGGTGCTGCGTTCGGAGACTATGCCTGACGGAGGACTGGTTGTCCTGTTCGGAACATATGACGAGTCATTACCGGATTTCCTCAAGCTCAATTCGAAGTACACAGAAGCGATAAGCGGCGGATATAAGCTTACTCTTATCGATACGACAACGGGACTCGGAACGGATGTATCAAGTGTTATCCCTTCCAAGTGCAACGGTATTGCAACCGTTTATTACAACAATCAGGGCTTCGTTGATGAACTCAGGGTTATGGTCGTCGATTCGGACAGAGAGTTCGCGATCATCTCGACTTCCGGCACCCAGAAGAAACCGGATTACAATACGGTCTATGTAACCAATCCTGATTCATGCAAGCCCGGAGATAAGGTCGACTGATGATGGAAGATCTTACGGGGCAGTTCAGGGCGAGGTATGAGGCGTTAAGATCATCCGTTGATGAGGTATGCGCTTCATGCGGAAGAGATCCTTCTGAGGTTACGGTGATCGGAGTATCGAAAGTCTTCCCGGTGGACTTTGCCAAAGCCGCGTTTGCCGCAGGCATCACTGACTTGGGAGAGAACAGGGTACAGGAGCTCGTTCCCAAGACAGAGGCATTCGCTGAAGCAGGGCTTGATGCAAGATGGCATCTCATAGGTACATTACAGAAGAATAAGGTTAAGTATATAGTCGGTAAGACTCATCTTATCCATTCCGTTAATACATTGGATCTTGCATCTGAGATATCCAAGAGATCTTCTAA
>JAGCSR010000023.1 GCA_017964005.1 Clostridiales bacterium
GATAGATGTTTTCCCATAATCTGCTCCTTTCTGGTCAGACAGCAACATTATTATGAAGAGAAACCTGAATTTGTAAAAGTAAAAGTTCAATTTGCACAGGTAAATTTTGGAAAAAACAAACTTTAATTATGCAATTAAGTTCCTGTTCTGATGTCCCTATCCCGAGATGTGCGACATTAATAGAACAAACATAGTGATATAATACTTACACCAAAAAGACGGATGATATCGAGGAGCTTAAGAATTGATTTTTGACGATGAGTTTTTGAAGAGGGAACTTAATGCCGAACAGTACGAGGCAGCGACCCATATAGACGGACCTTTGCTGATCCTGGCCGGAGCCGGGTCAGGCAAGACGCGCGTTATCACATACAGGATCGCATATATGGTCGGCGCATGCGGGATCAATCCGAGATCCATTCTTGCCATCACATTTACCAATAAGGCGGCAGGGGAGATGCGCGAGAGGATCGAGTCCCTTGTCGGAGGCGATGCGGCATTTATCAGGTGCGGCACATTCCACAGCGTGTTCGCCAGGATCTTAAGACGCCACCTCGACCCCAACTTCACTATCGTTGACAGTGACGATCAGGCCAAGATGGTAAGGGATATATTGAAGGACATGGATCTTACTTCGGCGAAGGCCAAGCCTTCGGCTGTCCTGTCGGCGATCTCTAATGCCAAGAATCACATGATATCTCCGGAAGATTATCTCATGGAGATCGGCAAGGATTTTTTCTCACAGATCGTAGCCAAGGTATATAAGAAATACAACGAGAGACTGGAAGAGAACCATGCCATGGATTTTGACGACATCCTCGTTAACACCGTCAGGCTTTTCGAGACTAACCATGAGGTGCTGGAATATTATCAGGAACGGTTCAGATACATCATGGTGGACGAGTATCAGGACACTAACCTTCCCCAGTACCGGGCGGTAATGCTTCTGGCAGGAAGATATAAGAACATCTGTGTAGTTGGCGATGACGATCAGTCGATATATGCTTTCCGCGGCGCGAATGTGGAGATGATATTGAATTTCGAGAAGGATTTCCCTAATGCCAAGGTTGTTAAGCTCGAAGAGAATTACAGATCTACGGGCAACATTCTGGAGGCTGCCAACGGGATAATATCCAACAATATAGGAAGGACCGACAAGAAGCTTCGGACTTCCGCGGGCGCAGGAGACAAGGTCATCCTGATGAATGCGGACAGCGGTATCGATGAAGCGAGGTTTGTCACCGACACCATTAAGATGATGGTAGCCCGTGGCAAGTGGAAATATTCGGATGTGGCAGTACTCTACAGGGTCAATGCCATGAGCCGTAATATCGATAAGGCTCTCCATAATTCGGGAATCCCATTCAGGGTCTACGGAGGCATAAGATTCTTCGACCGTAAGGAGATCAAGGATGTACTGGCATACTTAAGGCTCATCAACGATGAACGGGATAACCTGGCTTTCGAGAGGATCATCAATGTTCCGAGAAGAGGCATAGGCGACACCACCATCAACAGGATGAGGATGATAGCGGAACAGGAAGGGCTCCCTCTTTTTGAGGTGGCGGCAAGATCGTTTATGTTCCCGGATCTTGGAAGGTCTGCGGATAAGCTAAATTCCTTTGTTGCACTGATAGATGAGATGAGGGACAGGCTCATGAGCGACGAACTGTCTTTCGCGGAATTCGTCGAATACGTGGAAGACCGGTCCGGCATCGTCGATGAGATAATCTCCGAGAGAGAGAAGAAGGGTGAACTGATCGACCGGGTCGAGAACCTGAAGGAATTGCTCTCGGAAGCTGCGGATTTTGAGAAGGCTCACAGGACGCAGGATACAGAAGATGTCCGAGGCGCTGAAGAAGACATTGAGGGCGCATTGACAGAAGGTGTGTTTTTCTCTAATGAGGAAGAAGATCTTCTTGATATCGGGAACGCTGACACAACTGCCGGAATTTTGCGCCTTTACCTTGATAACGCGGCGCTGTATGCTGAAGGGGACAACTTTGACGACAATGATGATTTTGTCCGGCTTATGACTGTTCACAGCGCCAAAGGACTTGAATTTACCGCCGTGTTCCTGATCGGTCTCGAAGAGACGATCTTCCCGGGATACAGGGCGATGGATTCGGAAGCCGAGCTTGAAGAAGAGAGACGCCTTATGTATGTGGCGGTCACCAGGGCCAAGAAGAACCTGTTCCTGCTGATGGCCCAGCAGAGGATGCTCTACGGTTCGACACAGTGCAATAAACCTTCGAGGTTCATAAGAGAGATCGACAGGGACCTTCTCTACCCCATGGGAGTGAAGCGTTCCGTAAAGGAACAGAAGGATACGATGCGGGACGGTGCGCAGGACAGGGTATCCGTCGGGATACAAGAGCAGTTCAGACAGTCTTCGGCTGCCCGCGCTATGGCTGAGAAGAAGGATGACGGCTCTTTGAGACCGGATGAGATCACCAAGGGAATGAAGGTTACCCATCCGCGGTTCGGCGACGGTATCATACTTAAGGTCGAACATGTGGGAGGCGACGCTCTCCTGTCTATCGATTTTGACGGAAAGAAGAAGAATCTTCTTGCAAAGTCTGCAAGACTTAAGAGAGCGGAGTAACAGACACGAAGGAGGATCTTTGCCATGGATGACCATGAGAAGATGAACAACATATCATTCGAACAGTTCGAGGATCTCTTCTCGCAGATTCGCGGCGCCGTATCGGTGTCGGACGAGAACCGCGACAGGATCCGTCTGGCGGCAGCAAACCAGGATGCCATGAGATCCGAATTTGCAACTCCCGACTGCATTGATCACAGAAGAGCAGTTCCGGAAGAAGATTGTGCGGTAAGGACCGCTTTCCAGCGTGACCTGGGAAGGATCATCTACAGTCAGTCTTTCAGGCGTCTGAAGCACAAGACCCAGGTATTCTTCAATCCCGTTAATGACCATATCTGTTCCAGGCTGGAGCATGTTATATATGTTAATTACATCTCTCAGGTGATAGGCGGAGCTCTTAATCTCAACAAGGATCTGATACAGGCCATAGCTCTGGGTCATGATATCGGACATACACCTTTCGGACATTCCGGAGAGCGGGCGCTGTCCAAGAAACTTAAGGAGAAGGACAGCAGGCTCTTTTTCGAGCATGAGGCTCACAGTCTCCGTGTCCTGGATGTGTTGGAGAAGCATAACGACGATTACGGACTTAACCTTACATTTGAGGTAAGAGACGGTATATTGTCCCATTGCGGCGAGGCATATGACGAATATGAGATCAAGCCTGTCAGGGATAAGACGGAAGAAGAACTGACATACCTTAAGCCCAAGAGATCAAGGCGCGGGCCTGCGACCCTTGAAGGCTGTGTCGTCAAGATGGCGGACAAGATCGCATATGTGGGAAGAGATGTGGAAGATGCATTGAGGATGGGTATCGTCAATGAGGACTATTTCGTATCCGGTGAAGGCAAGTATCTCGGAACTTCCAATTCCGAGATGATCAATTCACTGGTCGAAGATGTTATAGAGAACAGTTTCAACAGGGACGAGATAAGACTGTCGAAGAAGACGGGAGAAGCACTGTCCCGGGTCCTCGACCGGAATCTCAACGAGATCTATAAAGCTACCAAGATAACCACTTATGAGGAATATGCGGACCTGATCATCAACAGCCTGTTCGATACATTCATGAATGCTCTGGAGAACAGGACATATGATACGGAGCCCGCCAATGAGATGATAAGGAAGTTCTTCCGGTTCGTGGATTCACATCCCCAGAGGAATGACGGAGAGGACAAGATGCCGCTTCCCATATATGTCAGCGATTATATAGCAGGCATGACGGACGGATTCGCGATACAATGTTTTGATTCATTGTTCAGAGAGTGCTGAGGTGAAGATATGGATAATATGAATGAACAGTACGGCTTTTATGCCATGCTCGACAGGATGCAGTATATCAACCGCTGGGGACTGATGCGCAACAGCAGGACGGAGAACATCAAGGAGCACAGCTTTGATGTCGCGGTAATAGCCCATAGTCTCTGCCTGCTGCATAACAGATTTGCGGGAGAAGGAGACATCAAGCCGGATCCTTTCCGTGTTCAGGCTTATGCCGTATATCATGACTGCACGGAGATCATTACGGGAGACCTTCCGACTCCCATCAAGTACCGCAACCGTGAGATAACGGCTGCCTACAGGCAGGTCGAAGCGGAATCTGCCCAGCAGCTGTGCGAACTTTTGCCTGAGTGGATGAGGGAAGATTATTACGACCTCCTGGCTCCTGCCCTTGAGAGCGAGGAAGACAAGCTGATCCACAGGCTCGTCAAGGCTGCAGACAGGATAGCGGCTTATATCAAGTGCATCCGTGAAGAGAATTCCGGTAATAAGGAATTCATCTCCGCAGGACAGAGCATAAAGGAATCGATCACGGCTATAGGATTGCCGGAAGTGGATTACTTCATGGAACACTTCGTTCCGTCATTCGGAGTTACTCTTGATATGCTGTCTTCGGGTGAAGGTAAATAAGAAGATCGGGATAAAGGATAAATGCTGAGGAAGAGGAAAGAATATTTTGTCTTATCGATATTAGCTGCTTTCATCATGACCGTTGCGGTCGTGATGTTCCTGTTCGCGCAGGCTCAGTCCCACGGCGCGAGGCTTTCTGCCAAGGACAGGAATGCCGCAAGGGACATCATCTATTCCGCTTCAGGGCTTACGGGTCTTGACGGCAATGTATCCGAGCGCGTAATCAAGCTTGCAGAAGGCGGCCTGATGTCCGTGGCGGATCATGTCATTTCGGTCATGGATTCTCCCGAGTATCTGCTCATGTCCAAAGATGATGATTCTTTTGCCAAAGATCTTATCGATGTCTCAGGATCCTCTTCGAACACAGGTGAAGTGAAAGCTCTTTTGTCGGAGCATACGAGTGCCTTTGTCATCAATAAGGTCGTGGCCGACAGATACCGCGCATTCGGATCTGATTCTGTCATCAGGCGCGACAGCGGATCCAAGGTGGAAGGATTTACGGTAGATCAGGGGATTACATCAGATTCCGATTATACCGTGGGGATCAAAGAGACCACCGGAAGCATAAATGTAACAGGCAATCAGATCCGTACCGATTTTTTTGTTGACGGGAAATTATACCGCGGATACCTTAAATTCGACGGCAATGCATCTTCGGGGAAGTACACTCTTGCCTGGGATACCACAGGCGTTGAAGAGGGAATGCATACTGTATATGCCCTGATCCGAAGTTCCGACGGAAGAGGCGCTGTTGCGGAAGCCGGGACCATAAATGTTCCCGTAACGGAACAGATAACCCGCGACAGGGTTACCAGAGGCCTGCTTGTCGGAGGTGCTGATTCATCATGGTATATCTACGACTGCCATAATGACGACTGCTATGTCAATGTCGTCGGATGTGACGGTGATATCGCGGCATCTCTTTACGATGTATACGGCAACCTTATCGGTATCGTCGATAATCCGGGCAATGTAAGTGAAGCGTTGAGAAGCCATCCCCAGGATATCGGCAAGATCGAGAGGGACACCGGCATCGAAGGGATATCCAACTGTTTCTATATCAAGATCTCCAAGAGCGAGAACTGCGGACTTTCCGATACGGATGATGTGTCATACAAGCTCGTCCAAAGCTCTGATGTTGCATATTTCAACGGGACTTATATGGCCGTTATCGATAATGAGGATAAGGACCATATAAGGCTGGTGGATTATAACGGCGAGTTCTATGAGACAAGTGAATCCGAGATGGAATATGTTCCTCTGACAGGACATCTGTCGGCTCTGTCTTTTGCAACTTCCGGTGACGGTAAAGATATTGGTATATGGCCGGACTTCAGATCCGACAAGTACTGTTATGCCAAGTATCTGGATAATGGCGCAAGCCTGAAGGTCAAAGCTTCCGCAGTCGAAGGGTTCGGTGCGGATGTTGATATCAGGATAACCGACAATGAGGGCAAGGACATCAAGGCCGAAGATGACATGTTTACTCTTGCCCCCGGAGAGAACAGGGTCAATGTCAAGGTTACGGGCTTTGACGGAAGACAGGAGGAATATGATGTCTATCTTCTCAACGGACTTCCGGCAGATGACTTTGCGAATAAAACGATGTCGGCATTCCCGTCAAGTTACTACAGCGGTCTTTGGATGCTGCATAAACTCCGTCCTGATTATGTATTTACGCCATATAATGTTACTCCGTCATTCACTGATGTATTGGCTAACGAGGACTCGGGATACCAGTCTTTGCTGCAGCAGTCTTCATATCCCAATTATGTCAAGCAGAACAGTATCGTTTACGACGCTCCCGACTGGATGGCCGCCAAGGGAGAGGTAGTCTCATATTATCTTGATCCCAGGAACTTCCTTTTGGAAGACCGTATCTTCATGTTCGAGAATCTGTCTTTCAATGACAAGGTCCATACGAAGAAGGGCGTTGAGGATATCATAGAAGGAAGCTTTATGGACACTCCGGACTTCGATTACGCGGGAACGATCTACGAGGCCGGGAAGAAGTCGGGAGTATCACCTTACTTTATCGCATCCAGGATCCTGCAGGAGATGGGTTATTCCGGGGAATCCGCTCTGGCTCACGGAACCGTGCCGGGCTTTGACGGGATCTATAACTACTACAACATAGGATCCATAGCATCATCGGAACCCGGGGTTGCCGTTGCGAACGGAGCCCAGTTCGCGTCAGGCGACGACGAACAGTACATGCTCCCCTGGGACAGCATCGACAAAGCGATCACGGGAGGCGCGATGTGGATAGCGAAAGGATATATATCCAAGGGACAGGATACCCTGTACTTCCAGAAATTCGACGTAAAGGGTGTTAACGGCAAATACTATGATCATCAATATGCTCAGAATCTTATGATGGCATATAGCGAGTCCATGCGGTACTATAGAAGTTACAAATCCACGTCCTCTCTGGACAGTCCGTTCGAGTTTATCATTCCGGTCTATAACGATCTTCCGGACAACTACGGCGAACTTCCTTTGGGTTGACGTATGAGGTAACCTGAATGAGAACGAGAAGAACTATCATATTCCGGGCTGTGCTGATGACGGTTGTTTTGCTCATGGCGTTTTTTCTGCTGCCTGCCAAGCAGGCCCTTGCCGCCCGCAATGTCGTTCTTAATGCCAGATGTGATGAATCCATAGCAGGCAGAGGAGACCTCGTTAAGATCGATATCGTTGCCGACCATTTCCCGGGGGTCGTATCATTCGGTCCCGTGGTAGTCAAGTTTGAACCGGACAAAGCCGGGTTCTTCAGGCTCGAGGAATCCGAAGCCCTTCCCACATTCAATTACACTTCAACCCAGACGGAAGATACCGTAACCATATCCGCGGTTGACAGCATGGTAAGCTTCGGCGATAACGAAAGTGAGGATAATGAGATAGAGCCGTTCACATCCGATGATGAGATAGTTCTGTATTCCCTTTATTTCCGCATACTGCCTTCCGCATCGGAGACGGCGGATTTCTATATAGAAGACTGCGGTGAGTTCCTGAACGAGAAAGAGAAGGGTGTTAAGACAGAGATTCAAAGCGGCGTGACCCTGATCGTAAATGAGTCGATATCATCCGATGCGACCCTGACATTCTTAGATCTCGGAGCCGTTGCTCTAACCCCTGATTTTGATCCTCATATAACCGAATATGAAGCTTATGTCGAAAGATCCGTGGAAAACGTGGAAGTGAATGCCACTTCCTCCAACATTTATGCCGCGGTCGTTATCAACGGCAACCGCAATCTGATAGTGGGTGAGAATTCTGCTGTCGTAAATGTTACAGCCCAGGACGGCCAGACCCACATGAAGTATGTGATCAATATCACCAGGAAAGAAAGTTATGTTCCGGAGAATGCTGTGCTCATGGACGCCGAGGGAACCATGTATAATTTCGTGGATCTTCCCCAGGAATTCAAACTTCCTGACGGATTCACCCAGACTACGAGACTCCTGAACGGATATTCTGTTCCGGCGTTTGCCAAGGAAGGCATTATCAGCGTTATAGTCTATCTTTACGACGGGGTTAACCAGCCGGGGTTCTACTTCTATAACTCCAATACCAAGACGGTAACTCCCTATGTTCAGGGAGAGACTGTCGTAAGGATCGGACAGGTCTATACGAATATATCCGGGACCGATGCCGTAGCCGCCCCCGACGGGTTCGCAGATTCGGTGTTCGAGGACGAGGATCAGGTGCTGACCGGATACGAGAATTCACAGGGTGATTTTATCTGCTTTCTTGTGGATGAGCAGGGCAACGGCGCGTTCTACCAGTATGACAAAGAGAACGGGAGTTTCTATAAATACATCAAACCTGATACCTCCAGGGAGATCATGTACAGGTTCCTGTTCACAATATCTTTCATCGCCGCCGTCACCGAAGCGGTCATAATAATCATCATAGTTACCCTTGTAAGGAAACTTATTGCCGATAAAAGCTCCCCCAGACCCAAGCGTGTTTGAGCATTTTGCGATTTGAATATATCTCAGATATTGGTAGAATATGTAAGATATTCGAAAAGGAGCTGCAAATGTCTGTCAAGGATTCCATCAAAGCCGTTCTTTACGGAAGCGAGAATTTGAGCCCTACGCAGGAGAAACTGCGCAAGGCATTTATGTATCTTTGCAGCGGCGGTCTTACGACTGTCGTTAACTTCACATCCTTCGCAGTCTTCGATAAACTCGTTAAGGCCCAGGTCAACGTCAATCTCTTCGGTTGGGATATGGACCTGATGGTCATGCTCAATCAGCTGATCGCATGGCTCCTGGCCGTTCTTACCGCATATATCACCAACAGGATATTCGTATTCCGTTCCAAGGGCAATGTCCTCCGTGAACTTCTGTCTTTTGCGGCTGCCAGGGTTGCATCCTTCCTTATAATCGAACTCGGTGTCCTTTATGTCCAACTTGCGATAAGTGACAAGATCTTCGGATGCCCCCAGGATACGGTACTGGGCTACATAGGGTCGTTCGCGTTTACCTGCCTTTACCTGAATAAGCTCTTAAATTCCGTGATCATCGTGTTTGCCAATTACTTTATGAGCAAGATCATGGTATTCAAGAAAGATGACTGCGTGGATTATTCCGTAACCAAGAATGAAGATAAAGAACCCATAGAAGGTGACCCGTCCGGCCGGTCGGAAGAACCCGGGAAGGCGGATGAACCGGTAAACGGAGATGAAGAACATGCCGGATAACGGCACGCCAAAATTCATAAATGACAGCCTGAAGTTCGGTATAAAGCCGGGACTTGAGAGGATAAGCGTTCTTCTTGACAGATTAGATAACCCCCAGGACAGTATAAAGTGCATTCATATAGCCGGAACCAACGGCAAAGGATCCGTTGCGGCTTTCTGCGCGTATTGCCTTGCAACATCAGGTCTTAAGACAGGCCTGTTCACATCTCCTTTCCTTCTGGATTTCTCCGAGAGGATCAGGATATTGGAAGGAGACGACCTTGAAGGGATGATCCCTTCTTCGGAAGTTGCCCGCCTGTCGAAAAAGGTGGAGAAAGCATCCCGCGGTCTTATCGAAGCAGGAGATCCTCCCACGGAGTTTGAACTGGTGACCGCCATGTGCTTCCTGTGGTTTGCAGAGCAGAATGTGGATGTTGCCGTTATGGAGACGGGGCTCGGCGGAAGATTCGACTCTACGAACATAATCAGAAAGCCTGAGGTTACGGTCATCTGTTCCATCGGCAAGGATCATGAATCAAGGCTCGGGAATACCGTCCGCGAGATCGCTTTCGAGAAGGCGGGGATCATAAAGACCGGAAGTCCTGTCGTCTGCATGTCGCCCGATCTGATGATGACCCTGAATGAAGACGAGCGGCATGATGTTTATGAGGTCATGTCAAATACTGCAAGTCAGAAGGATACAACGATCTCTTTTGCAGGAGACGATGAACTCATTCAAAGCTGCGAGATGAATGAGAACGGATTCATGACTTTCGAATATGGTGACAGGGAATACAGTACGAGACTCAACGGTACCCACCAGGCGGCCAATGCCGCACTTGCCATAGAGGCCATGAAGATCTTCGGCTTGGGAGATGACAAGATCACCGAAGGCATATATAAGACTCACTGGAACTGCAGATTCGAGATCTGGTCCAAAGATCCTGTGGTGATCTTTGACGGAGGCCACAACCCTCAGGGCGCCGCAAGCTTTGCGAATACATACAATAAAGTTCTGGCGGCATCCCTGGCGTCCAAGCCTCTCAGGATGGTGATAGGCGCCATGGAAGACAAGGATATAGACGGGATAATCGAGGCATATCACAGGGGCGGACTCAATATCAAGGAGTTCATCTGTGTAAGACCCGATAATCCGAGAAGCATATCACCGGTCAAACTATCACAAAAAATCAAATTTGTGTATAATGATACGGATATAATCACATGCGATGACAGATACGAGGGAGCAAAGATCGCATTGAGGAGTTCCGAAGTTGACGGAATGCCACTGGTCGTGACAGGTTCTTTGTACCTTGTAGGTGACATAAGATCGCACATGAAAGGGTTTGCCTGATGCACGATTACTTGAGTCTTTTGCTCTATATGACCCCCATCGAAGAGAAGGATCTTATCCTTTTCGATATGGGCGCGGAAGAGAAGGCCAGGATCGTCAAGCAGTATAATCATGCTCTCGTTAATGCTCAGGGCGACGGTACGGACGTTGCCGAGATATTCTTAAAGCCCCTTATCGCAAATTACCAGAAGTGGGGAGACACAGCGCTGATGTTCGGTCTGTGCCTTGCGCGTGAGGGCAAGTTTGAGAGGGCCGAGCAGAGCCTTCAGTTCGCCATAGCAAATGTCCTCGGGAATGAGAGATATCTTGCCATAGCTCAGGACGCGCTGAAGATGGTGCGCGACGATATGAAGAACCCCGAGTCGGCAAAGATCCCCAAGGAACTGGACGAGAAACTGATGGACAAGAAGATGGCCGAGAAAGGGTCTCCCGCCGACCGTCAGAACTATCAGGCTCCTATCCTGGTCCGGGCTTCAAAGGCAGCCCCTAAGAACAACATGGCAACTCCCAAGGAACGCCGGGATGTCATGATGAGATCGGGTGCGGTAGGCGATGCTCTTCCCGACGATTCCATCGACATAGAGCCTTTGAAGTCTCCTGCCGAGAAGATGAGAGTTACCGTAAGGGTCATAATCATAATCCTGGTACTGGCAGGCATTGCATGCGGAGTGATCTTCGGACTGATCCCTTTGGGAAGCAAGATGAAGACCGCGTCCGAGAATGAAGATAAGATCAACTGGCTTTTGGACAGATTTGAAGAGAATAAAGACGATCCGGAGGTTGCGGGGATCCTTTCCGAGTATGCCCGCGAATTCGGTATCGGCGGAGGAAACAAATGAGATATATAAGCACAAGGGGTAACGGCGGAACATTTACTGCCGCGGAAGCGATCGTTAAGGGTATCGCTCCCGACGGGGGTCTGTTCGTTCCCGAGACCATACCCGAACTTACCGAGGGCGAACTTATCGCCATGAAGAACATGCCTTTCTATGAACTGTCGGCAACGGTGCTGGCAAAGTTCCTGGACGGGTTTACTTTCGATGAGCTCATAGGTTATACGAGAAATGCTTATTCCGAAGAGAGATGGGGAGAGAATCCCATTCCCCTCGTACAGCTCAATGCATATAACGACAGGGAGTATATCCTCGAACTCTGGCACGGTCCCACCTGCGCTTTCAAGGATGTGGCACTCCAGCTCCTGCCTTATCTTATGACGGCATCCGTAAGGAAGTGCGGCGAGGACAAGAAAATCGTGATCCTGACCGCAACATCCGGCGATACCGGCAAAGCTGCCCTCGAAGGATTCAAGGACCTTCCCGGAACGGAGATCATAGTATTCTATCCCACGGGTGGCGTATCCGATGCACAGAAGCTCCAGATGGTAACCACCGGCGGCAGCAATACTCATGTTATCGCGGTCAACGGATGCTTCGACGATGCGCAGACCGGAGTTAAGAATATCTTCGGCGATGCGGAATTTGCAGAGATGCTCTCTTCGCATAACATAAGACTGTCTTCTGCCAATTCCATCAACTGGGGACGTCTTGCTCCTCAGATCGCATACTATGTATATTCATATGTATCTCTCCTTAAGGACGAGAAGATCGAGCCCGGAGATCAGATCAACATCGTTGTTCCCACAGGCAACTTCGGTAATATCCTGGCTGCCTGGTATGCCAAGAGCATGGGTGTTCCGATAAGAAAGCTCATCTGCGCTTCCAACCGCAATAAGGTACTGTGCGATTTCTTCAGTTCCGGCAAGTACGACCGCAACAGGGAGTTCTTCAAGACATCATCGCCTTCCATGGATATCCTGATCTCAAGCAACCTCGAGAGACTCCTGTTTGAGATCACCGACAAGGACAGTTCCAAAGTATTGGAATGGATGGACGGTCTTGCCAGGGAAGGAAGATATTCCGTTGATCCCAAGACATTGAAGCTCCTGCAGAGGATCTTCGTCGGAGGATTTGCGGACGAGGCCGGCGTTGCCAAGACTATCCTTGACGTGTACGACCGCACAGATAATGTGATCGACACCCATACGGCAGTCGGATTCAATATCTACGGAAGATACCATCAGAGGTCTTCGGACGAGACCAAGACAGTGTTCGTCTCTACTGCGTCTCCGTTCAAGTTCGCGCCTGCCGTCATGGATGCGCTCCGCGGCGAAGGTTATTCCGAGGGCAAGGACATCGAGACTCTCATTGCCGAGCTCGCAGAGGAGAGCGGCCTTGAGGTTCCCGAGAGTATCGCCACTCTCAAGGATAAGGAGATAAGGCATACCGACGTCATCGACAAGGAACAGATGAAGGCGAAAGTGGAACAGATATTGTTAAGTTAAAACATCAGCGGCTTTTTCATTTGTTGGAAAAGCCGTTTTTACAGGAGGAAGAAGAACATGAGAAGATACCTTGTGCTGGAGAACGGTAAGGTTTTCGAAGGGGAAGCGATGGGAGCAGATAAGTCCTGCATCGCAGAGATCGTCTTTACTACATCCATGACCGGCTACCTTGAGACAATGACCGACAGGAGCTACAAAGGCCAGGCTGTAGTCCAGACTTTCCCTCTGATAGGAAACTACGGCATAATGACGCCTGATATGGAGAGCGAGGGTTCCCATATATCAGGATATATAGTCCGCCAGGAGTGTGATGCTCCTTCCAACTTCAGATGCGAAGGGACGGTCGAGAAGTTCCTGGAAGACCAGGGCATTCCCGGCATAAAGGGTATCGATACAAGGAGCCTTACGAGCATACTGAGGGAACACGGCACCATGAACGGCGCCATCGTAAGTTCCCCCGACGAGATATCTCTCGACAAGATCAAGGAATATAAGATAGTAAATCCCGTTGACGAAGTTACGGTCAGCGAGATAACGACCATAGAGCCTGAAGGAGACGCCAGGTTCACCGTCGCCCTCTACGATTACGGCGTCAAGGAGAACATCATAAGGTCTTTGCTGGCAAGAGGATGCCGGGTGATAAGGCTTCCTTCGAAGACACCTGCCTCCAAGGTGAAAGAACTTGCCCCGGACGGGATCTTCCTGTCCAATGGCCCCGGAGACCCGGAAGACAATGTTGCCGAGATCGAAGCGCTTAAGGAACTTACCGCATCCGGCATTCCCATGATGGGGATCTGCCTGGGTCACCAGCTCCTGGCATTGGCTCACGGATTCAAGACCGTCAAACTCAAGTACGGTCACAGAGGTGCCAACCACCCCGTCAAGGACTCGAGGACCGGCAGGATCTATATCTCTTCCCAGAACCACGGATATGCTGTCGTTCCGGAGTCGATAGACGAGAGCGTTGCAACGCCCCTGTTTACCAACTGCAACGATAAGACGAATGAAGGAATACTCTACAAGGACTGCAACGCTTTCTCTGTTCAGTTCCACCCCGAAGCCTGCGGAGGTCCCCAGGACACGGGATTCCTGTTCGATGATTTCATAAAGATGATGAGTAAGTAAGGAGGAAATAAGATGCCGCTTGATAAGAATATAAAGAAAGTACTTGTTATCGGATCCGGCCCTATCGTAATCGGTCAGGCTGCCGAATTCGACTACGCGGGAACCCAGGCCTGCCGTGCCTTAAGGGATGACGGTATCGAGATCGTCCTCGTAAACTCCAACCCTGCTACCATCATGACCGATAAGTCAATGGCAGATAAGATCTATATCGAACCTCTTACACTTACAACGGTCAAGAGGATCATCGAGACAGAGAAGCCCGACTCCATCCTGTCGGGTCTCGGAGGTCAGACTGCACTGACCTTGTGTATGCAGCTTGCCAAGGAGGGATTCCTTGATTCACATAACGTTAAGCTCTTGGGTTCATCTCCCGAGTGTATCGATAAGGCTGAGGACAGACAGATCTTCAAGGATACGATGGAGAGCATCGGGCAGCCCTGTATCCCGTCCAAAGTCGTAAATACCGTGGAAGATGCTCTGGCGTTTGCGGAAGAGATCGGATATCCGGTCATCGTAAGACCTGCCTTCACATTGGGAGGCACAGGCGGCGGTATCGCCCGTGATGAAGGACAGCTGGCGGAGACTGCAAGAGGCGGTCTTGCAATGTCCCCCATCACTCAGGTCCTGATCGAGAAGAGCGTTGCCGGCTGGAAAGAGATCGAGTTCGAAGTCATCAGGGATAAGGACGGCAACACCGTAACGGTCTGCTCCATGGAGAACCTGGACCCCGTAGGTGTTCACACCGGCGACTCCATCGTTATCGCTCCGGCGGTCACCCTGTCCGATAAGGAATATCAGATGCTCAGGACCGCATCCCTTAACATCATCAACGCTTTGGGCGTAGAGGGCGGATGTAACTGCCAGTTCGCGCTCAATCCCGATTCCTTCGAATATGCAGTTATCGAAGTCAACCCCAGAGTATCAAGGTCTTCGGCACTCGCATCCAAGGCAACGGGTTATCCGATCGCCAAAGTTGCGACCAAGATCGCTTTGGGCTACAGACTCGACGAGATCATCAACGCGGTCACGGGATACACTTATGCGGCTTTCGAGCCTGCCCTCGACTATGTGGCAGTCAAGTTCCCCAAGTGGCCTTTCGATAAGTTCGTATATGCCAAGAGAGACTTAGGCACACAGATGAAGGCTACGGGTGAGGTCATGTCCATCTCCGATACCTTCGAGTCCGCGCTCATGAAGGCGGTAAGAGGAGCCGAGATCGGAGCCGACAGACTCTATCTCGAAAAGCTCTCCGACATGGATGACAGCGCCATCGAATCAGGCATCGGCGCCGTTACAGACGAACGCATCTTCTATGTTGCGGAAGGTCTGAGAAGAGGGATTACCTGTGAGAGGATCCACGAGATCACCAAGATCGACATGTGGTTCTTATCCAAGATCGAAAAGCTTATTCTTTTCGAGAAGGAATACACCGGCAAGGCACTGACTTACGATGAGTATGTCGTGGCAAAGAAGATGGGTTTTACAGACAAGTCCCTTACTAAGATCTGCGGCAAAGCACCGGAATTCTCACTTAAGCCCACATTCAAGATGGTCGACACCTGCGCAGGCGAGTTCGCTGCAAGTACGCCTTACTTCTACGCAACATACAATCTTGAAGAAGAGGGCGGTGTCAACGAAGCCGACCGCGACGACAACAAGGAAGGCAAGAAGACGGTGATCGTTTTCGGATCCGGCCCTATCAGGATCGGTCAGGGCATCGAGTTCGACTACGCAGCCGTTCACTGCGTCCATGCACTGAAAGATCTGGGCTTCAGGGTCGTTATCGTAAACAACAACCCCGAGACGGTCTCTACCGACTTTGATACCGGTGACAGACTCTACTTCGAGCCTCTGACTGACGAGGACGTAATGAACATCGTCCGCCAGGAAAACCCTTACGGAGTAGTCGTAGCTTTCGGAGGACAGACCGCTATCAAGCTAACAAAGGTACTGTCCACTAACAACATCAACATCATCGGCACATCCGCCGATTCCATCGATATGGCAGAGGACCGTGAGAGGTTCGATGAACTCCTCGAGAGACTTGGCATAGCACGTCCGAAGGGATTCTCGGTCATGACTGCCGAAGAGGCTTTGGAGGCCGCAAACTCTCTGGAGTATCCGGTGCTCTTAAGACCTTCCTATGTACTCGGCGGCCAGAACATGATCATCGCGTTTTCCGATGCCGATGTAACGGAGTACATGAAGATCATCCTCGCCCAGGGCATCGAGAACCCTGTCCTCATCGACAAATATATTCAGGGCCGTGAGATCGAGATCGATGCTATTTACGACGGCCGGGATGTCCTGATCCCGGGACTCATGGAACATATCGAGCGTGCGGGAATCCATTCCGGTGACTCCATAGCAGTCTATCCTGCAAAGCATATCTACGACGATATGTGCAAGCGCCTGACAGACACGACCATCGCTCTCTGCGACGGGCTGAAGTCCATCGGTATCGTTAACATCCAGTACATCGTAAAGGACAACCGCATCTATGTTATCGAGGTCAATCCAAGAGCATCGAGGACGGTGCCTTACATGAGCAAGGTTACCGGTATCCCCATGGTTGATGTTGCGATAGCCGTCAGCCTCGGGAACAAACTGGCCGATATGGATTACGGAACGGGATTCTACAGACAGTCTCCTTATACGGCGGTCAAGGTTCCGGTATTCTCTTTCGAGAAACTTACGGATGTCGATACACAGCTCGGACCTGAGATGAAGTCCACGGGCGAAGTCCTCGGTGTCGGAAGGAATCTGTCCGAGGCTCTTTTCAAGGGACTTGTGGCTGCAGGATATAAGATGTACAAGTCCGGCGGTGTGTTCATTACCGTAAGGGATTCCGATAAGCCGGAGATCGTTGAGATCGCAAAGAAATTCGATAATCTCGGATTCTCGCTCTATGCAACGGGCGGCACTGCCAAGGCTCTCCGCGAAGCAGGCATGGAGGTAACCGTGGTATCCAAGATCCACGAGTCCGACACGAATAACACCATGAGCCTGATCGAGAGCGGCAAGATCAACTACATTATCTCGACTTCCGCCAAGGGCAGGCTTCCTGCAAGAGACTCCGTTAAGCTCCGCCGCCGTGCGGTAATGCTCGGCATCCCTTGTCTTACGGCAGTCGATACGGCAGACGCTCTGGCAGACTCTCTCATGAGCCGCTACTCCGAGATCAATACGGAACTCGTTGATATCAATCACATGCGTGAGAGACGCAAGAGAATAGACTTCATCAAGATGCAGGGCGCAGGCAACGACTATATCTATATCGACTGTCTCGACAATATGGTATCGTCCCCTGAGTCACTGTCCGTCTATATGTCCGACAGGCACTTCGGTGTCGGCGGCGACGGTATCGTTCTGATCGCGCCTTCACAGGTTGCGGACGCCAGGATGATCATGTTTAACCTGGACGGTTCCGAAGGCATGATGTGCGGCAACGCCATCCGCTGCGTCGGTAAATACATGTACGATTACGCAGGGCACAAGAAGAAGCACATGACGATCGAGACCGCCAGCGGTATCAAGAAGCTGGAACTTATGACATCAGGCGATGTGGTAGTCCGCGTCAAAGTCGATATGGGCAAAGCAGAACTGGAACCTGCCAAGGTCCCTGTTGATCTTCCCGAGGCCGGTGATAAGGTTGTTGCTTATCCTGTCAAGATAGGGGATTCGGAATACGAGATCACCTGCGTATCCATGGGTAACCCTCACGCAGTCGTCTTTACTGACATGGTGGATGTTATGGATCTTGAGAAGATCGGTCCCATGTTCGAGTACGACAAGATCTTCCCTCAGAGAGTCAATACAGAGTTCGTCAAGGTAATAGACGATCACACACTCAAGATGAGAGTATGGGAGAGAGGATCCGGAGAGACGATGGCCTGCGGTACCGGCGCATGCGCGACTGTAGTAGCTGCCTGCCTCAACGGATTCTGCAAAAAAGGCGAGGACATCCGCGTCATACTGAAGGGCGGAGAACTCGTGATCAATTACACGGACGAGACCGTCTACATGACAGGTAACTGTGACAGAGTCTTCACCGGAACGATGGAGATCTGATATGCCCGACAGAAGATTCAAAGGCGTTGTATTCGACATGGACGGTGTCATCATCGACACCGAACTCCATGTGCTCGAATGCTGGAACGAGGCGGCGATGAACCACGGCGTTCCTGACATGACGGAAGTCTTAAAGCAGTGCATCGGCCTTAATTCCCAAAAGACGGATGATCTGATCCTTGCAAAATTCGGTGAGTACATAGATGACCTTGAGCAGATCCGCGCCGAGAAAAGAGTGCTGATCAAAGAGAGGATCGAGTCGGGGAAGGTCCTTCCCAAGCCCGGGGTCCTCGAGATTCTTACATGGCTTAAGGAGAACGGGTATTCTACGGCACTTGCCACATCCACCTCGGGGAATGCCGCAAGGCACGAACTGGATATACTTGATCTTTCGAAGTTTTTCGATGTGATGATAACAGGGGAACAGATCCCCAACGGCAAGCCTGCGCCGGACATTTTCCTTGCGGCCTGTGATGCCTTGAAGATCGATCCCGAAGAACTTATCGGAGTTGAAGATTCATATAACGGGATAAAGTCGTGTCATGCGGCAGGGCTTTATACCGTAATGGTCCCGGATCTTCTCCCTCCGACAGATGAGATCAGGGCGCTGGCGGACAAGATATACGACAACGTCCTTTGTATCAAAGAGCTGTTCTCCCAAGGAGGATCCTGATATATGTCGATCGATTACGAGAAGAAGGCGTTAATGGACTCATCCGGTTTTGTGTTGCTGTCCGATTATGTGCCGGACGCGATACAGGAGATAAGATACTTCTCAACATATAACTTCATAGGGGATCGGATCGCAGGTTACGAAGAGCCTGTCGCGATCATCACGAAGCAGGCGGCAAGGGCGCTTCAGACCGTAGCCCGCGAGATGTTCGTTATGGGATACCGTCTCAAGGTCTTCGATGCTTACAGACCTGCCTGCGCGGTCAGGCACTTCGTTATGTGGGGAATAGAAGATACGGATATCAGGATGAAGCCGTACTTCTATCCGGATCTCGTAAAGCAGGAGCTCTTCTCCAAAGGTTATGTTGCCAGCAAGTCCTCTCACAGCAGAGGCAGCACCATCGATCTGACCCTCCTTGATATGGCGACCGGCAAGGAATTGGATATGGGGTCCCCCTTCGATATGTTCAGCGAGGTGTCTCACCCGGATTACCGCGGCATCACGGAAAAACAGTACAACAACCGAATGACTTTGCAGCGCGTAATGGTAAGGAACGGGTTCGTGCCCATCGACTGCGAGTGGTGGCACTTCACATTGGCAGATGAGCCCTATCCCGATACATACTTCGAATTCCCGGTGTCAACGGATTCGCTTAATATATCGATCTGATCTTCAGTTGCTCCTAAACACTCTATCTGTTGCCTGTAGAGGCAAGTTTGCAGCGGTTTAGAGGCAATAATATGAGATATTGCCTCCAAATGCGCAGATAATTGCTTTTAGGAGCAATGGATCAGTTATTTGGAAGCAATGATCTTACCCTGCAGCTTTAACCTTGTATCCGTTATCAGGATCTCCCGTAAGCACATAGGACAATTCGTCTCCAAGCTTCACATTGCCTGATATCTCGCCCTCGGCGGTATAAGTTCCGTCCTTGGAGTCTGTGATCACGAGTATCATGTTGAGGTCAAAGGGATCGCCTTCATTGACCTTGCCGTCGAGGTCGACTTCCGATACCTCGAAGATCGTATCGTGGTCCTTCTCCAGAACGGCGCCGTCCGTGTAGCCGCTGTCGCAGCCGCCGCCGGGTTTGCCGTTTACCGTATACTCCATGGATAACATCTTCACATCTTCCGCATCGTTCCTGATATGGATGCGGACGGAACTCATCTCGGAATGGGTGCCTGAACCCGTCCATTCTTCATAGTCCAGAGATTGTATATAGTCAGGAGTAAAGATGTCCTGTTTATATGTATCACTTGCCCGCCAGAATTCGGGCTGATCCATGAAGCCCGTGACATTTATTATCATCAGGTAGTTGTCGTAGGGATCCTGAAGAAGAGAATAGACTCTCGTATTCTTGTCGTCGTCGATGTAGCCTAAGCAGTCCCTTAAAGTATCACCATAGGATATTCCTTTGCCGATGGTTCCGAAAGGCATATAGGTCCTGCCGTTATATGTGATATACATCATGTCAGAGCTGTCAGAATCCTTCTTCTCAAATGACGGGGCATAGTCCGGAAGTTCCGGCGCATTCCTTGAGTTCAGAAAGGAACACCCTGACAGAGCAAGGGCGAAGATGAGCGCTGCTGCAACGGGTATGATCTTGATCTTATCTTGTATTGCCATATGATATGTACCTCCCTTATCCGGAAGATATCATACAATGTTTCTTCTCGAAAATCAATATTATTTTATCGAAAAACAATATTTATATGTTATCTTGCAACAGGATCTGCAGTCGTTTTCTTCTTCCGGTACAAGAAGACGAATACGACGGATCCGGCAACTGACAGTACCGATACGATATCCGCGATGCGCCAATGCACAGGGGCTGTAAATCTTACATCGATATCGTCCTCATCACCGGAAGGTACCCGGACCCTGATAAGCCCGTAGTCACCTTTTGAGACAGGAAGGGTGTTTCCGTTCCCGTCAAAGGCTTTGTAGTAAGGATAATCAATGACAGGCATATCGATACTGCCGTCTTCGGTCTTATACGCAATATGGTCCAGCACGTCCAGGTCAACGCCTGTAGGTAAGTACTCGTTATCGCCCAGATAAGATGTATCCAGTGATGAGGTATTGATATACTGGACATCGAAGTTGCCTTCGGTGATGTAAGAATGCAGTGTAAGTCCTGCCATGACAGACTGGACCGCAAGGATCGCGATGAATGAGATAAGGACTGCTTTGGAAGAAGGCTTTTTGTCTTCTTCAATCTTGCCGATAAGGTCTCCTGCCAGAACAGACAGGAACAGGACCGCAAGTCCCAGGAGGCGCCAGGGGAACTGAATCGATACCAGGGCTTTGCCGAAGAAGAGATTCATCTCGAGGAAGTCCCAGGGGAAGAAGTGGGATGCCATAAACAACAGTATCACCGACGCGGTAAGACAGATGATCATCCGCTTGTTCCCGCGCCTTAGGATGACGAATACGATACCTGCGATAAGCGCTGCCATGAGAAGGAGTCCGGGGGTCAGGCTCATCACGGAATCTCCGCCGGTCCCTCCTCCGAAGAAGGGCCCCGTGAACGCAAAGTAGGAAAGAGGAGATGCTCCGGTCTTCTGGATAAGACGGTCGCTGTCAGACATCATCCATACACTGATCCTGGTGGATACGGATATGGTGTAATCAATGAACGGGACCGCGAAAGAACAGGTGATAAGGAAGGTGCAGACAACAGCCGCAAGAACTGTAGCGAGCCGCTTTATCATCTTACGGAATTCTATAACCGATAAGATAACGAGAACGGCCAGCACCATCTCCGTCGTAATGATGTGAGTGATAATGAGTCCCGACATTCCGCAGGCAAGAAGGAGACCGTCATAGACCATGCTGCTGAGGCTTTTGGCCGGGTCTTTCTTTAAGATCGAGACAAAACCTGCGGCGACCACAGGCAGGAATATCAATGCCGCCATCTCTCCTGCGGTGGATCTTACATAACAGTCGACCAGGCGGAATGCCGCGCAGGAATAGACTACGCAAGAGACGGCAGTGGCATACTTCGAAGAGAAGATCTTTGCGAAAGCAAAGTAAGATACAAAAGCGGTAATGATGTTTATGAACAGGATATAGAACTTGAAGGCTTCCGTTATGCTAAATCCGGCAAGTCTCAGAAGAGCGGGGAAATATAAGAACAGGTCGCCGTAGTAGATCTCTGATGCGTAACCGTAGCCTCCGAGCCACAGTGACTCCATCTTGACCGGGAACTGCCCTTTGCAAAGCTCCTGCCATATCCCTTCTATCCTGGTCGCATGGAAGGGAAGGTCGTGACCCTGGGCGAGCCCAGGAACCAAGAGGGGAAGGGACGGAAGGATGCATGCAAGTCCGATCGCTATTACCGCGATGATATCGGGCCTCTTGGGATAACGCAATATGAAAAATGCCGCGCATATATCGAAGAGGATGAATACCATTGCGGTGACTGCGGCGGCGCGGGTGACCGGCGCGGCATTGTTTGATGTTACGGTTACGCCGTTAACGGTAAACCTGCCGTTCTTCATATAGAGGAAAACGAACTCAAGATCTTCGATGTCCTTATTGAGGCGGATATCAAAACTTACATGGTCGGAATAAGGTTCCAGCCGTTCAAATGCCGCAGTGACAGAGGGGTTGTCTTTATCGGAGTAGGCTTTGACATATTGGAGACCTTCTGCTTTGTACGATACATCGACCCGGTAGTCTCCGCGTTGGATCTCAAGGTAAGGGCCCCTCAGGGCATAGACATGATCGCTGTCCGTTATGCCGACATTGTCTTCGGCAATGGACCAGGAAGAATCGGAATCATCCGATACCGCATAATCGGATTCGAAGTACGCAAGATCAACTTTATATGATTCATCGGAGGAGCTTGCATTGGCGGCAATGATGAACATGGAAGATAAGACCGCGATCTGTATCAACAGCACGATCGCGGTGATGACAGGTTTTCTGATAATCTTCTTATCTGTCATTCGTTCTTGTCCTCAGCCTTTTTCTTTACCGGGATGATCCCGTTATTTACAAGGTATGCGTAAACGGATGCCGCTATGATTATTATATAACCCAATATGCTCAATGTGTCGGGGAATTCGCCTAAGAAGAGCATGCCGAGGACAGCCGCGAAGATGACGGTGGAATAGTCGTAAACGGATATCTCCCTGGCAGGGCAGGCGCCGTACGCCGCAGTGATGAACAGCTGTCCCGAACAGGCCGCGATCCCGGCGCACAGGCAGAAGAGGAGCTGTATGGGTGTCACTGGCTCATATGTTGCGATTATGAACGGTATCACCGCGATGCAGGAGAATCCCGAGAAGAAAGCGACGATTACGACGCCCCGCTCGCCTTTGAGCCGGAGCTTTCTTAAGAAAGTATATGCGATGCCTGCCGTGATGCCTCCGATGACGCCGATCACTGCAGGAAATATATGAGAAGAGTCGTAGCTTCCGGTATTTGCGAAAAGGAACTCGGGCTTAACAACGAACAGAGCCCCGATGAGCGCCACGATAATTGCGAACCACTGCCTGATGTTGGCGACTTCTTTGAGAATGATTATCGATGCGATTACCGCAAAGAAGGGAGAGAGCTTATTGAGGATAAGCGCGTCCGCGATGTTGATCCTGGAGATTGCATAGAAGTTGCAGATGAGTCCCAATGTTCCGAAGGATGCGCGCATCAGAAGACCCGGCATGCTGCCTTTTTGTATCTTGAATTTCTCGGGGGATCTGAGCAGCAATATTATGGACAATGCCAATGCCACAAGGTTGCGGAACAGAGCTTTCTGGAATACGGGCATGTCGCCTGCCAGGCTTATGAACAGGCTCATTACCGCAAAAGAAAATGCGGATATGATAAGGCATGCTATACCTTTTTTGCGCTGCTTTGATGCTGTAGCTGATGTGCCTTGTGAATCCATAACATATCTCCGTCCGAAAGATATTATACTTTTACGGACGGCAACATAACAAGGGTCTGTTATAATGTGAGTTACTGATAATACTTTAGGGGATATAAAAATGGCACATTACTACGACGGGAATCCCACCACTCCCGAAAACAGAAAGCTCATATCTTACAGGGTCAACGGGATAGATTTCGAATTCGTCTCAGATACGTCCGTGTTCTCCAGGCACCAGACAGACTTCGGGACGGATCTCATGCTCAAGTCCGTGATAGAAGATATGAAGCAGCATAAGGACAGGATAACCGACAGGGCTTTTCTTGACTTAGGGTGCGGGATCGGAACCGTCGGGATAGTCATCAAGAAGTGCTTCATGAAGATGGATGTTACCGGAGTGGACGTAAATTCGAGAGCAGTGGGGCTTGCTTCGGAGAATGCCGGATACAACGGTGTCAAAGTCGACTTTGAAGTAAGTGATGTGCTTGAAGCGATCCCCGAAGATAAGATGTTCGATTACGTCGCCACCAACCCTCCGGTAAGAGCCGGCAAGAAGACGGTGTTCGCTTTCTACGATCAGTCATATGCCCATATGTCTCCGGGCGGGATCTTCTATTGTGTCCTCCAAAGAAAGCAGGGCGCGCCCTCCACTGCGGCCAAACTCGAAGAACTCTTCGGCAACTGCGAGACTTTGGATATAGCGGGTGGCTACAGGGTTATGAAATCAGTTAAGGATAATGTATAATCTTCTGTGATCGTTACAGATAACAGATAAGGGAGAGATAGATCATGACATTGCTGCCCTACTCATTCCCCGAATCGCTGATGATGTTCTTCATCTACAGCTTTGTCGGCTGGATAGTGGAAGTAATATATTACGGTATCACGGAAGGCAAGTTCATTAACCGCGGGTTCCTTTGCGGCCCCATGTGCCCTGTTTACGGCTTCGGATTCTATCTTGGGATCTGGCTTTTCGAGCCGCTGAAGTATAACTTCTTCGTGATCTTTTTCGGCACGGCGTCCGCTGCGACCGTGGTCGAGCTCATAGCCGGTGTACTCTTGTATCACATGTTCCATCTGCGCTGGTGGGACTACTCGGATTATAAAGTTAACCTGAGAGGATATATCTGTCTGAGGTTCACAATCTATTGGGGTATCGCCTGTTCTCTGGGACTTTATGTTTTGCATCCTGCGGTAAAGCGGCTGATCGCTCTGATCCCGGATATAGCACTTTACGCCACACTGATCGTGTTCTCGGTGATCCTTCTTGCGGATATCGCTGTATCCGTTACATCCGTTATCGGTCTGTCGAACCGGATCAGGAGGCTCGAGAAACTCAACGAGAATATGCACTTCTTCTCCGATAAGATCGGATCCACCATATACGGCGGAGTCGATTCGGTCATGACGATGAGCGAACCCACAAGGGAAAGATACGACCTGTATAAGAAGATCGTCACTGCAAACCTCAAGGAGGAAAGAGAACTTGCAGCCCGCCACCGTTCCGAGGAGCGCAAGCTCGCGATGGAACTTACGGGTATGGAACGGGATAACATCGTAAGTACAATAAAGTCCGCCAACAAGAAGACTTCGGGTCTCATCAGGGGTATCCGAAAGCGTGAGCAAAAACTGGTGGAGATCATACAGACCAGAAGTTCCGACGTTCACTCCGGCGCGCTGATATGGCTTAAGGATAAGGCGGGAGCCATCAATTCCATAAAGCTCAAGCTCAAAAGATCAGAAGATCCTTCCAACGAAGATATCATCAAGCTCCTGGAGGATGAATTCGATATTAAGGAGTTTATAGACGAATGAAGATAATGGCGGCATCGGATATTCACGGAAGCGCAGGATGGGCTGAACGTATCGTAGAGACATATAAGTCGGAGGGCGCAGATAAGCTCCTTCTTCTGGGCGACATACTCTACCACGGTCCCCGCAACGACCTGCCGGAGGATTACGCACCCAAGAAGGTTATAGAGATCTTAAATCGGGAGAAGGACAACATCATTGCCGTAAGAGGCAACTGCGATGCAGAAGTAGATCAGATGGTGCTGGAGTTTCCCATATTGGCAGAGTCCATGTGGCTTACATCAGGGGATAAGAGGATATACGCGACCCACGGCCATCACATAGATCCCACTAATCTTCCGACATTCCTGGGAAAGGGTGATATACTCTTACGTGGTCACACCCACGTTGCAGAAGACATTATGCTGGGATCCGTGCGCTCTATAAACCCCGGCTCCCCTGCGATCCCCAAGGACGGATCGCCTCCGTCTTATGTGATCATCGAAGACGGCGTGGCCGAACTCAAGAGATTCTAATGAAAGAAGGACCCGAAAAATGGCTCAGATAAGTGAAATGCCCCATAAACCCAAGCACACTCCCCCGAATCCTCCCAAGGCTCCCGAGAAGGCAAAGCCCGCGGACGGATCTTCCATCGGCAAAGTAATAGGAGTAGGTTCGGGCAAGGGAGGAGTAGGCAAGTCCTTCGTTACTGCAAACCTTGCAGTGGCCCTTGCAAAGAAAGGACTTAAAGTAGGCATCATGGATGCGGATGTTACAGGCCCTTCCATTCCTCAGGCATTCGGACTTACCAAGATGTTAAGGTCTGTTGACGGCACTCTGATCGAGCCCGAGACTACGCCTCTGGGGATCAAGATCGTAAGTGTCAATCTCCTTCTTGCAGATCCCAACCAGCCTGTAGTATGGCGCGGCCCCGTTCTGTCCGGCATCATCGGCCAGTTCTGGTCCGAAGTGAACTGGGGAACGCTGGATGTCCTTCTTATCGATATGCCCCCCGGCACGGCCGATGTTCCCCTGACGGTATTCCAGACGATCCCCGTTGACGGGTTCATCCTCGTTGCCACAGGCCAGGACCTTGCGGCCATGATCGTTAACAAGGCCCGCATCATGGCATCCATGATGAACATCCCGGTCCTCGGCATGATCGAAAACATGTCCTATGTCAAATGTCCCGACTGCGGCAAGATCATAAGCCTCTTCGGTGACGGTTCGGCGGTGATGAAGTCAGCAGAGCAGATCGGTGTTCCGGTCCTCGCGTCCATACCTTTGGATCCTGCTGTAACTGCAACCGTGGATTCCGGCAAGGTTGAAGAATGCAATGTGGAAGCTTTGGCCGATGCTGCGGAGACTGTGGCAAAACTCTTATGAGAACATCCAAACTGTATATCCTTGTGATGCTTTCCTTAGCTTCGATCCTGCTGGCATCCTGTTCCGGCGGGTCGTCCGTTAAGCCTTCGGAGGAGACAACAGTTCTTCCGTTTGAAGACGCGGTGATGCAGTATCTCGGAGATTACAGTTATACGGATACCGAGGCAGCCTTCGTGTATGAGAAGATAGAAGACGAGACAGACGATCAGGGCAATCCCTTCTACGGGATCTTGTACCGGGAGATCAAAGACCTTCCGGGAGTACTGCACCAGAAGGATTTCCCCGTTCTCATATATTTCTACAGCTCGCAAAGTTCCGATACCGGCGGCATGACCGCTGCTGCCGAGGATCTGGCGCAGACCTTGTCCGGAAGGGTGTTGACCGTATCGATAGATGCCCTGTCCCACAGGGATATCGCAGGCGACTATGAGATCGAAGCTCTCCCGGAATTCGTCCTTATTGAGAAGGGCACATGCAAGTCCTCCTTCAAGAGTTCCGAGTACGGTTATTGGGATGCAGATGATGTTGTCGAGTGGATAACTTCTTGCGGTTATGCCCCCGACATGAGTAAACTTGAGTAAGAAAGACAAAGCGGAGGTACGGTATGGAATACGCATATATTTCTGCGATCGGACAGGATTCCCACAGGTTCGAGCACGACATCGACATAGATAACAAGATAGTCCTGGGAGGGGTAGAGATCCCAAATAACAGAAAGCTGTCAGCAAACAGCGACGGCGATGTCATCCTCCACGCTCTGACTAATGCCGTATCAGGATACACTACCGTCAATGTCCTGGGGTATTCGGCTGATAAGATGTGCCTTGAGCAGGGTATAACCGACAGCCGTGTCTATCTTGCGGAGGCCTTATCTCATCTCGGGGATGCTTCGATATGTCATGTCTCGGTATCGGTGGAGTGTCTCGTTCCCAAGCTCAAGCCTCACATTCCCGCCATAAGAACGAGTATCGCAGGACTTCTGGGGATGCCCGAGACATCAGTCGGGATAACCGCCACAACAGGCGAACGACTGACGGGCCCGGGAAGAGGCGAGGGGATAAGTGTTTTCGCGGTGATCACGGTTAAGAAACCTTTGGAATAACTTTTTTATGGTTGTATAATGTGGATAGTCTGAGTATTTGGGGAGGTACGACTATGGCACATTTGTTTTCGAAGGCAAAGATCTGTCTTGCTGCAGGAAGCGCAGCACTGGCACTTCTCATTCTGATCACACCGGGCAAAGTCGTCAGTGCCGCAGGCGGGGTGCCGGTTGATGAAGCTCATTTCCCTGATAAGAATTTCAGGAGTTATATCACCAAGAATATCGATAAGGACAGCGACGGGAAACTGTCGGAAGAAGAGATCGCGAATACGACGTATATCAGCGTATCCAAGATGAATATCAAGAGCCTTGACGGTGTAGAGTGCTTTACGGCTATTACTTCTCTTACCTGTGACGGCAACGAGCTTACCAAGATCGATGTGAGCAAGAACACATTGCTTCGCAGTCTGGACTGCCAAAACAACAAGATCGATTCACTGGTTCTCGGTAACAATAAAGAACTGTGGCAGCTGAAAGCATATAATAACAAACTCACTGATATAGATCTGTCTGCGAATACGGATCTTGGTCAATTGTATATCAGCCGCAATCAGATCAGGCAGATCGATCTTTCCAACAATAAGAAACTGACGGTTTTGGAGTTGGGATACAACAAACTCGTATCACTTGATCTTACCGGGGTTACAGACCTTGGTATAGCGAGTATCAATAACAACAAGCTGAGCGAGCTGGATATCGATTCTCTGACTCAGCTGAGTGATCTGGATGTTTCCCATAACAATCTCACCACGATAGATACATCCACTAATAAGGCTCTTTCCAAACTGAATGTTAACTACAATAAACTTACTTCGCTTGATATTTCCGGCAACGGTAATCTGTCATTCCTGTATGCGGATTCCAACGATCTGACCGATGTGAAATTGAGCAAGGACATCTTCGGCATATTTGTTAACAACAACAAGCTTACAAGCCTTGATGTTAAGGTCTGCGAAAAACTGTACAGCATCGAATGCGGCCATAATCAGCTTACGAGCCTTGATCTGTCCGGCAATAAGAAACTCAGGGAGCTGTCCTGTATCTATAACGAGCTGACAGAATTGGATATATCCGGGAATACCGATGAATTTGCCCGTCTGTATTGCTACGGCAATAAGATCGGGACGTTGGATGTAAGCATGAACAAATTCTTCGTTGAAGGCATCGAGAAGGGTATCCTTACCGTTGGAAAGACAGAATCCGGTACCAGTTATTTCAAGTACGAATACGAGAAAGGCAACGGAGACTCCGGTGAATATGCCCACGACATAATCGCTTACGATGAATCTACCACCGTAATTGACGGAACCAGCGGTTCCGTAAAGCTGGATAAGACATCCGAAGAGATCGTCTGCGGCAAATCCCTGTTGATCAGTGCTTCGATTACCGGTATCTCCGGAGATGTCGTATGGAAGTCCTCTGATGAGAATGTCGCCAAGGTAAGTTCTTCAGGTAATGTTACGGCAAAGATGGCAGGTACCGTCACCATCAGCGCGGCTGTCGGAACGAAGAAAGCAGCCTGCAGAGTAAGGGTTCTCTATAAGGATGTTACCAACAAATCCGAATTCTGGTTTACTCCTACCAACGAACTGACAGAGATGGGTGTAGTCAAAGGATACGACAAGCAGACGAAATTCAAGCCTGCCAATGAATGCACCAGAGCCCAGATGCTGACATTTATCTGGAGGCTCAAAGGATCTCCGGAACCTGATGCCCAGAAGTGCAAGTTCCCTGATGTCAAGAAGAGCGATTACTTCTATAAGCCTGTTATCTGGGCCGTAGAGAACGGCATCACCACGGGTTACAGCGACGGCAAGTTCAAACCTCAGAATGTATGCACCAGAGCTCAGACAGTCACATTCCTTTGGAGACTTGCAGGAGAACCTGATCCTCAGGCCGACGATTGCAAGTTCAAGGATGTCAAAAAGTCTGATTACTTCTATATTCCCGTAATCTGGGCATCCGAGCAGAAGATCGTTGCCGGCTATAAGGACAAGACATTCAGGCCTCAGGGCAAGTGCCTCAGACGCCAGATGGTCACATTCCTTTACAAGTACTACCAGAATGTGGGTGTAGGCAAATAACGATAAGGATTAACTGAATGTAGTATCACTGAAGACCGCCCAGGCCTGGGCGGTCTTTTTCGGGCAGACAATGAGTGGTTTCTATCAAATCGCCGATTTTAAGGATTTGATAGAAAAAATACAGGCAGGGTTTCTATCAAATTATCTTTTTCGAGGATCTGATAGGAAAAATAAGGAGATCTTCCTATCAACTCTGTGTTTTCGAAGATTTGATAGAAATATTTAGGCTTTTTTTCCTATCAAAATCCCAATCTTGAAGATTTGATAGAAAAGGTGATTATGGGATCAGTAAATACAAAGAAAACTCAGACCTTGAGCATCCCTTCTGCCGAGGAGATGTCCTCGGGGGTCGTGATCTTGATGTTGGAATAGCTGCCGTCAACGACTGCAACATCGATATCCGCAAGTTCCGCGAACATGACATCATCCGTTATCTCATGGGAGATTAGTTCGGGCTTAAAGCAGGATACCATGGCATGATATTTGAATCCCTGGGGTGTCTGGACTTCCACATAGTTCGAACGGCAGGGGGTTGATTCCACGATAATGTCACTGCCACGGCGGGCAACCTTTTTGAGAGTGTTTTTCTCGGCAACACCGCAGACTGCCGCATCGAACCGGTCCAGTGCCTCCAGGACCCGGCAGATGATGTCTTTTGTCACAAGACATCTTGCGCCGTCATGTATCAGTACTTTGGTATCTGAGGATATATCTTCCAGTCCCTCAAGGGATTTAAGGCCGTTATATACCGAGTTTGCGCGGGTATCGCCGCCTGGAGCAAAACGCACGGGAAGATCGGACAGCGCATCGCGGATATCTTCTTCCGATTCGCCTCCTGCAACGACTGTGATCCTGCATTCCGGGAAGTTATCGGTAAAGACCTTCACCGTTCTTCTGATGATGGGCATGCCGCCTATCTCCAAAAGGAGTTTGGGAGTATCTCCTCCCATTCTCGAACCCGATCCTGCCGCCGGGATTATCACTTCGAATCTTTCCATATCCCGTACCTTTCTTTTACGCGAAAAGTATATCTACCGCTTCTCTCAGATTATCTGCATATATGAATTCAAGTCCCGACAGCACCTTGGCATCAGGTGTTCCCGCGGATGCAAGAGCCTTCTCGATAGTTGCCTTGCAGGACCCGGGGAGAACAACGGAGGTTATGCCGGGCTGGGTGGAATCCAGTATCCTCTTGACGACCCTCGTAACGGGACGGATCTCGCCGGACAATCCTATCTCACCCAGTATCAGGGAAGAGGATTTGCAGGCGACATTCTCGGCAGAGGATATCACTGCCAGTGCGATGGCAAGATCGCAGGCAGGATCAGTTATCTTAAGTCCGCCTATAACATTCACAAAGCAGTCCTTGGTGTAAAGTCCCAAAGACAGCATCTTCTCGCAGACTGCCAGGATCATGGCGACACGGCTCCTGTCAGGTCCCGAGGTCATTCGCTGTGGATTGGAATAACAGCTGTCGGTAACGAGAGCCTGTATCTCCACGGGTACCGCGCCGCTCCCCTCCAATGTGGATGTCATGACGGATCCGGGAACGTTCAGGGGGCGCCCGAAGAGGAGCAGGGCTTTGCTGCTGTCAACGGGAGTAAGGCCTCTGTCGCCCATCTCAAAGAATGCCAGTTCTCCGGATTTGCCGAACCTGTTCTTCATGGTCCTTAAGATCCTGTATGCGCCGGTCCCGTCGCCTTCGAAGGACAGGACAGTATCCACCATATGCTCCAGGGTCTTGGGTCCGGCTATGGATCCTTCCTTGGTAATGTGACCGACCAGGATTATCGGCATGTTGTTGGACTTGGCGATGCGGATGAGCCCCGCCGTAACTTCACGGGCCTGGGACACGCTTCCCGGCGTTCCGGTTATCTTGTCGGAATATAAAGTCTGGATGGAATCGATGATGCAAAGAGCGGGCATCGTCTTCTTCATCTCGTCTGCTATGGTCTCGAATCTTGTGTGGGCGCAGATCAGAAGATCACGGGATACTCCGATCCTCTCGGCTCTCATCTTGATCTGGGCGGGAGATTCTTCGCCGGATACATACATGATGTCTCCTTTTGCCTTGTAAGAATCTGCCATCTGCAGAAGGATAGTGGATTTGCCTATGCCGGGCTCGCCCGCCACCAGGGTTATGGATCCTTCCGTGATGCCGCCGCCGAAGAGCATGTCGAGCTGGGCTATGCCCGTGGAGTGTCTCTTATAGTCGAGCTTGCCTGCATCGGAGAGTCTTACGGTCGCATCCGAATCGGTCCAGGAGAAGGTGTTGGAAGTAAAGACAGGAGCATCGGCTCTTGAATTCTTCTCGGACTTGGAAGACGTGTCGTCAGGTGCTTCCACCAGTGTGTTGAAGCCGCCGCAACCGGGGCACTTGCCCATCCATCCTATTGTCTCTGTTCCGCATTCGGTGCAGAAGAAAGCATTGTTTTTCTTCGCCATGAGAGCCTCCGGTGATCAGGATCAAAGGAGCTTATCGAGTCTCGCGACCGCTTCTGCCGTAGCTTCGGCCGATCCGAAAGAAGTAAGGCGGAAGAATCCCGCGCCTGCCTCTCCGAACCCTTCGCCGGGAGTCCCGACGACCTGAGCTTCATTGAGCAGCATATCGAAAAACTCCCATCCGCCCATGCCGTTCGGACACTTAAGCCAGATGTAGGGGGAGTTGGTGCCGCCCGTATACCAGATGCCCTTCTTTGACATGAGATCAGCGATCATCTTCGCGTTATTGCGGTAGTAATCTATTGCTTCCATGCAGGCTTCTATACCCTTTACGGAGAGGGCAGCCTGGGCGCCTCTCTGGACGGGGTAGTTGACGCCGTTGAACTTGGTGGCCTGACGTCTTGCCCAGAGCTTCTGGAGCTTAACACCGCCGGCATCAAGTCCGGAAGGTACTACCGTCCATCCGCAGCGGGTTCCGGTGAAACCTGCGAACTTGCTGAATGAGCAGATCTCCACGGCACACTGATCTGCGCCTTCGATCTCGAAGATCGAGTGAGGGATGTCCTCGGTGATGAATGCTTCATATGCCGCATCGAAGATGATGAGCGATCCGGTCTTAAGAGCATAATCAACCCAAGCCTTGAGACCGTCTCTTGTATAGACCGCGCCTGTGGGGTTGTTGGGGGAGCAGATGTAGATCACATAAGGCTTATCGCCGGTGGTTATGTCGGAAGGGGAGGGTGTGAACCCGTTGTCGGCGCTTCCGGTCACCAGGTTGATGTGATTGCCGTTCATGGTGTTGGAATCGAGATAAACGGGGTATACGGGATCCGGGATCAGGATCTCATTGGATCCCAGGATATCCGGGAAGTTGCCGCAGTCGCTCTTGGCGCCGTCCGACACGAAGATGTCCGATGCCGGTACGGATGACCCGTTCCTTGTATAGTAATCGCTTATTGCCTGCCTTAAGAAATCGTATCCGTATTCCGGGGGATAACCTCTGAAGGTCTCTTTGACTCCCATCTCGGCTACAGCCTCAGTCATGGCATCGACCACGACTTTGTTGAGAGGGAGGGTAACGTCTCCGATACCCAGTCTTATTACCGAAGCGGAAGGGTTGGCTTCCTGGTATTTTCTGACCCTGGCGCCAATCTCCGAGAATAGATAAGTTTCCTTGATGTTGGCAAAATTGCTGTTGGCATTAATGTTCATGTGAGTGCCCGTCCTTACTGTTCGTCTATAATATGCAATGTATTATACATTCAAAAAGGGATATTGGCATATTAAATATGCTCTCGGTTGAATATGTGTACGATTTTTGGTATAAAAGGAAATGCAAAGGGAGGATTAGCAATATGAAAAAACTGTTTTCGCGAGCAGCGGCTCTATTATTGGCGTTTATCCTGTTGGTATCCGCGACGGGATGTTTCTCCACGGCTGCCGCTATCTACAAGGTCACACACGATGAGACCACTCATACCACAAGAGACGATTTCTTCGATGACGATGACGACGATGACTGGCACAACAAGAAGCCTACACCCAAGCCCGATGATCCGGATACGACTGATCCGACATATACCACCGATCAGACGGAAGAACATGTATCCGTTCCGGGCGACGGCACAGGTATCCTGACAGATTCCAACGGCCTTACTTATCCTGACGGGATCGCATCCCAGGAGGTAATACATCCGAAGCATGCCAAAGGAACCGTCACGGGCCAGCAGGCTCAGCAGATCCTTACGGAAGTCGAGCAGACCATAATGCGTGAAGGTGTGTCTTCTTATGTGGATGCTGTTATCCTGTTCGACGATTATGCCAAGTACGGTATCAGCCCCGACGGATTCGGGTGGGGCGAGTATTCAGCGGAGGCCGATCCGGAAGATGCGAAGCTGACCAAAGATCTTATCAACAAGCTCTATTCGATCGACGCGGATTCTCTGGACGATGCCGACAGGATCTTCTACGACAAGGTCCTCTACGATCTTGAGGAAGATGCGTATATGAGCCAGTTCACGGCTTTTCCGTACTATGCGATGGAACTCAACCCTCTGGTAGGACCCCAGAACGAAGTCCTGTTCGTCATGGATGTGCTGGAATTCAAGACAAAGCAGGATGCCGAGAACTACCTTCTCGTCTGCAAGGATATCGACAGGTATTACGATCAGATCTGCACATTCGAAGAGCAGCGCGCCGAGTACGGATACGCTTCCTCTCCGGATGTTTACGAAGATACGGCCAAGTCTTTCGATGCTCTCGTTGCCCAGAAGGACGACTGCTTCCTTTATGATTCCTTCAAGGAGAGGCTCGGAAAAATCCAGGGACTTTCCGACTCCGACCGTCAGGATCTTATATCGCGCCACGATGATATCATGAAGAACACGGTCTTCCCCGAGTTCGAAGAGTGCGCAAGCCGTATGAGGGCGTTGAAGTCCTATAACGGAGAGAACCGCGGATTGTTACAGTTCAAAGGCGGCAGGGAGTACTACGAGTGCCTGTTCCGCGCCAAGACCAACAGTTCCAAGACCATCGATCAGTCGACGGCAGACCTGGAGAAGGTAATAAGCAACCTCAAGAACACCATGGAAACCCTTATGGCAAATTCCATGTCCTGGTATATGTACTACGCGATCCACGATTACGACAAGGGATCCGTAAAGGGCAACCTTGATTTCCTGTCCGGCGCGGTCAAGGCTGACTTCCCGGAAGTTCCCGACCACTCCTACAGGCTCATGGAAGTCCCGAAGGTCTTCGAGGACAGCTTCTCGCCTGCGGCATATCTCGGGTATCACCTGGATAAGTACGATTCCAATATCATAATCGTTAACAACGGTTCTTCCCACGGTGACCTGGGCGTCACGATCGCTCACGAGGGATATCCGGGACACATGCTCCAGTCCCTTTACACAAGGACTGTTGCGGCGAAGCACCCCTACATGTTTGCCTTTGATTCGATCGGATATGCGGAAGGCTGGGCTACTTACTGCGAGAACTATGCGATCAAGTACTATGAGGATAATTCTGATGTAGCCACATTCGCCCAGATCAACAACGAACTGGATCCCATTCTCACCGCAAGATGCGACATCGGCATCCACTGCGAGAACTGGAATATTAACGACTGCGTCAGGTGCCTGAATGATGCAGGACTGAGCGTATCCGAGTACAGCTTCCAGACATACTACAATCTCCTGGTATCCGATCCCACATATTCCGCCAAATACGGCTGCGGATTCGTGAATACCGGAATGGTCATGTCCCGCATAAAGGGAGACTTCCCGAATGCTTCAGATAAGGATATCCACACTGCATATCTTAATGCCCAGACGGGAACGTTCGAGCAGATCGAAGAACACATGAGGAAGGAACTTAACGGCAAGGCCGGATAAGGATCACTTCAGATAAAAAGATCGATCAAAGCGCCGGAGAGATGAAGACTCTTGCCGGCGCTTTTTATCGGTTCGTTGCCGGAACCGGCTTCGATGTCCGGCAATGAACGTTGTGCTATAATCATTGTGAATAAGGTTTTAAGCTTTGGGGGAATATATGCTGCAAAGATCCGTAATGAGAATGCTGTCGGCAATCCTTGTATCGGCCTTTCTTTTGTCTTCCTGCACAACAGCAGGCGGGAAAGTGACGGAAGAAACTGAGGTTACGGGAACTTCCGGTTCAACAGAAATTGCAAAGACGGAAGAAACACCGGCTTCTGAATCCATTCAAAGCAAGGCGGATTTTACGGATGAAGAAAAGGCAATTGCCGAACACTATAACGATTATGCAAATGATGCGGATGACCGGCTGGTCCCCTGTGATGAGGGAGACCCGGCTGCTTTGGAATTAAAAGCAATCCCGGGCGTTAAGCTGGTCGCAAGAAAAAGTTTTTTCGAGGACAAAGAATATCTCGTCTTTTTCGATGAGCCTTTGGACCATAAGGATCCTTCGAAGGGGACATTTACTCAGACGGTATATGTTTATTACGAGGGCAAGGATGCTCCCAATTGCTTTCTTATCGACGGTTATGAGATCGGAAGTTATGTCATGTCAGACTTAAGGGAAGACTTTGACACCAAATTGCCTCTTAAGATCCGTGACGATATCTTAGGCGAATATTCTATCGGATCAGACAGCAACTTTATCCTGCCGGAATACCGTTTGTACGGGACTTCCCAGCCTGATAACCTGACCAAGGATGATTTGGAATTCTGGGGCTTCATGAACTGTGAACAGGCAGCAGAGGATTTCCACGACATAATTGAAGCATTCAAAGATTCTTTTACCGGCAAATGGTGCATCGAAGGTTTGAGTAAGGGAGGAGAAGCAACCGTTTATCAGCTGGCAAAGCACCCCGAAGACGGTGACCTGTTTTTGGGGATGGCAGCCATGGTGCTCATGGACAAAGGGCACATGGGCCTCTATAAGTATGCTTATACCACGGCAGGCGATCTCGTTTACGGTAAAGAGAAGGCAAAGAATATAAGAGACCTCATCACCGAATTTCAGATAGAGTGCCTTAAGAACAGAGACAAACTGACAACGCTCATATGGTCGCGTTCAAGTTCCTCCTACAGGTTCAGTCCGGACTTGGATAAAGAGATCCTCTTCGACTGCATGGTCCTGGATCAGGTCTACTATTGGCAGTATCTTAGAGACGACCATCTGGACAAGATAAAGGAAGCAATGAGTCTCAAAGATGCCGCCACACATGAAGATAAAGAAATGTACATTACCAGACTCTGCGATGCTCTCGAGGCCGGATATAGCGGGGTCCAGTATGCACTGCCCACGAAGACAAAGGGCTTGCAGGAAATAGATCTCTATAGTTTTCTCTTCCAGTGCTACCACGAAGACGGACACTTCGGCTACGATTTTTCATATTTGCGCAAAGCGATAAAAAAGTCGGGGAGCAAAGCAAAGCTTTATGTGACCAAAGACATGGAAGACGATATCTGGGATCTTCGTATCGATCCTTCGCACAGGGACCTGTTCTCATACGATCCTTCCGTGCTTGAGGCACGCAAGAGCGCAATCGATAATCCTGATAAGCCCCTGATCCTGATCAACGGTCTTACTGATATCTTCAATACCTGCGAGTTAACGGAATCCGACAGGAGCAATATCTTTATCTTTAATCTGCCCAAGTCTTCCCATATCGACTCTTTTCCCGGAAATCTTGATGCAGAGCAGAGACTTAAGTTCGATGAGATAGTAAAGAAATATATGACAAACTGATATGTTTTTGGGAGGATAGAAATGAAAAAAGATCTTAGTGTAAAAATCCTGCTGACGCTGACTGCGGCAAGTCTTCTTTTGAGTTCCTGCAGTCCTTCTGTAACTGATGAGACAACACCTTCAACGGAATCTTCGGTTACAAGCGAAACGACCACGACCGCTGCAACAACTTCAGAAAGCACTGCTGATGAATCGACAGCCATCACATCCGTAACTTATGATGAAGATGTCCTGATAGAAGAATACAACAAGTACTGCTTTTTCGATTACGACCATCTGATCCCGTGTGCCGATGACGATGAGAATGCAAAACTTTTAAAGTCCGTTCCGAATGTGGTGTACGTCGGGACTTACGGTTTTTTCGATGAGAATGAATACATGATGCTTTTCAGCATGCCGCTGGATCACGATGACTTATCGAAAGGGAATTTCATCCAGCTGGTCCATGTCATCTTTGAAGGCGCTGATGCTCCGAACTGTTTTAATGTCGGAGGTTACGACATAGGGCCCATCTATGAGAAGGATTCAAGGGATATAAACGGCGTAAGCCGGAGCTTTTTCTCGAAGGAATATAAGACCAATTACTTTGAGCCCGAATACCGCCTTTACGGAAGATCGAGACCTGACGGTCTTGGTAAGGATGATGATACTTACTGGTCGCTTTTAAACTGCAGACAGGCAGCAGAGGATTTCCACATCATGATCGATTCCCTTAAGCAGACCTTAGGCGGAAACTGGTGTTTTGAAGGACACAGCAAGGGCGGGGAAGCTGCAAATTATCAGGCGGCGGTCCACCCCGAAGACGCTGACATGTTCCTGTCCGAAGCCGGCATGGTCCTGCTCGGCAACGGGGATAAGGACCTTTACGAGTATGCATATACTACGGCAGGAGACCTGGCTTTAGGCAAGAAGAAAGCCGCTAAATACAGAAAGGATCTTACAGACTTTCAGATCGAATTGTTAAAGAACAGGGAAGTGCTTGCCCCGATGCTCTGGGAGCAGACGAAACAATACAGCTGCAAGTTCACTGATGAGATGAATCAGGATATCCTCTTCGACCTCATTGTCTTAGATCAGGTCTACTTTTGGCAGACATGCTTTCCGTGGGAAAAGGAGATGATCGATAAGGTCATGAAGCTCAAAGACGCAAAAACGGATGAAGAGAAGGCGGAATACTACAAGACTGTTATCGATACGCTTTTTGAACTTTATTCTCCCTGGCAGTATGAACTCTACGAGGACAGCGAGATGCACCAGGAGATGGGTCTCTATAACTATCTCTTCCAGTCCTTCCATGAAGACGGACACTACGGATACGATTTCTCGTATCTGAGAAAAGAGATAGAAAAATCGGGGACGGATGCAAAGCTCTACGTCACGGAAGACATGGAAGACGGCCTTTGGGATATCAGGATAAGCAAGGATCACAGGGAGAAGTTCCCTTACGATCCTTCCGTTCTGAATGCGAGGAAAGATGCGATCGAGAATACGGCGAAGCCTCTGTTTTTCGTAAATGGTCTGTCGGATATCTTCAACACCCATGAGGTTAAGGAATCTGATAATGAGAATGTCTACATCTTCAATATTCCCGAGGCCTTCCACAGTAATGCTACACCCGAATTCCTGTCGAAAGAACAGAAAACCGAGTTCGACGAACTCGTCAAAAAGTTCATGGCGCTTAAGGACTGACCGTAAGCCCCTTAAAAATCTTCCTCAAATACCTCATCTTTTATTTGAAGAAAAACATATTGTGCTATAATTAATTCTGAATAAATGTATGGAGGACTGCTCATGGCTACCTTAACACGCCTTGCAAGCACGCTGACGGCTAAGTATTATCCGTCACCGTCATTGACCGATGCTTTCTACATGGACGGAAGGCTTTGCGGTAAGAGAGAGATAAGACAAGCAGACATCACGACAGATAAAGATGAGAGAGGATTCCTGTTCTCGATCTTTACGCATCCTGCCATCAAGGGTTTCGAACCCGGTACATTGCCTCCTTACGAGCCCCAACTCAGAGATCTTTGCAACAACGTAAAGTTCGGGCTGAAGGATATCGACAGCCTGATCGAGAAGTTCATGACATGCGCCGTTGATATCACCGGCATGATGAAGCTGTCTGACGGTGAGAGCCGTACTCCTTATTTCTCCGGCGTTATCGTTAAGGACGCTGAGGCATTCGCTGTTACGATCGGCAACGGTCTCGCATTCCTCTACAGAGACGATACATTATTCCCCCTGACCGATGCGGGTATTCCCATGGAGCCCATCGATGCATACGGCAACAGGGTAGGTGATTTCCAGTATTACTGTTCTTCGAAGACTGCCAACGCTTTGTGGTCCAACTTCTTCACGGTCGCACCCGACGACTGCATCATCCTTTGCAACAAGGCAATCTACGATGCATTGGGACAGCGTGAGATCTTAAGGATCCTGACGGATGCGGAAGACCAGTGCGATGCCGCAGGAACAGTTATCACTCAGGCTTCAGCAAGGATGCCCAACACTCCTATGCAGTTCTCCATCTCTTTCGTAGAGAATGTAACGACTGACGAGAAGAAGGGTCTGTTCGGCTTCCGCAAGAAGAACAAGGAAGAAGACATGACAGATATGTCGATCAAGTCCACCTTCGAAGGCGGTGAGGTCGGCAAGGCAATAGAGAAGGCACAGGCTGCAGGCTTCGCGACATTCGCGACAGCAGCGGCTGCAACACCTCCGGCTTCTAACCAGCAGGCATCCGCAGACAACGGCATCGTTGTTCCGGATAAGGTGGAACAGGCTTCCGGCGATCTGAAGTTCCCCGAGGGCACTAAGCCTGCGGAGGAAGTATCCGCCGAAGAGATGATGAAGACCCTGTTCGGACAGATGAACGAGTCCTCCAAGGAGGACAAGGCTGCGACAGCTGCAGCAGCTGCTGCGGCATCTTCCGTTACGGAGATCCCTCTTGAAGGTTCTCCCTTCGTTGTATCTTCCGAGACTTCTGCTCCCGTTGTTCCCGAAGAGAAGCCCATCACCGAGGAACCCGAGGTAATGGAGACGATATCCGAGACCAAGTTCGTCCTGGATGCTGACGAAGAGCCCACAAAGCCTGTCGCATCCCTTGACGGATCCATATTTGTCCAGGCCGCAGCTTCCGGCGCTGCTTCTGAAGCAGGTGCTGCCGCAGCTGCCGATACCGCATCCGCGGCAGGATTCGGTGCTGCATCCGGAGTCCTGGCTGAAGCTCTCAAGAGGGCAGGCGTAGACTCTGTCGTTATCTCTGACGAGAGCGGCAATACCATCCCCCAAGACGCCAAGGATATTTCATCCGATACGGCGGATGCAGGTTCCGCCACCGACGAGATCGTATTCACCGCAGATTCGGACAAGAAGGCCGAGGACATAGTCAAGTCTGCCAATGAACCTTTCGATCCGTACAGCGTCGGATCTTCCGAAGAGATGCAGAACACGCCTCCTCCGGTATTCGGCGATGACGGCATGAACGCAGGTGTTCCGGATGAACCTCTGTCCGTTGACGAGGTCAATGAGATCCCGGTTCCCGACTTCGTGATCTCTTCCGATAAGCCGGAACTCAATAAAGAAGAGACGTTGAACGTTGATTTCCCTGAGACTGCAGCTCCCGCTGCAGCGGCAGTGGCAGGCGCGGCGGCAGCCGGCGCAGCAGGTGCTGCTGAAGCAGCGACGGAAGACATTATCCTTCCTTTCGCAAACGGTGTTGAGACTTATACCGATACCGCAGCATCTTCACCTGACGTTCCCCAGATGCCTCTTTACGGCAGCAATGCTTACGACACGCCGGTGAACGCGGTCAATTCCGAGCAGCCCATGGGCGCTCCCGTTGAGGCGATCGGATACGGTGATTACGACAATTCCACACTGCCTGTCGAGGACATTCCTTCCCAGGCATACGGCGGAGAAGTATTCTCTGCCGAGGATCAGAATGCATATACTTCATTCGAGCCTCAGGCAGGAACTGCGCAGGCCGGATATGCGGAAGCATACGGACAGCAGTATGCACAGCAGTATACACAGCAGTATGCCCAGCCCGAACAGCAGTATGGTTATGCACAGCCTCAGCAGCCTCAGGCAGCACCTGATATGGGCTACGGCGCACAGCAGCAGACATATTCTCCTTACGATGCATCCGCAGGGACGACGAGAGCTTCCTCTTCTTCCACATCACAGGATGACTGGATCATGGATCTTCTCGGAGGAGATGACGATAATTATGCTTCTTCTGCCAATGCTGCTCCCGACTTGAGTTCGCAGTACACGAATCCCGGGTATTCACAATACAGACCCGCAGGTTCCGATACAGGTTATGACAGCGGCGCAGCTTCCCGTCAGGCGGGGCCTTCGGCTTCCCAACGCCGCCCTCAGGGAGCAGGCGCAGGTTCCGGCAACGGAAACGGAGGTAAGCGCAAGGTGAAGCTTAATCGTAACGGATACATTTTCCTTATCTTTGTTGCATTGATCATCATCGGACTGATCATCATCATCAGCCTTATCGCCAAATCCTGCAGCAAGGATGACAAGCCTGTGGCATCTTCCACAACGACTACCTCGTCACCGCTCGTAACAGAGACTACACCGGCAGAGACGACCACCCAGACGAAGGATCCTTCCGCTCCTATCGGAAGATTCACATTCTCCGATTACACCGGATTCAGATCCTGGTGGGATCTGTTCAACACCGTTTATAACTACCAGCTCGAGAACGAGTCCGACCCGATGATCAAGAAGCTTATCGAATATAACAACCTTGATCCTGAGGTATATAAGACTCCTCACACGGATGACAGCCTCCTGCTGCCTCCTAAGGAAGTCCTTGAAGGAACGATCCCTAATACGTTCTCGGCAGGCGGTGCCCAGTCACCTGATACGACAACGACGACAACCACAGGTTCCGTTGACGGTCAGATCAGCATGATCGACGGAGACAACAGCGAGACGACAACAACGACGACTCAGGCCGCTCAGTAAGAGGCAAAGTTCAGAGAAGACAACGACAGGCCGTTCCAAAGGGGACGGCCTGTTGCGTCATTCTGTCCAAAGAAAAGCTTTTCGGGCGCGCAAATAGGGTTATATTATTAAATAGCAATACCCCCCGAAAGAGTGTATAATCGTATGGGCCGAAGAGAATCGGTCTATTATCGTTGTTTTACGAGGACGGGTTTTATGCACACAAAGCTTTTTATTCCGGGACCTACAGAGGTTTCTTCCGACGTTTTGGAGAAGATGTCCGAACCCATGATCGGACACCGCACTAAGGATGCTTCCGCATTGCAGGAGCAGATCTCACTCAAACTGCAGAAGGTAATGGGAACGAAGAACACTATCGTTCTGTCCACTTCTTCGGGAAGCGGCCTTATGGAGGGCGCTGTAAGATCTTTCACAAAGACCAGAGCAGCTGTCTTCTCGATCGGTGCTTTCGGTAAGAGATGGCACAAGATGTGCACGGCTAACGGCATCGCAGCTGACCTTTTCGAATCGGAACTCGGTCAGCCCACGACTCCCGAGATGCTCGAAGCAGCACTTTCCACAGGCAAGTATGACCTCATCACGATCACACAGAACGAGACTTCCACGGGCGTTGCAAACCCCATGAAGGCTCTGTCTGAAGTATATAAGAAGTATCCGGATGTTATCGTCTGCGTTGATACGGTATCTTCCATGGCAGGAGACCTGATCCCCGTAGACGAGCTGGGCATCGACGTATGCATCACTTCCACACAGAAGTGCTTAGGCCTTCCTCCGGGAATGGCAATAGCATCCGTATCTGACAAAGCGATCGCCAAGGCAGAAACTGTCGAGAACAGAGGTCTTTACTTCGATTATCTGGAACTCGTAAAGTTCGTTAAGGAGAAGCCTTACCAGTATCCTTCCACACCTTCACTGTCCCACATGTTCGCGCTGGACTATCAGCTCGATAAAATCCTGGAAGAAGGCGTTGAGGCCAGATACGAGAGGCACTGCCGTATGGCTAAGATCGTCCGCGAATGGGCATCCGAGAACTGTGAGCTCTATTCCAATCCCGACTATCTGTCGGTTACGGTTACCTGTATCACGAATACGACGGGCATTCCTTTCGCAGACATCGACAAGGCAATGACCGCAAGGGGCTTTGCTATCTCCAACGGATACGGACCTTTGAAAGATAAGACATTCAGGATCGCCCACATGGCGGACATGACTGAAGACGACATCAGGGAAGTATTGAAGGTCCTTGATGAAGTATTGGCAGAACTTAAAGCATAAAGAATATAACGGAGGCAAGCGGCAATGGAGAAGATTCTGATCACCGAGTCCATCTCGGAGAACGCAGTAAAGTACATGCAGGACAAGGGCTTTGAGGTAGAAGAATACCTGGGCCACACACAGGAGGAGATCGAAAACCATATCGCAGGTTACGATGCTCTCATCGTAAGATCCGCCACCAAGGTCGGAGAGTCCCTTCTTGCCAAGGCAGACAAGCTCAAGGTCGTAGGCCGTGCCGGTACCGGTATCGACAACATCGACGTTAACGCATGTACGGCAAAGGGTGTCATCGCCATCAATACTCCCACGGCCAACAACATGGCTGCAGGTGAGCTTGCGGTAGGACATGCATTCTCTATCTTCAGGAATCTTTGCGAAGCCAACGAGGGCGTACATAACGGTGACTTCAGAAGAGGCAACTGGGTAGGTATCGAGCTCGAAGGCAAGACCGTAGGTATCATCGGTCTCGGAAGGATCGGTTCCATCGTAGCAAGAAAGCTCAAGGGTGTGGGCATGACGGCTATCGCATACGACCCTTATATCCCGATCGAAAAGTTCGACAAGCTCGGCGTAAGACGCTGTGAGACTTTGGATGAGCTCCTGGCTGAAGCTGACCTCATTACTCTCCATACACCCAAGACCAAGGAAACGATCAACATAATCGCAAAGGAACAGCTCTATAAGTGCAAGAGAGGTGTCCGCATCGTTAATGCCGCAAGAGGCGGTCTCGTTAACGAGCAGGATCTGGCTGATGCTCTGGCTGAAGGTCAGGTAGCAGCCGCTGCCATCGACGTATTCGATAAGGAGCCTTCCTATAACCGCGCTCCCGGCGAGCAGGAGTTCGACAATGTATTGCTGCATGCGCCTCACTGCTATATCACACCTCACCTCGGAGCTTCCACTGAAGAAGCAACCGAGAAGGTCGGTTCCGGCATCGCAGAACTCGTATCCGAAGCTCTGGCAGGCGGTCTTGTAGCTGCCATCAACATGCCTTCGGTATCCGGTGATATCGCTGCCATCAAGCCTTACTGCAACCTGGCAGAGAAGATCGGCCGCATGTATTTCCAGGCAGAGGCAACACCCATCAAGAAGGCTGCCGTTACATACCGCGGACAGCTTGCAACACAGAGCACCGAGATAATCACTTTAAGTCTCATGATGGGTCTTCTCAAGGGTATGGGCAACGATCATGTATCTTACGTTAACGCTCAGGAGAATATCGACGAGTGCGGAATCGAGATCGAAGAGAACAAGATCGAGGAGATCAAGAGATACAACAACCTCATCAGCGTGACTTTCTTTACCGAGGACGGCAGGGAACTCAAGATCGACGGAACGATCTTCGATCCTGATACGGAGGTTATCGTATCCTTCTTCGGTTATGAGATGAACTGCCCTCTGTCCGACACTGTCCTTGCCATCAAGAACGAGGATAAGCCCGGCGTTATCGGACGTATCGCAACTATCCTGGGTAAGCACAACATCAATATCGAGAGCATGCACTGGGGAAGAAAGTATATCAACCAGCACGCTCATGCTCAGGCTTTCGTAGCCGTAGAGCAGCCGGTATCCGAGAAGGTAGTAAAGGAACTTGAGGCAGCTGACGGCGTCCTCAAGGTATCGGTCCTCGAACTCGTATAAAAGTGAGATACCACTATAAGAACAGATCAAAATGGATTGGCAGCCCCTCGGGTTTTGTTTACTTCGGGGGGCTTTACCATATCTTTTTCGGAACGAACCCGGAGTACCCGAGGTTCGGTCCTCTTCATATCGGCCATGTAGTTACCGAAGATTTCCTGGATTGGGAAGAGAGGCAGATCGCCCTGTCTCCCGAAAAGGGGGACCCTGTCGGGATAAAGCCCGGCTGCGCGTTTGCCAAGGATGGCAAGCTGTGGCTGTTCTACACATTCGAACAGGACGGGTGCGAGAAGATAAACTGCGCAGTATCGGAAGACGGAGATGTTTTCTCCGATAAGATAATGGCAGAAGATCTCGAATCGCACTTCGAAGACAAAAGATACATGAGGAATCCTTATGTTTTCGAGTACGAAGGCAAGTTCAAGCTGATAGCCTGTGCTTCTGAGGAAGGTCTCGGCCGCGTGGTGATATACGATTCGGATGACCTTATCAACTGGGAGTATAAAGGCGTTGCCGCAGATATCCCCGCGGCTTCCTGGTCCTGCGGTGAGATGCCGGAACTGTTCTGCGAAGACGATACCTGGATCCTGGCGATCCAGACTGCCCGGGCCATGCCCCATAAGTGCCTTTATGCGACAGGGGATTTTGACGGATATAAGTTTACTGCCGAAAGCGATTTCTTCGTTCTCGAGACGGGACCTGCCATAGAATATGCAAGATCCTGTCTTACTCCGGACGGCAGAAGGATACAGACAGCCTGGATGTACGATCACCGCAACAACACTGCATGCTTTACGGCGCCAAGGCGCATTATGTTCGACTATAAAGGGCGATTGATCATGCTGCCTGCGGAAGAAGTCGAATTCATAGCGAAGAAAACGAGCCCCTTTGTGGAATATGATGCGGGACGCCTCAATATCAAGTTCGACAACAAGGTCTTACACTCCGTGCCGTATGCCTGTGAACCCGAGATCCGCGTTCTCGAGGACGTGGGAACGGTGGAGATATTCATTAACGGCGGACGCGAAGTCCTGTCGATGTATATCTGCTGAATCCCGCCGGATCAGGCAGGCTTAACCTTAAAGACGTTAAGGTTCTCCGAGGAGAATACTATCTCGCCCAGCTGCTCCAGCGTTGCGGTATTGTCGTAATCGTATTTGTTGTATTCGAGATTACCGAGGATGATGTATTCGATATGATATTTGTTGATTACTTCCCGGATCTCGCTGACATCATCGCTCTGATAGATCTTGTCCACATCATCGTAACGGGGGGTCAGATATATTGCCCATACATCACGCTTGGGATCGGATTCTATGATGTCAGTCTCAGGGTTTACTATTCCGTGGAATCTCCACAGCCACTCGTGGGTCTGCCAGCCGAGTACCGTAGGAAGTCCTGTGTAGGCAGAGACCATGTTATAGTCCTTATAACTCTCGCCTGCGGCCTCGCAGATAACAGGTGAACCCTTGACATTCTCGTTGAACCAATCCGCGGCGTCCCTGTAGCTTACGAGGTTGCCGGGAGTCTCGATATAGCCCCATTCGCTCTGATAGTTGTCGATAAAGGCCTGGCCGTCCAGACCTTCATAGTTCTCACGGGTGATCTCGCCGGAGCGCTGTTCGGTTGCGACCTTGGTGTAGTGGGCGGGGATGAAGAGCATCGCTACGAATACCCATGCCACTATAAGGCAGGCTAAGCTGTATGTACCCTTCTTGGTGACCACGAAAAAGAGCCTGGTGACCGCATAGCTCATTGCGACGGAGAATATGATGAATGCTGCGAAAGCAAACTTGAACATGGTGTTGGCGCGGAGATATCCGCTGGTATAGATGTCTCTGACGTAGAAGATCTCGGGAGCGATAACGATCAGGATCCCGACGACGATCATGCCGCAAACGAAGACATCGACGATGTTGCGGTCGGAGATGAAGGATGCGATGGGATTGCATCTGTTCTCGTTCTCGGATGCATAGAACAGAGAGGATTTCTTGCCCTTCTTGCCTTTCTTATCGGAAGATCCGGGCTGGTAGTTCCTGGTGATGACCGTGATCACAAAGAACGTAAGGCAGATGATAAGATGTGTTCCCCACAGTATCGCCAGCTGGAACAGTGAAGATCTGCTCTTTACCTTGCCCAAAGCATTCGAGATCATATCGAAGTTGAGGTTGAAGGGTGCTGCCGCAATATGGGATACAACGAAGAGGAAGCTCATTCCGAAGGATGTGCGGCTCAAAGCTGAAGGGAACATACCCGCCAGTATGTAGGAGATTATCAGCACGATGAGCTGCAGTGCTATATGGACAAGGACATTGTTGCCCGCCATAAGATATACGGCAAGTATCGCTATTATGTTTCCGGCGAAAACGATCGCTGAAGGGATCGACGAGAATCTTGCGGTCTTGCGGGTGTTGGCCAGGAGCATCGCCATGGAGCAGAAGATGAAGTAGATCAGGAAGTCCCAGTAGTTCGTCATCTGCGATATGCCGAGGAGGATCGCCACCATGATGATATGGGGGGTAAGAAGGACCTTATATTCATCCTTGGGGAATCTCTCGAGCTTAAGATGCTTTGCCGTATTCGAAGGCCCGGAGGACGGAGCTTTGGCTTCAAGGACCATGGCAAAAACGATCATGGCTATGAGGAGCACCGTCATCATGGAGACGACATGCGCATGAAGGTCTCCTATAAGGAAGGAGTAGAACGGGAATTCTTCAATGGTATAGTCGGTCTCTATCTTAGGGTTCCATCCGATGAACCTGGTGGAGTCGGGGTAGAAGAATCCGTCGGTCTTGCCTACATTGAATCCCTGATCCGACAGGAATCTGAGGAATCCGTTGCCCGCGCCGTTCTCATCATAGAAGAAGGAGTGGGAGTTGCCGAAGATACAGGTTGCAAGACCTGCGATAAGACCGGTGACATACTTGAGGAATCTGTTCTCGTGGAACCCGTTCTGCTGGGCTCCTTCCGTCAGCATTACACCGAAGGAGAAACTCATGCCGAAGGGGATCGCTATGGCTGATACCATCGCCAGGTTGTAGGCAATCTTGGGGCTTAAGCAGGATAACTTGATAACCAGAGCCCAGATGAACTGGCCGAAGTAGTAGTAGTTGATATTTAATCCCGCAAGCCACATATCCTTGGCGGGAAGTTCCGGGTTGCGGAGCATCGACATGATGAAGCCGTAATCCATGAACTTCTCCTGATCCTTGATGTTGGGTTCAAAGCCTTTGATGTAGCAAAGTATTACCAATACAACGGCGAAGACGACCTCTTCGAGAACGATCTTCTCGATCAGGTAATTGTCGCCGAGCTTGTCGACAAGGTTGTTGCGCAGGCTTTTCGGGAAATAACAGCAGAACCCGACCAGCAAGATCGCGATAACCACGAATACGTAGTTGAAGCGGAACAGTCTGATATATGTCAGAGTCCAGACTACAAAAGATACAGTAACCAGTCCCAGGACCTTGGATGCGAAGAATCCTCCTGCGCCGAACCTTCCGAAGATCTTGAAAGCCACGGGGAGCATGATAAGAGAAAACAGGAACAGTATCGTGTACCACAGGAGTATCATCAGTGTCTCCGAAGATCCTACAGTGGCTGACCCTGCCATCAGTATGATGACGAAGGGGGCAAGGAGCATCAGGTATCTTAAGGGCGAACCCGAATCCTGCGGCGCGGATATTGAAGCGTTCTTTGTCTGGCTATTCTTTTTCATGGTTTAGATCTCTCCTCTTGCGGCAACATCCTCGCCCACGCTGATGGGCGTTACGATGCTGTCGGTTACTGTATCTTCCCTTGCTTTGTATTTCTCTTCAATTTTAGCACAGATGCTGTTTGCCAAAGCTACCGTAGGATCCATCCTGTTGGCGGGTTCCTCGGTCGTGCCGAACTTTGTAAGTGCGGGAGCGCAGACATAAAGTCCCTCCAAAGGACAGGACAGGTCGTTGGGCGGGTATTTGCCGAATCCCGCATATCTGGTCTTGGTGACTCTCCACGCTTTGATGTCGGCTTTCCTGATGTTCGGATAAAGATGCCTGAACGCAGTGAAGAAATCGCTCATTATCGATGCGTCATCTTCGATCCAGATGGGATCGGACACCAGACATTCTCCCGTAAGGTATACGACATTGCCGCCGTACCCGCGGGTGCCGAAGCAGTTGGAGTGATTGACGATCCTGGAGAAAGGAATATCGTCAGGGATCTTTACGCCCTGATAGTAAACCTCGGAATACTTCTTCTTGAGGACCAGGAGGGTCGTGATGGATGCCGTATAGGTTATATCCATTATCGAATCCCGGGTATCCATGTCGATGGGAAGTCCGTGGGCAACATTCGTGAATGTTCTGGTGGAACCGGTGAAGATCACGATATCGGTCACGTGGTTGTGAACGGTGGAATCTGACATGACGCAGACGGTATTGAACCTGCCGTCCTCGGTCTTCTGGATCTCGGTTACGGTCTCCGAGAACATGAGCTTGCCGCCGTGGTCGGTAATCTCCTGCATAAGGCTTCGGGTCAATGCCACGAAACCCTCGGTGAAGTATCCCACTTTCCTGTGGGCGGCCCGTCCGTACCAGGTGGAGTCGAACCATTCCACCTTGTTGGATACCTTCATGTCGCGGATAAGTCCCAAGAGCGCTTTATCGCTCTTTCTCAGGTGATGGGGCACGAGTTCCAGGTACTCGTTGCCGATCCTGGTGACCGACAGGAGTCCTCCGGGGGATGTGTTCTCTTCTATGATGATGACATCGAAGCCCGCGTTGGCAAGACGCGCACCGCACGTCAGCCCCGACAGTCCCGCTCCGATAATACAAACGCTCTTATCCATCAGAGTACGATCTTCCTTGCTTCCATATAGAATCTCTTCTCAAAGGCATGTCCCATGGAGAAAGTCTTCCTGGGGAAAACGCCTTCGCATCTTACGGTATCGAAAAAAGTATCTTTGGAGATACCGGGGAGAAGTACTCCTGCGGATGTTGCCGAAGCCAGATCCCTGACCTCGTCGTCTCCGTGTATGTAATCGACCTTGATGGCAGGATCTTCTTCGCAGAGTTTATCCAGGAAGAGTCCGAGGCACCCGACTGCCAGCATGTGAGGCGGTTCGGGGATCTTAAATTCCGTGTCGTTCGTGCCGTCCGTTACGGTGAAGGATACTTCGCCTTCGTTGCCGTCGCAGCCGAAGAAGTCCTTTGCTTGGGATACCAGGTCATCTGCGGATATTCCGAAGACGATCCTGTGGATAGGCTCGAATGCGAGACCCTTATCGTGGATATTCACTACTTCGGTTAATGCGAATCTTGCAGGGTGAGTCTTACGCTCTTCTTCTGAAAGATCAGCCTTGATGTTGTCCCAGTGGGCTTTGGCGGATGCCAGCGAGTGGTTGCCGTCGCCTACAAGATAGAGGATGTCTTCGGGTCCTTCACACAGGGAGGCAAGACCTTCGATAACAGATCTGCCTGTCTTGGAATCCGCAGGTACCGCTATTCCTCTGATGGCTCCCGAATCCTTCATGAGGGGAGTGTCATATATGACCTCGAGTCCTTCTTCCGAAGCCTTGGCGAACGCTCCGCCGATCACCTTGTCTTCCGGATCGTCGATAAGGAGCATTACATGGGGAAGCTCGATCGGGCAGTTGCTGCGGATCTTGATCCTCGGAGGGATCCTTGACAGCACCGTTCCCTCGGTGGCCTTGCAGCGGGATTTTATATTAGGGTCGAAATTATATTCCTCCAGGTCAACACCCAGGACCAGACCCTTGCGGGAAGGGGTAACCGGAGTCGATCTGTCAACGAGTATGAAGGAATCGGACAATGTGCGGAAAGTTCCGTCTGACAGGTACTTTGCCGCGTTCTGCCTTATGGAAGCCAGACGCTCTTCCTTGTTGTCGTCCTCAAGGTAAGCTTCCGGCAGGATGAGCTTTGCGGTAGAAGGGCAATCCCCTACGATGTTATATACATCATCCCAATATTCTCTGTCTGATGTGAACTGGTCACAGGCAACTACTGCCCATTTGGTAAGATCGACGTCCTGTGCGGGGATCAGGATATCGCAGGCGGCGCATGCCGCGTTGTCAAAGATCTTCATACGCACCCTCTGAATCATATTGTCTTCTCTTGCGAGAGCCTAACTATTCTAACACGGTCACGCGCGTTTTTAAATAATGGTTTTCCATACTTGACAGGATGGGCCGGATGAAGGAAACTGATATCATTAGTCCGATTAACGGGACAAATATTCATGGGAGGACGAAGTTATGGCCAATTGTGATCTCTCCAAGATAAAACTGCTCTACCTTTATGATTTCTTCATGACCAGACTCAACCCGTTTGACGATTCATCGGTAAGCCTGGCCGAACTCCTGGACATCCTCGAGAAGGAGACCGGTTACAGGTTCGAGCGCAAGTCTGTCTATGCCGATATCGACAAGCTCAACGACTTCATGAGGACCTCAGGCAAGCTCAGGAAGGGCGCTGACGAATGGATCTTCAAGGACAGGAAGAGATACAAGGTCAATCAGCTTAATTCCCAGATAACCATCGATGAGGCAAAGCTCCTGGTGGACGCCGTAAACACTACAGCTTTCACGGACAGCGGCATATCCGACAAGATCATGGATATGTTCCCCTCATACTTCAGGAATACAGACGACAACGTAGCCCTGGTTCCCCGTGATCACAAGCCTTCCGCCAAGCTTACGGGGATCCTGAATACATTAAGGTCCAGCATCCGCGAGAAGAGCGTCCTTACCATCTTCTACGGATACAAGCTGTCCAACGCTCCCGCTTTCCGGGACGAACGCAAAGTGTCTCCTCTGGCACTGGACTGGACCAACAATACATACTACCTGATAGCCGTGGACAACGATATCTACGACAGGCTCGAAGATGAAGGCAAGCCCAGGGAACCCTCCATCCGCAAGTTCCGTATCGACAGGATCGATGCCGTAAGATACGAGAACAAAGAGAAGTTCCGGGGATTTGCCAATGCTTCCGAGAGAAGGCGCGCGGTGGAGAATGTGTACAAGAATTCCATCAGCGCGTTCTCGTCCGAAGACATTATGTCCGTTGAGATCAACCTGAGTTTTGACCCTTCGGCGCCGGACGCGGGATCCAATCCCAAGAAAGAAGTGCTCAAGGCATATAACATCCTGGCAGACCATATGCAGATCAAGAGGATCGTAAGCGATGCCAAGCTCCTCGAAGGCAGCATCACTATTGTGGTGGAGGCTGCGGATGTTCCCACATTCTATGCTTTCCTGTTCCAGGCGGGGACCGTTCCCGGGATCAGTGTCAGGATATCCAACAGCGAAGTACGGGACAAATACGCGGCTTATCTTACAAATGCCATGGATGCTTTAAGATAATCCGTTGCATTGAATGTGTTTTCGATTTATAATTTTGCGAATATATTTTTATCTTAAGGAGAGGTCTTATGGAACCTTTAGGTCTGAATGAGATTAGAGAAAGATACCTTGCGTTTTTTGAATCGAAGGATCACTTGAGACTGCCTTCGTTCTCCCTCGTACCGGAGAATGACCCGTCGATCCTCCTGATCAACGCCGGTATGACCCCGATGAAGCCTTACTTTACGGGAGCACAGACACCCCCAAGGAAGCGCGTCACCACATGCCAGAAGTGCATAAGGACACCTGATATCGAGAATGTCGGACACACATCCAGGCACGGCACATATTTTGAGATGCTGGGCAACTTCTCCTTCGGTGACTACTTCAAGGAAGAAGTAATCCCGTGGGCCTGGGAGTTCCTGACAGAAGACCTGAAGATGCCTGCAGAGCTCCTCTATCCTTCCGTATACGAGGAAGACGATGAGGCATTCGCCATCTGGAGAGACAAGGTTGGCGTTCCCGAAGAGAAGATCACCAGACTCGGCAAAGAAGATAATTTCTGGGAGCACGGCACAGGTCCCTGCGGACCCTGCTCAGAGATCTACTTTGACCGCGGAATAGAGCACGGGTGCGGTAAGCCCGACTGTAAGCCCGGGTGCGAGTGCGACAGGTTCGTTGAGATCTGGAACCTCGTATTCTCCCAGTTCGACAGACAGGAAGACGGATCTTACCTGCCCTTAAAGCAGAAGAATATCGATACGGGTGCCGGCCTTGAGCGTGTTGCCTGTGTCATGCAGGGCGTGGATAACCTCTTCGAGGTAGATACCGTAAGAAGGATCCTTGACACAGTATGCGAGATATCCGGCAAGGAATACGGCAAAGATCATGATACTGACGTTGCCATCCGTGTCATTACCGACCATATGAGATCTTCCACCATGATGATCTCCGACGGCGTCCTTCCTTCCAACGAGGGAAGAGGCTATGTCCTGAGAAGACTGATGCGCCGTGCAGCAAGGTTCGGTAAGCTCCTCGGCATCGAGGGCAAGTTCCTTACGAAGATCGCCGAGGTCGTAGTCGAGCAGAACAGCGACGCATATCCCGAGCTTAACGACAAGAAGTCCTACATCATGACCATAATCAGCCGTGAGGAAGACGCTTTCTTGAGGACTGTCGAGCAGGGCACTTCAATCCTGAACGACATGATCGCCGAGGCTAAGGCCAATGGCAGCACTGTCCTGTCAGGTGAAGGCGCTTTCAAGCTCCACGATACATTCGGCTTCCCTCTGGATCTTACCAAGGAGATCGCAAAGGATGCAGGCCTCACCGTTGACGAGGAAGGCTTCAAGGCAGCCATGAAGGTCCAGAAGGACACAGCCCGTGCTGCAACCCTCAAGGTTACCGATACGGCCTGGGACAAGAAGATGCTGCCTGCCGAAGTTACAGCCGATACAAGGCAGACCGAGTTCTTAGGATATGACCTTATGTCCTGCAATGCCGAGATCCTCCATCTCATGAAGGCAGACGAAGAGGGCAACACCATCTATGTAACCGAAGCTTTCGAAGGCGACACCGTGATAGCCGTATTCGATCAGACGACTCTCTACGCTACAATGGGCGGTCAGCTCCATGACAAGGGTTCCATTGACTGCGCCACATTCCAGGCCCGCGTTACCGATGTCGAGAAAGACGACTCCGGCAAATATATGCACACCCTGGTTATCACGAAGGGTAACGCCAGGAAGGGCGACAAGGTCTCCATCGCGACCGATGAGGCAGAGCGTCTCGCCATCGCCCGCAACCATACTGCAACACACATCCTCCTGTCAGCTCTCAAGAAGGTCTTAGGCGACCACGTTGAGCAGGCAGGTTCCTACGTAGGTCCCGACAGGCTGAGATTCGACTTCAACCACTTCAACGCCATGACAGCTGAAGAAGTTGCCAAGGTCGAGGCCATGATCAATGACGTTATCCTCATGGACCTCCCCGTAATCACTCAGGTCCTTCCCGTTGAGGAAGCAAGAAAGCTCGGCGCTACAGCCATCTTCGGCGAGAAGTACGGCGACGTCGTAAGAGTCGTTTCCGTAGGTGAAGGCGACAACATGTTCGATATGGAATTCTGCGGCGGTACTCACCTTAAGAGTTCCGGCAGGATCGGACAGCTTAGGATCGTATCCGAGTCCGGTATCGCTGCAGGTACGAGAAGAATAGAAGCCGTAACGGGTGCAAAGTGCTACGAGATGAACAGAGCTGACCGCGACCTTCTCGCAGGCATCGCTTCATCCCTCAAGGCATCCCACGACCAGATCCTCAATAAGTGCGAGTCATTGTCCGCCCAGGTCAAGGCTCTCGAGAAGGAGATCGAAGCAGGCAAGAAGGCAGCGGCAGGCGACTTTGCCGAAACCTGCGCAGCTTCTGCTGTTGAAGTCGGCGGCGTCAAGGTCGTAGTTGCAGAGTGCCCCGTAACAGATGCGGGTGAACTCCGTGACACAGGCGATAAGATCCGCGACAGGCTCACCCCTTCTGTCGTATTCCTCGCAGGTAAGGGAGATTCCAAGCTCCTGTTCGTAGCGATGGCTGACAAGGACGCGGTTGCCAAGGGTATCCACTGCGGCAACATCATCCGTGAGGCAGCCAAGGCTGCAGGCGGCGGTGGTGGCGGACGTCCCGACATGGCTCAGGCCGGCGGTAAGGACGCATCCAAGCTCGAAGATGCTCTCAGCACTGCCAGGAGCGTCATCAACGATCAGATCGGAGGCTGATGATATGTGTATTTTCTGTGATATCGTCGAGGGCAAGATCCCTTCGACCAAAGTATATGAAGACGAGTCCGTGATCGCTATCCGCGACTTAAATCCCCAGGCTCCGGTACACGTTCTCGTGATCCCGAGAAAGCACTTCGACAACATCGTCGATATGGCTCATAACGATGACGGCGCGTATTCCGCGGCGGTCGTAGATGCCATCGCCGAGGTTGCCAAGATCGAGGGGATCGAGGATGGCTTCCGTGTGATCAACAACTGCGGAGAAGACGGCGGCCAGTCCGTAATGCATGTTCATTTCCACGTGCTGGGCGGCGCCAAACTCGGAGAGAAGATCCTCTGATATGGCAAGAATGAGAACGAAGCGCCACCTCCCGGAGAGGATGGAGCGCGCTCACGAATATTGGTTTAACACCCCTTCCGGCAACAAGGGCAAGTGGCGCGAGGTCTGCTCTTTCCCCGCAGACTCCGAGCTTTGGCTTGAACTGGGCTGCGGGAAGGGCAAGTTTGCCACGGAACAGGCAGCCCTTCATCCGGATGTGCTCTATGTTGCTTTTGAACGGGAGCCGTCTGTTATCCTTGCCGCCATCGAGAAGGCGAAGGAAGCGGGCCTTAAGAATATTTTCTTCGTCAAGCAGGATATAGGCCTGATAGAGGAGTTTTTCGAACAGAATGAGGTGGACCGGGTGTTCATCAACTTCTGCGATCCCTGGACCCGCCAGAACAAGCCCAAGAGACGCCTTACCTACAGGGACTTCCTTGCAAGATACAAGACTTTCGTCAAGCCCGGGGCCAAGCTTGCATTCAAGACGGACAATACCGAGCTGTTCGACTTTTCGCTGGATGAGTTCAAGGCCTGCGGCATGGAGGTTTCCGATGTGACGTACGATCTTCATAACAGTGAGTTCGACAAGAACAATATAAGGACCGAGTTCGAGCAGAAGTTTGCCGACGAGGGCATCGCGATCAAGCGCGCCGTGGCGGAATTCCCGTCATAAGGACACTTTACCGCCTTCAAATAATTTTCATTTCACCCCCGAAAAGCACTTTATATGATAAATGCCTTCAAAATAACCTATTTTTTTACAATTTGTTTTGTTGCACATAAGGTAATCCTGTTGTAATATTTGTTCGGTGCAAAAAAAGCACAAATAAGTTATTAATCCCCGCGCGGGAATTTAGGAGGAATTTCATATGGCAGTAAAAGTTGCGATTAACGGTTTCGGTCGTATCGGTCGTCTTGCTTTCAGACAGATGTTCGGTGCTGAGGGTTACGAGGTTGTTGCTATCAACGATCTTACAAAGCCTTCCATGCTCGCTCACCTTCTTAAGTATGACACAGCTCAGGGCGGTTACACTGGTGTAATCGGCGAGAACAAGCACACAGTTACTTCTGATGACGAAGCTAACACAATCACAGTAGACGGTAAGACACTTAAGATCTACAAGGAAGCTGACGCTAATAATTGCCCTTGGGGTGAGCTCGGTGTAGACGTTGTTCTCGAGTGCACAGGTTTCTATACATC
>JAGCSR010000024.1 GCA_017964005.1 Clostridiales bacterium
ATCGTGTGCGCAAGACGTCACGCTGTTACGTTCCTCTGGAGACTGGCAGGCAAGCCCGCTCCTAAGACGACAAAGAACCTGTTCAAGGATGTAAAGAAGAGTGATTACTTCTACAAGGCAACCCTTTGGGCATCCGAGAAGGGTATCCTGGCAGGCTATTCAGACGGCACATTCAAGCCGGATGGTGACTGTCTGAGACGTCAGATGGTAACGTTCCTTTACAAGTACGATAAATTTGTAAATGCAAAAGGCTGACCGTACTTAAGACCTGTAACATCGGCAAGGCTGTCCTCCGGGGCAGCCTTGTTTTTTGTCCTGCAATCAGCGAACAAATGTTCAAATTTATGTGGACTTTTGACTCCCGGCATAGTACAATAACTTCGTAAGATTATTCGGGAACTTGATACGTGACAATGAGGAGTAATTCCGGTCTTTGCACGGGATACGAAGGAATGCCTTGACTTTGACCTTGGGGCTGTGGTATTCTTTCCAATGCTGTTTTACTAATATAAATACAGTTCCTTGCCCGATCGTAATTGTTCGGGCCGCAATAGACCAGAAGGAGGTGAACAGGATCATGGCAAACAAATATCGTTTGGTTACTGTTTTGAACCCTGAGTTAGATCAGGAGAAGCGTGACTCTCTTTTGGAATCCATTAAGAACAAGATCGCATCCGCGGGTACCGTTGATGCGCTTGACGATAATGGCGTTCAGAAGCTCGCTTACGAGATCGAGGGTCAGACAAGCGGTAACTATGTTCAGATTTATTTTACTGCCGAGACAGAATTCCCCAGAGAGCTTGAGCGTGTTCTCAAGATCACTGACGGTGTTCTCCGTTTCCTTGTTGTCCGTGTAGAAGAGTAATTTACGCGAGACTATCTAAGGAAGGTAAGAAAGATGAACAAAGTTCTATTAGTTGGAAGATTAACAAAAGATCCCGAAGTTAAAGCAACGACGAGCCAGGTCAAGGTCTGCAATTTCACTATTGCAGTCGACCGCAAGTTCAAGGACAACAACGGCAACAAGCAGGCTGATTTCATCAACTGCGTTGCATGGCGTCAGACAGCCGAGTTCATCGGCAGGTATTTTACCCGCGGTCAGAGGATCGGCATCGTAGGTTGCATCCAGACAAGGACATACGACGACAACAACGGACAGAGGCACTACATTACCGAAGTCCTTGCAGAAGATGTCGAATTCGTAGATTCCGCGAACGGAGCGAACGGCAACGCTGCTCCCAGACAGGGCAACGACGGCGGATACCAGCAGAATAACAGAGCTTCGTATTCCTCCCAGCCTGTTCAGCAGGCACAGCCCGTACCTCAGGAAGTCGTTACGGCAAACGAGGTTCCCTCTTCGGAACAGCCGATGCAGCAGACTCAAACTCAACCTGCACCCGGTTCCGTTGCAGAACAGGCTCCTACGGCTCCCATGACTTCGATCGATCCTGCACAGGCCCCGGTACCCGAGACAGAGTTTACTCCCGGTCCCGAAGGCGAAGATCTTCCATTTGAGATTTAAGATTAAGGAGATCATTTAGTATGGCTGAGAACAAAGCACCTAAGACAGGAAGAGAATTTTCCGGCAACAGACAGAGAAGATCCCGCAGGAAGGTTTGCCAGTTCTGCGCAAACAAGACAACATCCATCGACTTTATGGATGGTGAGACTCTCAAGAAGTATGTTTCCGAGAACGGAAAGATCTTGCCCAGACGTATGACGGGAACTTGCGCTATCCATCAGCGCGAGCTCACAACGGCGATCAAGCGCGCCCGTCAGCTTGCAGTTCTTCCTTTTACCGTAAGATAATTACCGCAAAGGCAATTTAATCCGGAAGACATGTTATTCGCCGGGCAAGTCACGAGGTTGTCCCTCAGGATTTGCCCGGCTTTTTACAAAAGATCAGGAGGTCATCTTATGAAAGTCATCCTTTTGCAAGATGTTAAGAAAGTCGGCAAGGCCAACGAAGTAGTTGACGTATCCGACGGTTACGCAAGGAATTTCCTTCTCAAGAAGGGCCTTGCGCGCGAAGTGTCGGCAGCAAACCTTAATGACGTTAAGCTCAAGACCGGCGCCGCGGAAGAGAATGCCCGAAGAGCACTCGAAGCTGCTCACGCTACGGCAGACAAGCTCTCCGGAGCCAAGGTCCCCGTGGAAGCAAGGGGAGGAGCCGACGGAAGACTGTATGGTGCAGTCACGGCTCAGGATATCTCCAATTCCTTGAAGGCTATGGGATATGATATCGACAAAAAGCATGTAGTGCTTCAGAATCCGATCAAGAACATCGGTGAGTTCTCCGCCAGGGTTAAGCTTCATCCCGAAGTATCCTGTGAGGTCATCGTTGAAGTTAAGATCAAGGCCTGATAACCGATATTTTGAGAGGCAGGATATGGATGCAGGATATGACAATAATCTGCTGAACTTCGGGCAGGGAAGCAACACTTCGGACAACGACGTCGAGATGGCGTTGCTGTCAGTGTGCTTAAGACAGGAGAAAGCCGTCATCGAGACGGTCGGCAAGCACCTTGTCAAAGACGACTTTGCCGATCCCCGCAACGGTCTTATCTTTGACGTGATCACAAGACTGTTCCTGTCAGATGAGAAGATCGACAAGTTCACTGTCTCAGATCTTCTCAACAAGGAAGGCAATATCGAGAAAGCCGGCGGGTTCCCTTATATCTATAAGGTTGCCGAGATCCCGGCTGTCGTATCCAATGTATCAGGATATATAAAGATCATCCGTGACAATTCCGATATGAGGAAGCTTAGAAGGACTCTGGATGATCTTAAGAAGAAGACCGAGTCCGGCAAGTCCGCATCAGAGATCGCGGATGCCGCCATTGCTACTATCACCGGTCTTAAGAGTGACAATGACAATAAGGGATTTGAATCGATCAGCGATATCCTCAAGGTCAATATCGAGGAGATCAGTAAAGAACTGACGGGGAAGAATGAAGACAACAAGAAGGTAATGACGGGCTTCTCCAAACTCGACCGTATGTTGGGCGGATTAAGGCCCGGGTCGCTGAACATTATCGCGGCAAGACCCGGTATGGGCAAATCAGCCCTCGCGGTAAATATCGCAACATATGCCGCAACCCTTGATATCCCGGTTGCCATCTTCTCTTTGGAAATGTCCAAGACGGAGCTGGGCAACAGACTTATCAATACGGGTATGAGCACATATACGGTAGGTAAGATCCTTCACGGCCATTATTCTGACGAGAGGGCCATGAACGATCTGAATGCCTCCATCGTTAAGGTTGGTAAGCTCCCCCTGTTCATAGACGACAGATCGGATGTGAATCCGGTAACCATGAAAGCAAAGCTTACAGAGCTTACGGCTAAGCCCGAATCCAATGTGGGACTTGTTATAGTTGACTATCTCCAGCTCATGACGATGCCGGGCAGGAAAGAAGCATCCAGACAGACTGAGGTCGCGGATATCTCAAGAAGCCTTAAGGTCCTTGCCAAGGACTTCAATATCCCGATCATCGCCCTGTCCCAGATGTCCCGTACTTCCGCCAAGAGTGAAGACCATACCCCTCAGCTTACGGACCTTCGTGACTCCGGTGCTATCGAGCAGGATGCCGATACGGTAATCTTCATCGACAGGCCCGATTACTACAACAAGGGTGAGACCAAAGATCCCGATGAGGGAGATATCAAGAACGCGACTTTGTACCTGTCCAAGAACAGGCACGGTGAAGTCGGCAATGTCAAGGTTAAGTGGGAGCCCAAGAGGACCAGATTTTTCGAGGAGGATACCAGAAGGGAAGGAGCAGATCCCGAGGAGAACGGTTCCATGAGACCGGGACAGGGGTCATCTTTTACACGCACCGTTCCTGCAGGACAGGCAGCCTCCGATTACAGATTTGATGATCAGGATCAGAAGTCTTCTTATGATCCCGATGCTTACGGCCACGAGCCTCAAGAACCGGATGAAGAGCCGGACGACCTGATGGACGAGACCAACTCGGATTACCCGGACGGATTTTTCGATGACTGATAAAGGCTGTGACGAACTTGAACTCAAGGTTTACGATTATTGCTGCCGCAAAGGCCTTCTCGATCTTGACGGCATAGTTGTCGGCCTGTCAGGAGGCCCCGATTCCGTATTCCTTCTGACCCTTCTTGATAAGTTCAGGCGCGAAAAGAAGATCAACTGCGATATCGTTGCAGTTCACGTAAACCATAATCTCAGACCCGAAGACTGCGATAAAGACGAAGCATTCGTTCAAGATCTTTGCGCGGCAATGAACATCAGGTTGTTCACGGAATCGGCAGATGTCGCAAAGAAGTCGGAAGACCTGGGCATATCGGTGGAGGAAGCCGGCAGGAGGATCAGATACAGCTGTTTCCGCAGGATCGCAGGGTCATTTGCTCCCCGAAGATATATGATAGCCACAGCCCATCACGAAGGAGATCTGGCAGAGACAATGATGATGAACCTGTTCCGCGGAACGGGACTGGACGGCATGACTGCCATGCAGCCGGTATCAGATGATCTTATAAGACCCCTCCTTTGCGTATCCAAGAAAGAGATTATTGAATATCTTGATGCCCGGGGCATAAGCTACTGTACTGATAAGACCAACTTCGAGGATATCGGGACCCGCAATGTATGGCGCAATAAGATCCTCCCCTTCATCGGAGAATATACATCAAGAGATCCTGAGGATGCCCTTAACGCAACCCATGCGCTGCTGTCGAAGGACCGGGAGTTCATAGAAGGAGCAGCAGAAGAAGCATACGGACGCTGTGCAGTCGATATAGGCCCTTTCCGGGCGATAGACTGCGGATGCCGGGATTTTCACGCCGCGATATACACAAGGATCTTAAGGCGGCTGTGGAAAGAGACTTTCGATGAACTTACGGATCTTGAAGCCGTAAATCTCAACATAGCACAAGACCTTATGAGAAAGACCGGCCTTGAAGGCTTTACTTCTGTGGATATGCCTTTCGGGCGGATAATGTGGCGGATGGGAGATCTTGCAGGCTTTGCGGAACCCGGTGATACGGAAGCTGTTGCCTGTGCCCTTGCGGAAAGGGACGGGTATATCACATCTTCTGCCAAGGTCGCGATAGAGCTTTGTGACGGGGTCAAAGATAATATCCCGGGGACAAACCTTGCTGTAGAGTGTTCAGTCGTTGAGAATATCGACGATTTGTCGTATAATAATCATTCGTGGATTTGTCCTTTGGACAGCCCTCTTCTTCAGGGACATACACTTGTTCTTGAGAATGACTGCAAGGCGGCAAAGTTCACGAAGGCCGGAAGCTATGGAGGCAAGTTATTGAAAGATATCCTTGCCGACAGGAAGGTTCCGCGCCCTGCAAGAGCCTTTGTTCTTGCGGCGGTGGCGGGAGATACCGCGCTTTGGGTGCCGGGAGCCGGGCATGCGGCGGGTTTTACCGATGCCTTGTCACGTGACAGGTTCCAAGAAGATGGCTACGAAGGAAGATATCTTGCCGTAAGGATATCATCGGAGGAATGACATGATACCGGATACATCAAAGATCCTGATCACTTCTGATGAGATAAAGGATATGGTCGCCAGGGTCGCTGGCGAGATCAACCGTGATTACGGTGACAGACCTGTCCTTGTGGTACCGATACTGACGGGAGCCTTCATCTTTGCGGCTGACCTTGTAAGGCTTCTTAAGATGCCGGTCGAGATAGACTTTATGCAGGTCGCAAGCTACCAGGGCACCGAGTCTACCGGTAACCTTAAGATCAGGAAGGACCTTTCGGCAGATGTTGCCGGCCGGGATGTCCTCATCGTAGAGGATGTCATTGATACGGGCAGGACACTGGTCCTCCTCCGTGATATGCTGACCGCAAGGGGTGCTGCATCGGTAAAGATCTGTACGGCTTTCGATAAGCCCTCGGGCAGAACGACACAGATCAAGCCCGATTACAACGGTATCGTTGTACCGGATGAGTTTATAGTAGGTTACGGACTCGACCTGGACGGAAGATTCAGGGACTTCGGGGATATAAGGGTAGTAAGAGATAAAAAAGAATAGTGTTCGGAGGTAATTAATGGAGAACAAAGACGGCAGACAAGGGCCGAAGCTGGGAAGCCTGATATTCTATTTGTTGATGCTGGTGGCGCTCATCGCCCTGTCAACGGTAATATTCGGCAACAACTACGGCAAGCAGGAGAAGACCACTCTTGCGGATGTCTTGGAGTACATAAACAGTGACGAATATGATGTAACACTGGTCGATGTCAACGGAACGAATGTCAAGGTGTCATATAAGGATTCAGACGGAATGGTCAAGACACTTAACCAGTCTGTACCTTATGAATACGTGGACGATCTTGTGGATGTCCTGGATGATGCCAAGAAAGCCGGAAAGATCGGAGACTATAACTATACAGAGCCCTTCGATTGGAGCATCGTCGTAAATATCGCGATGTTCGCCGGAACGATAATCCTCGTATTCTTCATATTCAATACGATCAACAGGCAGACCAGGGACAACAATTCAGTGTTCTCCTTCGGCAACAACAGGGCGAAGATGACAGATCCCGAGAAGATGAAGGTGAAGTTCTCCGATGTCGCAGGATCCGTGGAGGAGAAGGAGGAACTGTCCGAGATAGTCGACTTCCTTAAGAACCCTGCCAAGTACAAGGAACTCGGAGCCAAGATCCCCAAGGGTGTCCTGCTCTACGGTGCCCCGGGTACAGGTAAGACACTCCTTGCAAGAGCCGTTGCAGGCGAAGCGGGAGTCAGGTTCTTCTATATCTCCGGTTCCGACTTCGTTGAGATGCTCGTAGGTGTCGGTGCTTCCCGTGTAAGGAGCCTTTTTGCCGATGCCAAGAGAGCTGCGCCGTCCGTAGTATTCATCGACGAGATCGATGCAGTCGGACGTAAGAGAGGTGCAGGCTTAGGCGGCGGTCAGGATGAGCGTGAGCAGACCCTGAACCAGATCCTTGTCGAGATGGACGGTTTCGACGTTAACTCGAATATCATTGTCATGGCAGCCACCAACCGTGTGGATGTATTGGATCCGGCTCTCTTAAGACCCGGAAGATTTGACAGAAGGATCATGGTCAATATGCCTGATGCCGATGAGCGTGAGGCGATCTTGAAGATTCATGCCAAGAACAAGCCTTTGGAAGACGATGTCAGCTTAAGGGAAGTTGCTCTGTCAACTGTCGGCTTCACCGGCGCGGACCTTGAGAATGTCCTCAACGAGGCGGCTCTCCTTGCTGCACGCCGCAACAAGAAGAAGATCGGTATGGTGGAGATCACGGATTCCACATTCCGTGTTCAGATGGGTCCTCAGAAGAATTCCAAGAAGCTTACCGACAAGTCCAAGAGACTGACTTCTTACCACGAAGCAGGTCACGCCGTTGTCCTCAAGGCTACTTCCGAATTCGAGAAGGTCGACAGGGTTACGATCATACCTGCAGGCCAGGCCGGCGGATATACTGCATATAAGCCTATCGAGGATACGGATTTCTATACCGAAAAGATGCTCCTCGACATCATCAAGATGAGCCTGGGCGGCCGTGCCGCAGAAGAGCTCTTCCTGGGTGAGGTATCCACCGGTGCAGCTTCAGACCTTCAGCACTGCAACAGCATTGCCAAGAATATGATCAAGAGATACGGTCTGTCCCAGAAGTTCAGGAATATGGTCTTCGGCGACGAGAACGAAGAAGTGTTCCTCGGATATTCCATGGGACAGGTTCAGAGCTATTCCGAGCAGACCGCGGCTGAGATCGATAACGAGATCAAGTACATTATCGATGAGTGCTACGCGGAGACGAAGAGGATCCTGAACGAGAAGCGGGATGTTATGGAGGCTCTGGCAAAGAGGCTCCAGGAGAAACTCACTGTCGACGGCCCCGAGTTCGAGATGATCTACGAATCCGGCGGCAACCTCGAGCTCGTGGATTATGCCAAGAAGAATAATATCTCCCTGGAAGAAGCATCCACACGCATGGCTTCCGAGACTTCGATCTTCGATTCCGTGTCTGACGTGATCCCGGAAGATCAGACAGCACCTGCAAAGGACAATGATACGGCTGACGGAAGTCAGGAAGAATCTTAAGTAAAGACATATGAATAACGCATCGATAGTAAATATCGCGGGGATCGAAGACAAGAAATCCCTTCATAAGGTCTTAAAGGAAGCATTGGACTTCCCGGATTATTACGGCGGTAATCTCGATGCGCTCAAGGATATGCTGACGGGAGAACAGGGGTTCAGACACCTTATCCTGTGCGGTGTTAACGATCCCGAGCCTTTGATAAGGACTTATGTCCCCAAGCTCATCGAGGTGCTCAACGATTCGGCTGAGGAGAACCCGAACTTTACTTTCCAGATCGCAGATGAACTTCCTGCCCCCGACCGTAAGGCGCTTGTCGTGTGCGGAGCATGGGAAGATGCCGCGAACCTCAACATATTCCTGGAGAAGATGAATATACCCGAGATCACATCAAAGTATGTGATCTCGTGCTTTACTTTCAGCACTGTCGTAAGGCCCGGTGTATCCACTATACAGGTGGCGACTACATTTGCCGATATCATGATGGATCTGGACCCTGCCGGGATCGTGATCTTTGCCGAGATGCTCCAGTCCGACTACCTTACCGAGTACCTGATAAACCTTGCAAAAGAGCGGGGTATCCCGGTATTCATGATGGAACATAAGGCCGATGGATGCATTAATTTTGAATTGGATTATGACGGAGGATTTGCCGATGTCGTATCTCATGTCGTGGATGTGCATCACTGCAAGGACATCATGATGATGGCAGGCAACAAGGGCAATTCATTCTCCGAGAACAGGATAAAGGTCTTCAAGGACATCTTAACTTCCAGGGGGATCGTTTTCGATATGAACAAAGTCCTGTACGGAGACTTCTGGCATATTCCCGCCATCGAGGCTCTGGATGAGTATTTTGCAACCTACGGTGAGAGCCTCCCCGACGCTATCGTCTGCGCAAACGATACTATGGCCATAGGCCTGATCGATCACCTTTCCGACAAGGGATATAAGATCCCCGGAGACTGCATCGTAACAGGGTTCGATAACATAAGGGATTCCTTCTATCACATTCCCACCATAACTACGGCAGATCCGGACTACGGACAGATAGCAAGGATCATAGCATCCGTTACGACATCCTGGAGTGATGCGGATGCGGATAAACGTGAGACTGTGCACCATAAGATCGGCTGTACGACTCAGCTTCGGGATTCCTGCGGATGTACCAGGTCCACAATGGAAGAGCTGAAGGTCATGGCCCAGGTCCTGTTCCGTGACAATCAGGATTACTTCATGCACGAACAGGAGATGGGAAGGCTTACATCCCAGGCGATTACCATAACCGATGTCGGTGCTCTCCCGGAGATGCTCAAGACCCATACGTCCCTTTGGAAGAATCAGATGTTCTTTGTGGGACTTACAGTATCTCCTGTATGCACGGAACAGATCTATTCTTCCTGGAAGGATCTTTGCGATTACAATAACTGGATATATAACTCGGGGATCGCGATCCCTTATCAGAACGATATCATGAGAAGTGACAGCGGGATCAATTATCTTCTGTTCAGTCACTTAAGCTCCACCGATGAGTCTTTCGGATATATATGCACCGGAACGGATACCATATCCTTCAGGATCCAGCAGAGGTTCGAGGAGATGGGATCCTACCTGTCATCCATCATCCATTCGGTTGATAACAACAACAAATTGAGGAAGATGAATCTCGAGATGCAGGCTCTGTCCGAGAAGGATTACATGACCGGCCTATATAACAGAAGAGGGTTCTTAAACCGTCTGGGCAAGATGCTCAAAGAGACTCAGAACAAAGACAAATACTTCAACTACGCGATGATGGATCTTGATAACTTAAAACCCATCAATGACACATACGGTCACAGCGACGGCGACCTTGTTATCAAAGCTCTGGCATATGCCATCCAGACAAGGGTCCATAAGAACGGTATCTCTTCGAGGTTCGGAGGAGACGAGTTTGCCTTCGTCATCATGAGCGATGAGCCCTTGGAGGGAACCGAAGACCAGATCCGCTACGAGATCGAGTACGCGGCCCAGTATGATGACGCTCTTGTCGGCAAGCCCTATAAGATCCTAGCATCCATAGGGCTGGTGTCATGTCCGGTGTCCGCCTTCTCATCAGGCAGGATCGAGGCGGTCCTCGAGCCCCTCATGAACGAGGCTGATGAGAGGATGTATGCCGATAAGCAGATCCGTCACGAGAAACAGAATAAAGGTAAAGCATAAGCCTGTTATGCTATAATCAAAGGACCAATCAGATAACGCGGGAGGGTTTCAAATGGATATCTTATATGTCGTAATGCCGGCTTACAACGAGGAGGCCAATATAGAGGCTGTAGTAAAGCAGTGGTACCCGGTGCTCGAGGGTAAGGATCCTCAGTCCAAGTTGGTTATTGCGGACAGCGGAAGCAACGACCGCACCCACGAGATCCTTCTGAACTTGAAAGAGACTTATCCCCAGCTTGAGGTCCTTTCCGAGACCGGTAAGTTCCACGGTCCCAAGGTTATCGCTTTGTACGATTATGCCATCAAGAACGGTGCGGATTACGTATTCCAGACTGACTCCGACGGACAGACCGATCCTGCCGAGTTCGACGGATTCTGGCAGGTCAGGACCATCTACGCAGGCGTATTCGGCCACAGGAAGGTAAGAGGTGACGGCAAGTCCCGTGCCATGGTAGAGCGTGTCGTATGCATGCTTGTAAAGCATTACTTCAAGGTCAAGGTCCCTGATGCCAACGCGCCTTTCAGGCTCCTTAACACGAAGACTCTGGCAAAGTACCTTTATAAGCTCGACAAGGATTACAATCTCCCCAATATCGTATTGACCGCTTACTTTGTAAGGTTCGAAGAACCTCATGATTTTAAGGTCGTAACATTCAAGCCCAGGCAGGGCGGTGTCAACTCCATCAATATCAAGAAGATCTTTAAGATCGGCTGGCAGGCCTTAAAGGACTTCCGTGCGTTTGCCAAGGATATGAACGAGGCCTCCAAGTGAGTCAGGACCAAGAGATTTCCCAAGGGCCGGATAAGAAAGACAGTGCGGGGAAGACCGGTTCCCGCCGCGCCGTCAGTCTTATCATCGCTTTCTTATGCATTGCATTAGCGCTCTTCGTCTTCGTCTTTGTCCAAAGACTTCTTATGCCCAAGTATCAAAGAGGTGTTATCGAAGGGTCCTTTACCGAGGAGTATTACAAGGAGAAGGTTCCCCATGATGTCATCTTCTACGGAGACTGCGATGTCTACGAGAACTATTCTCCCATCGAGCTTTACGAGAAATACGGGATATCTTCTTACATAAGAGGCAATTCCGAGCAGTATATGTGGCAGACCTACTATATGCTCAAGGATACCTTAAGGACCGAGACACCCAAGGTCGTGGTCATAAGCGTGCACGGTCTTCAGTCGGGAACGAAGCCCAAGGAGGCATATAACCGAATGACCCTTGACGGAATGGCCTGGACCCCCGATAAGGTCAATGCCATCCGCGAATCCATGACCGAGGGCGAGACTTTCCTGTCCTATGTTTTCCCGATCCTCAGATATCACGACAGGTGGAGCGAGCTTACTTCTTCCGATTGGCAGCATGTTTTCGCGAAAAACATAACGTCCCACAACGGATATTACATGAGATGCGACATAATGCCCCAGGGAGACTTCCCTCCGGCGATCCCGCTGATGGATTATTCTTTCGACGACAAGTCCATGGAATATCTTGCCAAGTGCGTTGATCTTTGCAAAGAGCGGGGTATAGGCGTTGTTCTGGTACATGCCCCTATCGTTTATCCTACCTGGTACGACGAGTGGGATGAACAGGTCAAAGACTTTGCCGCGCAACATGATGTAACCTACTTTAACTACATAGAGCATATAGACGACATAGGTCTTGATATGTCCCGTGACACATACGATGCAGGGCTCCACCTGAATATCTACGGCGCCGAGAAACTGTCGGACTACATAGGGCAGTGGCTTTGCGCCAATTACGATCTTCGCGATATGAGACAGGATGATAAGGTCAGCGCGGTATATCAGGAGAAGATAAGGTTCTATGAGGCCATGCGCGATGATCAGCTGTCCGAGATCGAGCAGTACGGGCAATTGGTAAATTATGGTGCCAATGCCATAGAATAATGCCGCAAAAAGACAAAAAATTGTAAATCTTGTAATCGATTGTTGTGATAATATACTCTCGGTATTTATGAGAATAAGAAAGACTCATTAATTTAGGGAGGAATAATAACATGAAAGCGATCAAGATCTTGGCTCTGGCTATGGCTCTTTCGATGACAGCCGTATCCTTTGCAGCTTGTAATAATCCTAACAATCAGGGCGGTGACGATGTCGTAGTCGTATCTTCCGCTGCAGACAACAACGGCAACAACGGCAACGGCGGTCAGACCGAGGCTACCCAGGCTTCCGAACAGCAGGGCGAATTCGACGGATGGTCATTCGTATATAATGGCGTTAATGTTAATGTCGGAACAGATCTTAACGAGGTCGAGAGCAAGCTCGGCGAGCTGAACAAGGATTATACTGAACTCAAGGCTACATCCTGCGCAGGTCTGGGTCTGTCCAGGACACTGACATTCCATTCCGGATCTTTTGTTATCAACACCAACCCCGAAGGCACCAAGGATATCATCTCCAACATTTCCCTGTTCGATGATACAGTTACCACTGCCGAGGGTCTCTACATCGGAAGCACACTCGATGATGTCAAGGCTAAGTACGGTGAACCGGATCCCGAGACTTCCACCGCTACAACGCTTACATACAGGAAGGGTCATTCCATCCTTGTTATCATCGTCTCCGAAGATAAGGTAGCAAACATCGTTTACAACTACGCGGTGTAACCGGAAGACAGGATATCTACTGACAGAGGACTGCCTCCTATGGCTCATTATTCCGGACGGAAGAGAAATAAACACGGCAAAGTAGGGATTGCGGGGATCTTGATTCCCGCAGTCTTTGGTTTATTTGTCGGTTTTGCAGCGGCCTTTACTATCTACCTGTCGGTAGTGGCAAAGATCGAAGGTTCCGTATACCGTGAGATCAATATAGAGTACGGTCATCCCATCAAGCTCGAAGACTTCTTCGACCATGTTCCCGAGGATGCCAAGCTCTTATCCGACATCTCCGTTATCGATACGGGTAAGATCGGAACATACAGGGTTGCACTGGAAGTTGCAGGCCGCAAGGTCCACAGCAACATCAACATAATCGACAGGACCGCCCCTGTTGCCAAGGCTGTTCCTCAGGAGATGTACCTTAAGGACCAGCTCCCCCAGGCATCCGATATCGTCCAGGACCTCTTCGATCTGTCTCCCGTTATCGTTGAATATGCAGATAAGAACCCGGATTTCAAATTCGGCGGTATGTACGATATCCCGGTCAAGCTTACCGACAGATACGGCAACTGCTCTCAGGTCCTGGTTCCCTTCACCGTCAAGGACGATCAGGAAGGTCCTGTTATCCTGGGCGCAGAGGACCTTACGGTTCTTATAGGCGATTCGATCTCCTATAGAGACGGAGTAACGGTCAAGGACAACTACGATCCCAACCCCACTCTTACTGTAGATAAATCCCAGGTGGACCTGAAGCATGCGGGTGTATATCCCGTAACCTATACGGCAACGGATGAGTGCGGCAACGAGACGAAGGTTACCATTCAGGTTGAAGTCGTAACCCGCCGTACCGCAGGTATCACCGGTGAAGATGATGCCGAGACGGTTGCCAAGGCATATAAGCTCGCAGAAGAGATCGTTAATCAGATCACCGACAAAGACGATACGGATGTCGAGAAGGCAATGGCTATCTTCTACTGGTCTTATCACAGACTCGGATTTGCAAGAGGCACCTCCGATTACACATCCTGGGCACATGCAGCGGTAAGGGCGCTGACCCGCCGTGTCGCATCCTGCTACGGTCACTGGGCTGTCTGCAAGGCGATGCTCGATGTATGCGGCATTAAGAATATCTGCGTTACCAGAGCGAATTCTTCCCAGGTTCACTACTGGTGCCTTGTATATCTCAATGGAGGCTGGTATCACTGCGATTCCCAGGCATGGGCTCCGATCGACGGTTTCTTCGCATTCATGATGACTGACGACGAACTCAAGACCCGTGCCCGCGGCAATCACGATTTCAACGGCAAGTTATATCCTGCCAGAGCGACTGAATCCGTTCAGCGTTATGTCAGCTCTTCGAGGAAATGGGTAAGCAAGGACTTCCCATATAAAGATGCGACGGACTGAAGACCGCAACAGGAAGACATATATATCTCCTGCCCTTATTGCGGGCTGCGGTGTGATCCTGTTTGCCGTTGCTTCGGTCTATGCGGTAAATGTTATCCACAGATCGGGTCTGGAAGACAGATTTGACTGCTATCGCGAGATACATGTCGAATACGGCCACAGCCTGTCGGCTGACGATTTTTTCGACCGTGTTCCCGAGGGCGTTGATTTCATAACGGACCTTGCCGGGATAGATACCGGCAATCTGGGCCAGTACCCTGTCAAAGTCGCATATAAGGATTCCGTCTGCGATACCGTTGTAAATGTGGAAGACCATACGCCTCCTGCGGCTACCGCCGTTTATCAGGAGTTCTATCTTATCGATGAAGTCCCGCAGGCCGAGGATTGCATAAGGAACATAAACGATATTCAGGATGTCAAAGTCTCTTATGCCCGGGGCACTCCCGAGTTTTCGGAAGGCGGAGAATACGATATCGAAGTAAAACTCGAAGACGCTTCAGGCAACATTACTTATGTATCCGTGCCTTTCTATGTCAAAGACGACCATGTTCCGCCGGTAATATCCGGAACTCACAACATCAGCGTTATCATGGGAGATTCCGTATCTTACAGGAGCGGTATTACAGTCAAGGACAACTTCGACCCCAACCCGTCCCTTACGATAGACAGTTCCGCAGTCAACCTCGGACTTGTCGGCAATTATCCTCTTATCTACAAGGCCGTTGATGTATGCGGCAATGAGAGGAAAGTCACCGTCAACGTCAATGTGGTATCGAGAAGAACGGCAGGCGTTACGGGACAGGAGGACCAGGAGACCATCAACAGGGCATATGCCATGGCAGAGGAGATCTATAATCAGATCTGCGCGGAGGATACCACGGATGTCGAGAAGGCTTTCCATATCTTCTCCTGGGTCCACGACAATATCGCCTTCTCCCACAATACATCGGATTACACCACATGGGCGCACGCGGCGGTCAAGGCCTTTACCATGAGACAGGGTTCCTGCTACGCTTCCTGGGCGTGCTGCAAGGCGCTTTTGGATTACGCCAAGATCGACAACATCTGCGTTACCACATATCCGGTGTCCTGGAGAGTGCACTACTGGTGTCTGGTATATCTTAACGGCGGCTGGTATCACTGTGATGCCCAGCGCTATACCTGGGACTGGAGCTTTTTCGATTTTATGGAGACGGATGACGAGATAGGAAGAGTATATAATTCTATCCATAAGTTCGACTCGTCCCTGTACCCCGAACGGTCCAAGAAGTCGGTCCGAAAATATATCGACTCGAGGAACAGGAAGATAAGCCCCAAGTTCCCGTATAAAGACGGGAAGGATCCGGATACCGGATCAGGTGATACATGAGCGGGAAAGACAAAACGGCAAAGCAAAGGGTGAAAGGGATAGTAATCCTGATCATCGCCATCGTGATACTGGGGCTCATGGCCTGGGCCGCCGTATCCCTGACCGTCTCGCTGGTCGATCAGATAGCAGAACAGGGAACTTACGAAAGTTCGAACAACGGTAATTAATTATATTGGAGGATATAAAGATGAGGAAAAACAGGATAATAACGGTTATCGTTACGGCTGCATTGGCATTGGCGGCATTCGCCGGATGCTCGGCGAAGAATCCGGATCAGACCGAGAAGACTGCTCCCGCGGCACAGGCATATAAGTTTGCCTGGAAGGGAACGGACATCACCCCCGGCGCCGACTGCAAGGCCGCAGTGGAAGCCTTGGGATCCGACTATGAGGTCTTCTCCGGCGCCGACTGCGCATATGAAGGCATCAATACCGTTTACGACTATAAGGATGTAACCATCTACAGTTACACCGACAAAGGTTCCGACAAGGAACTCATCAACATCATCGAAGTCAAAGGCGCTGACCTTAAGACTCCCGAAGGCGTAGGCAACGGCGACACTCCCGACAAGATCAAGGAAGTCTTCGGCGAACCCGAAGTCGAGAACAAGGGCGGACTTCTCTATAAGTCAGCCACGGTCGAGCTGTCGTTCTTCGTCAAGGACGGAACAGTGTCTTCAATGACATATTCGATGATCAAATAAGCGAATAACCTCGAAAAACGCCGATTTTTGCAAAATTCGGCAGAATCTTTGAGATTTTTTCGCAAAAGTCCTTGACATATCAGGACAGTGGTCGTAATATTATCGGGCACGCCTTTTGAGGCGGTAATATCATTGAATCTTAATCAAGGAGATCATGCACATGAGTACATATGTTGCAAAGCCTGATTCAATTGAGAGAAA
>JAGCSR010000025.1 GCA_017964005.1 Clostridiales bacterium
CTGTTCTTGTTAAGAAATATGCGGCTGCCGGCGAGAATACGCATGAAGCTTATGTAAATAAGAGTTCCAAGGGGCTTATGGATTTTGTCGGCAACCTGAATTCCAAAGCCATAAGAACAAGTTCGCCGTTAAGGCTAATGGAAGACGATGTGATAATCATCTGTTCCGACGGTGTTACGGATGCCATACCGGTCGTAACTATCCCCAGATATACGGACGGCGCAGCAACCGCGATTGCCGAGAAGATGAAGCTTCGCATCAGGAGCGCCAAGAGAAAAAGACAGGACAACTATACAGCTATTGTCATTAAGATGGACAGCAGTATTTTTTAACGGGAGATACAAATGATCGATTACGCCTGCTTTAAACATAAAGGCAACGCAGAGAACTACTGTGACGAGGTCTTTCTGGCCGAGTCGCCCTGTTTTACGGTTGCCGTTTTCTGCGGGAAAGAAGAATATATCAATACCTTGAGTTGTTCTTTCCAACTCAGTGAGATCCTCAAAGATGCAACAGAAGACAATAAACTTGAAGATATATGCAGCACACTGGACCGGAAGATCCCGGAAGAAATAGAGTATCTCATACTCCGTATAGATCCGGATCTTCATGTTGATACATTAAGAAGAGGCGGCGTCCTTGCCTGGATCGTGAATAACGGTGAGATGATGACCCTTCCCAACGGCATCTACGGCCTAAAAGAAGGAGACATGCTGGTCTGCGCCGTCAAAAATTTCTATTCCAGTCTTACAAACGAAGGCATGTTGGCAGATGCCCTTATCTCATCGGATTGTAATGAATGGATGGACTATCTCGTTAGACGCGTATCGGACAAGACAGAACTGCTCTGTGGTAATCTCTCCGCAGTGTGCATCAGGGTATAAAAGAGACCCTGTTAAGAATTATAGAACTTCTCCTGGAAATCCTTAGCGAAGTCTGCAAGACGGTCTTCTGCGACAGCCTCACGGATGCGTTCCATTAACTTCAGCAGGAAGTAGATGTTGTGATAAGTGCAAAGCCGCAGGCCGAACATCTCGTTTGCTTTAAGAAGATGGCGTACATAAGAGGAAGTATAGTTCCTGCAGCAGTAGCAGTCGCATTCGGGATCGGGCGGAAGATAACAATCGGCGTATTTCTTGTCGCGGATGATCTTACGGCCTGTTGAAGTAAGGATAGTTCCGTGTCGTCCCATCCTTGAAGGAAGGACGCAGTCAAACATATCGATACCGGCAAGCACACCTTCTATCAGGTAATCGGGGGTTCCGACGCCCATAAGGTAACGGGGCTTATCTTCAGGCATATAGGGAACCGTGTGGGCGAGCATCTCGCAGAACAGGTCTTTGGGCTCGCCGACAGACAGTCCTCCGATGGCAAATCCGGGGAGATCGAAAGAAGTGATCTGCTCTGCGCTCTTTTGTCTAAGATCCTTATACATTGATCCCTGAATGATACCGAACAGCGCCTGGGTGTCGGGCTTCTGGTGAGCCTCGATACATCGTGCGAGCCAACGGGTGGTCATCTCCAAAGACTTGTCGGCATATTCGTATTTGGCAGGGTAGGGGCAACACTCGTCGAAAGCCATGATAATATCTGCGCCCAAGTCGTTTTGTATCTTCATGGACAGCTCCGGAGTCAGAAACTTCTTCGCGCCGTCGATATGTGAATTGAATAATACACCGTCTTCTGTAATGTTCTTGGGCTTTGCCAACGAGAAAACCTGGAATCCGCCGCTGTCGGTAAGGACTGCGCCGGGCCAGTTCATGAACTTATGAAGTCCGCCTGCACCCGCGATGATCTCAGAACCCGGCCGGAGCCACAGATGGTATGTGTTGGACAGGATGATCCCGGCACCCATCTCCGAGACTTCCTCCGGAGACATGCCCTTGACAGAGGCCGCCGTGCCCACCGGCATGAAGACCGGTGTCATGAACGACCCGTGGGGAGTGTGGACTCTGCCGAGCCTTGCACCGGTCTGTTTGCAGGTGTGTATGTGTTCGTAATAGACGGGGAACTTAGGTGCCATGATATCCTCCGAAAAGATCAGCTTATGAACATCGCATCGCCGAAACTGAAGAACCGGTATCTTTCGTCAACAGCGTGCTTATATGCGTTAAGTACGTTCTCGCGTCCTGCCAGGGCTGATACGAGCATTATAAGCGTCGATTCCGGCAGGTGGAAGTTGGTGATAAGAGCATCGATGCATTTGAATTCGTAGCCCGGGTATATGAAGATGTTCGTATATCCTGTAGCGGGCTTCATGTCCGGATCGTTTGCTGCAACAGTTTCCAGAACGCGGGTGGAGGTCGTCCCGACGGAGATGATCCTGCCGCCGGCTTTTCTGGCTGCATTAACGAGTTCCGAAGCTTCGGCGGGAAAATCGTACCATTCGGAATGCATCTCGTGTTCTGTAATATCTTCTGCTTTTACGGGGCGGAAAGTCCCGAGCCCTACATGCAGGGTGACTTCTGCGATCCCGACGCCCATGGATCTTATCTGATCCAAAAGTTCGTTAGTGAAGTGAAGACCTGCCGTTGGAGCCGCGGCAGAGCCGGGATCCTTGGAATATACGGTCTGGTAACGCTCGGGATCGTCCAGTTTCTCATGGATATAGGGCGGAAGGGGAACAGTTCCGGCACGGTCCAGCACTTCTTCCCAGATGCCCTCATATTCGAACCGCATTATCCTGTTGCCGGATTCCAGGACTTCTTCGCATTCTGCTTCAAGTCCTGCTCCGGGAAATGAGACCCTTCGTCCCTCACGGACTTTCTTGCCCGGGCGCGCCAAAGTCTCCCAACACTTCTCGTCGAGCCTTTTTAACAGGAATATCTCCACAACGGTGCCCGTATCCGCTCTTACACCCATGAGTCTTGCGGGTATGACCCTTGTGTTGTTGATTACGAGAAGATCGCCGGGATTTAAGAATTCCGGCAGGTCACGGAAGTGCCTGTCCTTATATTCTCCCGTTTTCTTATCGAGAAGAAGGAGTCTTGAATCGGACCTTGTTTCAACGGGGTGCTGGGCTATCAGCTCCTCAGGCAGTTCGTAGTAAAAATCGTGTGTTTTCATTAATGTTCCTTGTGTTTAATATCTGATACCCGAAAAGTTTATCACAAAAGGACGACTGTGGTTTATAATTAATTGATTTTTCTATAAGAAGAACAGTTTTGATCCCCGAAAGGAGAGAGTGTTATGTCAGAAATACCCTACAAGATATATCTTGCGGAGAATGAGATCCCTTCCAAGTGGTACAATGTCCGCGCAGATATGAAGAACAAGCCCGCTCCGCTGGTAAATCCCGGAACAGGTGAGCCTATGAAGGCTGAAGATCTGTTTCCTGTCTTTTGTGAGGAACTGTGCAGACAGGAATTAGATAACGAGACGCCTTACATTGATATCCCTCAGGAGATCCAGGACTTCTATAAGATGTACAGACCTTCACCTTTGGTAAGGGCTTACTGCCTTGAGAAGTACCTTGATACACCTGCCCACATCTACTATAAGTTCGAGGGCAACAATACATCCGGATCCCATAAGCTCAATTCCGCCATCGCTCAGGCCTATTATGCAAAGCAGCAGGGCCTTAAGGGCGTTACCACCGAGACCGGTGCAGGTCAGTGGGGTACGGCTCTTTCCATGGCATGCGCATACTTCGGTCTTGACCTTCAGGTGTTTATGGTTAAGGTTTCCTACGAGCAGAAGCCGTTCAGACGCGAGGTCATGAGAACATACGGCGCTAAGGTTACCCCTTCTCCTTCGATGGAGACAAATATCGGAAGAGCGATCAACGAGAAGTATCCCGGAACGACGGGAAGCTTGGGCTGCGCTATCTCCGAGGCTGTCGAGGCTGCCACATCCCAGGAAGGATACCGTTATGTTCTGGGTTCCGTTCTGAACCAGGTATTGCTTCATCAGTCCATTATCGGTCTTGAGACCAAGGCAGCTCTTGATAAGGTAGGCGTTAAGGCTGATATGATCATCGGATGTGCCGGCGGCGGTTCCAACCTCGGCGGACTTATCTCGCCCTTCGTAGGTCAGATGCTGAGAGGGGAAGCTGATTACGAGATCATCGCAGTAGAACCCGCATCCTGTCCTTCACTTACGAGAGGAAGCTATGTGTATGACTTCTGCGATACCGGTAAGGTTTGTCCTCTGGCTAAGATGTACACATTGGGCAGCGGCTACATTCCTGCTCCGAACCATGCAGGGGGCTTAAGATATCACGGCATGAGCCCCGTTATCTCCCAGCTTTATGATGATAAGATCATCTCTGCCCGTTCCGTTAAGCAGACTGATGTATTCGAAGCAGCAGAGACATTCGCAAGAGTCGAGGGAATCCTTCCCGCACCTGAGAGTTCTCACGCTATCCGTGTTGCTATCGATGAAGCGCTCAAGTGCAAGGAATCCGGCGAAGAGAAGAATATCGTATTCGGTCTCACCGGAACAGGATATTTCGACCTTGTTGCTTATCAGCAGTATAACGACGGAACCATGGAAGATTATGTTCCTACAGATGAGGAGATCGCAAAGTCCCTCGCTGAGTGCCCCAAGTTCTGATATAACTGAGATCATCAATATGAATAAGGCCGTCTTACATCGTGAGACGGCCTTTATATTTATAGTATTTTAGTGATTGAATACCGGGAATTATTGGTATAATGAAAATCGAGATTATCCATGAGGTGTCAGATAAATTGAGTCGTGTCGGTTGCAAAGCGGCAGCTTTGATCATTTCCTTATCCGTATCGGTGCTTGCGGTATCCTGCGCAGGCGGAGTTGACACACAGAACACGACATTGGATATAAGTCCCGATTCAACTGTAGACGAACAGGTGCTGTCGGATATGGCAGCCTCTATTGCGACGGAGACTTCTTCCGGTACTGCTGAAGAGACTGATGTGACAGCGGATCCTGAAGCGTCGGGAACAGGTCCTGAGGTAACTGTCAGCTTCATTGGAGACCTTACGCTCACCCAGGATATCAATGTCCGCAATTCGGCATGTTTTGACAGCGTTGTCGGGAATGACCTGGATTATTGCTTTAAGAACTGTAAGGCGGTTTTCGAGAAGGACGACATGACTCTGGCCAATCTGGAGAATGCCGTTACGACCAGACAGTCCCATGCTTCAAAACAGTTTGTCTTCGGAATGAAGCCCGCAAATCTGGAGATGCTCAAGCGCGCCAGCATAGAGTGCGTCAATATCGCCAATAACCATACAAAAGACTATCTCCTTGAAGGCCTTGAGGATACCAGGAAGAACCTTGATGAATACGGGATCGTCTGGTCAGACCAGAATTCTGTTTCAACTTATGAAGTCAACGGTATCCTTATCGGTATGTTCGGCCTGTCTAACAGCGGCACTGCGTCCCAGGGATACGGTCTTATCGATCAGCTCAAGCAGAAGGGATGTGACATTATCATCGCTTCCTGCCACTGGGGAATAGAAGCCAAATATGAAGCCAGCGGGGACCAGAAAGCTTTGGGCCGCGCACTGATAGATCATGGCGCAGATATAGTCATAGGACATCATCCCCACAGGCTCCAGCCCATCGAATACTATAACGGTCACTATATCGTCTACAGCTTATCGAATTTTTGTTTTGGTGGAAATAACAAGTTATCCGACCCCGATTCTGTGATAATTCAATGCAAATTCATTATGGACGAGAAGGGGGATAATTGCGTAGACTATAGGCTGAAGGTAATTCCCTATGCGCAGACATCCACGCGCCCCGGCAATGACTTCTGTCCGAAGCCTTATGATTGGGGTTCCGAAGACTATTACAGATGCCTCAAGCGCCTTGAATGGTCGACTGAAGATGAGTGATGGATGAAGATATATCTTTGAAGGAAGGTCAATAAGAATGAGTAACAACAAGGTATTGGTCGTAATGGGATCTGATTCCGATTTCCCCGTAATGGAAAACTGCTTTAAGATGCTGGACAAGTTCGGTGTCGAATACGAGGCAAGGGTTGCTTCCGCGCACAGGACTCCCGAGAGAGCCATCAGTCTGGCAAAGAATGCAAAGGATAACGGTTTTGCCGTTGTTATCGGCGCCGCGGGACTTGCGGCTCACCTTGCCGGCGTGCTTGCGGCAAATACTACATTGCCTGTTATAGGGGTTCCTTGCAAGGGCGGCGCCCTGGCAGGTGTTGATGCTCTTTATGCAACGGTTCAGATGCCGACCGGGATCCCTGTTGCGACAGTCGCTATCGACGGCGCTGCGAATGCTGCGATCCTGGCTTGTCAGATTATCGCCGTAGCAGATGATGATTTGGCGGCAAAACTTGCAGATTATAAGAAGAGCCTTGCGGATTCCGTAGATCAGCGGGATGCGAATCTTCAGGATAAGATCAAGAATATGAATGCATAAACTATAATCAGAGGAGACAAAGGACTATGAGCGGTATTTTCGGTTGTATCGACACGAAAGGCAAATTGGATGAAGTGGCAAAGACGGCATACTACGGTATCTTCTCTTTGCAGCACAGAGGACAGGAATCGGCAGGCATTGCGATCAACGATCGCGGTGCTTTTATCGTTCACAAGGGCAACGGTCTTGTTACGGACGTGTTCGATGACATTACATTATCTGCACTCGAAGGCTGCGCTGCAGTAGGTCATGCCAGAGGCGGATCTCCCAAGGATTCCGGCAACGATGCTATCCAGCCTATACATATCAAGTCCCGTGTCGGCAATATCGCTTTAGTCGTGGATTCCGTAATCCATAACGAGAATTCCTTAAGGGATGAGCTCAAGAACGTTGGAGCTATCTTCCAGACCAATACAGATTCTGAGATCATCCTGTCCCTGTTCTCCAGGAACCGCGTAAGGACCGAGACCTGTGAGGAAGCGATCGCCAAGACATGTGAAGAGATCAAGGGTGTTTATTCCATGGTCTTCATGACTGAGGATAAGGTCATCGGCGTCAGGGATCCTTATGGATTAAGACCTTTGGTTCTCGGTAAGAAGGGCGATATGTATATCCTGTCTTCCGAGTCCTGTGCTCTGGACGCACTTGATGCCGAGTTCGTAAGAGATGTTGATCCCGGCGAGATCGTATCGATCAGCAAGGACGGCGTCAGTTCCACATATTTCGGCGGGTGCACCGGCGACCATAAGGCCGGTAAGGTCTGTGTTTTCGAATATGTATATGTAGCAAGGCCTGACAGCAACATCGACAATATGAATGTTTTCGAGTCGAGGGTAAGAGTCGGAAGAAGGCTTGCCAAAGAGCAGCCTTGTGACTGTGATATAGTTATCGGTGCTCCCGACTCCGGTAACCCCGCTGCCATCGGATTCGCCGAAGGCATGGGTGTTCCTTACGGTGCAGGTCTTCTTAAGAACCGTTATGTCGGAAGAACATTTATCAAGAGTACTCAGCAGCAGAGAGAACTGGCAGTAAGGATGAAGTTCTCTGTCCTCAAGAGTGCCGTTACCGGCAAGAAAGTATGTATCGTTGACGACTCACTCGTAAGAGGAACCACGACTAAGCATATAATCACTTTCTTAAGAGAGAACGGTGCAAAAGAAGTACATCTGCGTCTTGCATCCCCGCCGGTAAGATTCCCTTGCTGCTACGGTGTCAATGCTTCCCGCGGTGTTGAGCTTCCCGCAAGCACCAAGTCGGTAGAAGAGATCTGTCAGATGATCGGTGCCGATTCATTGGGATACATAAGTCTCGAATCCCTCAAGGAATCTCTGGAAGGCATAAGCTGCGGCGTATGTTCTGCATGCTTCGACGGCAACTTCATCGCAGGTAAGCCCGAAGAAGAAGCGGACTCCGTACACGAAGTAAATTATAAGTAAGGACAGTCGGTATGAGGATTGCGGTATTTGTTTCAGGCGGAGGAACTAACCTTCAGGCGATAATAGACAGGATAAAGGACGGATATCTCGCCGATATCGATATCGGTCTGGTCGTATCGTCTTCTCCCAAAGCGTATGCTCTTACCAGGGCGTCCGACAACAATATCCCTTCAGTCGTGTTGAGCGCGAAAGACTTTGCGTCAAGAGAAGAGTGGGATCTTAAGGTGCTCAACGCTGTTGAAGAGGCCGGTTGTGAACTCATTGTCCTCGCAGGATACCTGTCTTTGCTGGGGAAAGAGACGGTCAAGGCATTCTCTAACAGGATCATCAATATCCATCCGGCTCTGATACCCGCATTCTGCGGTGAAGGCATGTACGGGATAAGACCGCATATCGCGGCACTTGCAAGGGGCGTAAAGGTGTCGGGCGCAACAGTTCATTTTGTTAACGAAGAATACGATTCCGGTCCCATCATCATCCAGAAGGCCGTAGATGTGCTTCCTGATGATACGCCTGAGATACTACAGCAGAGGATCATGAAAGAATGCGAGCAGGAGATACTGCCGAAAGCCATAAGGCTTCTTGCTGACGGCAAGGTCTCTATCGAAAATAACATAGCATATATTAAAGATTGATCAAGGAGGAGGTCATCATGGAAAAGAAAGATCTGTTTGAGTATGTAGCGGGAAATGACTATCCCGGAAGAGGCATCGTTATCGGCAGATGCGCATGCGGCAAGAAGGCAGTTACGGCTTACTTCATCATGGGCAGGTCCGTTAACTCCAGGAACAGGGTGTTTGTACCTACAGCTGACGGCATCAAGACTGAGGCTTTCGATCCTTCAAAATTGACGGATCCGCACCTCATCATCTATTCTCCTGTCAGAGTCTTAGGCAATAAGACTATCGTTACCAACGGTGACCAGACCGATACGATCTATGAGATGATGGATAAGCAGCAGACTTTCGAGCAGGCTTTGAGAGGCCGTGAGTTCGAAGACGATGCTCCCAACTTCACCCCCAGGATCTCCGGTATCCTTCATATCGAGAACGGCACATATAACTATGCTATGTCTATCCTGAAGAGTGCGGACGGTGATCCGGCTTCATGCCAGAGACATACATTTACATACACCAATCCTCTTCCCGGAGAGGGCAGGATCATTCATACATATATCGGTGACGGAAGTCCTCTGCCCAGCTTCGAAGGCGAGCCCGTAAGGATCTCTATCGAAGATAAGATCGATGAATTTACCGATAAGCTCTGGAATGCTCTTAACGAAGACAACAAAGTCTCACTGTTCGTAAGATATATCGATATCGCAACCGGTGAGGCAGAGACCAGGATCGTCAACAAGAACGTTTGATATTAATATTTGGAGGATATTACAATGGCAAATGAGATGGAACTGAAGTACGGATGCAACCCCAACCAGAAGCCTTCAAGAGTCTTTATGGCAGACGGCACCGAACTTCCTTTTACTGTGTTGAACGGACGCCCGGGATACATCAATCTTCTTGATGCTTTCAACGGGTGGCAGCTCGTATCAGAACTCAAGCGCGCAACAGGACTCCCCAGCGCAACATCCTTTAAGCATGTATCTCCCGCAGGTGCAGCTGTAGGTAAGCCCCTGTCCGAGACAGAGAAGAAGATATACTTTGTAGATGATCTGGGTGAACTGTCTCCCATCGCCTGTGCTTATGCAAGAGCAAGAGGCGCTGACAGAATGAGTTCTTTCGGTGACTTCGTATCTTTGTCCGATACATGTGATGCCATCACGGCAACGATGCTCAAGAGAGAAGTATCCGACGGTATCATCGCTCCCGATTATACAGATGAAGCTCTTGAGATCTTAAAGTCCAAGAGGAAGGGTTCTTACTGCATCCTCAAGATGGATCCTGATTATGTTCCCAACCCTGTAGAGACAAAGCAGGTGTTCGGTGTAACATTCGAGCAGGGAAGAAACAACCTTGTAGTTAACACTGACAGCCTTGCAAATGTCGTAACTGCAAAGAAGGATATCCCTGATGACAAGAAGATCGATCTTATGATCGCGCTCATCACTTTGAAGTACACACAGTCCAACTCTGTTTGCTTCGTAAAAGACGGCCAGGCTATCGGAATCGGAGCAGGCCAGCAGTCCAGAATCCACTGCACCAGGATCGCCGGCAACAAGGCCGACAACTGGTGGCTCAGACAGAACCCGAAGGTATTGAACCTCCCGTTCAAGGCAGACATCGGCCGTCCCGACAGAGACAACACCATCGATATCTATATCTCCGACGATTATATGGATGTTCTTGCAGATGGCACATGGCAGAATTTCTTCACAGAGTGCCCCGAGCCTCTTTCCCGTGAAGAGAAGAAAGCCTGGATCGCACAGAATACAGATGTATCTCTGGGCTCCGATGCATTCTTCCCCTTCGGCGACAACATCGAGAGAGCTTACAAGAGTGGCGTCCGTTATGTCGTGGAACCTGGCGGATCCGTCCGTGATGATCAGGTCATCGCAACCTGCGATAAGTTCGGTATTGCAATGGCATTCAACGGCATCAGACTGTTCCATCACTGATAACATTAGGATTAAACTGAATCGTAAGGGGCGCCCTGAGGCGCCCCTTACTCAAATCTAAAGGAGGTTCGTATGGCTGAGAACACAACAACACCTGAGGTTAAGAAAGTAAAGAAGAATGATCTTAACGCAATGAGCGATCATGATCTTCTCGTGGAACTCGTAAAGAGCCAGCAGAAGACGGAGACCAAGACTAATATCCTTGCATTGATCCTTATGATCTTTGTGCTGCTGATCACACTTGCGCTCTGTATCATCATTCCCAAAGTCGTATTCATGATCGACAGCGTCAACAATACTATCATTCAGTTCGACCAGGCGGTTTCTGATTTTTCCGGTGGCGTTACGGAGATAGAGACTGCATTGAGCGAAGCCCAGGGAAGCCTTGACGGAATTGATGAGATGGTCGGCAATGTTAATAAGATAGTTGTGGAGAATACCGACAATGCATCTAATGCCATAGAGAATCTGTCCAGTGTTGACATCGATACACTGAATCAGTCCATCAAGAGTCTCCATGACATCGTCGAGCCGCTTGCAAACTTCTTCAACAAGTTGCCTCATTGATAACTCATTTATTGTATTGAACGGCCTATCAAACTCTGTTATCCTACGAATAGCAGAGTTTGTTTATACAAACTACATTTTATTGCGGGGGAAGAGATCATGAAGAACCTATTTTTTTGCAGGGCCGCAGCAGGCGCTGCAGCGTTCCTTATTGCAGCAGGGATCATTGCTTTTGGAGGATTGACTTCTAGAGCGGACGGGGAGATCGAGATCAACGAGACAAACTTCCCGGATAAAGCGTTCAGAGATTATGTGGAAAAGAAATTTGATTCCGATAATAACGGAAAATTGGATTCCGGGGAGATCGCAAGCGCTAAAGATGTGTGGTTTTCGTACGAATTTGAGAACCCGGCTGATTTCAAAGGAATAGAATACTTTACCGAGTTAGAGAGGTTTTACTGTTCCTCTAATAAATTGACATCCCTGGATCTGAGCAAGAACGTTAATTTGGATCAAGTCTTTGTAGGCCCTGCCAGCCTCAAATCCCTTAATGTCAGCGGATGTACAAAATTGACTTATTTACAGTGTAATGATTGCGGACTTTCTGAACTGGATGTGACCAACAATACTGAACTTATTGAGTTACAGATCTGTAATAATAATTTTAAGACGATCGATCTGTCAAAGAACACTAAACTTGAGTGGCTGCAATGTTATTACAGCTCTGATAATGATCCGAATAAATTCTCCAAGATTACAAGTCTTGATCTGTCCAATATCGTTATGCTTAAGTACCTTGAGTGTAATAATAACGATATATCTGAACTTGATCTCAGTTCATGCAAAAACCTTGAGCATATTGATTGCTCTGCATGTAATCTTGAAAAGTTAAATGTTACGGGCCTTGATAAATTAAAAACCTTTGAAGCAACAGGAAATAAACTTACCAATATCGATCTTTCTACAAATACTGCGTTAACAGAATTGGATCTGCAGTATAACGAGCTTACGGATGCAAAATTCGGTGAATCACCGGATTTAGAGAGGATCTTTATATATCACAACAAATTAAAAAGTATGGATGTAAGTAAAGTATCAGGGTTACAGCAACTGTATGTTTACAATAACCAGCTTGAGTCACTGGATCTGTCAAAAAACACCAAGATTCGTCGTGTGGAGTGCAACAGAAATAAGATAAAGGATCTTAACCCCGGTAATTCAAGCAGTTGGAAGCTCCTTGACTGTGAAGATAATAATATTTCAAGTATTGTTGTTCCGGAAAATATTAACAGCTTAAGGATCAAAGGGAACAACATTGACAAGCTTGATATCAGCAAGAGTAAAAATCTCATTAATACATATACCGATGGTGAACTCACTTTATGTAAGGATGATGATGGTTCGACGTATTACTTTTATTTTACCGGTAATCCTGATGCCACAACCGATGATGATGTAGAAAATAACGGATATCTGACGGTTGATACCGGTACGAAGATCATTGACGGGAATGATACATCTTTGTATCTGGATAAGACGTCAGCGACTGTTGTATGCGGAAAGACTTTGACTCTTAAAGCTACACTTAAGGGGGCAAAAGGGAAATTGACCTGGTCATCTTCAAACAAGTCGATCGCAACAGTCGATAAGAACGGGAAGGTCTCAGGCAAGATGGCCGGAACCGTCACGATTACTGTGTCAGGCGCCGGAAGAAGAGAAAAATGTTCAGTTCAGGTTCTTTATAAGGATGTCAAGAATGAGAAGGATTTCTGGTATACGCCTACGTATTACCTGACAGATAAGGATATCGTCAAAGGTTACGATAAGCAAACGAAGTTTAAGCCTGCCAATGAATGTACGCGCGCACAGATGCTGACATTTATCTGGAGACTTAAGGGTGAACCTGAACCTTCGTCAGATAAATGTATATTCCCTGATGTCAAAAAGAGCGATTACTTCTTTAAACCTGTTATCTGGGCTGTGGAGCAGGGAATCACGACAGGTTACAGTGACGGCTCGTTCAAGCCTCAGAATGTCTGCACCAGAGCTCAGACCGTAACATTCCTGTGGCGTCTGGCGGGGTCGCAGGATCCTGCGTCTGATGAGAATAAGTTCAAGGATATCAAGGAGAGTGATTATTTCTATAAGCCTGTTCTCTGGGCATCCGAGGCCGGCATCGCCGCAGGCTATAAGGATGGTACATTCAAGCCTCAGGGCAAGTGCTTGAGAAGGCAGATGGTGACATTCTTATACAAGTATTATATGAACGTGAAGAAAGCATATTGATTTTCTGATCACTAATAGTACAGCCCCCGAAGTCATCCGTCTTCGGGGGCTTTGATATCTTCGTTTTTTTCGCGAAAAGAAGATCCGGGAATCAAGCTTTTGCTGAAACAGACTTATCGTATGGCTTAAGACAATCCTTTACCATGTCCCCAAGTTCCTGAGTGGTCCTGCCGTCGGGATTAATAACCTTTATGACTTTGACGTCGACGACGGATCTTCTGAAGGGGGTGTTCTCGTGGATCTTCTCGGTGCCTTCCATTCCGACTACCACGATGGGGCACTTTGCTTTGATGGCGGTCTTAAGAACGCCGTTATGGAAGGGGAGGAGTTTGCCGTCAAAACTCCTTGTGCCTTCGGGATATACACCGACAGAGACTTCGCCGCACCTTATAAGATCTGCTGCGGCATTGATCACTGTCATAGACTGCCTGGGGCTCGATCTGTCGATTCCCATAAAGCAGCAGCGCTTGACATATTTACCGAATATCGGAACATCGAAGTTATCGGGCTTGGATATGAAAGCCAGATTTGATTCCTCGAAGATATGCCAGGCGATCAGAGGGTCGAAGTTGGATCTGTGGTTTCCCACAAATAGATAAGAGGACTTGGGGATCTGTTCGGCTCCCGTGACATTGATCTTTACCCTGAGGAAGAACATGGCAAGAGATGTGCAGAAATAAAGAAGTCCTCTATAGAACTTACTGTCCTTATCGTATGATTTCGTCTTGTCTATGGGAAGTGATACTATCCAAAGGAACAGGATGAACAGCAGTATTGCTGCAAGTATCGACAGAAGTATGATTCCAAGTATCTTCACGTTAATGCTCTTTTCGGTAATAATGTGGTTTTTATGACTTAATGATAGCACAAAAGACGGGTTGTAATATAATAAATGCATAGAGTTATTTGGGAGGTGTTTTATGTCATTTGTTTTAGCAAGAAGAGCAGGCGCCGTACCTTTTGCGGCAGGCACTTTGGCAATGTTTATATTGTGCTCCGGACAATCCGTGTCGGCAGCAGGTGATATCAAGATAGATGAGACCAATTTTCCCGACAATGAATTCAGGGCTCAGATATCCGAATCAGTTGATGCGGACAAGAACGGAGTCCTGTCGGAAGAAGAGATCAACAGCACGACATACTTTACCATAAGCGACAAGCCCGTGGCAGATCTTAAGGGAATAGAGTTTTTCACCAAGATGCAGTATCTGTCCGTCGATAACGGTTCCCTTACTTCTCTTGACGTAAGTAAGAATACAGAACTGATCTCCTTGAATTGCACAGGTAATAATCTTACATCTCTTAATGTCAGCGGATGCAGTGTCCTGGATAACCTTACCGTAAATAACAATCCCATATCCCAATTGGATCTGTCCGGCAATCCCAAGCTCAGGAGTCTTGCATGCGAGAACTGTAAGTTTGAAAGCCTCGATCTTTCCCATAATCCCGAGCTTTGGGACCTTTGTTGTGACAGTAACAGCATTTCCAAACTCGATCTTGCCGCAAATCCGAAGCTTTATGTATTATCCTGTTACAATAACAAGCTGCAGTCTCTGGATCTGTCAGGCAAGGCGGATCTGTTCAGGGTCGAATGTGCCAGGAATCAGCTGACGGAAGTAAATCTTACAGGAGATACGACATTGAATTCATTCAATGCCGATACAAATAAGCTTAAGAGCATTTCTTTTACTGCAAATACTGATCTTGTATACGCATATCTGAGCAACAATGAACTTTCATCTGTTGACGTAAGTGCCAATACTAAGCTCAAGCATCTGGATCTTGAGCATAACAAGTTATCGTCGGTCGATACTTCAGGCTGCACAGAATTAGAAGACCTGTTTATCTCAGACAATGATCTGGCTTCAATAGATATCAGTAAGAACAGGCATCTGGAACTTTTATGGTGTTCAGATAATAAGCTGACTGAGCTTACGATCGATCAGCCGAATATCAGCGGTGTTGTCTGTGACAACAATAAGCTGAAGAGCATTGCGATCAAGAGCCATGGCCGCTGGTCATATCTGTCCTGCTGCTACAATGAACTTACAAAGCTCAAGGTTCCCACGGCAGTGGATTCTCTGTGTTGTTACGGCAACAAGATAGGAGAACTCGATATCTCCGATAATGATATTTTGAAAAATGTATATTCTAACGGAACATTTACCGTAAGGAAGACTTCGAAAGGTGCAGATTATTATGCTTATAACCATGTCAGAGTGGTAATCGATGATGACTCCGGAGAAGAAGAGTATTATCACGAAGATCTTGAGATCGATCCTCTGACAAAGATCAATAACGGTAAATCCGGTCTTATGAAACTTGATAAGAATTCCGTAACCGTAATTTGCGGCAAGACAGTATCTCTTAAGGGAACATTCGTAGAGGCCGCTTCCGGTATCACATGGACGTCATCTGATACGAAGGTGGCAACAGTTGATAAGAACGGTAAGGTAACTGCTAAGATGGCAGGCGCTGTTACGATATCCGCCGAGAAGAACGGCAAGAAAGCCGGCTGCAAAGTTACGGTCCTCTATAAGGACGTAACGAATAAAAAGGATTTCTGGTATACGCCTACCAATGAACTGACAGCTATGGGTATCGTTAAGGGTTACGATAATCAGACGAAGTTCAAGCCTGCCAATGAATGCACCCGCGCTCAGATGCTCACGTTCATATGGAGATTGAAGGAGAGCCCCAAGCCTTCTTCGGATGAATGCAAGTTCCCGGATGTCAAGAAGAGCGACTATTTCTATAATCCGGTTATATGGGCTGTTGATAACGGCATTACCACGGGTTATTCCGACGGAACATTTAAGCCTCAGAATGTCTGCACGAGAGCACAGACCGTAACATTCCTGTGGCGTATGGCAGGGAAGCCTGCTCCTTCTGTTGCCGAGAACAAGTTCTCTGACGTTAAGGAGAGCGATTATTTCTATGAGCCTGTCCTTTGGGCGTCCGAGGTTGGTATCGTTGCCGGCTATAAGGACGGAACATTTAAGCCTCAGGGCAAGTGCTTAAGACGACAGATGGTCACGTTCCTTTATAAGTACGACAAGTTCGTTAATGCAGGCAGCAGCGATTCATAAACATAACAATATGAGAACAGCTCCCGCGTTTTGCGGGGGCTGTTTTCCCTATATCTCTTTATTGGATCAGCCGCGCATCCTGCGTTCAAATACATCAGGCGCTGCTACAGAGTAACCGAAGAATCCCAGTTTCTCGCCCAGCAGGAAATATTCGCCGTGGTTATAGGCTACGAGGTTTGCTTTGTCCAGGCAGACTTTGCCGTTGTCGTCCATAAGATAGGAATCGCAGGATATCGCAACGATCTCGGCAATGAACATATCGTGGGATCCCAGTTCTATTACATCCTTGACTTTGCAGGATAAAGACAGGGGAGACTCCGTTATGGCAACAGCCTTATCAAGTCCTTTGGCAGGATATGAGTTCAATCCGCACTTGTCGAACTTGTCAACATCCCGGCCTGATCTGACACCGCAGAAGTCGCAGGATTTTGCCAAAGATTTATTGACCAGGTTGATAACGAATTCACCCGTGGACTTAATGATGTCGTAGGAGAGCCTGGACTTGCGGAGAGATATGGATACCATTGGCGGCTCGGAGTTGATGGTTCCGGCCCATGCAACAGTGCAGATATTGCGGGGGATCTCATCGGATCCGGATGATATCATTACCACCGGTACCGGATTAAGGGACGTTGATACGCCGATGTCGATCTTATCGTGTTTTGCCATGTTTGCCTCCAAGAAATCAGTTGTTCTTATCGCCCGTAAGCGGGATTATGTATGAGAATGTCTCGTGCGTCAGCAGGAAATCCTTTATGTCCAAGCCTGCCGCATATCCGACGAGGGTTCCGTCTTTGCCTATTACCCTGTGACAGGGGATGATGATAGGATAAGGATTGTCGGAACACGCGGCGCCCACTGCCCTGGTAAGATGCCGGGCTTGTGATGGGGAAGATGAGATATCACGGGCGATGTCCTCGTAAGATCTCATATTGCCGTAAGATATGTGAGTCAGCGCTTCCCAGACACTCTTTTGGAATGGTGTTGCATCTTCAAGGTCGAGATTGACCGTGAACGAGGATCTTGTCTTCTCAAAGTATTCGGTAAGCTGACAGTACGCTTTCCAGACTTCTTTAGGGTAAAGGCCTGATGAGCCGGGATCAGTCTTGTAAAGATCATCGGTATTCTTAAGGATTCGGAAATCTTCATCGACAAACCCCGAGTGAACTGCAACATCCCTGATGAAAGGATCTTCTATCGTATCGCCGTAATGCAAGAGCTTTACGAGATCTACCTTTTCATCATCTCCGCCGACTATTACAACACCCAGCGCGAAAGGCACGAAGCAATAGTTATAACCCCGGTAGTCCGGGCGGAGCAGACAGAAGAGACCTGCGTCTTCATATCCGTTCGGTGTTTGGATCTCATCTTTGAGAACGGCTTCCTGAATAAAGCCTTCCTCTGACAGTATATTTTCGAGATAAAGGTTATCACCGTAAAGTATCATGCTGATCTTATGTATGTTTTCTTTGATAAAACACCGGTCCAAAAGCGCTTTCAAGATGTCAGATGACAGATCTTTCCCTTCTTCGGTTAGGGACAGGCTGATATCGGCATTGCGGGCAAAAGATGAATATCTGACACGGGCGAGTCCCAGTATCTTATCGCCGTCGCAGGCGATCCTGTATCTGATATCATCGGAATCTGCTTTTCGGCGCAGATCTTCTTCGGCAGAGGTTATATTTCCGCTAAGGAGCCCCTGTCTTACAAGTGCTTTGGCGTCGTGGATATGAACCCTTCTAACCTTAATTGCCATAAAGCTCCTCCAAAGAATACTCTTCGCGGCTGCCAAAATCTGCAAAATAATCTTTTGTCTTTGCAAAGACCGGATCGGAATCATCAGCTGGAACGAATACAGCATTGTCGAGGATCTGCTTAAGAATGTAAGAAGTTTGTCCGACCGCTGAGTCTTCGTGGATAATGTCCCATACCGCACTGCTCCTGGTGACCGGGAAGAATCCGGATCGCATCTCACACCTTTGTATCAGCAGCTGAGCGTCAGTATCGAAAGATATAAAAGATGCGAAGTCCGCAGCAAGCTTGCCGTTGGAGGCTGTTGAACTTACACACAAAGGATAGACATGAACATTGGCAGGCGCCTGATTATCCGGATCGTAGGATGGAAGGAACATCGTATATATGTTGTCCGGGTAGTAAACCTCCCAAGTCTTCAGTGTTGCGGAAGAAGCGGTCCAGAGGGCGCACTGTCTGGAATAGACCGGGTTAGCGCCGTTGGAATCTTTATCTTTTGACAGTCCTTCCGAATATAAGGCAGCTATAAATTCTTTTTCGTTATCGAAAACATTCTCAATAAGAATAGGCTGTGCTTTGTATTCCTTGTTCAGCATATAGGATGTTTTCTCCCCGTGGTTGAAGGCGCTGCCGATATAAGGGAAGAGGTCGCTTGCGGACATGATCGGGACAGTTCCGGGGTATTCGGTCTTGACGGCATTCAGGTATTCTGCGAATTCATCGCAGGTATATATGACCGGAGGCCTTCCACTGCTTGGAATGAAGTCGCTGTTGCCGATGAGAAGTTCCACGGATACTGCGTGGGGGATGCCGTAGATCTTGCCGTCTCTCGTGCATTCCAATACGCAGTTGGCAAAGATCCTGTCGTTATCGAATGAAGGATCCGCGCCCGTAAAATCGTTTAGGGGAACGATAAGCCCGGAATCTGCCGCATCGTTGATATCGGATGCCAGGAAAAGATCAGGCATTGCATTGTTGCTTTTCCAACTTGACAGAACAGAAGATGATACTCCTTCTTCAAAGGTCCGGGATGATGTAATGATCAGATCCGTATTGATGGAACTGAGCTGGTCAAGATCGATGTCGGAGCCTGTATAGTTCTTATCCCAGAGGTTGTTTTTCTTAGCGTAATACATTTGCGCCAGGTATCTGACTGTAGAGTCCTGATAGGGAAGCGCTACATTCAATGTGGACAGGATATGTTCATTCGGGTCAGACTCATGAGAAGGGTCTGTGGCTTCCGATTCTGAATAAGCTGTATCGTCAGGGGAAGGAATATCCGGGATATCGGTCTTGCCGGATCTGCAGGCACCCAAGAGCATCATTACGGCAGATACGGCCGTAATCGCGCTGACCATCCTGATGATGTAAGATCTGCCTGCTTTTGCCATAAAAAATAACTCCTTCTGATAATTATATCATTAACCCGGTTTTTGACCGAAAATAGTTCATAAGACTTGACAGAAAAAATGAAGACTTGTATATTTTATAGGCTATTTATGCCAAAGTGGCTCAGGGGTAGAGCAATTCACTCGTAATGAATAGGTCGTGGGTTCGATTCCCACCTTTGGCTCCAACAAATAAGCTGTCTCATATGAGACAGCTTTTTGTTTTGCCGGTACTGTTTGCCGCCCGGGATTACCCGAGTTTATTGCCGCATCCGGAACAGAAGTGGTCTGTTGCGGGATTGTACTGCTTGCCGCAGTTGCTGCAATACATCATGCCGGGAACAGGACCTGCCGGCGCCGGAGCGGGAGCAGGTGTGTTCTGAGCGATGATCGTGGGCTGCGTGCCGTTGTTATAAGGTGTTCCGTCGGGATTGATGGCAAATGCCTCACTGTGACGGATGTTTGCTTTGCACTTGGGGCAGACTACGAATCCGTCAGCATACCAGGGCCTGAAGTCAAGGCTCTCATCTGTATATCTGATCTTTGTACCGCAGTTCTTGCATGTTTGCTGATAAGTCAGCCCGCTGTGCCACTGAGCTCTCTGAAATGACATAATTTAATCCTCCCTTGCAATTAGTGCTTATATTATACCCTAACTTCTCAATTTGTTAACGGGACGAATCCTGATGTTGGTGTAAAATATGTGTATCAAGAATGTAAAGGACATACGGCAATGCGATTCAAAGTGATTAACAAGACTCACGAAGGCAAGTTCATAACTTCTTACGATGCCGAATATGAGACGGCTTTAGGCAATACAAAGGTATATGAGATGGTCAGCCGCAATAAGAATATGAAGACCCTGGAGGACATTAAGTCCGGAAGGTGTGACGCAGTAATACTGATCGTTACTGATCCGGATGGCAATAAGATCCTTCTTAACAGGGAATTTCGGATGGCTGTCGGAGATTTTGCTTATAATTTCCCGGCTGGTCTCATAGATGCAGGGGAGACACCCGAAGAAGCGGCAGCAAGAGAACTCAGGGAAGAGACAGGCCTCGAACTTGTATCGGTTGATGAAATCTGGCCAGTAAGCTATTCCGGAGTCGGTATCACCAATGAGAAGAGTATGTGTATCTTAGGGAAAGCCAAGGGAGAGTTTAAGCCCAGCACCTCAGATGAAGAAGAGATACAGGCCGGATGGTATGGCAAAGACGAACTTGCAAAGCTTCTGGAAGGCGATAATTTTGCCGCAAGGACCCAGGCATATTGCATGATGTGGCTTAAGATGCAGCAGGGAGGTTGATGATATGGCAGGAACGGTTGTTTTCGAGAAATTGCCGAAGTCTTTAGATGAGATGAAAGCATTACCGCAGGCGGCAATGACAACGATAGAAGATACTGCGGCGCTCACGATTGCCGCTTTGGCTCTGTATCCCGAGAATAAGGAAGAATCTTTGGCAATGCTTGATTGGCTCAGAGGCCCGAGGCCCATGTCCCCGATGGAGAAGCAGTTTATCAACGACCGGTTCATGGACGGAAAGGAATATCTTGCCAGGTCTTATTTCAAAGGCTCATCGCCGGATAATTCGTATACCCCCGATCAGCCTTTTACGCTGGAGTTCATCGTCGACACTGCTCCGATGGCAGATGAAGGATATAAGAGGCTTTACATTAAGTCCGGAGGCGCAGACTCTCCGAGACCGATCACTCTGAGGATCAAGCCTTCCGAGGGTAAATGGTATCTTTGGGAACAGATGCTCCTGGCAGGGATCAGGATCCCCGTGGCAGAAGACCCTTGGGCTTAATGAGGCATATTGATTAATAATATATATCTGATAAAATATCAGCAGTAATAAGACTCTGACGGCGAGGAAGTATCCGAACGGGAATAGTCGTAACATATGATGTTAAGATTAACTCTCCTTGCCGCGTGCGGAACAAGGAGATTTTTTATGCTCAAACTTGCGATATACGGTAAAGGCGGGATCGGGAAATCCACTGTGACTGCAAATCTTGCTGCGGCTTTTGCCTCAAAGGGGAGGAAAGTCGTGCAGATAGGGTGCGATCCCAAGGCTGACTCTACGACGAACCTGTTGGGAGGCAATACTGTAAAGCCTGTTATCGACATGCTCCGTGACGAAGCTGATATTGATACATATGAAGATATCTCCCGTGTCGGATTCGGCGGAGTAGTATGTATTGAGACAGGCGGCCCCACCCCCGGTCTGGGCTGTGCAGGCAGAGGCATAATCGCGACTTTCGATCTTATCGATGAGCTTGCTCTGTTCGATAAAGTAAAACCTGATGTAGTTCTCTACGATGTGTTGGGAGATGTCGTTTGCGGCGGTTTTGCAGCTCCCATAAGACAGGGCTATGCCGAGAAGGTCCTTATAGTTACATCGGGCGAGAAGATGGCTCTTTATGCAGCCAACAATATAATCACGGCAGTAAAGAATTTCGAGGAAAGAAGTTATGCAAGAGTAGAGGGACTTGTCTTAAATCACAGGAATATTCCTGATGAGGACAGGAAAGTCGAGGCCTTTGCTAATGAACATAACGTTCCTATCGTAGGAAGGATCCCGAGAAGTGATGATATCAATCTTTGTGAAGATCAGGGCATGACCGTAATCGAGGGCGCGCCTGATTGCGAAGCTTCCCATTGTTTTAAGAAACTTGCAGAAGATCTCCTTAAAGGAGAAGGCTGATAATGGCAAGAGCAGTAAGTTATAAAGCGGGCTATATAGCATCTTTGGGCAAGGACAATATTCCTTCAGAATTGAAGGGCAATGAGGGCCTTGTCTATAGTTCGCCGGCAACGCTTGCATATAACTCCCCGGGCGCGGAAGGATTCGGCGTTAAGAGGGCAGGGCTTGCCGTGCCCGAATCCGTCATGCTGATCGTAGCTCCGGGGTGCTGCGGAAGAAATACCAGATATGTAACGAAAAACCCTGAGTATAACGTCAGGTTCTTCTATCTGATGATGGACGAAACGGATCTTGTTACTTCAAGGCATCTTAAGAAGATCCCTGAGGCGGTTAAGGAGATAGTTGAATTCTGCAAAGTCAGGCCAAAGGCCGTAATGATATGCATAACCTGTGTTGATGCGCTGTTGGGAACAGACATGAAAAGAGTCTGCTCCAAGTGTGAAGAACTCCTGGAAGGCGTCCGTGTCGCGCCCTGCTATATGTATGCATTAACGCGTGAAGGCAGGAGGCCTCCGATGGTGGATGTAAGGCAGCAGATATATTCTCTGCTTACCCCCTCCATCAGGAAAGGAAATGCCATAAATCTTCTTGGATTCTTTGCTCCCGTAGATCCTGACTGTGAGATGTTTGAACTCTTAAAGAGTGTCGGTTTTGACGATATTAGGCAGATAGGAACTTGTAAGACATATGATGAATTCCTCAAGATGAGCCAGGCAAACCTTAACCTCGTCCTCAACAACGAAGCAAATCCTGCAGCAGAAGACATGTATAACAACTTGAAGATCCCTTATGCGGGGCTTACAAGAGTCTACGGGATAGATCAGGTTGCAAAACAATATAAGGCTTTGGGACAGATCCTGGGTGTTGAGATAGAGGATTCGGTCTTCTACGAAGAGACGGAAGATAAGATCAGGGCTTTCATGGTAAAATTCAAAGGCAGGAAAGTAAATATCGGTGAATGCATAAATGCCAATCCTTTCGAACTTGCGCTGACTCTTACAAGATACGGCATGAAGGTCGGTGAGATCTATGCGACTCTCTCTCCGGAGCACTTTGTCTATGTTAAGAAACTGGCTGAGTTATCCCCTGATACTATGCTCCTTTGCAATCTTGATCCTTCCATGATCAATTATTCGGCATCAGAATATGCTCCTGATCTGACTCTCGGCAAGGATGCCGCATACTATTGCCCAGATGTTCCGAACATCCCCTGGAATTCGGATGTTCAGCCTTATGGCTACAAGGGAATAGTCAAGCTCATCAATGCGATAGAGGAGGCTTTGTCATGAAAGGTCTTCGTAAAGTATTGACGCCATTTGCGCCTGACCAGTCCGGAGCCGTCGGAGTCCTTTACGATTCCGCTGCTCTGATAGTGATAATCGATGCAGGCGGCTGCACCGGCAACATATGCGGATTTGATGAGCCCAGATGGCAGGATACTGCTGCCGGTATATTCTCTGCGGGTCTCCGCGACATGGATGCGATACTGGGAAGAGATGAGCTTCTTGTAAAAAAGATCGTCAAAGCTCATGAGGCGGGAGAATATAAGTTTTCGGCTCTCGTAGGAACCCCCGTCCCTGCAGTAATAGCCACTGACTATAATGCTCTCACATACATGATCGAACGCAAGACAGGGAAGCCTTGTGTCGCAGTTCCCTCAAACGGCATGCGACTCTATGACAAGGGAGCATCTGATGCATATGTAAGGCTCGTCGAAAAGTTTGCAAAGGATGAAAGACCATTCGATGAAAATACAGTCGGAATATTCGGCGCGCTCCCTCTTGATATGGGAAGGTCTTCCCGTGATAAGGTCTTCGAATATTATAAGAATCAAGGCTACGGGAATGTCCGTATGTACGGCTGCGGTGCTTCTTTGGAAGATGTTATGGATGCATCGTCCAACAGCCTTAATGTCGCAGTATCATCGAGCGGCATTGACGTCGTAAAGAAACTTTGTGGCAAGTTCGGAACAGAATATAAGATCGAAGATCCTGCAGTCTTTGATCTTGTTATACCGGAAGGCAGGACATTGGTCGTGCATGATGAAGTTGCGGGATATTCCATAAGAAATAATACGGAATCAGACGTTACTGTCGCAACATTCTTTACTCTTCACGATGAGCTTAAGCAGGAAGGAGATCTCATCCTTACGGAAGAAGATGAATTTACAAAGCTTGTAATGAATGGCGGTTTTGATAACCTCGTGTGTGATGCAACATATCTGCCTTTGATCCCTGATTATAAAGGCAGAGTTATGATCCTTCCGCACTATGCGGTATCTTCTGCGGGTGACGATTCATGAAGAGCGTAAGGATCAAGGTTTACGGTATAGTCCAGGGAGTAGGCATGAGACCTACCGTTGCAAGGCACGCATCAGCATGCGCTGTCACGGGATATGTATGCAACAAGGGACCCTTCGTTGAGATCTGGGCGCAGGGAGAAGATGATAATGTCAGATCTTTCATCGATAAGTTAAAGCACGAGCCGCCCAAGCGTTCCGCTGTGCTGAAGATGGATATCAAGGATAAAGATCCTGATGAGAAATATAAGACTTTCGAGATCATAGAGAGCAGCAAAGTTGAAGGAGAGATCTTCGTATCTCCCGATATTGCCATTTGCGATGAATGTCTTTCCGAACTCTATGACAAGAACGACAGAAGGTATCTTCATCCTTTCATTAACTGCACATCCTGCGGTCCACGCCTTACGATCCTGGATTCTTTGCCTTACGACAGATCCAGGACATCGATGAGAAAATTCCCCATGTGTCCGGTCTGCGAGAAAGAGTATTATGATCCTTCATCCAGAAGATACGATGCCCAGCCGGTCTGCTGCAATGACTGCGGACCTTCTGTTTACATCGCAGGAACTGACATTAAAGGTGAGGAAGCCATAAGAACGGCAAGATCAGCTGTCGCTCTTGGCAAGGTTATCGCAATAAAGGGCATAGGAGGATTCCATCTTTGCTGTGATGCGGCAAACGATGCGGCAGTCGCCAGATTAAGACAGCTTAAATCAAGACCTCATAAGCCTTTTGCCGTGATGATGCGGGATATCGATACGGTAAGAAGATACTGCAAGACAGATCCTTTCAAAGAAGAGATCCTAACGGGCCATAACAAGCCCATAGTCCTTCTTGATAAGAGAGAGGGGGAAGGAGTTCTTTCCCTGTCCGAAAATGTTGCGCCCGGTAATCCCACGATAGGTGTTATGCTTCCATATGCTCCTTTGCATTGTTTGATATTCGATTATAAGGATGACACATTGGTAAGTCCTGTTCTCATAATGACATCGGGCAACGTATCGGGCGCTCCCATAGCATCGACGGATGAAGAAGCATTCTCCATGCTGTCGGGATTTTGTGATCTTATACTATCCCACGACAGGGATATCAATATCAGGACCGATGATTCGGTCACGGATACGCTGGACGGGAAACTCTATATGATCAGACGTTCCCGGGGATATGCTCCACTGCCAATGATGCTCAGCAAAGAATTTAAAGGTGAGCTTGTCGCATACGGAGCAGATCTTAAAAATACATTCTGCATAGCACATGACAATCTCTTCTATCCGTCATCTTACATCGGAGACATGGAAGATGTAAGATCTTCCGAAGTCTTGAAGTCGTCAGTGATAAAGATGAACAAACTCCTTGAGACTGATCCTGAATATGCCGTCTGCGACCTTCACCCCAGATATGTCTCATCGCTTCTGGCGGAAGAATCCGGAAGGAAGATCATCAGGGTTCAGCACCATTATGCGCATATATTGTCCTGCATGGCAGAAAACGACTATACGGACGATGTCGTTGGCATTGCTTTGGATGGAACAGGATTCGGCGAGGATGACACCATCTGGGGCGGAGAGATATTAAGATGCAGCCTTGACGGGTTTGAAAGAGCAGGGGCCATTGCTCCTTTCGATCACTGCGGCGGAGATCTTGCTTCCCGTGAAGGATACAGGATCGCACTTTCGATGATAGGATCGATCTATGGAGAAAGAAGCGAGGATATCATTACTGCACTTGACCTTTGTGACCTTAATACCTTCAGGGCTATAAGCAAGATGATCGACAAGAACATCAATACGGTCAAGTCAACTTCTACAGGCAGGCTCTTCGATGCTGTATCGGCAATTCTCGGTATACGGAAGACATCAACATTTGAAGGACATGCAGCTATGGAACTGCAGTTTGCCGCAGAAATGAACACCAAAGAAACGGCAATTCCTGATATTGAATATGTAAGATCTGAATACGGCAGAAGGATCATTGCAACAGATGAGATCGTAAGATCTATAACTGATGCCAGGATCAAAGGAGAAGATCCCGGTAAACTTGCCATGATCTTCCACCTCATGCTTGCAGAAGGTGTTGCAAGATGTGCGCTGGAAGTTGCAGGAAATATAGATACATTTGCTTTAAGCGGCGGGTGCTTTCAGAATAAACTCCTGCTGACTGAAGTAAAGAAGAGACTTGAAAATGAAGGCAAAAAGGTCCTGATCCACTCAGTTGTTCCGCCCAATGACGGCGGAGTCGCTCTGGGGCAGGCTCTTTATGGAATGAATATGTTATCAAAGAACGGAGGATTATAAAGATGTGCGTAGGATTATCTGCAAAAGTAGTAAGCGTCAAAGGTGATGTTGCTCTGGTCGATTCTTCCGGAGCAAGACGTGAAGTTTCCGCGGCACTCCTGGATGATCTGGAACCCGGGGAGTTCGTTATGGTCCATGCAGGCGCTGCCATAGCAAGGATCACTTCCGATGACATCACGGAATCTGAAGATCTTGCAAAGGAGTATCTGTCATGAACGAAGCGGCAACGATACTTAAATCTTATGAGGGCCCTAAGATCCGTATCATGGAAGTATGCGGCACCCATACCCACGAGATATTCAAGCTGGGGATCAGACAGATCCTGTCACCTGATATCGAACTGATATCGGGTCCGGGCTGTCCCGTGTGCGTAACGTCAGCTGACTATATCGATGAAGCGTGCTGGTTAGCAAGAGAGAAAGGCTGTGTCATCACGACATTCGGAGATCTTGTAAAAGTACCGGGCATTAAGTCTTCAATGATCAAAGAGCGGGGGCAGGGAGCGGATATCAATGTTGTCTATTCGCCTCAGGATGCAGTTCTTGCCGCCGGGAAGGATCCTGACAGGGAGTATGTTTTCCTCTCTGTAGGTTTTGAGACAACGACCCCCTCAGATGTTATCGCAGTCAAATATGCAAAGGAAAAGGGGATAAAGAACTTCTCGATATTAACGGCTAACAAGACGATGCCAAGAGCCTATGAAGTCCTGGCTGATTCTACTGACTGTTATCTTTATCCGGGACATGTTCATGCGATAACAGGGACAGCTGACTGCAAAGCCATGCTCGCCAAAGGCACCAGCGGCGTCATTGCGGGCTTTACGGGTCCTGAACTTCTGACTGCGCTTGCAGTAGCAGTTAAGAAATGTCAGGAAGGAGAACCTTTTCTTGTAAACTGCTATCCCAGAGTTGTAAAGGATGAGGGATCTCCTGCCGCGATGAGACTCGTTAATGAATTCATGGAGCCTTGTGATGCTCTGTGGCGCGGAATCGGAGTGATACCAATGTCCGGCATGAAACTCCGCGATGAATTCAGTGAGTTCGATGCCCGGGTCAAATTCGCAATTCCCGATATGAAGGAAGAATATAAGACGCCCTGCAGGTGCGGTGAAGTCCTGCAAGGAAAGATCAAGCCGTTCGAATGCCCCATGTTCGGCAAAGCATGCATTCCCGACCATCCGGTCGGCGCCTGCATGGTCTCTGATGAGGGCGCATGCTCGGCATATTACATGTATGGAGGACTGACCGGAAATGGAAGATAAGATAACATTAAGCCACGGTTCAGGCGGACATAAGACATCTGAGCTAATAGCAGATATCTTCAAGAAAAATCTTGATAATGAATATTTCACAGCAGATGATGCTGCCGTAATGCCGGCGCCGGATGGAAAGATCGCAATGTCGACAGACGGATTCATCGTATCTCCCTGGAAATTCCCGGGCGGCAATATCGGTAAACTCTCAGTCTGTGGCACTGTCAATGACATCGCTTGCATGGGAGCAAGGCCTTTGTATCTTACATGCTCATATGTAATCGAAGAAGGCTTTGCCGTATCCGATCTTGAGGAGATCGCCAAGGCCATGGGCGAGACTGCCCGCAAGGCAGGAGTCAAGATCGTTGCAGGTGATACGAAAGTTGCGGGTAAAGGTCAGGTTGACGGCCTGTTTATCACAACGGCAGGAGTCGGTGTCATAGAAAATGAAGTAAACCTTTCCGGAGCTTTTGCAAAGCCCGGTGATTCGATTATCGTGACAGGAGACATCGGAAGACACGGCTGTGCGATCCTCCTCGCAAGAGACGAATACGGGATCGAAGCTGACGTGACATCGGACTGTGCACCTTTGGCAGAGCCCGCACTCGCTGTGGTTTCAAAGATCCCTGCAACTCATGTCATAAGAGATGCCACGAGAGGCGGAGTCGGAACCGTGCTTTATGAGATATGTGATGCATCTGATGTAGGTATAGAGATCGTATCAGATGATATACCCGTGGATCCCGCAGTGCGAGGCGTAACGGGACTTCTTGGCCTTGAACCTTTGTATCTTGCATGTGAGGGACGCCTGGTGATAATCGTACCTTCTGAATTTGAAGATAAGACGATCGAGATCTTAAGTGGTTTCGAAGAAACTTCAGGTGCTAAAGTTATCGGCAGGGTTACTGATGAACATAAAGGCAAAGTTGTAATGAAGACATCTATCGGCGGCATGACTTTCCTGCCCCCTCCGGGCAAGGAACTCCTGCCGAGGATCTGCTGATAAAGGAGGAATGTATGGAAACCAGAGTAGCAGTAATCACGATAATCGTATCTGACATGAATTCTGTCGAGAAGATCAACGAGATACTTCATGAAGCGGCACCTTTCGTAATCGGAAGGATGGGAATACCTTATCATGCCAAAAACATAAACATCATAACTGTTGCGATCGATGCGCCTCAGGACATAACAAGTGAAGTGTCCGGCAGGATCGGCCGTCTTGACGGGGTTACAGTAAAAGCGACATATTCGAATGTCAAAGGATGAGAAGATGGACAAGACCTTAGCAGTCAGGATCAAAGATGCAGCATACCCGAACCCGTTTAAGCCCGGGCTTGAGTTCAATGCTCCCGTTCACGGTTCCTGGAATATCGTGCATATCGGAATGCAGGTGCCCGAGGCTCATCAGATCTACATCTGTGCCGATAACTGCATGCGCGGCGTCATAATGACGGCTGCCGAGATGGATATGCTGGACCGAATATCGGGGGTTGTATTGGAAGAGCATGAGATGGTATCGGAAGATATAACGACTGTTACTCTGGAGGGAATAAGAGAACTTCTCGGAAAGTTCGACAAACTGCCGCCGGCGGTAATCGTATTCCCGGTATGTGTCCATCATTTCTTAAACTGCGATCTTGAATATGTATATTCTAATCTTGAGAAGGAATTTCCCGGTGTAGTCTTTATCAGGGCTTTCATGGATCCCATCATGCAGAAACTCCATCTTACACCTGAACAGACTTTGCGCAGCGCAATGCTGGAAGGTGTGCCTTCTTCGGATCGAAAAGAAAAGACCGTTAGTGTATTAGGTTGTGATATGCCGCTTTATAAAGATTCCGAGATCTTCGAACTGATCGATAAAGCGGGGTATAAAGTACGGGAGATCTTCGATATGGGTTCATTTGAAGAATATATGGGTTTAGGATCTTCGTCATTAAACATCTGCAACTACCCGACGGGAGATCTCGGCGTTAAGACATTCTCCGATCGCTGCAGCATACCATACCTTTATCTGCCTTTCGCTGTGCTGCCGGAAGAAATTGATGAATATGAGAGAAGACTTTCTGATGCTCTTGGTATCGAACTACCGGATATGACGGCTCTCAAGGCAGAACTTGATAATGCTCTTGATGACCTGAGAGCGTATATTCATGATAAGCCGGTGGCCATCGATTATACTGCACATCCGAGACCGTTCGGACTTGCTTATCTTTTGCTTGAACACGGGATAAATGTGAGGAAAGTATATGCTGATTCCGTATCTGCTGAAGAGAAGGATGTTTTCGAGAGATTAAAGACAGAATATCCCGATCTTCTGATAGAGGCAACTATCGCTCCCGGCTGCAGAATTGCTGAACGTAAGGACAGTGATTATCTTGCCATCGGACAGAAGGCTGCATGGTTCTGCGGAACGAAGAACTTCGTAAACATTATCGAAGGAGCCGGCCTATACGGATACAAAGGACTGATAAGGTTAACGGAACTCATAAAGATCGCGTACGATAATGAATCCGATACGGAAGATATCGTTCCGAGAAAGGGTTTGGGGTGCTTAAGCAGCATATGAGAAATACATTCAAGATCCTGCCTGTCCTGACAGGAGATGTGTCAGGTGCCGCATCCGCTCTTTATGAACTCGGCGGAATGACCGTGATCCATGATCCGTCCGGATGTAACTCTACATATAATACTCACGATGAGACCCGTTGGTACAATGAAGACAGTCTGATCTATATTTCAGGTCTTAATGACATGGATGCCATTACGGGTAATGACGATCGCTTCATTAATGCGATACTGGATGCCGCGGATTCTTTGTCTCCAAAGTTTATCGCCTTGGCAAATTCTCCGATACCTTTCCTTAACGGTACCGATTTTGAAGGCATTGCCAAAGTGATCACGGGAAGGACGGGTATACCATGCTTCTATGTATCAACTAACGCGACGGGAGATTATGCATCCGGAGTATCGAAAGCATTTGAAGCATATGTGCGTCAAATGACTTCGGGAATCGATAAGAAAACGACAAATAAAATAGGGAAGATAAGAGCCGGTATCATAGGCGCAACTCCTTTGGACTTTGCAAATCCCGAGACGATCGCTTCCGTCGTATCTTTGCTGGAATCAAACGGATTTGAGGTCTTGTTTTCCCTTGCAATGGGAGATCTGTCAGAAGGAGCGGTCAGCGGCAATCTTGTGTCAACGGATGTTAATCTCGTTATATCTTCAACAGGACTTGCTTCGGCAAGGTATCTTTATGACCGCTTTAACATCCCTTATGTGGTCGGATTCCCGGCTGCCGGTCTGTCTGATATCCTGATCGAAAAACTGAATACCGCATATGAGACGTCAAAGCCTTGTATTGCTTATGAAGCGGTCGTTCGCAGTGACAGCAATATTGTTATTGCGGGAGAAACTGTTGTTGCATCTTCAGTCGCGGCAGGGATAAAGGAAGCCTATGGTATAGATATGCGCGTTGTGTCCGTAAGCGACTGTTCGATTCTTGCTCCTTTGGAAAATGATCTTTATTGTCATACGGAAGATGATTTTATTGATGCGTTCAAAGATGCGAAAGCCGTGATCGCAGACCCTTTGTATAAGCATGTCTGTCCCGAGAATATAAAGTTTATCGAATTGCCGCACCTTGCAATGTCAGGGCGTCTTTATCTTAAGAAGATCCCGGATATTACAAGATTCGATCCTGTTAAGGAGGGTTTGTTATGAGTCTTAATGATGTACCTTCAGGAGAAAGAATCCATATAGGATTCTTCGGAGCCCGCAACAGCGGAAAGTCAAGCCTTGTCAATGCCGTAACCGGACAGCAGCTCGCAGTGGTATCTGATGTAAAGGGCACAACCACTGACCCTGTCAGCAAGGCTATGGAACTTCTGCCCATGGGACCGGTCGTTATCATCGACACCCCAGGATTCGACGATACCGGATCTTTGGGTGAACTCCGTGTTGCCAGGACCCGCGAGATTTTGCGCAAAGTCGATGTTGCTGTCCTCGTTGTGGATTCCACGGAAGGCTTAAGGAATACGGATAAAGAATTGTTATCTCTTTTCGGTGAGCGGGATATTCCTTATGTGATCGCATATAACAAATCTGATCTGGCGGAATTTGAGCCCGCTTCTTCTGACTCCATAACGGTCAGCGCACTTAACGGGACGAACATCAATGAACTTAAAGAGAAGATAGCATCTCTTGCAAAAGATATCCCGGAAGCCAGCCCTCTTATATCTGATCTGGTCATGACCGGGGATACGGTCATACTTGTAATACCCATTGATTCGTCAGCGCCCAAGGGAAGACTCATACTGCCTCAGCAGCAAGTTATAAGGGAAGCCCTGGAATATAACATCGCAACACTTTGTGTTCAGCCCGAAGGACTTGATGCAGCAATAAAGTCGCTCAAGGAAAAGCCTGCGCTCGTGATAACGGACAGTCAGGCATTTAAGAAGGTGTCGGAGATCGTTCCGGATGATATCCTGCTTACTTCCTTCTCGATATTGATGGCAAGACACAAGGGTATTCTTGCTGATTGCGTCGAAGGCCTGAAAGCTTTGGATTCTATCGAAGACGGAGACAAACTTCTTATTTCCGAAGGGTGCAGTCACCACAGGCAATGTGAAGATATAGGAACCGTTAAACTTCCCAATCTTATCAGAAGGTATACCGGCAAAGAGATCAGCTTTGATACCACATCAGGCATTTCTTTTGCAGATGACCTTACTCCATACAGGATTGTCCTTCACTGCGGAGGCTGCATGCTTAATGACCGCGAGATGAAGAGCAGGATCAAGACAGCCAAGGCATTGGGGTGCCCTGTCACGAACTATGGTCTTGCAATCGCATATATGAACGGGATCTTAAAGAGGAGCATCAAGGTGTTCCCTGACCTTTATGAGATGATCGGAGAATGATATGGAGAATATCGAGAAACTGATAGATAAACTCTGCGAGACATCAGAGCTTACGGCTGATGAATATAAGGAGATACTCGCATCTTCGGACCATGATGAATACCTTGCCTCCAAAGCCAGAGAGGTTGCCCAAAGGATATTCGGCAAAGATGTCTATATCCGCGGGATTATCGAATTCTCAAATTATTGTAGGAATGACTGTTATTATTGCGGCATCCGCGCTTCCAATAAGTATTGTGAGCGCTACCGCATGACTCCTGATGAGATCATAAGATGCGCCGATTCGGGGTATGACATAGGTTTTCGGACGTTCGTACTTCAGAGCGGAGAAGATCTTACATATTCAACGGAAGACATTTGCAATATCGTCTCTTCGATAAAATCCCGTCATCCTGACTGTGCGGTGACTTTATCGATAGGAGAGAAGAGCCGTGAGGAATATCAGGCTTACTATGACGCGGGCGCAGACAGATACCTTCTGCGTCACGAGACATACAATAAAGATCACTACGGGATGCTCCATCCTGATAAGATGTCCTGGTCAAGCAGGATCAGATGTCTTTATGATCTTAGGGAGATAGGATATCAGACAGGCTGCGGGATCATGGTGGGAACTCCGGGCCAAACCCTTGATCATGTTGTTGAAGACCTTGTGTTCATGAAAGGTTTTGAACCCCATATGATAGGTATCGGGCCTTTCCTTCCGGCTGCGAATACCCCCTTTGCGGACTGTCCGGCAGGAGATGTTGCTCTGACGCTGAGGCTTTTGTCTGTTATAAGGCTCATGCTGCCCAAAGTCCTGTTGCCTGCGACAACGGCGCTCGGGACTGCTGAAGCTTTAGGCCGGGAGAAAGGAATCTTAGCCGGTGCTAATGTAATCATGCCCAATCTGTCGCCGGTGGAGAACCGCGGCAAATATCAGCTCTACGACGGTAAGATCTGCATATCCGATGATGCGTCCCTTTGTTCAAGATGCATCTCGGCACGGCTTAAGTCCATAGGCTATCAGGCTGTGACAGGCAGGGGGGATCACCCGGATAAGGCGTTATAAATATTGTCACGGATTTGTTTTTTGAATTCCGGGGATATATGTATATAATAAACTCGATAATGGTTTATTATATCTAAAAGATAACAAGGAGATAAAACAATGAAGACAAAGAAGATCATGGCCGTTTTGCTGGCATCCTGTATGTTACTGAGCGTCGCTGCATGCAATAAGGGCGGCGAGGAGACAACTGCTCCTTCCGAGACAGAGGCACCCACAACAACGACCGAGGCAACAACCACAGAGTCAATGGAAGAAGAGACAGCTCCTTCGGACTTCACCGAAGATACAGTCCCGGACCCTCTTAACGAAGGTATCCAGATGGATATCATCGTTGATAACTTCGAGAAGTGGCTTCACGACGAGGGTGAAGATGCGGATAAACCTTACCTTTACGCTGTTACTGACCTTAATAACAACGGAATGCTGGAAGTTATCAATTGTGTTGTAGAAGGTTCAGGTCTTTATACATATGCAAATATATTCGAAGTTACAGAGGATCTTGAACTTACGGAGTTCGCATTCCCCCAGAGTGAACAGGAAGGCGCTCCCGATATCCCTGATATCGGAGTTGAGAGCCTGAATTATTTTGTTGTCGGCGGAGAATATATATATGTCGTAACAGACAATATAAGGATCTCTTCTTCAGAATCGGTGGAAGTTACCTATGCCATGAAGTTCGATGAAGCAAACAAGAAGATGTCTCTCGAGAAACTCGGCTATGCCGAGAATAAGGCAAATAAGAAGGGTGACATCGAATCCAAGTGTTTCGATAAGGATGACAAGGAGATTTCCGAAGAGGATTATTACAAGCTCGGAATGAACCTTTATTCAGTCGATTCTTCCGAGATGGGCGCCGCTATGATCAATTGGATCACTCAGGAGCAGATGCAGCAGGAAGATTTCGAAGTGTTGCTGCATGAGTCCTGGGATGGCTTCCAGAGATAATAAACTGTTGCATTTGAGGATCAGAAGGTAATCTTATGTATGAGATCATGAAGAAGGCGGTGCTTAATCCCACCGTTACATCAATGGACATAAAAGCTCCTCTGGTTGCGCGAAAAGCACAGCCCGGACAGTTCATTATCTTAAGAGTCGACGATAACGGGGAGAGGATCCCTCTTACGATCGCCGGTGCAGATCCCGAGGCGGGAACCGTCAGGATCATATTCCAGGTTGTTGGCGCAACTACTCAGAAACTCAACGCCAAGCAACCCGGTGATGCCATAGTGGATTTCGTCGGCCCTTTGGGTAAAGCAACTGAACTTGATGGCCTTAAGGATGTTTGTGTCGTAGGCGGCGGTGTCGGATGCGCCATCGCAATGCCTGTTGCCGCAAAACTTCATGAGATGGGAGCAAATGTTACTTCCATAATCGGATTCCGCAGCAAGGATCTGGTTATCCTTGAAGACGAGTTCAAGGAGATATCTGATGAGTTGTTCGTTATGACCGATGACGGATCTTACGGTACTCATGGTAATGTTACTCAGCCGCTTAAAGAGATGCTCGAGAGTGGCCGCAAGTTTGACCGTATTATTGCCATAGGTCCGGTCATAATGATGAAGTTTACAACAGAGACGGCAAGACCTTATAAGATCCCTGTTACCGTATCCATGAATCCCATCATGATCGACGGTACCGGAATGTGCGGAGGCTGCAGGCTTACATTGAACCGCAACGGTGAACGCATTACCAAGTTTGCCTGCGTGGACGGTCCCGAGTTCGACGGTTATGAAGTCGACTTCGATGAAGCCATGAGCCGCGGCCGTATCTATAATGCTTTCGAGCGTCATGCATATAACGAAGCCTGCAACATCTTAAAGCAGGCCGACAAGGAGGATTGATATGGCAATAATCCCCACAAGGACGCCGATGCCTACACAGGCACCCGCTGAGAGGATCAGGAATTTCGAAGAAGTCAGCTACGGATATACAAAGGAACTGGCTTTGCAGGAAGCTCAGCGCTGTCTTAACTGCAAAGCGAAGCCTTGTGTTGCGGGCTGCCCGGTTAATATCGATATTCCGAACTTTATATCCAAGATATGCGAAGATAAGCTGGATGAAGCATATGATGTCATAACCGAGTCTTCATCTCTTCCTGCAGTCTGCGGCAGGGTCTGCCCTCAGGAGAGTCAGTGTGAGAGCCGCTGTACATTAGGTATCAAATATGAGCCTGTTGCCATCGGCAATCTCGAGAGATTTGTTGCAGATAACCATAACGATAATACGGAACCGGATAAAGAAGCATCCAAAGAATGTTCAGGCCCTATGGTAGCCGTTATAGGATCCGGTCCTTCCGGCCTTGCATGTGCCGGTGAAC
>JAGCSR010000026.1 GCA_017964005.1 Clostridiales bacterium
CACAACTTCCGACGATAAGACCAAGACGGATGATAAGTCTTCCGACACCGGCAAGACCGATAAATCCGGAGATTCCGATAAGAAGGATGACAAAAAGGACGATAAGAAGGACGACAAAAAATCGGATTCGGGCAAGTCATCCGATAATGACAAGACTGACAAATCCGGCGGAGGCACTTCCGACTCAGGTTCCGGTGATAAGAAATCAGACACCGGCAAGACCGATAAGTCCGGAGATTCCGACAAGAAGGATGACAAAAAGGACGACAAGAAAGACGACGGCAAGAAAGACGATAAGAAGGATGACAAAAAAGATGATAAATATCCCGGAGAGCTCCAGAACTCCGAAGCCAAGAAGCTCTTAAAGCTCATAAACGATTACCGTGAAGCTAACGGTGTTCCCAAGCTCAAGTGGTCCGACGGTCTTGCCAAGGCGGCCCGCATCAGATCCAAGGAGATATCCGATACCACTGATGCCCAGAACAGGCGTCATAAGAGACCTAACGGCAAAGACTGGTACACGGTAAATCCGGATCTTATGTACGGTGAGAATATCGCTTACGGTCAGAAGACCGCGGAAGAAGTCTTCAAGGCGTTCAAGAATTCTTCCGCCCACAACGAGACCATGCTCGATCCCGAATACAAGATATTCGCTGCAAGCCTTTACGTTGAAGAAGGCACGAAATACACATACTATTGGATACAGGAATTCGGGTATTGATGGCAAAAGATAAGGACAGGATACCCGAGCTTATAAGAGAAGATGAGTCGGCCGCGTACATTCGGCCGATTTGTCTTCTTATAGTTGCGGCATTTTATGCCCTGATCTTTACGGGCGGCGCCATATGGCATACGGGACCTGTCTCCTTCGGAGTGCTGTTTGCGACTTTATGGATAGTGATGGTCGTATTGTCGCGGAGTGAACATAACCGCAAATCACTTATAATGGTCCTCTTGTCCCTTCCGGCAGGTGCTTTGTTCAGCATCGCCAGATACTTTATCAGTGACGGTCCTGCGGGGATCCTTCTGACCTTGGGAGGCCTTCTCGTTATCGCGTCTTTGACGGTCGGGATGGGAATGCATAAGACACATAAAGGGATCCTGCGTTCGATCCTTGCCGCGGGTGTATGGCTCCGGCTGTCATTTATAGTGATTATCCCGTACTTTGCCATGTGCAATGATGTCGGGGAGTTCAAATACAGCTATAACATCTTCCACTCCGGATATATACAGTTCATCGATTTTGCAGGAAGGCTTCCTTACCTTGATGTCCGGGAATTCGGTGAATGGTATCATCCGCCGTACTACCATTTTGCGGCGTCATGGATATTGGCGCTTCAGAGGACCCTGACACCTTCAAGGGCGGAGAACTGGGAAGGCATAAGGGCACTGACATTCCTGTGCTCGTCCCTGACACTGTTTTTCGCATACAGGATAACCGGGTTCCTGAAGATGACCCGGGGAGGAAGGAAAGCCGCTGCCGCGCTTCTGGCTTTCGTTCCCGCTTTTATCATGATGTCAGGCAATCTCAACAATGATTCGATGTGTCTCATGTTCACTTTGGGCGCCGTTTGTCTTATCTTCGACTGGAAGGATACGGGAAGATATACTGTATTGGTAATTGCGGCTCTCTTCATGGGTCTTGCCGTGGGAACGAAACTCTCGGGAGCCGTAGCTGCTCCTGCGGTGCTGGCAGTGATCATCGCAGGGTGCGTCGCATCTTTCCGCGAAAAGAGATATGCCCGGGGGATCGTCTGTCCGGTACTTTACGGCATCATATCCCTGCCTGTGGGACTGTGGTTTTATATCCGCAATTACATCTCCTTCGGTGTGCCTTTGACATATGTGCTGAGGCCCAATTCCGATTATATGTATCTTGGCGATATCCCTTTTGTCCGTAAACTCATCCCCGATACTCTCGTGACCGCGGAAGACTGTTTTTTCCATAACGGACTTGAGGGTGCTCCCGATCATTCGATTCCCGTGGTCCTCTGCAAGACGGGACTGTTCAACGAGGCGATCATGAGGGATCAGATGACAACTGCCATAACAGGATATGTATTGTTCCTCCTGTTCGCTTGCATCATGGTCTTAGCTGCTGCCGGAATGATATATGGTATCTTCGTTGCGGCAAGACAAGACCGGAGCTGCTTTAGGATCGCGCTTATCATACTTGCCGCGGTGAATATCATCATGTACCTTAAGATGAATTACGACTATCCGTATGCCTGCACCATGAACATGAGATATGTTCTGCCGGCGTGTGTTGCAGGCTGCATCGGCGTGGGGGATCTGTACGGATATCTGTCTTCGCGAAGCGGGCTTGCCGGGAAGATATTGAAGATACTTATCGCAGCCTTTATGGCCGCGGTTGTTGCATTTTATGCCGGTTGTGCCGTATATTTTGTATGAGGGTTTGTTAAGCAATGGTAAAGGAATCGAAGGACAATCCGGTGATAAGGACCGTAAGAGAGCATCCGTACATTACGACGGCTGCAGCCTGTATTGCCGCGCTTATCGCAACAGGAGGACAGCTTGCATCTCCCGTTGCCTTATGGAGCGTCGGAGCGGGACTCGTTCTCATTCTTACCGCTTTTGCCCTTATCCTCAAACATCGGGGTGAACTGTCATTCGACGCCAAGATCGTCATGATACTTGCGGCAGGGTTCGTCATACGTCTTTTCTTTGTTCTCTATACGGATATCGCGACAAGACAGAACGATGTGGGAACATTTGAAGAGGGTGTTTATAATCTTTTCCATTCCGGATATATCCTCTATATCAGGGATAATATGTCTCTTCCTTCGATTGATGTAACAAAGGCGGGGCAGTTCTATCATCCGCCTTTGCACCATATCGTTTGTGCTGTTTTTCTCAAGATCTACGAAGTCTTTTTGGGAGGGCGCCATAACTATGAGTCTCTTCAGCTCCTGACTCTTTGTTATGCGCAGATCAGCGCAGTGATCACATACCGGATCTTAAAGCTCTTCGATCTTACAGAGGATGTCTTGCTCCCGTCCTGTGTCATCATATCTTTCTTCCCGGAATTCATCCGGTTGTCGGGGAGTATAAACAATGACAGTCTTTGCACGATGCTGACATTCCTGGCACTCTATATTGCGTTTAAGTGGTACCGGGAAGGGAAGATCTCATATCTTGTCATATCGGCATTGGCTGCCGGCCTTGCCATGATGACGAAGCTTTCGGCCGGGCTTATCGCAGTTCCTCTGGCGGTATTGTTCATTGCAAGATTTATTCATAAGGACAAGCTCGGGACCTTGGGACATGCTTGTATCTACGGTGCCATAGCGGTCCCGCTGGGACTGTGTTTTCAGATAAGGAATCTTGTTATGTTCAATGTGCCTTTAGGTTATGTCTTAAGGTCAGATAATATCTATCAGGATATCAGCAGGTTCTCCGTATGGGAAAGACTGTTCGGGCTTTATCCGGTTCCGATAGAAGATTTCTTCATGAACCTCGGGTCTGACGGGGAGCAGGATTACAACACGACAATATCGCTCATCAAGACCGCTATGTTCGGCGAGTGGAATTTCAGGGACAGTATGGCTCAGTCCCTTTCCGGATATTTCCTTCTGTGGGTATTCGTACTGTTGGTCATAGCGGTCCTGGCAGGGTTTATATATATGCTCGTAACTTTGCGCAAGAGGAAGATGGCCGCAGAAGAACTGTCCCTTGCAGTACTCTTTGTTGCCGAACTCGTAAGCTATACGATGTTCGCGTTAAAGTATCCTCACATCTGTTCCATGAATTTCAGATATACGGTGCCTCTTATAATATGCGGCACTTACTTTGCTGCAAGACTTGTATCCGGGAAAGATAAATTTGTCCATGCATATAAGGTGGCATCTGTCGCTTTCGCTGTTCTTGCAGGCCTGTTCTACATCCTTCTTGCGACATATATAAAGGGTGAAGTTACGGTGGTGGATGTAACGTGGTAAAAGACGGCAGGTTTAACACGAAGATCATTCTCATAAACATCGCGGCATACGCGGTGTGGGCTTTATTTGTATTGTTCGTATCAGGCTGTGACATGCAGTATCTGAACCCGGTGAAGATCGTGCTGCTGGTACTGGGATTTGCAGGTCTTTCATTCTTTCTTATCAGGAATGCGGGAAGTGAGAAACACAGGGCAGTAATGGCGGTAATCACCATACTTGCGGTAGCCGTAAGAACGTTCTATGTGCTTTATACCGGTGCCCAGCAGCGACAGCACGATGTAGGCGAATTCGATACATATCTGGAGAATAATTATCACGCCGAATATATCGAATATCTTCTTACGGAGCATAAGCTCCTGGCAGAAGATATAAGGGACCACTGGCAGTTCTACCATCCGCCCCTGCACCATATCCTGTGTGCTCTCTTCTTCGGAGCATACCGCGCTGTCCTTCCGTCCATGGCACATAACTGGGATGCCCTGCAGGCATTGTCGCTTCTTTGGTCCCTGATAACACTTGAGATCTTAAGAAAGTTTACCGATGCCTTCCCTCTTTCACCAAAGGCTCAGATCGCGGCATATCTTACCGTCGCTTTGCACCCGCAGCTCATAGTCTTCTCAGGTGCGGTAAATAACGATCCTCTGGCGGTGATGTTCGCCGTTGCGGCTTTGTATCTTGCGTGGGAATGGTATAAGAAGAAACATACCCTGACTATGTATCTTACAGCCCTCTTTATCGGTCTCGGCATGATGGCCAAACTGTCGGCAGGACTCGTGGCGGTACCGGTTGCATATCTTATGCTGAAGCACCTGATAAAGTCTGAAGCTAAGATCAGGACTGTTTTTCAGTATGCGTTGTTCATTGTGATATGTGCCCCTTTGGGTCTTTGGTATCAGGTGAGATCTTATATCCTGTGGCGCGTTCCTTTCACATATGTGGCAGTACCCGATACGGATCTTAATCCCGGTCTTCTGATATCCGACATACCTTTTTGGAAGAGGTTTTTGGACTTTGACGGATCAAAGAACTATAACATCATATCGGAGACTCTGAATGAAGCTGTCTTTGACGGAGATTATTACAGGGATCATCAGGTGCTCGGGCTTATTGGATATTTCCTTCTGGCATCATTTGTCCTTCTTACTGTCATATCCCTCGCGGGAATGATAGTTGCATGGCTTCGCAAAAGGAGCGATCTTAACACGTATCTTACGGTCCTGGTTGCCGCTGAACTGTTATCTTATGTCATTTTCTGCTTCAGGTATCCTTATACATGCACCATGTCATTCAGGTATATAGTCCCGGTCATGATCGCAGGGAGTCTGTGGTGCGGTGTTGCATATGACAAAGGACCGCACCTGCTTACTATCTTCACGAAAGCTATTTGCTATGTTTTTGCAGGATTGTCCCTGGTGTTCTATCTACTTGTGTGGATAAAATGATATACTGTTAGTGCTCTCGGTATAACGCGCATTATGATGCGTAAGCGAAAAGGAGAATTACAATGATCGATATAGCTGTTGTCGGTGCAGGAACCGCGGGAATGACGGCTGCAATATACGGAAGACGGGCCGGAATGGAAGTTACCGTTTTCGAAGGCAATACTTACGGCGGACAGATCGTCGCCACCCCTGAAGTTGAGAACTTCCCGGGCTTTGAGAAGATATCCGGTTTTGACCTTGCGGATTCCATCTTCCGCCAGGCTATGGCGCTGGATGCGAAGTTCGTTTTCGATCAGATAAACAGCATTACGAAGAAAGATGGAGGTTTTGTCCTTACGGGAGATTTTGGCAACGAGTATGAAGCCAAAACGGTGATCATCGCCACCGGCGCCACCAACAGGCATCTCGGGATCGACCGTGAAGAGGAACTGACAGGACGCGGGATCTCATACTGCGCCACGTGTGACGGGGCCTTCTTCAAGGACAAGGTTACGGCGGTCGCTGGAGGCGGCAACACCGCCGTGGAAGACGCTCTCTACCTGGCAGGGCTTTGCTCCAAGGTATATATCATCCACAGAAGGGACGGATTCCGCGCGGAAGAAGCCCTTATGGTAAAAGCAAGACAGACGGAGAATATCGAGATACTGACACCTTTCGTTACGGAGAGGCTCGAAGGCGAAGGCAGGCTCTCATCCGTAGTCCTCAAGAATGCAGTTGACGGAACTGAGAAGACGATCGAAGTTGACGGACTGTTCGTCGCGATCGGCCAGGTCCCTGCCACGAATGCCGTTGAAGGACTGGTCGAGACGGAAGGCGGATATATCAAGGCGGGAGAAGACTGTGTTACATCCTGCCCGGGTGTTTTCGTGGCAGGAGATGTCCGCACAAAGCATGTAAGACAGCTGGCGACGGCCGCATCTGACGGCGCGATTGCGGCTTTGGCGGCAGTATCCTGCATAAAGATGCAATAAGTGGTATACTTACCCGGTTGATAAAAAGAAAGAAGAGGTAAAAGAAAATGGACAGGAATGTATTTGATGTCCTGGAAGAGAGAGGTTACTTCTCACAGGCAACACATAAGGAAGAGATCTACGATCTCCTGGGCAAGCCCGGAGTATCCTTCTATATAGGCTTTGACCCCACGGCAGATTCCCTTCATGTAGGACACTTTGTCCAGATGATGGTAATGAGCCACATGCAGAAGGCCGGACACCGTCCGATCGCCCTCATGGGTGGCGGAACGGCCATGGTCGGAGATCCGTCCGGAAGAACGGACATGAGACAGATGATGACTGTCGAGACCATCGACCATAATGTCGAATGCTTCAAGAAGCAGATGGGCAAGGTCGTTGACTTCACAGACGGCAAGGCTCTCATCGTAAACAACGCGGACTGGCTCCGTGACCTTAACTACATCGAGTTCTTGAGAGACATCGGCCCTCACTTCTCGGTCAATAAGATGCTCACGGCAGAGTGCTACAAGCAGAGACTCGAGAAGGGCTTGTCCTTCCTGGAATTCAACTACATGCTGATGCAGAGCTACGACTTCTACTACCTGCATCAGAAGTACGACTGCTGCTTAGAGCTTGGCGGTGACGATCAGTGGTCCAACATCATCGGAGGCGTCGAGCTCATCAGGCGTAAGGATGCCCAGCCCGCATACGGACTTACTTTCACTCTCCTTACCAACAGCGAAGGAAAGAAGATGGGCAAGACTGCCAAGGGCGCCGTATGGCTCGATCCCGCAAAGACATCCGAATACGACTTCTACCAGTACTGGAGAAACATCGATGATGCCGATGTCATCAAGTGCATGAAGCTCCTGACCTTCCTTGATATGGATGAGATCAACGAATATGCAACCCTCACGGATGCAGCTATCAATGAGGCAAAGAAGAGACTCGCATACGAGGTTACCAAGATCGTTCACGGACAGGCTGCGGCTGATGTTGCCAAGAAGACCGCCGAAGACATCTTCGAGGGCGGCGGCAAGTCCGAGGATATGGTTACATATGAGATCAGCAAAGCGGACCTTGAAGCAGGCATCCAGCTTGCTGATGTCCTGGCATCTTCCGGTATGGTCAAGTCCAAGGGCGAAGGCAAGAGGATGATTGCTAAGAAGGGTATTACCCTTAACGATCAGACGGTGGAAGACCAGTTCTATGTCTTGTCCGGCAATGATTTCGACGACAAGGGAGAGGCTGTCTGCCGCAAAGGAAAGAAGATGTATCGCAGGTTGATCATCGTATGACACAAAAAGAGATCATCAGCAGCCGCGAGATAAAAAGCACTATGATCCACAGAAGCTTTATCTTTATCGCGGCCGCGTGTGTCTTTTTTTGGCTCGTTACCCGTTGTTCGATCCACTATATGACAGCTCAGACCACAGGCGTGCTCATGGCAGGCCTGTGGATCTTTTTGGGGTTCTATGTGGCGTCATGCGTCAATGCCGCAAAGTGGCAGGTCGCAACGGCTGCAGGAAGCGGTGTCATATCTTTCTTCCTGTTTGAGATAATCGCAGACCGCCTCCTGGAGGCAGGTCCGGTACAGGGAATGTACGGGGTTCCGGGGAACCTGTTCTGGGTGATATTCATAGGCGGGGTGGCAATGATCCTGTCCGTTCTCATTACACTTATCGTACTGCGCAAGATCACATCAAGGGATGTGGTCCTGCTCATCATGATACTGTCGTTCTGGACCAGGCTTACGGTTGTGCTTTATACGCCGATAACCCATATGTATCAGCATGATATGGCATTCTTCGATGACACTTTCTACGGCACTCATGATACGTATATCCTCTATACGCTTAAGCATTGGAATCTCATCGATAAGGATGTCAGGGAACTCGCCCAGTTCTATCAGCCCCCGCTGCATTACTTCCTCTCCGCGTTTGCAATAAAGATCAATTCGTGGATATTCCCTTCACAGGCAGACAATTACGAGGTCATCAAGATGATCCCCCTGTTCTGCTCAACGGCATCGGGGCTTCTGATATATAAGATAATCAGGTACTTCAAGATATCGGGTCCGGGCGTCATCTTCACCATGTGCCTTACCATGTTCCTTCCGGAATTCCTGATACTGTCCGCTTCTGTCAACAACGATTCCGTATCGGTATTCTTCGCGTTCCTGGCATTCTGGTTCGCGCTGTTGTGGTACCGTGAACCGAAGATGAGATATATCCTCTTTACCGCCGCCGCTATCGGGCTGTCCATGATGGGCAAGCTCTCGGGCGGTCTTATCGCTGTTCCCGTCGCGTTCATATTCCTGGCAAAGCTGTTGTATCAGCTTAATCCCAAGGCCCGTTCGATGGAGGAAGGTTACGGCAGGGAGAATATCAAGGTCCCGTATCTCATAGGACAGTTTGCGGCATTTGCCGCAGTAGTGTTCCCTCTGGGACTGTGGTTCCCGTTAAGGAATCTCATCCGTTACGGAGTTCCCATAGGTTATGTAAATGAATTCAATATCTCTGCCGTTCAGGATGTATCGGGATATTCTGCGGTACAAAGGATCTTCCTTCCTGCTGAAGGCCTGTCGGCCCAGGTTCCTTTCGTACTCTTTAACGAGCAGGACAAGGATTATCAGATGTTCCTTGCGCTCCTTAAGACGTCGCTTTTCGACGAGAAGATGTTCCAGCAGAACGGATTCTTTATGACCTGCGGTTCACTTATGCTTACGCTGTTTACGATAATAGCCGTAGCTTCTGTAGCATGTCTTGCGGTCTTTACGGTCGTTGATATAAGACGCGGAACCTACCGTTATGAAGCTTGCGCCATGGCAGTGCTCTTTGTTGCCGAGATCTCTTCATATGTGAGCTTCTGTCTTAAGTACAAGGCTGTATGTTCCCAGAATATGAGATATGTCGTTCCGATCGTGATCCCTCTGGCATATACGTTGGCACGGGGTATCTCCGCTCTTAACAGAAGGCGTCAAAAAGACGGCCTTGCAGGGCTTCTGATAAAGATGTCATTGTACGGCATCTGCGCTCTCGTTGCCGTGTTCTCACTGCTGTGCCTGATCTTCTACGGGTCATACTGGATGTACTTTGTTCAGACGGGAGCAGGCATTTACGACTGATCCGGTCGATTCGTGGTATAATCTGTTGCGATAAAACTGATAAGAGGTAAATAAAATGGGTTTATTCGGATTCGGTAAGAACAAGGATAAGGGTGATCAGGCTCCTTCCAAAGAGCAGGATGTCGATCTGTCCGAAGAGATGAGGATCATCAGCGAGGTTGAAGAAGAGACTGAAGCTGAGAAGGCTGCCCGCCTGGAAGAAGGAAGGCTTGCGACCGAGGCTGTAGCGCAGAAGCGTCAGGAGGCCGAGGACCTTGCAACCAGGGCTTCAAGCGAATATATAGATCTAGCGGGAGATGACAGATTCTATATGGTTGCCGATGATCTTCCCTCCACGGAACCTCTGGCACCTGACGGACTCGTCCTGTCCGGCATCGTAAGAGGCCGTATAGCTAAAGGCATGGAAGTCTATCTTTACCATTCCAATACCAACAGGATGACAACGACAAAGGTCGTAGGGCTGTCCGTTATGGGCAAGCAAATAGATGAGATATCAGATGACAGGGTTCAGGTTGACCTGGAGAGAGGAGATCTTCCTAAGGCCGAGACTCCCGATGAGGAGGCTTCCAATCCCCTGGATAAGTATTCGGTCCTTACAAACGTTAAGGCTCACGGCGGTGAAGGTTATGAAGAAGGTCCGGAGAATCCGAAGCTTCTGGGACTTACGATGGAATATGCAAGATTTGATTCTGACAAGTCTTTCTTCGGTGTTCTTGCCGAGGCTGCAGTCCATTCCGAATTCCTGACTCCCACTCAGGTTATGCGCGGCAAAGGATCTTCAAGACAGGTGGGCCTCATGTCCCTCAAGGACGACAGAGGAACACAGTTATTCCCTGTCTTTACCGATAAACTCTGTCTCAACCGCAACCGTCCCGACAACCTCAGATTCGAAGTTAACTCGACACTGGCACTGCCTTTCCCTCAGGTGGCTTCCATCGGCAGGGGCGGCGGAAATCAGGGAATCCTCATCAATCCTTTCGGTCCCGTCACAGTAAGGCTCCCTCTGGAAGCCGTTAACGGTATATGCAATTCCCCGGCGTACATCAATGAGTTCGGTGAGGAAGCTGCACAGCAGGCGGGTGCTGAGGGTGTCCTGAACGGTCCTGCAGGAAGAGCTCCCCAGCCGGAAGAGCAGCATATAGAAGTTATGCTGGCGCCTCCGCCGGAAGCGGGAGAATACAGGTTTATGAGAGAAGCTATCCGCAAATACTGCGGTATGCATTCCGATATCGTTAAGATCGGCATAGTCCTTCAGACTGAGAAGAACAACCCTTCCAGACGCGCATATCTGTGCGTCATGGACTGCGCGGACGACCGTCTTGCAGATCACTTCAAGGCCATCGTCAAGATCTGCCGCCCGTACATGAAAGCGGTCAAGGAGATGGGTGCCATTCCGATAGCTCAGGCACCTTTCGCTGACCAGTACTTCTCGGAACACGAATATACATACAATAAACTCCTGGGGTGATATCTTATGGCAGTGCAAAGGATCTTATGCTTCGGCGATTCCAACACATGGGGATATGATCCTGCAACAGGTTCACGCTTCCCCGGCCGCTGGCCCAGAGTCTTGGCGGAACTTCTGGGAGACGGATATGAGATAGTCGAAGAAGGCCAGAACGGCCGTACCATTGCTTTGGAGGACCCTTGGGAATGGGGGACCAAGCGCGGCCTGGACTACTGTCTGCCCATGATCGAATCCCATAAGCCTCTGGATATCATCATCATCATGCTGGGATCCAATGACCTTAAGCGCAAGTTCGGACTTCCCGCTCCCGACATCGCAGGTTCCCTTATGACGATGATCGAGAAGATGAGCGCACACCTTAAGTTCTATAACCAGACACCGGATACCAAGATCCTCATCATCGCGCCTCCGCCTTTGGGAGACAGAGTGGATGAGACGGATTTTGCTCCTTTCTTCAACGAATACAGCGTCGAGCAGTCCAAGCTCCTGGCTAAGTGGTATGAATTCGTTGCTCAAAGATGCGGGTGTGAGTTCCTGGATGCGGCAAAGTATGTCCGGGCATCAGACATAGACTGTCTTCACATGACGGAGGAAGGGCACAGAAGCCTGGCCAAAGCCGTATGTGATAAGATCAAGTCTATGTAACAGTGTTACAAACACTTAAGAACCGGACCTTACGGAGCTTTCCCGTAATCTAATGCTTTCCTGCAGAACAGGAACGACATTACCGTAGCCGTGACCCATCCGATGGGCCAGGCATACCAGATCCCGGCATAACTTAATGAAGTCGAAGACAGAACGGCGGCCAGAACGACTCTTAGTATGAGGTCAGTGAATGTTGCCGCCATGAACCTGTTCATATACCTGGCGCCCCTCAGTATCCCGTCCGATACGATCTTAACGGATGCAACGGGGTAGAAGGGTACTGTCGTTATCAGGAAGAGGCTGCCTGCCTGAACAGATCCCGGAGTAGGGTTCTCGATGAAGAATCCCAGAAGGGGTTGTCTGAAGACGAGATAAAGGATAACGAAGGGAACGGACAATATGATGACCATCATAAGGGATGCACGGTAGCCCTCCCTGATCCGGTGGTACTTTCCTGCTCCGATATTTTGAGACGTAAAATTGGATACTCCGTTTGCAAGTGTAGTGAAGGCCGTGATCACCAGATTGTTGAGCTTGATCGCGGCAGAATATCCCGCCACGACGGATTCGCCGAAACCGTTGATCATGCCCTGGATCATGATGTTGCCGACGGATATGAATGTCTGCTGTATGGTTGTCGGCACCGCGATGGCGGTTATCTTGCGGAATATATGTGAATCCCAGATCTTCGGCCGTTTGGATACCTTAAGTCCCCGAAGATGTATGATGACCGTAATGACGGCAAGGATACAGGCTATGCTCTGACATATGAAGGTTGCTCCCGCGATCCCCGCAACTCCCATGGAAAATGTCTTCACGCAGACTATATCCAGACCGATATTTGCTATTGAGGATGAAGCCAGGAAGATAAAAGGCGTTACGGAATCCCCGAGAGCCGAGAAGATACCGGTCGCAAGGTTATAGAAGAAGACGAAGGGCACCGACAACAGATAGATCCTAAGATAGATCAAAGAATCGGCGAAGACCGCATCAGGGGTATTGATCAGGCGGAGAAGGGGCTCTGAGAACAAAAGTCCCAAAGATCCCAACGTAACGCAGAGGATCCCGGTCGCGATGGAAGCGGTAGTTACGGTGGTCCTGACCTTGGCATTGTCCTTCGAGCCGAAGTAGAGGGCTGTTATGACCGAGCAACCCATATTGCATCCGAACGCAAAAGCAATAAAGACCAGGGTGATCTCATAACTGATGCCGACTGAAGCCAAGGCATTCTCATCAATGAATCTTCCCGCGACCCAGCTGTCGGCGATATTATAGAGCTGCTGGAATATCATGCTCCCGAACAGGGGCAGACAGAATCTCCACAGGGCAGGCCCCGCTTTGCCGCGCGTAAGGTCTTTGTTCAAAGCGATCATTCTCCGTAAACAAGATTATATGTTGACTATACCACCAAACCCCGAAAAGAATGCCCCAAAACTTGACTGAAGTGAATTATACTTAATAACGATAATAATCTGCCAGAGGTTTGCAAATGAAATATCAAAAGATCATAGCTTCAGTCCTTTGCCTGTCAATGCTTACGGGCTGTTCATTTGTTGAAGAATATATAAAGTCCCAAGATCCCGATCAACCCGGGAAAGTAACGGATACAACGTCCGAAGGTTCTTCGGAAGAAACTTCGAAAGTCACTAATGCAGGAACTTCCGAGAGTACGACGAACCCCGATTACACCGGGACGGTCCCGGAAGACCCTGCGCAGGAGAGTGCGGGGAGCTCTGCTTCCGACAGTGAAGGATCTTCACAGGGTCTGTCTGAGAAGGGTTCGGGATATGAAGGCATCGAAGGAACAGGTCTTTATAACTATGGCGAGGCGCTGCAGAAATCTTTGCTGTTCTATGAACTTCAAAGATCCGGAGATCTTCCCGATGAGACGAGATGCAACTGGAGAGGCGACAGCGGGATGTCTGACGGTTCCGATAACGGGATCGATCTTACGGGCGGATGGTATGATGCCGGAGACCATGTAAAGTTCAATCTTCCCATGGCATATTCCGCAGCCGTTCTGGCTTGGTCAGTAACGGAGTCCGAAGATGCTTATAAGGAAGCGGGACAGCTGGATTATGTTAAGGGTGACATCAAGTGGGTAACGGATTATCTCATCAAGTGCCATCCTGACGACAACACATATTACTATCAGGTAGGCGACGGCGGATCCGACCATTCCTGGTGGGGACCTGCGGAAGCGATGAGCATGTCAAGGCCTTCTTACAAGGTCACAATGGATAACCCGGGGTCCGCGGTGGCAGGTGAAGCTGCAGCGGCGCTGGCTTCCGCAAGTATCGTTTTCGCCGCATCGGATAAAGCATATTCGGATGAGTGTCTGAAACATGCCAAGAGCCTTTATAAGTTCGCCGACGAGACCAGGTCTGATGCAGGATATACAGCCGCTAACGGATTTTACGATTCCTGGAGCGGTTTCTACGATGAACTTGCATGGGCCGGGGCATGGCTCTATCTTGCAACGGAAGACAAAACATATCTTGATAACGCCAAAAGCTGTTATTCCCAGGCGAATCAGGACTATAACTGGTCGATGTGCTGGGACGATGTCCATATAGGCGCAGCGGTGCTCCTGGCCAAGATCACCGGTGAGAAAACATATACCGATGCAGTGGAAAGATACCTGGATTTCTGGTGCAGCGAGATCACATACAGCCCCAAGGGACTTGCATGGCTTGATACCTGGGGATCGTTGAGATATGCAACGACCACGGCATTCGTTGCGGCGGTTTATGCCGACAGCGGCAAGTGTGACGCGGGCAAGACCGATAAGTATCAGAAATTCGCCCAATCCCAGATCGATTATGCTCTCGGATCTTCCGGAAGATCTTTCGTGGTGGGATTCGGAGAGAACCCTCCCGAGCACCCTCACCACAGGACAGCTCAGGGATCTTATTCCAACAACATGAACGAGCCTTCAGAACACCGCCATACGCTTTACGGTGCTCTGGTGGGAGGACCTGATGCAAATGACGGATATAACGATACCGTATCGGATTATACTGCCAACGAAGTAGCCTGCGATTACAATGCGGGATTCACCGGGATATTGGCCAAGATGTACGGCAAATATCACGGTAAGACCATAAAAGATTTCGGTGCGGTAGAACCCGCAGGGGATGAGTATTCCGTGGAAGGCTCCGTTAATGTTGACGGTCAGGATTTTATCGAGATCAAAGCACTCGTATATAACAAGACAGCCTGGCCCGCAAGAAAGTCGGATAAGCTGGAGCTCCGTTACTTCGTGGACCTGTCCGAAGTCAAGGATCCCGGGTCTTTGGAGGTTACATCCAACTATATGCAGAGCGGCCGTGTTGACGGTATGAAACCCTGGAACAAAGACAAGAATCTTTACTATCTGTCAGTTGTCTTTGACGACGGCAATCTCTATCCCGGAGGACAGGAACACTATAAGTCCGAGATACAGGTAAGGATGAGGAATCCCGACGGTGCATGGGACAACTCCAACGATCCGTCTTACAAGGATCTTGCGGGACGCGGCATATGTCTCTATGACGCAGGCAGGCTGGTATGGGGTAATGAGCCTTCTGCTGACGGCAAGGATCAGACACCTGTAACGGACGGCACCGGTGATACAAAACCTTCCGGGACTACTCAGGCAACCGACGGAACCGCCGTCACGGCGGCAACGGGGAAAGCCACCGATAAAGCAAAGGTTACGATGAAGTACGACAGCCGTTCCGGCAACTGCATCTCGGGGTCAATGGAGATAAAGAATACCGGCAAGGACAAGATCGATCTTAAGTCTTTGAATGTCAGATATTTCTTCGTTTGCGACAAGAGCAAGTCTTTGGTGTTCGACTGCTACTATTCCGGTCTCATCCAATCGGACGGCGCGTATTCCGGAGTCAACGGAGTTACGGGAAAATATGAAGAACCCGGAAAAGCAACATCCTCCTGCAACAAGATCCTGACAATGTCACTTCCCGATGCCGGATCCATAGGTCCGGGAGGAACATTGACGATCAATTTCTCCATACATTATTCGGATTGGCAGAACATGGATTCGGCTGCAAGTTACTCTTTGGCAGGCGACGGCAATATCGTTGTCGAAAGCGCAGGAACAAACATCTGGGGAAGCGAACCGCAATAAGGATAAAGGGAGGTTTAGGATATGGCCGCAAAGAAAAGAAAAGTTCCGGTGATCGTAAAGATCCTCGTAGGGATCGTGATCTTTATCGTTATCGTCCTTTTGGGAGCAAGACTGTATTTCAGGATACCCGTAAGTTCATACTATCAGGCCTCCGATAAAGGCTTTAAGATCCCGGGTCTTGCAGAAGGCCTCGTACCTCAGGGTATAGCGTGGGATGAAGACGCCAAAGTATTCCTGGTGACAGGGTACAGCAAGGACGGATCTTCCACGGATATATGGAGAGTAGATAAGGAGACGGGCACATCCCAAGGAAGGGTTAAGCTCCAAGATGAATTCGGAGAGGACCTTATCGTTCACGCCGGGGGACTTTCCACTTATTCGGACTATATCTATGTTGCCAGCGGAGAAGACGACAGCCTCTATGTATTTAACCGGGGCGAAGTTATGGATGCCAAAGACGGGGCGACTGTTCAGACTCTGGGAAGATTCCATCTGTCCACTCCCGACGGAATGGCTCTTCAGGTAGCATTTACCACGGTTTACGACGGCAAGCTCGTGGCAGGTGAGTTCTATCGCGAGCCTAATTACCGTACTCCGGATTCCCATAAGTTTACGACTCTTTCAGGCGACTATCTTCAGGCTGTTGCTTTCGAGTACGAGCTGTCCGATTCACCCGATTCCATGTACGGAGTCGAGATGTATCCTTGCGCGGCATATGCTCTGCCCGATCAGGTTCAGGGTATGGCATGGCAGAACGGAAAGATATATACTTCATCGTCTTATGCGCTGGCGTTCTCAACTATCGGGGTCTACGATTCTTCCAAACTTTGCGGGATCGGTGAGTTTGCGGGAGTTCCGCTTTATGCTCTCGACAGCAGTTCGAAGATAAAAGATATCAAGTTCCCGCCTATGTCGGAGGAGATCGAATTCGTTGACGGCAGGATGTACACTATGTGCGAGTCAGCTTCGACGAAGTACTTTTTCGGGAACCTGACGGGCGGTCAGTGGTGTTATGCCACCGATATGGAAGCTCTCATGAAGTAACTTTATAGTGTTCGTGAACCTTGCGTCCGACATGCTCGGGCAGGGTGATGTCGTCCCAAAGATCGTTCTCCTGAAGGCGGGGCGCTCCGGGATTGTCTTTAATGTACTGTTTTGCTTTGGCTTTCCTGTCGCGAACGACGAACTTGATACAGAAGAAGAACAGTATATATCCGATGAATGCGCCGATCGTATTATTGAGAAGATCGTCGATATCGAAGATCCCCAGACCCGTAAAGAACTGCACCAGTTCCACCGCAAGAGATGACATCATTCCGAGGAATACGATGATCAGGAGCTTGCGGAGTTTTTTGCCCATTGTGGGGACAAGGAATCCGAAGGGTACGAACAGAAGTATATTGAGAAGATTCTCTTCCAGACGGCTTACGGAAGTCACCCTTACTGTGTTTAAGGCCTCTGAGAATTCTTTATGAAAAACGAGTTTGAGGAAGTCAATGAACCCCGGGTTAAACTGCAGCGACTGCCGGTATCCTTCAAAGGGCGTCAGGACAATGGTCGATTCCGTCGAAGGTTCTCTCGAAAACAGGGTGACATAAAGGAAGCCTGCCATATAGACAACGAATACCAAGATTACCGCGATCCTTATCTTGCGGTTGAATACGGACATCCTGGCGAGGATGACCGTTGCCAGAAGAGCTGCGATCACTATAAAGCAGATTATCAGAACAGCCGGTGTCAGATTGCTGTATATCTTGCCTGCCAGTCCCAAGAAAGGCCTCCTTCCCAAACAAATATCGATAAGTCTAACATATTGCCCCGTTATTGTTGTAGAATACATGAGGTATTTTTGAATGGAGACAGAACATGGCATACAACAACATACTTGAAGCGGTAGGCAATACACCGCTGGTCAGACTTAACAGGATGCCTGCGCCCGGAAGTGCCGAGGTGCTGGTAAAATTCGAGGCTCTCAATGTGGGAGGGTCCATTAAGACCAGGACTGCTCTTAACATGATCAGGGCAGCTGAAGAAGAAGGTCTTATCGATAAGGACAGCATAATAGTGGAACCCACATCCGGCAATCAGGGAATAGGACTTGCCCTGGTGGGAGCCGTACTGGGTTACAGGACGATAATCATCATGCCGGACTCGGTAAGTGAAGAGAGGCGCAAGATCGTCCGCCATTACGGCGCGCAGGTCCGTCTCATACACGACGCCGGCGATATCGGCAAATGCATAGAAGAATGCCTTAACACTGCACTGAATATGCAAAAATCCAACCCCAAGGTGTTCGTTCCCCAGCAGTTCGCCAACATCAACAATGTGCTGGCACATAAGAAGGCTACGGCTCTGGAGATCATAGAACAGGCCGGAGGTCCGATCGACGGGTTCTGCAGCGGCATCGGAACAGGAGGGACTCTGACCGGGATCGGGGAGATCCTCAAAGAGAAGAACCCCGACATGGTCATATGGGCGGTAGAACCGGAGAACGCTGCCATCCTGGCAGGAGGCACCATCGGTACACATATGCAGATGGGTATAGGCGACGGTATAATCCCCGACATCCTGAACCGTGAGATATACGACGATATATATGTGGCAACTGACGACGAAGCGATCGATACTGCCAAGAGGCTTGCCCGTGAAGAAGGGCTTATGTGCGGGATATCTTCCGGAACGAATGTTGCCGCGGCCTTAAAGCTTGCTCAAAGACTTGGTGAAGGCAAGAGGGTCGTAACGGTCCTTCCCGATACGGGAGAACGTTATTTCTCGACTGTGCTCTTTGATGAGTGATAACCGCGGTTCCGCTTTAATTTATTCCCCGAAAAGAGTAAAATATTATATCGGCGTTTATTGATGTAATAGACCGGTGCGGGGGAATAACCTATGTCAGATAAAGACGGAATCAATATCAAATACAAAGGTTCATATCTGGGCGGTCTCATCCTTTGCGTGCTCGGCATTGCTCTCAATGTCGGACTTAAGGAGCTGTCTTCCGCATTGGGACTCCCCTTGTATCTTGATACCATCGGAACTGTCGTTGTGGCAGTCATCGGAGGATATCTTCCCGGTGTCATCGTAGGATTCTTTACTAACGGTATCGCTGCCATCACTGATTTCTCATCTTTGTACTATGCCGTGATCAATGTCCTTATCGCGGTGGTGTCCGCGTGGTTTTCCGACAGGAGGCTGCTTAAGAAGCCTCTTGGGATCGCAGGATTTATCCTGGCCCTTGCCGCATTGGGAGGAGGTCTCGGTACGGTATTGCCCTGGTTTTTGGAGGGAGTCCCGCTGGAGACCGAGAACCTCAGCACCAAACTGTACGAGATGGGAATGACTAATGTCCTCGCGGCAACTCTTTCGGCCAATCTTATCGTTGATATAGCGGATAAGATAATTACGGTTGCCATAGCTCTCATAGCTCTCAAGTTCATCCCCGGAAAGATCCGGGATATACTTAAGTTCCAGGGATGGAAGCAGCGTCCGCTGTCGGCCGACGAAGCTCATAAGGCAAGGCATTCGGATACGAGACTGATGTCACTCAGGACGAAGATAATGCTTATTCTCTTCGTGTCATTCATGACCGTTGCGACTATTGCCGGAACCATAAGTTCCGTACGGTTCCGCGAGGCAACGATAAAGGAACATAAGGATCTGGCAACAGGTGTTGCCGGCGTTGCCGCCGGGATGATGAATCCCAATAAGGTCGACCATTACATGATGTACGGTGAACTGATGGTCGAGTACAGGGATATCAAAGACAGGCTCTATGCGCTGAAGGCAGGGTCTCCCGATATCGAATATATCTATGTTTACCAGATCAGGGAGGACGGATGCCATGTGGTCTTCGATCTTGATGCCGAGGAGGTTGAAGGCAGCAAGCCCGGAGAGGTGATACCTTTCGATGAATCTTTCAAAGACTATATTCCGGATCTTCTTGCCGGCAAGCAGATCGAGCCGATAATCACCAATGATACATACGGGTGGCTTCTTACGGTCTATCAGCCTGTTTATAACAGATCAGGAGAATGTGTATGTTATGCCGCTGTCGATGTGTCGATGTACGACATTACCCAGAGGCTCATAAGCTTCTTTGTCGGACTCATGTCTTTGTTCCTTGCGTTCTTCATCGTGATCCTTGTACTGGTCATGTGGCTCGTTGAATACTATCTCATACTGCCTCTTAACTCCATGGCCATGCGTGCCGGAGCGTTCGCGTACGAGTCCGAAGAATCGAGGAAGATCAGTATCGATAAGCTCAGGGATCTTGATATCAGGACGGGGGATGAGATAGAGCATTTGTACGGTTCCTTCAGGAAGACTTCCGAAGATTCCGTCAATTATGTCGAGGAGATCCAGAACAAGACGGAGATGATCTCCAAGATGCAGAATGCCTTGATCATAGTCCTGGCAGACATGGTCGAGAGCCGTGACAAATCCACGGGAGACCATGTAAGGAAGACTGCGGCATACGTCAGGATCATCCTGGAAGAGATGCGAAGACAGGGACTCTATCCGGATATCATCACGGATGAATATATCGACGATGTCGTTATCTCGGCGCCTCTTCACGATGTTGGCAAGATCAAGGTGCCTGACGCGATACTGAACAAACCCGCAAAACTGACGGATGAAGAATATGAGATAATGAAGAACCATACGATCGCAGGACGTGATATCATCAATCAGGCCATGGATCTTGTTCCTGAACCCGGATACCTTACCGAGGCAAGGAACCTGGCCGAGTACCACCACGAGAAGTGGAACGGCAAAGGTTATCCTCACGGCATTGCGGGAGAAGATATCCCGCTGTCTGCGAGGGCAATGGCAGTCGCTGATGTTTTCGATGCGCTGGTATCCAGAAGAAGCTATAAGGAAGGATTCCCTTTTGAGAAAGCCATGGAGATAATAGTAGAAGGTTCCGGTGAACATTTCGATCCGAAGTGCGTGGAGGCCTTTGTCTCCGCCAAGGATGAAGTGCGAAGGGTGTCCGACAGATTTATCGGTCTTTACGATGAAGGAATATTCCACTGATATGAGGATCTTTTGATGGCAGGTGTTGTTGTAGGTATGTCCGGCGGAGTCGATTCCGCAGTTGCGTGTGTTCTCCTTAAGGCGGCAGGATACGATGTCTATGGTGTTACCCTGAAGATATGGCACGACATCAACAGATGCTGCGAAGTGTCGGAGGCTGCGAAGACCTGCGAGACTTTGGGGATCCCTTATTCCGTAGTGAATATGGAGGCGGAGTTCCAAAGGGATGTTGTGGATCCCTTTGTCGAAGAATACCGGGCAGGCAGGACACCTAATCCCTGCTGCGGATGCAATCACGACATCAAATGGACAGGACTCATGAAGGCGGCGGCATACCATAACGCTCAGTTTGTTGCCACGGGACATTATGCCCGTATCCTCAAGGTCCCTTCGGGAAGGCTTGCGGTTCAGACATCCGAATATGCCGATAAGGACCAGTCCTATATGCTTTACCGCCTGTCCCAGGATATGCTGGCCAGGACGATATTCCCTCTCGGACAGCTTGCCAAAGACGAAGTCCGCAGGATCGCCAAAGCCTCAGGGATCGAAGTGTATAACAAAGAAGAGTCTCAGGAGATCTGTTTTGTTCCCGACGGAGATTACGCTGCTTTCATTGAAGACAGTCTTGAAGGCAATGTTCCTCCGGAAGGGGATTTTGTTGACACTGAAGGCAACATCCTGGGTTACCACAAAGGCATTATCAACTATACGGTCGGACAAAGAAGGGGCCTTGGGATCGCTCTTGGCGAGAGGCAGTATGTTACGAGGATAGATCCCGTGAACAATGTAGTCGTAATAGGTGATGATAAAGACCTCTTTAAGCGCGAAGTGATCTGCCGCAGCCTGAACTTCATGGGTATCGGCGATATACCGGAAGGGACGGGGATAAGGCTTTGCGGCAAGATAAGATATCACCATCCCGCTTCCCCGTGTACTGTCACAAGGACCGGCGAAGACGAGATAACCGCAGTTTTCGATGAGCCGGTCAGAGCTCCGGCTCCCGGTCAGTCCGCGGTATTTTACGAAGGCGATCTTGTCGCATTGGGCGGAGTGATCGTCTGATTTTACCCTGCGCCGGACCGCCGCAGCGGCCGGTCTTGTGAAGGGTCATCAGTCCCTTTAATATAATAAAGTTGAATAAATCCTCCCGAGGTCGTATAATTTTTTATACGGGGTGGTTCGGTAAAAATATCCGAACCCGCATTTGGAGGTTGGAACGTGAGGATATTCAAAGCGAAGAGGCTGGTCGTTTTGTTGGTTTGCATGAGTGTGTGCTTGTCGGTCGTATTGGCCGCCGGGCCCGCTTCTACGGTTTGGGCCGATCCCGGAATGTGGGCAGGCGCCCATTCTTCGGGTGATCCGGACGAAGCAACGATCCAGGTGGCTCTTTGGGATCTCAATGAGGGTGATGAGGTCAGGATCAACGTAAAGACCAATAAGGATGACATCTTTTGGTCCAAGATCTCCGGTGATGTAATAAGTTTCAGCGGTAACGGCACCGAGAAGCTGACAGCTGTTGTCCGTTACCATGAAGGCAATGCCAGATATGTGTTCTCCGCCGCAGGTACCGGAGTAGGAAACGGAATAAGCCTTCCGAGTTTCAGCTACAAGGTTGTAAAGTCTGCTGCAACCCCGACTCCCAAGCCGACGGCAACTCCTACACCTGAGCCTACCGCGACCCCTGTTCCTACACAGGCTCCTACCGATACCCCCACACCGGTTCCGACAACTCCGCCTGCAACGGCTGCTTCCCAGCAGACCTCAGATACTACACAGACAACTGCCGCGACGACCGCCGCGACTACAACAAAGGCGACCACCGCCGCGACAACGACGACTAAGGCTACTACGACAACGACTACCACTGCGGCTGCCACTACCACAGCGAAGGCAACCACCGCCGCGACAACAACGACAAAGGCTACTACAACAACGACAACTACTACCAAGGCCAAAGAGACCAAAGAGACTACTACGACGGCTGAAGAGACGACCACCACGACTTCCGAAGAGACAACTACTGCAGCTCCGGTAATCCTTCCTGCAGGTGACGATACTGTCCCGTCCGACCCGACTATCCCTTCAGATCCTTCCGACGGCGGCTATGACGGCATGTCTGATGATGAGATCAGGGAATTGTATGCGAAGGGCGGCAAAGGTGCAGCGGGAGGCGGATTCGTCAAGAATAATGCCTGGATCATTGTCCTGGGTGTCCTGGTATTGCTCCTCGTCGGAAGATATGTTTATCTCAACAAGATCAAGGATTATACGGCAAAGGAGAGCGCCATCAGGATGATCCCCGGCGTTCCCGCTTTGTACTGCAAAGCGACCGGCAACCGTCTGGATTCCCAAATCGTATTGGGATCCGCATCCTACAGGTCAGGTTCCGGCGCATATAACACCGCTTCGGCAATGAAAGAACTTAAGGCAATGGAGACTTCCGAAGTCTTCAAGCCCGCAACTCCCAAGGCACCTGTCAAAAGACCGGCTTCAGCCTCCGTCAATCAGGCGCAGGCAGGGCATGCATTCGCAAGTTCCGGAACTGAGGTGAACAGACCCGGACAGGCTCAGGTCAGCCGTCCGGAAGCAAGCAAGAACATTACGCATACGGCAGCTGCAGTTCAGGCTGCAGCCGCAAGACCTGCGAAGAAAACTCCAATAGTACCGGCTAAGGAGCCTACCGATATGGATATGGATGAACAGATTGCCCAGCAGAAAGCAGAAGAAGCAATGCTCGCTGCTAAGAGGGCCGCCGAGAAGGCAGAAGCTGCTAAGGCAGCTGCAGAGAAGGCTGCTGCGGAAGCTGCGGCAGCAAGGAAAGCGGCAGCCGATGCAGAGAAGGTTGCCGAAGTGGAATTAAAGGAACAGCAGGTAAAGCACCCGGGCGGATCCGTGATCAGTTCCGGTCCCAAGATCCCTTCCGCAATGAAGCCCGCCCAGGAGGCACCCACCAGACCGGTCTGGGAGAAGCCTCAAAGACAGGCTTACTCCACACCGTTCAAGCAAAACGCTCCCGCTCCTGCAAAAGAGCAGGAGGCTCCCCCCAAGCCTGTTTGGGAGAGAGGCAATGATAAGCCTTCCGCTAAGGCTCCCGCTCAGAACAGGCCTGTATGGGCTCAGAAGACAAAGGAAGCTCAGGCTGCTTCCAAGTCTCAGCCTAAGCCGACTATCCCTGTATGGGAGAAGGCGAAGATAAAAGATCCTGCCGCCGATAAACAGGCATCTCCCACAAAACCCGTTTGGGAACAGGGCAGAAAAGAGACTTCCGCCCCTGAGGCAAAACCCGAAGCCAATAAGCCCGTTTGGGCAAACGGCAGGACGGAAGCTTCGTCTCCTGAAAAGCCTAAAGCCGAGCCTAAGATCCCTATCTGGGAACAGGCCAAGAAGATGCAGGTAACACCCGACAGTCAGAAGGCTGCTCCGACCAAGCCTGTCTGGGAACAGGAGAAGAAGGATACTTCGTATCGCGCTTCCATCAGCAAATTCGAACACAGAAGACCTGATTCCGATGAGATGAACGCTTTGGGTTCCGCTCTTGTCAAGGACAGGGTCGCTCCTGCTGCTTCCGAGAGAAAGAAGCCCGTAAGAGCCAATTGGGATAACTACGCAAGATCCGGATCATCTCCTTTCAAGCCCATCGATCAGGGACAGCAGGAGACAGGCGGTGCGGTTCCCGGATTCGCCCCGGCGCCCGGTGCAGCATCAGCTACACCTGCGGCTGCAGGGTCGGCTGCCAAGGTCCGCGCCAATAAGAATACTGATGAACCTACCAGCTTTACTTCCGGATCGTCCCGCAAGGCGGCATTCTTCTCGAAAGCAAAACACGGTCAGTCTGAACCCCGCGAGGAAACAGAATCCGCTTACGGCGGCATCAGAAGACCTAACGGTTCACAGCACATTGAAGAAGAATCCTCCGCGCCTGCTCTCGGCAAGGCCCTTGAAGGCAAGAGACCTTCTATCCTTAATTCCAGTCTGCCGTTGAATCCTTCGGATGATGCCGGCGAAGCAAGGGAATCACAGGGCTGACGTCCGATGAAGGAAATCGCGGTAATAACAGGCGCATCTTCAGGTATAGGTGAAGCCTTCGTAAAAGAGATATGCGCTTCCGATGAGACACTGGATGAGATCTGGATAATTGCCAGGCGTTCCGACAAACTGGACGCCCTGGTTGCGCTGACCGGAGACAGAAGGCTCCGTCCCGTAAAAGCAGATCTTACCGATCCCGAAGATCTTGAATCTTTGGGAACCAGGCTTTCTTCGGGAGATTACCGGGTTGCCCTTCTTATCAACTGTGCAGGACTCGGCAAGCGCGGCAATGTGGAAAACAACGAACTCGAAGATATCGCCGCTACCATCAATGTCAACTGTCAGAGCCTTACTTTACTCACAAAGATCGTATTGCCGTTCATGAAGACTTCGGAAGAGAAGAAAAAAGGCGGGAGGATCATCAATATCGCGTCCTCTGCGGCTTTCCTTCCGCAGCCCGGTTTTGCGGTATATTCCGCCAGCAAATCCTATGTGCTTAATTTCTCCCGGGCTCTCGGCGCCGAACTTGCGCCCAAGGGTATCGTTGTAACGGCCGTTTGTCCGGGACCTGTGGCCACGGAGTTCCTTGGCAAGGCCACAAACGGGCGCGAGACTGAGTTCTCCGGAATAAGAAAGAATGTTGTCGCGGACGCCGGCAAACTTGCCGAAGCCTCGCTCAAAGCGTCTTACCGCGGCAGGAAGATCCTGGTATATAAATTCTCCCAGAAACTGTTCCATTTTGCATCAAAGGCCCTTCCCACAAGCCTTATCCTTCATTTTGAACAAAAGTTGCTCAAGAACTGATTTATAGCCAAAATTGCTGTATAATATTAGAACAACTATTATTCGAAGGGTCCGTTTTGCGGCGGGACATCTGGGGCAATGGTCATTAAACTTAACGGCATATTCAAGGATAATATGGTCTTCCAATGGGGGGCCGAGCTCCGTGTGTTCGGGATGTGTGATGATGCCGCTTCTGCCCAGGGGACGATAATTTCCTGTGAAGTTACGGATGAGGAAGGCGAGATCGTCTCCAAAGGTGAAGGTACCTTTGAAGAGGACGGGAGCTTCCTTATTTTTTCTTCTTCCATAGATGAACCCGGCGGACCGTTTAAGATCCGCATCAGCGCGGCAGATGCCGTAATAGAGATCAATAATACCTGGGCCGGCGAAGTGTGGCTGGCAGCAGGACAGACCAATATGGCATATCCTTTGAACCGGAGCCAATATGCCAAGTTTATCGTAAACAAGATCACCGATACCGAGATATTCTACTACGAAGTGCCGCCTGCAGGATTCCTTGACGATGCGCAGGCCAAAGCTGAGGAAGAGTCGAAGTGGGTGAAGATAGATGCCGATACGGCAGGCGACATGAGCGCTGTAGCTTACTACTTTGCAAGCGAGGTCGAATCCAGGATCGACAGTAAGATCGGTATAATCTGCTGCTGTTACACCAGCTCTCCCATCTCATGCTGGCAGTCAGTTGACTCGCTCCTGTCCACCAAGGAAGGCAAGACGATCTTAAGGGAGTTCGAGCGCGACAGTGACGAGCTTACAGAAGAAGAGTACGAGAAGCTTAGCGAAGAGTACGAGAAGAAACTGGAAAGCTATAACAAGAGACTCGCCGAAGCCCTGAAAGAGAATCCGTTCATGACCTATAAGGAATCCGACCGTGACCTGGGAGAATTCCCCTGGCCGCCTCCGATCGGTCCCAAAGCGGTAAGACATCCGGGGTCGTTTTTCGAGAGCATGATACTGAGGATCGCTCCTTATACATTGAGAGGAGTCCTCTTCTATCAGGGTGAATCCGACTGGGAGCGCTGCAACGAATACGGGGCTGTCCTGACCACGCTTATCGCCGAGTGGAGAGAAGTCTTCTTCGATCAGGAGATGCCTTTCCTCTTCTGCCAGCTCCCGATGTATATCTCCAAAGAGAAGAAATATATGGGTTACGAGGATATGTGCTGGCCCACATTGAGGGAACAGCAGCAGATCGTGGCTATAGATGTACCGAATGTCTACATGGCCGTAATAATCGACTGCGGCGAATTCGACAATCTCCATCCTTCGGACAAGAAGACCGTCGGCGACAGACTGGCTCTCCTTGCCGAGAAATTCGTCTACGGATTTGACAATGTCAATGCCGTTGCCCCTTACATAATAGACGCAAGAAGAGGAGAGGGAGTCGAGATAACATTCGGAGGAGACTATGCCCTCCTTAACCTTGAAGTAGTTTATACCGTTGAGGATTCGGGATTCCAGGTGGCAGGTGAGGACGAGGTTTTCTTCCCCGCCGAGGCATCGATCGACTTCGACGGAAGAACAGTACTCCTAAATTGCCCCAATGTTGTGTACCCTTCTAAGGTAAGATATGCGTATGTGAGTTACGGGCCGACCCCGCTTCATGCGCAAAACGGACTTACTGCGGCACCGTTCTCCGTAACAATAGATAAGGATCTGGGTGGAGCATAACGATTATGAATGTAGCTTTTTTTATGAAGCCGAAAGCAGATATCACCTATCTGTATTCGGATTTTACGGTGAGGCAGGCTCTTGAGAAGATGCATAATACTTCTTACACGGCTGTCCCCGTTATCGACAGAGACGGTTATTATGTAGGAACAGTCAACGAAGGCGATCTTCTGTGGTTTATAGTACGCGGCGAGGGCGGAGAGCCTCACACCATGGCGATCGAATCCCTTGAGAATTTCCGCTTAAGTGAGATAGATCTTAACCGTAAGAAGCATGCCAATCCTACGGCTCATGTTACCGACAAAGTAGAAGATCTTATAGCAAGTTCCCTGAGCGCGAACTTCGTTCCTGTGGTCGACGACAGAGGATTATTCATCGGTATCGTTACCAGAAGCGCCATAATCAAGCACTACTACGATACATACATGGTCAGCGGCAATATGCCGGAGCCGAAGAACATCTGAAGATACCCGCAAACACTACGCGGTGAATCCCTGTTGTAAAAGACAATAGCTTATGCTATACTTTACTCCGCGTAACGCCCCCATAGCTCAGTAGGTAGAGCGCATCCATGGTAAGGATGAGGTCAACAGTTCAAGCCTGTTTGGGGGCTCCAGATAAAATATCAATGCCTCGCAAAGGTCCTCCGCGCTTCGCTTGTGCGGAAAATGCGAGGCATTTTTATTTTTCTTATTATCGTTTATCAGATCATGTATCTGCTGACAAGTTCCACAGCCAATGTGGCAAGGCAGGTTGCCACGGCAACCGTAAGAAGGGATTTCTCGAGAAGAGCCAGTACCATGGCGGCAATGAATCCCGCGATGGCGGAATAGATGTTGCCTGTCGCAAAGAACATGGCAGGAAGGGTCATTGCGGCCAATACCGTATAGGGAATATATTCGAAGAATGCTGTCAGTCTGCGGTTCTTGAGCTTGCGGCGGAACAATACGAAGGGTATTACCCTTACAAGGTAAGTTGTTCCCGCCATAACGGCCAGATAGATCGCGAACATCGAAGGATTCATTGCGCTTCCTCCTTTGCATCAGAAGGGAAGAAGGCGCAGCCGATCCCTGCCGCGATGACCGCGGATATTATCGTTGCGAACCCGCCGGACACAGTGCCTGCAAGATGGGGTTCGAAGTAGAACAGAGAAGACAGGGCGCAGGCGATAAGAACACAGATAAGTACGCTGCGGCTGTGCTTGGCGCGGGGAACCACGATAGAGATAAACATACCGTAGATCCCTATTGCCAGGGCATTCGCCAGGAAGTCAGGGAAGACGGATCCCAGGATGCCGCCGATCAGGGTTCCGGTTGTCCAGCCTAATATAGGCAGTATCATCAGCCCCAGCTGGTATCTGCGCCCGACAGGGTGGTCGGATCCTGCGGATACGCCGAAGATCTCGTCGGTAATGCCGTGGGCAAGGATAAACCTTGCAGGGATATTAACGGATTCATCCGTTTTCTGGGACAGGGAGATCGCCATCAGGCTGTACCTGAGGTTGATTACGATCTGGGATACCGCCATCTCGATAAACCCTCCGGATGCCGTCATTATGGACAGACCCGCGACCTGTCCTGCCGATGTCAGGTTGAAGAAAGATATAAGGACAGCCTGCCAGGCCGAAAGTCCGGACGTTACTGCCAGTATACCGAAAGAAAAAGATACCGACAGGTACCCCAAAGCAATGGGAATCCCGTCAAGGATTCCCTGTTTGAAAGTATTATGATCTTTAGCAGGTTTATTACTTTTGCTCATAAACATATTCTATGTCTTCAAAATGAAGGAACATGTCTTTGTCACCCATAACCTTTGATTCTTCCTCTGTGGAAAGATCCGCGATGGTGTCAACGGTCTTGGTCTCTTCGTTCAGGAACAGGACTTTGTTGTCTCTTACGATATACTTCTCGACAAGTCCGAAGGTCCCGTCGCTATATGCAGTGGTCCTTGCCATGAACAGGCTTCCGTCATCCAAACGGAAGTACTCATCCACTACCATCCTGTCTGAATAGCTTTTGGTCAGAGTGAGGTTTTTGTACTTCTCGGTCGTTGAATATGTGAAGGTACACTCTTCGCCGTTATAGGTCTTACCTGTGCCTTTATCTATCTTCATCTCCTCGGGATGTGTTCTCATGTAGAGCGTATAGACCGAGTTGAACTCGCTTATCTCGGTATCGAGAAGAAGATAGTAGTCGTATGCTTTGGTGGTCGTGGTCGTAGCCTCGGACGATCTTTGTCCGGAGCATCCTGCAAAGCAGAACAGGAATGTTATCATCAGGATCGCAGCTGTTATCTTGCCGGTTATTTTACGCATTTCTTTTCCCTCTCGAAAATCAGATATTTTTGCCGATACCACGCGATTATACCACATGCATAACCTCTTGTTGACAAATTGCTTCAAAGATTATACAATCTTTGGGCGTGTCGAATACGACACTATATGGAGAAGTCGCCTAGTCCGGTCGAGGGCGCGCGACTGGAAATCGCGTAAACCCCAAAAGGGTTTCGAGGGTTCGAATCCCTCCTTCTCCGCCAAAAACGTAATGGGCGTCGTAAAAAGTCAATAAATACAAGGGTTTGCGAGGTAACCTACAGTTCTGAGGAACGCTACTTACCACTAACTTACCACTATTTACGACAAGACTGGAAGATGTGCCCAAAGATCAACGACCGGATGAAAGTCTGGTCGTTGTTTTTCTTGAAGCAGGTATTCCTGCTATTCTGTCATAAGAAGGTGTTTGAATTTTGGTTTTGCTCCGTGGAAAACGGAGCAGCAAGCAACGCGTTTGTGTACACAAACACAGAGAAAGCTTATCAGGGATGTCCCTGAGACCCATTTAAAAGCCCGAGATTGCTCTCGGGCTTGGATTAGATAATTCAGAATAAAACTTACTATCACATTATCCCGGCAAACTGGGGTTTATGTGAAAAATCAACTCTTACCAGCGCCTTTCCGTTCGGAAGTTCCCTCGTTTCCAGAAAAATACGCTGATACCCGATCTCGTTCATAGCAGCGCTCAAAGCGTCCTCCTCCATCTGATGATGGATTGCATCGAGCCCGTCAAACGCATGGAGATACGGCGAATCGGAAACCCATTTTCCTTCATCTGTATTGATTTGGATAATACATGATACATATTTCGGCTCTGTCACGGAAATTGCTCTTTGAAAGGCCGGATAACCGATATACTCGATAAGAAGATTCGCTATCACAAGTTGAGCCTGTGGCAGGCGGTCAAAATCGGATACCAGGTCTACACACAGACACTCCAATAAATCCGAAAGACCTGCATATCTCTCGGATACAGCACTTAAATACTCCTCATTAATATCAACACCATAAACTCTTTTGTACTTAGCGGGATCAATATGTTCCAAACCATTCCCACCGGCCACACCGAGAATCATAGCCGTCTCCACAGGATATGATTCAAATTGGTCCTTCATCATAGCGTTCATTGTCTGTAACTGTTTTACAGAGTCCAGACTCATATGATTCTCATAGTCATCCAGACTAATCTCTTTCCATGGATTGTCAGACTGGTCAGTGCACTGTTTGTTTTCAATCACCATATTGCATCTTCCCCATGATTCGTTTAAATAATGGAACGCGTCCGGATCCGTATGGCGCTCTCTAAATCCAACACTCTCATAGCATTTTTTTGCACGATTGTTTTCCGTAAATACCATTAGTTGTACCGCCCCCGCTTTTGTAACATCAAATGCATATTGTACCGCCCGGCGAATCAGCTCTTTTCCGATCCCTATTCCGCGTTTATCCGGATCAACCATTACAAATTTGAGCATTCCTTCATTGGTATCACGATTCAGCGAATAGCAGAAAAAACCAACCGGTTTATCACTCTCATTCACAGCTACATACGGGGAATCTCCACATCTTGAGGAAACGTCCTCCAACAATTCATCGAAAGAATTTCTCTCAAGAGGAAACTCTGTACGATTAGCGCACCACATAGCGTGCGTTCTTTCATCTGATATCCAATGTTTTATTATCTCGAAATCCCGGTCAGGATTATAAGGTCTTAGTTTCATCTGAACTCCTCCGCCCATTTCCCCAGTTTCTCTGCGGACACACTAATGTAAGCGGCTCTAACTTAGCTTTCATCCGCGTTTCCTTTCCAGACAAATAATCCTTCCGAAGGAGAGAGAGCCTTGATCAGATCCAGCAATTCTTCATCAGGGTTAAATACCGTCAAATGCGTATCATCCGGTTCTGAAAGGATCATGGCATCTCCTATCATAATGTAAACATATCGATCAAGTATCGTATCCCGGATCTGCTCAGGTGCCGGATTCTTTTCATCATCTATCGTGATATCCCTATAACAGTTCAACTTTAGGATCACGTTGATATGCTTCTTCTTAATCTCCGAAAGCTGTTCCTTAAGAAAGAAATCCTCGATTGCAAAATATTGCCCCGGGCTGTCCTTAGGGACCTGCTTAGGAAGAATGTCTATGATCCAGTATGGTTTCTCCAGTAATTTCTCTATCGTCACTTTATCATCTCCACAAACTACGATTTGTCTTAGTCTATTATCCTGATGATTTACTGTTCCATTATACAGTACGAGCCAGGATTACTCCTGGCTCGTACAATTCCTGATTATTCTTTTTACTATTGTCCGCAAGTTCTTTTTGCGTTAATCCCTGAGCTTTTCTCTGAGAAGATATGAACGAACCGAATTCCTTTGTATCCATTTGAGTTCTCCCTTGATCTTTGTCCATCGGGCTTAAGTATACAAAAGCCGTGGAATATTACAATCTATGATTAATAGAGTTCAATGTTTTCAAGGGATAGAGGGATAATGGCTGTTAAAAACTTAAAATATTCTCGACAAAGGGGAAGTCCCTTACATCTTTTCTTACATCTGTTGCCCCGAAAGATATAGTGGGCAGGCGGAAGATACTGCAATAACACTGGGGTGAAAATATCATATACTCGGAAGTTATCCGAGGGAGGCGTACATAATTCTGTTTTCGGGGTCAAGTTTCCCACGATGCGCCCGCTGGACTAACAGTCATTCTATTAGATATCCATTTACGACAAAAAGCCTTCCGATCATTCGGAAGGCTTTATTCTTAACTGTTGATCGCCATGTCCTCGTCCCAGTATTTCTTCTTTTGGCCGAGCATAAACATTATGTCGTCATCACTGAACAGTCTGAAGTGGTTCAAGTCAACGCCGACATTAAATCCGAAAGGCTTCCATAGCCCGCCGTATCTGTGCGTGTGGCCGAACAGGGTCTGACAGTCTTTAGCGTGGTCAGTAGGCTTATGCGTCAGGAAGAACTTCTCACCCTTTATATCGACATAGTCATTCAGCTTTACGTCATCGAATCTACATGAAGGATCATTCAGGCAGTATTCGCGGAACTTATCGAAAGAACCGTCAAAACATTCGTCAATAGCGCGCTGTTCATTGTTTCCGATAATGAGGATGATGTGAGCATTTATCCGCTTTGAGACGGCAAGGCCGCTCCTGAAATCCTTTTCGATCCCGGGACCGCAGTTACAGAAATCTCCGATGACGTATATGGTGTCATCCGAAGATGCCTGTTCGTTCCAGATCCTTACCTGCTCTTTTGTATACTCATTAATATCCTTGAACGGCCGGTTATCACGAACCAGGACCTCTTTTGAATCCGAGCCGAAATGAGTATCCGCAGTATACCAGTTGCTCATTATGCGCTGTCCCCCGTCAGCAATGGTGTAGAAAAATAAATAAATGACAAGATCTGATTATTTGTTGTTTACAAACTTATCGTATTTGTAAAGGAAAGTTACCATCTGGCGCCTCAAGCACAGGCCCTGGGGCCTGAAGGTTCCGTCGCTGTATCCTGCAAGGATATTCATCTCGGAAGCCCAGAGGGTTGCATTGTAGAAGTAATCAGTCTTCTTGACGTCAGAGAATTTGTTTGTGGCCGACTTGGGCGCGGGCTTCCCTGCCATACGCCAGAGGAAGGTAACTGTCTGTGCTCTGGTGCAGACATTCCCGGGTTTGAATGTGCCGTCATCGTAACCAGTGGTGATGCCTTTTTCGACAGCCCAGATTACGGGCTTATAGTAGTAGTCGCTCGATTTGACATCGGGGAACTGGCACTTATCGGACTTAGGTTCGGGGGAACCTGCAAGACGCCACATGAAGGTCAGCATCTGGGCTCTTGTACAGTCGTTGCCGGGCTTAAAGAGGGTCTGGTTCTCGTAGCCCTTGACGACGTCCTTGGCCGTCAGATAGTTGGTAGGGGCGTACCAGAAGTCGGACTCCTTGGTTACATCCTTGTAGAGGACGGTGATGTCGACCGACAGCCTTGTTTCAGCAGGCTTGCCGTTCGCGTCTTTGTTGGACGCATCGTAGTAGATAATAGTTACGGTCGTCTGTCCTGCCATCTTGGCTATTTCATCTTCGAATTTATATATAGCCGGATTGGTATATTCCCAACCGATACTGCTGTTAGGAAGAGTGGGAAGTGAAAGCCATATCTTGTCACCGGCAACAGCCGTAATGCTTCCCTTTTGTTCTGACATCTGATATGTGACTTTCTTAGGAGTCGGGATCGGGATCTCCGTCGGAGTCGGCGTGGCTATCTTCAAGTAGTAATCCATGGTCGCTAGAGGATACTTCTTCTTGAATTCATCCGTCGAGTACACATAATCCGGTAAATACTGCCCCAACGAGCTTGCGCATTTTAAGAAATAACTGTAGTCCTTTTCTCCTAAGTCGTTGGCAGCATCAAGATAGTAGTATTCGCCGTCGAGCTTTATGATATTCCAGACGTAACTGTTTCCGCTAAGACTACCGGATATGATACGGCAGTCTATACCTTCTTTGAGTGCCATGTAGTAGATCGCAAGAACAACTCCCCTGGATACAGCCTTATTCTTGCAGAGGGGCCCGTACATCGCCTGTGTGATGTTATTATTTCCCGAGCTGGACTTGTAGTAGGTGACATTCTTGGTTATGTAATCGTATATTGCCTGGATCTTGTCGTAATTCTTCTTACCGTCAAGTTTTAAAGATTTAAGGATAGAGTCCGCCTTCTTTTTGGCTTCGGCATCCTGAGACTTAGTCACGTTGTATTTTATGGTGTACTGGATCTTTTTACAATAATCATCTTTATACCACGAACTACCGTTTATAAAGGACACGGTCCATCGCAGATAATCACCCTCACCGGGCTTACCTGTATGCTCAAACGCCTTATCCCTGATCCTCCTCTCCAGATCTCCCTTCTTATCGTAACAGGGCTTATCAAACGTTATCGTTAGCGTGCTTTGAAAGTTCTTAACGGCGTTCCGGAGTTTTTGAGCTGCATTGTTTAATGCGCTGTCAGCCTCGGTATAAACTTCCGGCTCATCCCGGGAGGTAGTTTCACTTAAAGACCCGTCCGCTCTGACCTCGGCATTAACGGTATTGTCCCCGCCCAGGGTCACCGATGTTGCCGTCAGAACGAAAGATGCGGCCATAAGAATTGTGATCAGATTAATAATACTTTTTTTCATACTTGCATACTTCCCCCTGATATTCAAACTCTTGTTTGAGTTAGTGCTGAATATAATTATAACTTATTTATCTTCGTTATTCACTTCGATATGCTTCAGGGAGAGCGACACCCGTGCCTGAGGTCTTAAGTAATTGCTTCAGGATTGGCTTTTCTGATATTTTCGAATGATATAATCAGGTAAGTATATTGATTTCCAAGGAGTCAGACCATGAACACCGTGAAGATCCTTAAAAAGTTGACAACAGAAGATAAGGCCAGGCTTCTTTGCGGAACCACGCAAAACTCCATCGGAGGGTTTGATTCTTCTGCAGGTCCGATACCGGAACTTGCTCTTCAGGACGGCGGCACAGGCATTAACTTCATGCATCTGTTCGGACGGGGCCTGTTCAATATGGAACTCGTAAAGGAATACAGTCCCGAAGAGGGTTTTCACGTAATCAACGATTTCTATGAAACAGATAAACTTACCGAACGTGAGAAAATCTTAAGAAATGCTATACACGACAGGCTCACCGAACTCCGCTGCGGGATCGATGAAGCTCCCGGTTGCTATCCGCCGGGAATTCTCCTCGCGTCAACATGGAATCCGAAGATCGTTTACGAGACCGGACGGGCACTCGGTATGGAGGCGGCGGTCTACCGTGTCGGGGTACTCCTGGGAACACCCAACTGCAACATATTAAGAGAGCCTGTTAACGGGAGGTTTTTCGAAGGGTATTCGGAAGATCCTTTCCTTGCGAAAACCCTGGCACCCGAGATGTGCAAAGGCGTCGAGAGCATGGGGATCTCATCGAACGTAAAGCATTTTGCATGCAACAATCTTGAGAAAAACCGTCAGACGGTCAACGAGATAATTGATGAACGCACGATGAGGGAGATCTATTTCCCTGCCTTTGAAGCGTGCAGCAAAGTCTCTTCGACATTAATGACCGCATACCCCAGGATCAACGGCAAATACTGCACTGAGAATCCCTGGCTCCTGATAGACGTTCTAAGGAATGGTTGGGGATACAAAGGTGTTACCGTAACCGACTGGGATGCGAAAACAACTGATATGGGCAATTCCGTATCCTGCAGCCAGGATCTGTTCATGCCGGGTCCGAGAGATCCCTCCGAGATCGTTAAGGCCGTAAAGGACGGGGTTCTTTCCGTTAAAAACCTCGACAGGGCGGCGAAGAGAGTTCTAGATCTCATAAACAGATTCAGTAATGTTAAGGCTCCCGAAGGACTTACCGCCGCTAAATACAAAAAAGCAGGCGACAAGGCTGCTTACGATGCCGCTGCAGAAGGTATCGTTATGCTGAAGAACAAAGGGAATCTCCCTCTTACAGAAAGATCCAAAGTTGTGTTTTTCGGTCCGGACCGTTTCAAAGATTACGGTTCGGGGAGCGCTAAGGTCCTGACATCACGCACGGGCGATCTTTACGATGAACTGTGCAGCATATTGGGAACAAGCAAAGTCTTAAGAAATGATATGGATGCATATAAAAAGGGCGCCGTCGCAATAGTTATCGAGACCATTGAATCCGGCGAGGGCTGCGACAGACCTGACCTGAAACTCAATAAGAAAACGGTATCAACCATAAGGAAACTCGCAAAAGATCCGGGCAAGGGCAAGATCTGCCTGATACTTAACACGCCGGGACCGGTCGAACTGGGAGAGATCGAAGATAACGTGGATTCGATATTCGCAGTCTTCTACCCGGGCATGATGGGAGCCAGGGCGATGGCCGGAATTCTTGCAGGAAAGATTAATCCTTCAGGAAGTCTGCCCTGCACCTTCCCGGTATCATACAAGGACACGCCGGCATATCTTTGTTACCCGGACAGCCTGACATGCAGATACGGAGAAGGCATCTATACAGGTTACCGGGGATATCAGAAGCGCGGGATCAAGCCGATGTACAGCTTCGGCTACGGCCTTTCCTACTCGGGTTTCAAGGCTGATCAGATCGAATCCTCCGCTAAGGGAAATAAAGTGTATGTCAAATGCCGTCTTGCGAATACCGGCAAAATGGACGGCAAAAAGGTCGTTCAGATCTATGTGTCAAAGCACACGCCGCAAACAGGCAGAGATCCCTTCCGCCTCGTGGGATTTGCAAAACCCCTGATCAAGGCCGGCTCATATAAGAATGTTGCGGTATCTTTCGACAAGAATGAGCTATCTTATTTCGATGAGGAATACGGGAAATTCCTTATAGAAGGGGGCAGGTACGATATTTATATCAGCCTTACAGGTTGTGATGATCTGATCCCGGCAGGAAACATATATGTCGAAGGATCGGACGAATTAAAGTGCGGACCTGACTGGCCCATCAGCAGGATCGCAGAAAGCAAGGCGCTTGCTGATGCTGTCGCGAAAGATTTCGAAGCACTGGGATTTCCTTTCGTGGCCTTTGCCGTCAATCTCGAGTATGTACCCTCGATGAAGCTCTCTGAACTTTTCGGGGAAACGGATAAACTCGTCAACTTCAAAAAGGCCGCCAAGGAATACAGACCGGAATGATATAATCAGATAAGCATTTTTGTTTGGAGGGGAGATTATTATGGAACTTGAATTATTCGTAAAAGAACTTAAGCCCGGCATCTACCTGATGGATGAGGGACATATTGCCAGCGGTTATATTGTTGTCGGAAGCGAGAAGGTCGCCGTTATAGACACGATGAACGGGTTCAATGATGTTAAGGCTGCCGTAAGAAAGATAACTGACAAGCCAATTATCGTTATCAACACGCACGGTCATGGGGATCATATTTTCGGTAATGTCTATCTCGAAGAAGCATATCTCAATCCGAAAGATCTGGAGCTCGCCAATTTCTTCATGAACATGCCTGAGTTCAAGCAGGCATGCGAAGAGCACGGCTTCTCGATGCCGCCGTTTAAGCCCGTTAAAGAAGGTGATGTTTTCGACCTTGGCGGCAGGACTTTGGAAGTATATGAACTCCCGGGACATACTCCCGGCGGAATAGTACTGCTCCTCAAAGAAGACCGGATCCTCTTCACCGGCGATGCAGTCAACCACTATCTCTGGATGATGCTGGACGGCTGCCTTAAGCTTTCCGATTATGTTAAGGAATTAGACAGGCTCATGTTCCTCGAAAACGAGGCCGACTACATCCTTCAGGGTCACGCCCAGGATCTCGAGGACATCTCCCTTATGAGATGCATGCACGACGGTATCGTTGAGATCATCGAAGGTAAGACCGAGAACGACGGGCCTTTCGAGTGGTTTGGCGGAGTCTGTAAAAAACATCCTTTCAAACTCATGGAAGGAAAGAAATACGCCTATACTGATGAGACGATAATCTGCTACAACCCGGAGAATATCTGAAGCCGGGGCTCGCTGCTCCAAAGTGTTGAAAAGCTGCTCATTGTGAGCAACTTTTCTCTTGAAATCGATGATAATCGAAATATATATTAAATACTAAAACCTTTTTGCTTAAGGCTGCCTCTTACGTGATAGTACTTATGAGACAGTTCTGACTTATAGTCATCGCTTGTATTCGGTGTCGTTTACCGTAATCGATGCGATCTTATCCGTATCAACAAGTCGGTTGAACACCAGGAGAAATTCATTATTAAGAGATCCGCATCCATAGCTTGTATTATCGATTTCCTTATCACAGCTGTATACACCCGGAAAACCGTGTTCGATTACAGTGTATGAACTGCCGTCGTCAAACATGATACAGACCTTGTATGCTCTGTACGGATCGTATGCCTCTTCCGGCGTTAACCCCAATCCCGTATTCATGTCTATATTCATTGAGATCGGAGAGATCTCGATCACGCCGCCGTCACTGTTTACAAATTCAACAGCTTGTGAACGTTTCTCACAAGGAATATCCACGTTGATAGTTTTTTTCTTGCTCTCAAGTTCACCGATAAATTTATCAGCGTCCTCTTTCTTTGATAAAGCGTCTCTTTCACCTAATGTACAAGGATACTGATCGATCTCCATCTTTAAACTGCCTTTTCCGAATGCATTTAACGACACATAATAGTAGCAGTAGAGCTTTTCCCCAGTTGACCTGTCCAGATCAACATACATGTTTCCGCTGTCACCGATACTGAGATAGAATGTTGAATCATCCGAGAACCATGCGCCCTTGGCTTCATTATCCAGCTGACTGTAATTCAAGACGTCAACGCCTCCCTTTTTCTCCAGGGTGAGTTCGACAACTGCAGAATTGTTATCCCTTACAGCAGACAGAACAGTGATGGTCGTCCCGTCAACTTCTCTGGATATGTTAAGATCCTCAACACAATCTCCGATCAAAGATTGCGCGGCCTTGGGGTCTACGTCTACATATTCTCTTGCCGGATAATCAATGTAATACCATGAATCTTTTCCTTCTTCATATACAAGCTCCTTATGAGCTTCGACATTGCTTTTACCCATCATTCCCCATATACGCTGAAAAAACTCACCATCGGTCGCGGCATTTACAACGAAAGGCGTTGCTACAAACAAAGCTGCTGCTGCAACTGCTATGGATGTTATTCTCGTAATACGGGTCTTATTGTAGAGATACTTCTGCTTATTGTGCTCTCTTGTCCTTATATATCCGTCTGAGAATTCATGCTTTTCACAAGGTGCACGAAACTCATCGAACGAAATGTTAAATCTGTTCTCTCTCATGGTCATTGCTCCTTAAATATCTGATAATTGTACATGTCCTTTAAGTTTCTTTTTTGCCCGTTCGAAACGCTTGCGCACACAAGATTCTGAGATGTTCAGTCTTGAAGAAGTCTCACGGACAGACAAGTCATCGATAACCAGACACTGAATGACATCTTTGTATTTTGAGGGGAGTTTATCCAGTATATCCTTCAGATAGGATGCCTCTTTACCATCCTGTTCGTTAGTGTTGCTTTCCAATATTCCTTCCAGGTCGGAGAGAGGTATCAGATTAGAATCTCTCCTCCTTTTCCTGTATGTACTGATAGCCGCGCTCTTGATGACCGTGAAAACATATCGTTGGCAGTCATCTGACTCAGCATCATCAAATACTTTGTTGCTCTTCATTAGTTTCAAGAAAGCATCCTGAACAGCATCTTCAGCTGCATACTGATCATTCAGGATCGAGAAGGCGACCCTGTACATCTTATGCTCATACAGTGAGTAGCATTTTTCGATGAATTGTACGGAATCCTTCCGCCCCATAACAAAAACCGATGTCCTTTCATAATGGTAAGGTCAAAACTTGCCTTTCACTCTTTATAACGCAGGAGCATATGGATTTGTGACATTTTTTTCAGTTGCTGCATGCGTTTTGATTTTCGAAAACACTCAGGTTATTCCATGAGCAGGTATTGAAGCCGCATCATCGATTGGGTGGCCAGAGGGCAATTCATAATATCTATGTTGACAGGTTGATTGATATTATAAAGGCATATGTTGATTACTACAATCAGAAGCGACCTTCTTATGCCATCGGGTACGACACACCTGATAACTACTATAGAAGATATATTCGCGGAGAATTGGAGTGCAAGAATACATTTTCGAAAAGGGTCCTGAGCCCTGAACCGAAGTTCGTTCAGCAGAAACGGACAAATACCGATAAACAAAGCATTTCAGAAGCAGTGTCTACTTTCAGAAATTAATTAGCACAAAAAACATCGCTGGTGTCTACCGGCAGAAAAAAGAATTAAAGAAAAATATTTTTTGTGTCCACTTTACTTGACTGCTACAGCAACAAAAGGGCTGATATTGATGTTCGTCCGTATTTTTGTAGAGATATGCGAAAAGTTCGTCCGAAAAAATGTAAAAACAATTGTTTTTTCGTATGTAAAAATGTAAAATCATAGCATGGAGGCGATGATATGGAACGATTGGCATACGAGAAATTAGTTGAATGGAAGAACAGCAACGATAGAAAACCTCTCATATTAAACGGCGCCAGACAGGTAGGAAAAACCTGGCTTCTTAAAGAATTTGGGGCTTCTGAATTTGAGAGTGTAGCATATATAAACTGTGATGAAGATGAGGCTATAAAGAGAGCCTTTACCGACTTCGATACAGACAGGTTAGTTCGTGTCTTTTCCGCAATTTCCGGTGTTGCTGTCAAGCCGGGGCGCACGCTTATTATATTGGATGAAATACAAGAAGTGCCTATTGGATTAACTGCACTTAAGTACTTTTGTGAGAACGCTCCTGAGTACCATATAGCAGTTGCGGGTAGTTTGCTTGGTATCGGATTACACCAAGGCACGGGTTTTCCTGTGGGTAAAGTGGATGAGATAAATCTTTATCCGCTTTCGTTTAAGGAATTCTTAATGGCACTTGGAAAGGAGATCCTTATTGATAATATGGAATCTCATCGATGGAATGAATTATCTTCTTTATCATCGACATTTATCGACTTACTGCGTCAGTATTACTACGTAGGCGGAATGCCGGCAGTAGTTAAGTCTTATGTTGATGAGCAGGATATTTTTGCGGTTAGGAATATTCAAAATCAGATCTTGGCTGATTACAGGCGTGATTTTTCCAAACATGTTCCTGCGGAAATCCTTCCTAAAGTAAATATGGTTTGGGACTCGATTCCGGCACAGCTTGCAAAGGAAAACAAAAAATATATCTATAGTGCAGTAAAAAAAGGCGGTCGTGCTAAGGAATTTGAGAATGCTATTCAATGGCTTGTTGATGCAGGATTGGTTTATAAGGTCCTCCGGGTATCAAAGGCAGATAAGCCGTTAAAGTTTTATGAAGATCCGGGCGCTTTTAAGTTATTCATGTTGGATCTGGGCTTGCTTGGTGCATTGTCCGATGTAGATGCAAAAGATGTCTTAGTTAACAATACAGCTTTTACGGAATACAAAGGGGCTTTTACTGAACAGTACGTATTACAAGAACTGAGAGCAATTGGCAGGAAGATATATTATTATTCCAAGGAACGCTCAAATCTGGAACTGGATTTTATTATACAAAAATATTATGTTTACCCGATCGAGGTAAAAGCAGAAGAAAACCTTCGGTCCAAGAGTTTAAAATCTACATATGACTCCAATAACAGTTTAAGACCGGTTAGATTTTCTATGGCTGATTATAGAGAACAGGAATGGATGGTCAATGTTCCTCTGTTTTTGGTCAGTGAATGGATTGAAGCTGCCGAGTAAAGGGTGTATCCGTTACAGGTCTTCTCTCTTTTTTCCGATATCTGGTTATCAAGACATCTTTATCCGCATGATATAATCAGTATGTCGAGGAGAAATTTTTAAGTGCAAATGATCTACAAAAAGCAAACATAGAATTATGATAAAAACATATCAGATTATTGATTGCAAATATACAGATGAATTTGATATGGAAACATTTGCTTTGATCCGTGATATTGAAGCAGATGTTATGCTTCCTGTTGTGATCAACGATTACTATTTCACTCACTATCCGGATCACGAGTACGATGTATATGAGGAAATCCGTCCCGGAGATTATATTAAGGGCGACTTATGTATCATATATGAACGTATTAAGGATTCAACCGGAACACTCTTTTTCGACCTGCATAATAGTGACGTAAGGAAAATGCGGCCCGGTTTTGAAGGTGAATTTAAGATCATGACGGTTACTGATTCCGGCTATATTGTGTTGCAGCATCCGACGCATGACACAACAATTACCTTGGATTCTGATATAAATCTGAACAAAAATGATTTGCCGGAAACACTTCATGTCCGTGGTGAATTATATCTTGAAACTATTGGTTTTCCTTGGCGTGATTATGCCAGTAACTCATACAATAACCGTGATTGAACTATGGGCAAGTACATTATAGACAGTCATATTAGTTTTGTTTATGCATTGTGGAAATCATTATGCATTATTATTCCGATAGTCATTCTCCTATCAGGTTGTGCCAATATGCTTGATTCAGGAGAGGGAATCAGTGATTATTATTCCGTCCAAAAAGAGATTGGAGAAATAGCAGATTCTGTCATAGATGCGGTTGGTAAAGGAGATAAACAAACTCTCTATGATATGTTTTCTATGGAAAACAAAAATAATAGGGACATAATGTCTGAACTCGACAAGATGTTTGTTGAGGTGAATTGGCAATGTTTTTCTTTCGATGATGTAAAGGGATGTTTGGATGGTGAAGGAAAAGATCTAAGGGATGGTAAACTGACGAGGTATAGCTATGGATATAAGATCGAGGGTATTACAGATGATAATGGAAACAAATATCTGATAAGTTACGGCTATACGGCAGTAGATGAGGAACACACGAATTACATAGGATTGTGTCAATTGTCCATATATATGGTGGAATATACAGACGAGTGGAATTACAATGTCTTAGAGGAACATACTGTAGGGGATTTAACCTTGCACAGAAGGTGATGGATGTGAGTGTTTTCGAGGGGAATAAAAATGATGAACCGACATAAGCTTTTTATATCGATCATCATATTGTTTTCTTTTATTCTTTGTACTTTTCGTGGATCAAACGCATACAGATATCATAACATAACTGACCGTATAGCATAGACGGAAGGGTCATGATATAAAAAACAGACAATTATCAAAAGGATGCTTGACACCGTCAGACTATCGGAGTAGTATAGACTATAAGAGTAGTCTGGAGGTGCAATATGCAGGAGAAACTTTTCGACAGCGAAGCAAAGGTAATGGAGATCTTGTGGGAGAAAGGCACTCTGTCTGCAAAGGAGATCTCATTGATCGCAGCAGAATCCATCGGCTGGAATAAGAATACGACATATACGGTCATCAAGAAACTTGAGGCCAAGGGTTTTATCAGAAGAGACGAGCCCGGATTCATGTGTACTCCTCTGGTCTCCCAGGAAGAGATACAGAAGAAGGAAGCATCGACTCTGCTGAACAAAGTTTTCGGAGGGTCCCGTAAAGCGTTGTTCTCGGCGCTTCTGGAAGACGAGAAACTCTCCCGTGAAGAGATAGAAGAACTTAAGGATCTGATAGACAAGAGGTGATCCTGATGATAGGAGAGATTTGTTACTGGATCTTCAATATGAGCATCGTAGCTTCCTTAATGGGGCTTATAGTGCTGCTCGTAAGAAGGATAAAGGGCATTCCCAGAAGGATATCAGTTTTCCTCTGGCTTATACCCTTCTTCCGTATGTGCATTCCTTTCGGTATCAACAGTTCCTGGAGTCTGATGTCTCTCATATCGAGGTTCACCACCAGGACCGTAACGGTATATGAAGCGGGGGATGATCTGGCTTTCTCATTTACCAACACCATAATGGCTGCCGACAGTTATTCCCCGATGACATATAAGGTGAACATCTTAGAGGATGTATTCAAGGTTGCGGGAACTGTCTGGCTCACAGTGGCATTGGCGATCTTGATCGCATTGACGATCATCTATGTAACTACGAAGATAGAAACGGATGATGCAAGGCTTTTGGAGAAGGGGATCTACCTGTCGGATAAAGTATCCGGTCCTGCGGTATACGGGATTATAAGACCTAAGATCATATTGCCGGAATCCTACGAAGGCCAAGATCTTGAGTACGTCATACAACATGAGAAGACACACATACGGCGTCTCGATAACCTCTGGAGGATCATAGGGTTCATAGTGGCATCACTTCACTGGTTCAATCCGCTTTCCTGGATCTTCCTCAAATACTTTTTGGAGGATCTTGAGCTTGCCTGTGACGAGATGGCGGTCGCAAACTACGGTGAAGAAGAACGCAAGGATTATGCAAGAGCACTTCTGTCATGCAGTCAGAGCAAAAGCATGCTGGTATCTGCTTTCGGAGGTGCCAAGGTAAGGACGAGGATCGAAAACGTCCTGTCTTATAAACAGATGACAATATTTTCCGCTATAGGATTTACTGCGCTGATAATAATCATCATTTATACATTGATCACGAATGCGGGATAAGGAAAGGAGATCAGAAAATGAAGATCAGAGCATTATTGTTGGCATCTGTCATGATGTTATCCATGACGGCATGCAGCGCCGTAAACGGCGCAGAGGTTACACCCTCCCAAAGTGTAGAACAGGAACAGGCAGACAGGAGTCTTGAAGAACTGCAAAAAGAGTGCCCGGAGTATTTTGAACTGTCGGCATTCAAAGGAATCGAAGTCTATGTCTGGCAGATGGCAGAGGATTCATACAGGTGCGGTATGATGAGCGGAACAAACCGCAACAAGACGGACGAAGAGATATGGGATCTTGCGAATCATTCCCTGTCGATAGAAGAAGCCAAGACGATCCTCGCATCTCTTAATGCAGACAGTGAATACCTGATCGTCATACCGGTCATCCAGCCGGTCTCAAGCTATCAATACGAGATCGACGATAAATACTGTGAGACGGTAAAAGATCTGTTTAAAGATTCTGCTGTTAAGGGTGTTATCTGACCCGGAAGAAATGTTGGAAAGGAGATGGAAATATGAGAAAGACATTAGCTGTGTTATTGGTCGTATCGATGCTTATGATAATGGCATCGTGCGCAGGAGGAGCAGGGATGAATAAAGACATCGGGAAAGTGTTTGCGACTGTTTGTTCCGCGGACGAGGCGCTGGCTTTGGCGAAGAGTTCGGACGTTGTAGTTATCGAAGAGCAGGGATGTACTTCCGGTCAGAAGGTATGGGACAGTTTCTATAAGGACGTATCAGCCGGGAAAGCCGCATCGGTCCTTGTTGCGGATTACTACACCCTTGATAATGCAAACATGAGCGAAGAACTCTACGAGCAGGAGAAGGATCAGTATCCTCAGCTTTACTTCTGTCTCGTAAAGTTCGACGGCAAGAAGTATTCCATAGATACGCGCCTGAGCACATCTTCGGAATCCGAGAAGCAGGAGACCTATAACTGCCTTCAGCACTACACGGGAGATGCTCCGACTGAAGATGCCCTCTACGATAAATACGAATACTACGTGCTGACTGATGATGCGGATGTAACCTGGGATGAGATCATGGCAAGCATGCTGGATTCATCGACACCCGAGTTTATAAAACACTATACGGTCTACAGCAATTTTACCGGTTGGAAAGGAAAGTAAGGGATAGAAGGGAAGATAAAGAAAAGGCAGTCTGATGATCGTCAAGAACGTGATCGGGTCCCGGAGAAGATCCTCCGTAAATCTTATATCCGGCGCAAGTGTTATAATCCTAATAGCAGATATCTTCGGAATATCTGTTTTGTTTTTCGCGACAAAACTCCGGGAGAGGTGTAATGAAGATAAAGCACATTACAACGATCATGGTCTTGATAAGTCTTGCGGCAGCTGTTTTGCCGCAGGATGCCATATATGCATACTCTGTTCAAGATCATGTTGTGATCACTTCATTGGATATCTCCGTTACGAGTCCTTTATGCGGAACAGGTTCCGACACTGAGATCGAATGGTATCCCTATCTTACGGCGGGAGATGAATATCCCGAGAAAGATGATGCAGTCGAAGTCATAAAAACGCAGTGGCTGACCGTTGAGAAGGACGATGAAGAAGATAAAGAGAATAAAAAGGACAAGAAAGACAAGAAGAACAAGAAGGATAAAAAAGATAAGGAAGAGAAGCTCATTCCTTTCGAAGGGACTTTTGCGGGCGGAGAGAAATACAAAGTATATATCAGCTTCAGACTTAAGAGCGGCTACAGTTACGCATCAGGTCTGACCAAGAAAAAGATCGGCTGGGAAGACGGGATCGAGAACAAGAAGATCATTGAGTTCAAAGATAATGTAATGACCTTCACTTGTGATATTACCTGTAAGCATGATAAGGATCCGGAGAGCAGCGTGATGACCGCAGCCACCTGTATAACGCCGGATAAAGAGACTTATTACTGCCTGGGGTGCGGACAGGAGATAGAGGATATAGGCAAGATCGATCCTGACGCCCACGACTGGAGCGAATGGAAGGAACTTACGGCTGCAACGACCCTGATCGAGGGCAGCAGGAGCCATATCTGCAGTTACTGCAGCAAGGAAGAGACAGTCAGGTTCCCGAGGCTCTACACCCATGTGTATGAACCCGAGACCTCCTGGTTGATGTCTTCTACAGTTGCGTGGCCTTCCGACGGAAGCGTGTTCGATGTTGCCAAAGCCGATGTGCGCCCCGGGACTGCCTTCGTATGGCTGGATAAGGATCTTAAAGTCTACGACCGCAACGGTGATCTTCTCAAAGATAATATAGAAGACTATGTCAGGGAGACATCTTCTTCGCTGATCCCGGCATTCTATATCGAAGATGCCGAGACTGCAGCGGCACTCAAATCCTGGCTCAAACAGAGCGGACTTAAGGATTGTTTTGTGGTTGCAACTCCGGGGAAGAGGGATCTGGTAAGGGACGTTGCGGACATCGTTCAGGTAAGGGGAATGCTGGACTATTCGATCTTCGAGAAGTTCAGCAAACATGATATCGCCGATATCTCCGACGCGGTCAACAGATCCCGGGGCAGGGTGATCATCATAAGTCAGAAGGCGGCTACGAGGAAGAATATAAAGGCTCTTCAGGCGGTGTGCAATTCAGTGTGGGTAAAGACCGATGGTGACATTAAGGAGCTCCTGACTCTTTATACCGACGGGGTAAACGGAGTCGTTACCGAGAACTTCGGCAAAGCAATAGACGCGATCGGATTCTTCAACGATGATGCTCCCACGCTCTTAAGAACTCCTCTTATCATCGGGCACCGCGGTGACCCGTCAAATTATGTCGAAAATACATTGGAATCCGCTATGGGAGCATATTCCGAAGGTGCGGATTGCGTGGAAAACGATGTTCATCTTTCCCGTGACGGGCAAGTCGTTATAAAACACGATTCCACTCTCGGGACATTGACCGGTCAGGAAGGTGTTGAGATCAAGGACAAAACTCTGGAGGAGATCAAAGCGATCGATTTTGTATGGGACGGTGAATTCGGTGTTACGAGCACGAATGAAGTCAATTCCGATAATCCCACATACGGGAATCTTTTCGATGGGGATCTTTACGGGCAGAGCAAAGGATACGGATATAAGATCCCGACATTAAGGGAGTATTTCGAGGAATTCAGCGACAAAGATGTCGTGCACTTCATAGAGATCAAAGAATACAATCTCAAGACCTTGAAAGCGGTAAATGATCTTATCAATGAATTCGATCTTCGTGACAGGGTATTCATTATCACTTTCGGACAGAAGACGATGAAAGCCATGTACGATAAATATCCTAATTACTCCCTGGGTGCATTGGGAGTGAACATCAAGGATTACAGTGAAGGATATCCATATATGCTGTGCGATGAGATCTGTGAGGCGGAAGGAGCCGAGGCCGGTCTTGAGAGGATCTATGACAGGATTGACAGATGGAATGCTTCATTGAATATCCCCAATCCCAACAAGGATATGGTGAGGGCAGGACGCCACAGGGGTCTTACCGTGTGGCCCTGGACATATACTCTTCCGGACAGCGCAGAAGATCTTGCGGAGGATTATAAATTCGGAATGAACGGACTTACCGTTGACCAGCCGTGGTTTGCTTCGGGATATATAGAAGAGATCAGATCTGAAGATATCACTGTGGAAGATATTGAGGATGTTCCAAAGCCTTTGGCAGTAACAAAGACCGGTGAGACGGAACTTCTGGGGAATGCGGAACTTAAGATCATTGAAGAGGCAGGATACCCTGACGGGTTCGAACTTGCGATATGGCGTTATAAGGAAACAATGACCATTGACGGGAAAGACTACGGTTATTACTATCTGTATTCCAATCCGTTCACGATAAGTATCCTCCATAAGGAACAACCGGTAAGTGAAGAGGAACCCGAAGATGTGAACGATACATCTCCTTTGCCGGGGATCATCGGAACCGTATCTGCTTTGGCGGCAGCAGGCGCGGGAGCAGTGTTTGTTATAAGACGTAAGAGCAAAAAGCAGAAGGGGGTTACTCGCTGAATCGTTGACAGGCGTGATCGTCTGATGTATGCTGGCAGTAACCAAAAAGTTACCAATAAGATGAGGTATATAAGATGAGAAAGATAACAGCATCACTTCTGATATTGACTATGGTCCTCGGCATGTGTTCCTGCACGGTTCCGAAGGAACCTGAGGAAAGCACGGCGTCAACACCTGCAGAAACGACAACTGCTTCTTCCGAATCCACAACGGCAGAAGAAACCACGGCGGCTTCTTCTAAAGAGCCTTCTTATGTTGAATCAGGTTATCTCAAAGGATTAAGGATAGAGAAAGAAAACTGTTTTGTCAGCGAGAATGAGAAATTCCAAGACCTTATCAACTGGACGATGAAGAAAGCTGTCAGCACTTACTTCAAAGGGTCCCTGATCATAGCAACAGACGATGAGGTGCTTCTTTTCGCAGGTCCCAACCAAACGACGGATGTGGATGGCAATCCGGTGGACCCTTATACCACATATGAGATCGGTTCTGTCACCAAGATGTTCACGTCAACGATCATCTTGAAGATGGCAGAAGAAGGGAAGATCAAGCTTGATGACAAACTGGGAAAGTACTTTCCCGAATATAAGAACGGCAAAGATATCACCATCGAAAACCTTCTGACAATGTCAAGCGGGATCCCGGATATGGCAAACGAGCCTGATGTATTCTGGGGTGGAAAGGTTACCAATAAACTTAATGATACCCTTCTGTCCGACGAGGATTTCCTGGAGTGCCTGTATGCTCTGAAACCGACTTTCGAGCCCGGGACGAGATGTGAATACAGCAACACGAATTACCATATCCTCGCCATGATCATCGAACAGATCGAAGGCATGAGCTACGGTGAAGTTGTCAAGAGGGATATATTCGATCCTTGCGGAATGGAACATTCGAGTGCCCAGACCAACGGGGATGTTACCAGCGTGCCTGATGACGACAAAGGTTATCATGATTTCCAGAACGGGGCCAGAGGAGCAGGCGATATACATTCCTGCTCGGCGGATATGATAGCGTTCGACAGAGCCCTGTTCGGAGGTAAGATAATCAGTCCGGAATCTTTGGAAGCAATGAAGAAGGAAATATCGCCTACGCAGTATGGATACGGTCTTATGCAGTATGAGGACTTTGCATTCGGACACAGCGGCGCAACGGTCTCTTACGTTACTCAGAATGCGGTCATCGAGACCGAAGAATTCGGACGGGTTTACTTCTTCGGATCCACTTCAACTGTATTGGGGATCGAGGGCCTGACCAGGTCTTTGGAGATGGCGATCAACTGGGCAAAGTAACATTTCTTGTGTAGAATCAATAAACACAATGTAATATAAAGGTAAAATAATGTACTTTGATTATCAAAATTGTGTGCTATGATAATCTCATGACATTTAAGGAGGTATGAAATAATGTCTGAAGTACAAACAAGCGGAAACAACGGCAAGACGATGGCAATCGTAAGCATGGTACTGGGTATCCTTTCCATCTGCGGAAGCTATGGTCCTTTCATCGGCCCTATCATGGCTATCGTAGGTCTCATCCTCAACGGTAAGGCTAAGAAGGCAGGAAATGACAGTGTATTCCTCAAGGTTGGTAAGATCACATCCATCATCGGTCTTATCCTCGGAATCCTCGGTTCCATCCTCTTCATCGTATTTACCGTATTCATGGCTGCAGCAGGCACAACTGTTGATTATGCTAACGGTACATTCGCTAACTGAGAATAATCGGATAGTTTGAACCAATGAAACCGAAAGACCGCTTCCTTCAGGGAAGCGGTCTTTTAATTTGCATCGGGTTATCCTTTTTTGTTGATGTATTTGTCATACTTATACAAGAACGTAACCATCTGTCTTCTTGCGCATTTGCCGTCGGGACGGAAAGTGCCGTCGGAGTATCCGGCGAGGATCTTATTCTCCGAGGCCCAAAGGGTCGCAGAGTAATAGTAGTCGGACTTTGTAACATCGTTAAACTTGTTTCGGGATGACTTGGGGGCGGGGCTTCCTGCCAGGCGCCAAAGGAATGTTACGGCATGACGGCGGGCACAGGTGATCTGAGGTCCGAAGGTGCCGTTTTTGTACCCTTCGACTATATGGTTCTCATTACCCCAGATACATGCCTTGTAGAAATAATCACTCTTCTTTACATCAGAGAATCTGCAGGTTTTCGACTTGGGGGCAGGTTCTCCCATAAGTCTCCAGATGAAGGTAACCATCTGCGCTCTCGTACAGATATTGGAAGGTTTGAACTTTGTCTGTTTGTCGTATCCTTTGACGACTTGTTTATCCGTAAGATAGTAGGTCGGTTCGTACCAGAACGAGGATGTGTCGGTGACGTCCTTATACAGGACCTGGACTTTGCACGTGTATTTCCTGCCTGAAGCCGACGCTGTTATGGTTACGCTCCCCGCGCTTACTCCCTTGATCTTCCCGGAAGATACTGTTGCGACCGAACTGTCGGAGGAAGACCATGTGACCTTAGATGATCCGGGTACATTAAGGTTTACGGAAGAACCGCAGGTTACGGTAAGGGAAGTTGTCGAAGTTATATCCTTCGCTGAAGACTTGTTATCGTCTTTGCGCGAATGAAGGATCTTATAGATCCATTTGCCTGACCGGGTAAGGTCAGATGTAACAGAGAATCCGGATGACTTGGTGCAGTTCGTGTTGAAGAGCGATGCGGATTCCGCTTTGTTTGCCATGCCCCACATCAGATATCCGATGCCTTTGCCGTCAAGATAACTGATCCAGTTGTCGCCTTCATTCTCGTCAACATTGCCGTTGCCTGAAGCTTCCGAGATCCCGAATTCGGTTACGAGAACGGGAAGTCCTTTTGTAACTGCCCCGTCCAGTTTATCGCGGTACTGATCCCTGTGGGTTGCCGCGTAGAAATGGAATGTGTAGAGGAGATTGGCATAAGAGAGTCTGTCGGATGCTGCAATGTCCACATCCTGGGACCATGTGGGAGTGCCGACGATTATAACGGAGTCGGGCGCATTCTTACGGATGGCCGGGATAACTTTGGAAGCGTAGTTTTTTATCCCCGACCATGTTCCTGACGAAGGCTCGTTGCAGATCTCGTAGATCACGTTCGGAACATTTTTGTATTTGTTTGACATCTCCCGGAAAAAGATTACCGCTTCATCAGTATATCTTGAAGGATCTATGTTCAGGATGTGCCAGTCGATGATGACATACATGCCGGAATCAACGGCATATCTGACACCGTCGTCGATCAGGTCCTTGAGCTTCTTTTGCATCTTGGACTGGTCGTGACAGTCGTTATTCGTACCGCTCATGTAGCCGTTATATTCTTCGACGTACATTGCAAGTCTTACGGCATTTGCTCCCCACTTATCGTGCATCTCACCGAACCATTTCTGATTGATGTAAGAAGGGAATGAAGCGTATTGATTAAGGTTCTTGTACCAGTTGATGCCGTGGGTCGACAAACCCCTGAGCTGAACGCGGCTGCCTGAATCATCGCAAAGGTACTGTCCCTGCAATTTGAGTTTGGGAAGAGATGAGGCGGCTTCCGTTTGTGCCGGGAAGATAAAAACAGAACCTGAAACTATGGTTACGATGATCAGAAAAGAGATCAGAGATCTTATAATTTTCGAGCGCATAGAGGAGACCTTCTTTCCGAATGAGACAAATATATAAAATATTATACAACCATTACCCTTTTGCGTCGGAATCATTTATAATAGAGAATGCGGGGAAAGTACTTCATACTGCGAAAGGAGGATAAAGAATGGACAGGACTGAGAAAGAACAGCTTATCATTTCAGTGGGGCGCGAATTCGGCAGCGCGGGTCATGTTATTGCCGAGGAGATAGCCAAGAGATTGGATCTTCCGTTTTATGATTACAGTCTGCTCAGAAAAGTCGCAGATGAGAATGATGTCGATATCAAGGTAATGGAAAAATATGATGAGATACCCAGAGTCCCTTTCCTGTCGAGGAACGGTACGAGTTCATCGAATTCGCCTTCATATAACATCGCCATGATGCAGTTCGATTATCTTCGCAAAATGGCTTACGAAGGACAGTCGTTCGTTGTCGTCGGAAGATGTTCGGACGACATACTCAAGAAATTTCCGGGACTTATCAGGATCTTTATCCTTGCTGATATGGAGGACAAGATAGTCCGCACATGCGAGATATTCGGGATGGACAGAATGAGCGCGGAAGAAGCGATAACCAGTCAGAATACAAAGCGCAAGGAATACCATAATTACTATTGTGAATCACGTTGGGGTGACTCGCGCAATTACGATATATCGATCAACAGGAGCGCATTGGGAATTGAGGGCACTATCGATTTCCTGATGGACTTCATCGAGAAGAGAAGAGAGATAATGAGAAATGACAATAAGAGGAGGAAACACTAATGGGTTTATGTTTTCGCAAATCGATCAGCTTGGGTAAAGGCTTGAAGCTCAACTTGAGTAAGTCCGGTCCGTCGGTATCTTTCGGCAAATCCGGTCTGAGACAGTCTATTGGTCTTAACGGCAAGACCAGGACCACTGTAGGAATTCCCGGAACAGGAGTGTACTATACCAAGCAGTCTTCCGTAGGCAAGATCGCCGATGTCCTTACGGGCAAGAATAAGAAGGAAGACAAGAAGGCTGATGGCAAGTCCGCCGGAAAAGCTGCAGCCGGCGCGGCCGGTGCAGGTGCTGCCGCAGCTTCTGCAAGATCCGCAGCATCCCAGGAGGCAGCTGCTGCAAGACAGGCAGCTGCGGAAGAAAGAGCAGCCGCAAAGCAGGCCGCAGCAGAAGAGAAAGCTGCCGCTGCTGAAGAAGAAAGAAAAGCCGCAGAAGAAGCGGTTGCGGAATATGAAGCGCATATCGAAGAGATCAAGTCCGTGCACAAGGCATCTGACGGCGCCATCAATTGGAACTGGGTAAAGGAAGGCAACGTCGCTCCCGAACTCAAGGTCCTGGTACCTTTGGCGCAGCGCGTAATGGACGGAGATATAGATGCATATTTTGAAGTTATCGAACAGGTTGATCCTTTCGATGATCTTCTGGAATACGGAAGCGGTTTCGAGATCGGAACGGATATCCCGAATATCCTTGAAGTTGAATTCCAGGTGAAGTCGGCTGAGGTCGTTCCCCAGAATGTTCTCAGTGTTACCGCATCAGGCAAGCTTTCCGATAAGCCTCTTTCCAAGGGTGCTTACTACGACCTGGTACAGGATTATGTTGCAAGTACCATCTTAAGAGTTGCCCGTGATTCTTTCGCGCTCCTGCCGATCGATACCGTGCTGATCCACGCAACGGACAGAGTGCTCAATACGGCGACCGGGATCGAAGAGGACATGACACTCGTATCCTGCAGGATATCAAGATATACGGTAGAGAAGATCAACTTCGAATTTGTAGATCCTTCCGATGCTTTGACAAACTTCGAGTGCAACATGAAGTTCAAGAAGACCGCAGGATTCGAACCTGTTGACAGACTGCTTCCGTAAGGTCCCAAAGTAATGACGGCAGGAAAGAAGATCGCGCTCCTCACGGGACGTCCGGATGAGACATCCCAGGCAGAATTTATCAAAGGCTTTGAACAGAAAGCTTTCGCTATGGGTTTTGATGTATATGTTTTTGCCATGTACAGAAAATACCAGAATACTGCCGCGCGTGAAGCAGGGGAGACTTCGGTCTTCGACCTTGTCAGATTTGAAGATTACGACGGGATCATCCTTATGTCCGAGGAGATAAGGACTCCGGGTCTTGCAGACCTTCTGGAGGAATTATGCAGAAGACATGCAAGAGGACCTGTCATCACAGTTGAGAAGACAAGTTCCAACTTTCCCCAGGTCATGGCAGATCACCACGCAGGTATCGGCATGATCACCGAATACCTGGCCCGGGACTGCGGATACAGGGATATTGCTTTTGTTACCGAAGGCCAGTGGCTTGCGCTGTCCCAGACCAAGGTTAATGCTTTCAGGCAGACTATGGCATCTTTGGGGCTTGCAGCTGAGGACAAAAGGATCATCCGCGGCAAGACCGGATATGAGGGCGGAAGGAATGCAGCCCTTATGCTCATGAAGGCACCGGAGGGACTTCCTCAGGCGGTTCTTTGTGCCGATGACGAATTGGCTGCCGGAGTCTGTGACGCTCTTATCGGAGCAGGATATAAGATCCCCGAGGATATCGCAGTAGCAGGATATGATTCCAAATATCTTTTCTCCAATGAAGACGCGATAACATCTGTTGCCGTATCAAGATACGGCATGGGTTCCGGTACTGCCGACGCTCTGATCAAGATGATGTCGGGCGAAGGATATATAACGGTTCCGACAGATCTTCGGCTTATCCGCGGAAGCACCACGCCTCAGGTTGCAGCCAATGATCCGAACCTTCCCGACAAGGATTCATTAAGGAAGAGAAAATACGGTGTCGAGAAGATATCCGATACGGTTCCCGACTATCTTTGTGAAGACATGATGAGCCGCGAATCCCTCTACGATCTTCTCAATACTCTCATGACATATGCCGGATCTTTGGATGATGCCGACAGGTTTATGCTGTATCTTAACGATGAGCGAAAGGATGCTCCTTCCAAGCCTGCCTCCGTTCCCGATATTCAGGAAGACGAACCGGATCCGTACAGGTTCTATACGCCATATATGCTGAAGGCACTGACGTATAACAGGACAGGTCCCGGATCCATCGGCGCGGATGTGTATTTTGACAGAAGGGATATCATTTACGAGAAGGATTGTGACGGTATCCCGGAAGGATTCATCATAACCCCGCTCTTTTTCGAAGACCGTGTCTTCGGATATGCGGTCAGGGCATCACATACCCCCGGCGTTTATTCCGGACTTTACAGATACCGTTTGAGAGATGTTATGCTGGGTCTCGAAAATCTGTCCCGCAGCGAGGATGTGAGACGTCAGACCAAGGCTCTCGAAGACAGGCTCATAAGGGATCCTCTGACCGGACTTTACAACTACCGCGGATATACGAGACATGCCGACAGTGTCCTGTTCAGGTTCCGCAAGCTCGGCGCCGAACACATAGGAGTCCTTGCTATAGATATAAAGGGACTGTCAGAGATCAATAATACCGAAGGAAGAAATGTCGGTGACGAGGTGCTGTCTGCCGTTGCGAACATGATCCGCAAGATCTTCTCCAACAGCGGAGTCTTCATGTTCGGAGGAGATGAATTCATCGTCGTAAGTCCTTTGGGATCCGGCGGGCTCAGGGAATTCGACAGGGGCATCATCAAGCTCGGCATAGAGATGGATGCTTTCAACAAGGAGAAGGAATTCAAGAACCCCGTGGAATTCTATTACGGCACGGCGATCGGAAGACCCATCGGCCGTAAGGATCTGTCCAAGCTCATCTCTGAAGCTACGGTCATAAAGAAAGAGAAGAAGAAGACCCGTCTTCTTGCTTCGACCGCCAAGATCGATGAGGACTCCGAGACCGCAAAGCAGATCGACGAGATCATCGAGACAAATGCCTTCAAGTATATGTTCCAGCCTATCGTGGATTCTTCCACGGGAACGATTTTCGCGTATGAGGCATTGATGAGAACGGATCTGTCACCGGAACTGACTCCCGATGTCATATTGGATTACGCGAAGAGGACCGGGAGGCTCTACGAGATCGAGAAAGAGACGATCGGAAATGTTCTTGCATTCGTAAGCGAACACTCTGATTATTTTTCCGAGGGAGCCAGGATATTCATCAATTCCATTCCCGGCAATCACCTGAGCGAAGACGATATGAGCAAGTTCTCCCAGGTTACCGCCAAGACTTCCAACAAGATCGTAATCGAGCTGACCGAGCACGGACAGATGACGGACGAACAGATCACAAATACCAAGAAGCTGTATGAGAAACTGGGGATGGAGACGGCTATCGACGATTACGGAACCGGATATTCCAACACAGGCAATCTCTTAAGATATATGCCGGACTACGTTAAGATAGACAGGCTCCTTCTGACTGATATAGATAAATCTCCCGCTAAACAAAGACTGGTCAGTGACACCATATCCTTCTGTCACGAGAACGGGATCAAGTCTCTTGCGGAAGGTATAGAGACCTTCGAAGAGATGCGCACCGTAATAAGGCTGGGAGCCGATCTTCTGCAGGGTTACTATCTTGCCCGTCCTCAGGCGGTAATCCCCCGTGAACTTACGGGAAGCATTACAGAAGAGATCAGGACGGTACATACCCAAGACGGCATGGATTCTGATTCCGGTTACTATATTGCGGGTCTGAATCCTGTAATAAGGTTATCGGATTTTGACAACACAAATGTCGAGAATATCAGGATCCCGGCATCTAACGATAACTGCACCGATCTTGTCATATCGGGTTTTGCCGCGATAACAGGTTCCGGTGAGGACAGCGGCACGAAGGATTCTCAGATGACGGTAACCGTCGAAGACGGATACAAAGGCGTGATAACTCTCAATAACGCAAGGCTGTCCGGAAGCGCTAACGGGATCGCCGTTGATATCGGGCAGAACTGCGAAGTAACCCTGATATTAAAGCGGAATAATGAACTTACCGGAGGCATCAGAGTTCCGGAAAGTTCCACTCTCGCCATAGAAGGTGACGGCAATCTTGCCATAAGCGTTGCCGGAGGTGATGTATTCGGTATCGGCAATTCATCCGAGAAAGGCTGCGGCAGGCTGCTCTTCGAACAGGACGGAACGATCGATATCAATATCGATGCTGCCAACGGCACTGCCATAGGAAGCGGTTCGGGAGGGATCATCGAGATCAGGAGAGGCCGTTACGACATCCGTTTGTCCGGGGCTAAGGGCACTGCAATAGGAAGTATTAACGGTCCCGTAGATATCAGGATATCCGACTGTGTAATGGAGATCGTCAATAATCTTCAGAAGGGTGTATCGGTAGGCTCTGTATACGGTGATTCCGTGGTCAGCCTGGAACACATCTCCTTTACCGTTTCCGCGGACACTTCGGAGGGAGCCGGTATCGGTACGGTCAGCGGCAAAGCCGAGGTATCAGTGGTCAGCGGCAAATTGAGTTTTACCGCGAAAGGCACAAGATATATGGCCATAGGTTCCTGCTCATCTGAGGATGTGGTCTGCAAGACAGAGTACATCTCGTTCGAAGGTGATGTTGCCGGGGATCAGACCGGACTTTTGGGAAGTCTTACTGACGGCGCGCGGGTCACCATGGTCAAGAGTCTTATTGAAGGTACATTGAAGAACGAGACCGGCAAAGACATCAACGCGAAAGATGAAGATATTATGGTAATGAACGGCAGGACCCGCATCATCGTAAATGATAAGGTCTGCGAGAGGATCAACGGACAGTGATCCGGGAGGAGCTGCAAATGGATAATATAGAACTTACACCCGAGATGCTGGAGATCATATCAGGAGGAGTCATCGGAGAGACGGAAGAAGACATCCTTACGAAGATGGTAAGAGTATTCAAGAATAACGGCATTACCCTTGATGACGCGAAGAATAAGCTGTTCATGAACATGAACTACGAGACGACGGCCCTGAAGAACACCAACGCCGAAGAGGTGTGCGCATTCCTGGATGCCAACTGGGATAAGATAGTGTGATCAGAGATCTATAAAGATCGGGCAGTGGTCAGACCCCATAACATCGCTCATCATGTTTGATTCCTTTATCTTTTTGGCGATCCCTTCCGTTGCGAAAAAGTAGTCAATGCGCCAGCCAACATTCCTCTCTCTGGCGTAGGTCTTATAGGACCACCAGGTGTAGGCTTCAGCCTTATCCGGATAGAACATCCTGTAGGTATCGATGAGACCTGCTTCTGCAAATTTATCCATATAGACGCGTTCCTCGGGAAGGAATCCCGAGATCTTGGAATTGGCCTTGGGATTTGCAAGGTCTATCTCTTTATGGGCGGTGTTGACATCGCCGCAGCATATGACTTCTTTGCCTTCGGCGCGAAGCTTGGCGACAAGATCTAAGAAACAGTCGTAGAAACGGAGCTTGAACTTCACGTAATCATCTCCGCGCCCGCCGTTGGGAAAGTAGATCCCGAAGAGGACGAAGTCGTCGAAGTCTGCCCGGATAACGCGGCCTTCATGGTCGAACTCTTCAGTGCCGAGCCCGAAGGATACTTCCTCAGGTTCGATCCTGGAATAAAGCGCCGTCCCGGAATACCCTTTGCGCTCAGCCGCATAGAACCAGCTCTTATATTCTCCGATATCGGTGATCTCGGGACCTAACTGGTCGGGGGTGGCCTTGGTCTCCTGGATGCAGATGATGTCGGCATCCATCTTGGCTATCTCTTCGCTAAATCCTTTTTTGGCGACGGCACGGATGCCGTTAACGTTCCAGCTTACTATCCTCATACGAAAGACATTCTCCTTTGAACCTGCGAATGGGTTATAATTCTAATGTTGATCCGCAAGATAAGGAAATTATAACAGATGCCGAAGTCACTAAAAATAAAGAAAAACCTGCTGGTCGTCCTCTTAGGCGGCACTATCGGTTCGTCCGTTGATAAGGACGGGAATGTGGCGTTGGAGGAACAAGGCTTCGATGCGGAGTTTTTCGAGGCTTTGGACAAGAGGTTCAACTACAAGGTGATAGAGCCTGTCAGATATTCATCGGAGAACGCGTCCGTCTCAACATATAAAGAAGCGATCGGAAAGATCATGGAAGAGGCGGGCAAAGGCTCTTCCAAATACAAAGGGATCCTGATCCTCCACGGGACTGACAGCATGGCATACTTTGCGCAGCTCGTCATAAGATGCCTGTCGCATCTGAAGATGCCGATCATAGTCACCGGAGCAAAGCGCCCCAAGAACGACCCGCGCACTGATTCGGTCAAGAACATAATCATGGCGATCGGACTTCTGGCTGCCGCAGTCAAGGACGGGACGGGTCCTCGGACCGTGGGTGTAGTGTACGAAGATTCTTTGACTAAGAAGTCTTTATATGTGCCGGCACAGGACGCGGAGACCGCGGATATCAACGGTGACATGAGAATGTTCTGTGACAGGAGCGACCCTGCCAGCGCTACTTTCAATAAGAAAGCCAAATCTCATTTCGCAACGGAAGAGTACAGGAAGAGGGCGGAAGCGTTTCTTGCAAGAGAAGAGAGAAAAATACTGCTGATCCCGGCTGTCCCGCAGCCCTATGTCCCCGAAGATCTTACGGGGTTTGCGGCAGTCCTCATCGAATGCTACCACTCGGGAACTGCCGATAATAACATACTCGTGCCGCTTGCCGCAAAATGCAGGGAAGCCGGCATCCCGTGTTACATGGGACCTGTTCCGGTCAACGGAAATATATATGAGAGCCGCAGGGCTTTGGAAGATGCAGGATGCATTCCTATCAAGGGAATGCCGCTTGAAGGCTGCTGGGCGGAGGTCGTGATCGACCATGCATAGCGTAAGGTATTTAAGGATATTAAGAGAGAACGGAGATGCCGCATTCGGCGGAAGCCAGATGTGGATCGAAGATCTGGTCATGCAGGGCGCCGCCTGCGGGATCGTGGCAGGCCTTGACCGGATACTGGAGACTGCCGGGATCGAGAATATCAGCATGGAAGATTATATGGCAAAGCTTGCCGAAGCCGGCAGGTACATCAAGCCCATAATGCTCCCCTTCAAGGTCAAGACGATACACACTAAGATAGGTGATTTCATGGGATGTTTTGGCGTGTCCGCGGGAAGGCTCAAGCGCGGCATAAGAAAACTCGGGCAGCTCTACGGCGTCGATATAAGACTCAAGAGGATAAGACTGTCAAGAGCAGATGAGATCCTTATTGAAGGCCGCAAGGTCATCCTTCTCATAAAGGCTCCTCTGGGCAATGTCTCTGTCGTTCCGGACAAGGGTCTGCCCACAAATGTGGGCTTCCACTGGGTTACAGCCTATGCGCAGGATGAGGATTCCTATAAGGTCCAGTCCTGGGGCAGGGAACACAAGATCTTAAGGTCTGACCTTAAGAACACGGCGGTGTTCGTCGTGGCGTATGAGCCTGTTATCGGTGGTTTCTGACTAAAGGTGTTATTTAAGGCGCTTTAGTCAGAAACTTATTGACTCATTTCTTCCTCAAATTCACACTTGACGCGAGCACAGGTTATATGTAATACTTTTAACGTAAAAATACTTTGATAATCAAACTAAAAGACAATCAAAGTAAATTGTACGGGAGATCATATGATCGGAAAGATAATTGGTTTAGGCTCATACTTGCCGGACAAGGTCGTTACAAATGACGATCTGTCCCGCATTGTTGATACAAGTGACGAGTGGATCTGCGAGAGAACGGGGATACGCGAGCGGCACATATCCGACCACAAGGTCGAGACAACCTCCTACATGGCAGGGGTAGCGGCGCAGCGCGCCGTTGCCGATGCCGGGATCGAAGCAGATACCATAGATCTTATCGTTGCGGCTTCCACAACACCTGATACCGTGTTCCCCACTATTGCATGCTCTGTTCAGAAAGCTGTAGGGGCTTCAGAGTCCTGCGGCTGTTTTGATGTCAATTCGGCATGCCCCGGGTGGATCGCGGCATTCCTTACGGCTCAGAGCTTCATCGAGTCCGGAAGGGCGAGAAGGGCGCTTGTTGTAGGAGCAGAGACATTGTCCAATTATGTTGACTGGACCGACAGAGGTACATGCATCCTCTTCGGTGACGGTGCCGGATGCGCCGTACTGGAAGCATCGGAAGGAGATCCCGTCAGGTCGATCATGAGATCTTCCTGTGTCCGCGGGGACTGCCTGTACTGCGCCAGCATGAAGCAGCCTGACAGACTGGATGACGAGGAGTTTATCAAGAGCACATATTTCCAGATGGCCGGAAGAGATGTCTTCCGTTTTGCCGTTACCGAGGTTCCCAAGATCATCACGGATGTCTTGAATGAAGCCGGAGTAAGCTCGGACGATATAGACTGGTTCATCCTGCATCAGGCAAACGCAAGGATAATCGAAGCTACCGCCAAGAAGCTGAAGATGGATCTTAGTAAGTTCCCCATGAGCCTTCAGGGAACGGGCAACACATCGTCTGCTTCCATTCCGTCCCTTATGGATGTAATGAAGCGCGACGGCCGTCTCGTCAAAGGACAGAAGATAGTAACAGCAAGCTTCGGCGCAGGCCTTACATGGGATGCCGCATATTTTGAATACTGATAACTTTACTTCGAAAGGAGTCGCGAAAATGAATACAATAGCTGATATCTTAGGTTTGAAATATCCCCTCTTCCAGGGCGGTATGGCTTGGGTGGCAGATTGGCACATCGCTGCAGCCGTATCCGAGGCAGGGGGCCTGGGCATCATCGGTGTGGGAGGAGCTGACGAGAATTGGCTCAGATCCCAGATCGCAGAGATCAGGAAAGTGACCGATAAGCCTTTCGGTGTAAACCTTATGCTGATGAACCCCAGAGCTGACGAGATCGCCAAGGTCATTGCGGAAGAGAAGGTAAAGGTCGTAACGACCGGCGCAGGTTCCGCAGGCAGATATATCCCCATGTGGAAAGAAGCAGGCTGCTATATCGTTCCCGTTGTACCTTCCGTAGCTCTCGCCAAGAAGATGGAGCGTGACGGAGCCGACGCGGTTATCGCTGAGGGCACCGAATCGGGAGGACACGTAGGTGAGCTTACGACTATGGCTTTAGTTCCCCAGGTCGTTGATGCAGTAAGAATCCCCGTTCTTGCTGCAGGCGGTATCGCAGACGGCAGAGGAGTTGCGGCTTCTTTCATGCTTGGTGCAGTCGGCGTTCAGTGCGGAACGGTGTTCCTCGCGTCCGAAGAAGTCAATATTCATCAGAACTATAAGGATATGGTCATCAAAGCCAAGGACACTTCAACGAAGGTAACGGGAAGATCTTCCGGAGCACCCGTAAGACAGATCAGGAACCAGCTCACTGCAAAGTACTTGGAACTCGAAGAGAATCACGCAAGCTTTGAAGAGATGGAAGCTCTGGGTGCAGGATCACTTCGTAAAGCCGTAGTTGACGGTGATACCAAGGAAGGCACATTCATGGCAGGACAGATCTCCGGCATGATCAAGGAGATAAAGCCGGTTAAGACCATTATCGAAGAGATGTTCTCCGAAGCGAATAAACTGATGAGCGGGGCAGAACCTGTCTGCTGATAAAGGAACAGATGATGAAGATAGCATTTACATACCCCGGGCAGGGCGTACAGAAAGTCGGGATGACGAAGGACTTCTTCGATAAGGAGTCTTTTGCCCGTGATATGGTCAGATCCGCATCCGAAAGCTCAGGTCTTGATATGGCAAAGCTCCTCTACGAGGAGAATGAGGATATCAACATTACCGAGTTTACCCAGCCTGCGCTGGTTACTGCCTGCCTGATCATTACAAAGGCAATTAAGGATCTTGGGATCGAACCTTATGTTACGGCAGGCCTGTCACTCGGAGAGTACTGCGCGATCGCTTCAGCGGGCGCTATGACATTCGAAGATGCGGTAAGGCTTACCAGGATCCGCGGCAAGCTCATGAGCAGCACGGTTCCTGCAGGTCAGGGCGCAATGGCTGCCGTAATAGGACTTGAGCCTGATGTTATCGAGAAGATCATCGCAGCAGAAGATCAGGTTACTATGGCTAACTTTAACTGTCCCGGCCAGACCGTTATAACCGGGGCAACAGAAGGTGTTACGGCAGTACTCGACAAACTCCGCGAAGCCGGTGCCAGGAAAGTTGTTCCCCTCAATGTATCAGGACCCTTTCATTCCCCGATGCTAAAGCCTGCGGGAGAAAAGCTCAGGGCGGAATTGGATAAGACGGAGATCACAGACCTTAAGGTTCCTTATATAGCGAATGCTACAGCGGAAGTTGTGGATTCTTCGGACAGGATAAGAGAGCTTCTTGAGATCCAGGTATCGTCACCGGTCAAGTGGGAACAGACACTTCTTAAGATGGCAGATCTCGGAGTGGACGTTATCCTGGAGATCGGTCCCGGGAAGACCATAGCGGGATTTGTTAAGAAGACGATACCCGAAGTTCCCGTGATCAATGTCTCGACAACAGAAGATATAGAACAGTTAACCGCAAAATTAAATGCAATCAAAGGATAAAGGAGATCAGTAAAATGGCTAAGAATGCAATCGTAACAGGAAGCGCAAGAGGTATCGGAAAGGCTATTGCAACCCGTCTTGCAAAGGACGGATTCAATGTCGTCATCGTTGATGCCTGCCCTATCGAGAACTCCCAGGAGACAGCTGACGAGATCGCAAAGCTCGGTGTTGCCACCAAAGCGGTAAGATGCGATGTAACGGATTCGGCTCAGGTCAACGAGCTCTTGGAGTCCGTCAAGGAAGAGATGGGTTCCGTCGATGTTCTCGTCAACAACGCCGGCATCACCCGTGACGGTCTTCTTGTCAGGATGAAGGAAGAAGACTTCGATGCGGTAATAGCAGTCAATCTTAAAGGTACATATAATTTCACGAGAGCCGCAGCCCCGATCATGATGAAGCAGAGATCCGGCAGGATCGTATCCATCAGCTCCATCGTCGGTCTTCAGGGCAATGCGGGCCAGGTCAATTATTCGGCATCCAAGGCCGGAGTTATCGGGATCACCAAGTCCTGCGCAAGGGAACTTGCGCCCAGGGGCGTTACGGTCAATGCCATAGCTCCCGGATATGTCGAGACCCCCATGACAGCAGTCCTCCCCGATAAGGTCAAGGAAGCTATGCTCGGAGCAATACCCGTCGGAAGATACGGTCAACCCGAGGATATAGCAAATGCCGTATCATTCCTTTGTTCCGAGCAAGCTTCCTACATCACGGGTCAGGTGCTTTCCGTTGACGGCGGAATGCACATGTGATGATAAGCAAGATAAGGAGATAAGGTTTTTATGTCACGAAAAGTTGTTATTACCGGCATGGGCGCGATCACACCTTTCGGATGCGGCGTCGATAAGTTCTGGGAAGGACTTAAGAAGGGTGAGGCCGCGATCGGCCCGATCACCAAGTACGACACCACGGACTGCAAGGTTAAGATCGCAGCCGAGGTCAGAGATTTTGAGGTCACGAGATATATGGACGTCAAGGTTGCCAAGAGAATGGAAGGCTTTGCGCAGTTTGCGGTTGCGGCAGCAACGGAAGCGGTGGAACAGGCAGGCCTTAACATGGAGGAAGAAGACCCTTACAGAGTCGGCGTTATCGTAAGTTCCGGGATCGGTTCGATGCAGGCTCATGAGCGCGAGCAGGTAAGGCTTGCCAACGGTAAGAAGATCGCACCTTTATATATCCCCATGATGATCGCAAACATGGCATCCGCGAACATCGCCATCAAGTACGGAATGCGCGGTAAGAACACATGTATCGTAACGGCATGCGCTACAGGCTCGCACTCCATAGGTGATGCCTTCAAAGCCGTAAAGTACGGTGAGGCAGACGTTATGGTGGCAGGCGGATGTGAAGCCGCGGTATGTAAGTCCGGTGTTGCCGGATTTACCGCATTGACGGCACTGTCCACAAACGAGGACTGCAAGACCGCATCAAGACCTTTCGATAAGGACCGTGACGGATTCGTTATCGGCGAAGGTTCCGGTGTATTGATCCTGGAAGAAGAAGAGCATGCCAAGGCAAGAGGCGCGAAGATCTTAGCGGAAGTCGTAGGGTATGGCGCAACATGTGACGCGTTCCATATCACATCTCCCGCAGAAGACGGATCCGGTGCCGGTGAAGCCATGAAGATAGCAATGGCCGAGGCAGGGATAGGTCCTTCGGAAGTTCAGTATATCAACGCTCACGGAACGTCAACTCACCATAACGACCTGTTCGAGACGAGAGCCATGAAGTACGCTTTCGGCAAAGATGCATATAACCTCTCGATCAACTCCTCCAAGTCCATGGTAGGACACCTCCTCGGAGGTGCCGGCGGCGTAGAGCTCATCGCGTGCGTTAAGGCCATCGAAGATTCCTTCGTGCATGTTACCGCGGGTTCCAAAGAATCCGAAGGCGAACTTGACCTTGATTATACTTTCAAAAGTCCGAAGACGCGTGACATCACATATGCCATGAGCAATTCCCTGGGCTTTGGCGGTCACAACGCATCGCTCATCGTTAAGAAATACGTTTGAGGAGGAAGTGTTCCATGGCAGATAAAGCAAGAACGAATACATTGGGACTGAATGTCGAAGAGATGAAGGAACTGATCCGGGAAGTATCGGAATCGGGTCTGGACAGCTTCGAATATAAAGAAGGTGATTTCTCTATCTCCCTTCACACAAAGAATCAGGCATTGGCAAAGAATGCTACCGCCACTGCAGCAACAGGAGCCGGGATCTCTGTTCCGGATCTGTCCCTTGCGATGGCGGAGGCTGCTGAGGCCGCGTCCGGCGCGGAAGATGAAGACGATTCGTTTGTCATCAAGTCTCCTTTGGTGGGAACATTCTATTCGGCTCCCGCGGCAGGTGCCGAGCCTTTTGTAAAGGTTGGAGACCGTGTCAAGAAAGGACAGGTCTTGGGTATCGTTGAAGCAATGAAGATGATGAACGAGATCGAGTCGGACTGCGACGGTACGATAGCGGAGATATGCGTAGCAAACGAGAGCGCCGTAGAATTCGGGCAGCCTCTGTTTAAGATAAACTGATCAAAGGAGTAATACTATGGCAAACTCACTTACAACAACAGAGATAATGAAGATCATTCCTCACAGACACCCTTTCCTTCTGATCGACAGGGTTGAGGATTACGAGCCGGGCCAGTACTGTATCGGCTATAAGAATTTTACTTACGACGAATATTTCTTCCGCGGACATTTCCCGGAGATGCCTATCGTTCCCGGTGTCATTACCGTCGAAGCCCTGGCTCAGGCAGGCGCAGTTGCGATCCTTTCCCAGGAAGAGTTCAAGGGCAAGATCGCGGTCTTCGCGGGCATAGACAAGTGCAAGTTCAAGACGGCAGTCGTACCCGGTGATACGGTAAGGCTGGAGACCAGGATCACTGCCATAAGAGGTCCCGTCGGCTTCGGCGAGGCGGTCGCTTCCGTTAACGGCAAGGTCGCAGTTCAGGCTGTTTTGAAGTTTGCGATCCTTCAGTAAGGACAAAGGACTGATCTTAAGATGATCAAGAAAGTACTGATAGCAAACAGAGGCGAGATCGCCGTATGCATCATCCGCGCATGCCGTGAGATGGGTATCATGACGGTTGCTGTATGCTCGGAGGCAGACAGGAATGCCCTGCATTCCCAGCTCGCTGACGAGACCATCTGCATAGGTCCCGCCCAGTCTTCCGAATCTTATCTCAATGTCGGAAGGATAATCTCGGCCACGATGACATCGGGAGCCGATGCCATCCACCCCGGATTCGGATTCCTTTCCGAGGATGCCGAGTTTGCCAAGATCTGCGAAAAGTGCAACATCACGTTTATAGGACCCAACTCGAAGATGATCGCGGCATCAGGCAATAAGGCCAATGCCAAGAAGACCATGATCGAAGCGGGAGTTCCCGTCATCCCGGGCGCGGCGGAAGCTGCAAACACTCCCAAGGACGGATTAAAGCTTGCGAAGATCGCAGGGTTCCCCGTCATGATCAAGGCTGCTTTGGGCGGCGGCGGCAAGGGTATGCGCGTTGCCAGGAGCGAGGATGTTTTCGAGCAGGCGTTCCTTACGGCTCAGGCTGAGGCAAGAGCTTCCTTCGGTGACGATTCCATGTATGTCGAACACTATGTGGAACACCCCAAGCATATCGAAGTTCAGATCTTAGCCGATAAGTTCGGCAACGTCATCCACCTGGGTGAACGTGACTGTTCCGTTCAGAGGAACCATCAGAAACTGATAGAAGAGACTCCCTGTGAATCTCTGTCGGAAGAATTGCGTGAGAAGATCCGCGACGCAGCCGTAAGGGCGGCAAAAGCGGTCAACTATGAGAACGCGGGAACATGTGAGTTCCTTGTTGAACCTGACGGAAAGTTCTACTTCATGGAGATGAATACCAGGATCCAGGTAGAGCACCCCATAACAGAATGGGTCACCGGAATTGACCTCATAAGAGAACAGATCAAGATAGCATCAGGACTCCCCCTGGAATATAAGCAGGAAGACATCAGGATATCGGGTCACTCCATTGAAGTGCGTATCAACGCCGAGGATCCCGAGCATAAGTTCAGACCCTGCCCCGGTAAGATCGAGACAGTATATCTTCCCGGCGGTAAAGGAGTGCGTGTCGATTCGGCAGTATTCGCAGGACTCGAGATCCCGCCCTACTACGATTCGATGCTCGCTAAGCTCTCGGTCTGGGCTCCCACAAGGGAGGAAGCCCGCCGCAAGATGCAGACCGCTCTGGGTGAAGTGATAATCACGGGGATCAAGACCAATATCGATTATCAGTACTCGCTCATAACACACAAGGATTTTATCGAAGGTAAGACTGACATAGATTTCATCGACAGGATCAGCAGAGGATAAGCTAAATGGAATTAAGATATCTGTTCAAGAAGACACAGACCGTAAAAGATGACAGTCTGGACCGTGAGAAGAAGGCCAACAGGCCCTCGGCTCCCAACGGCCTCTTCCATAAGTGCCCGGGCTGCAACAAGACCATCTTCTCGGATGAACTCAAGCGCAATCTCTTTGTCTGCCCTGACTGCGGATATTACTTCCGCATGTATGCCACTACAAGGATCGAATCATTGGCAGACGAAGGATCCTTTGAAGAGTGGGATACCGACATCAAGGAAACAAATCCCCTGGGAACTCCGGGATATGAGAAGAAGATCCAGACCCTCAAGGAGACGACGGAACTCGACGAAGCAGTAACCTGCGGCAAGTGCAGTATCGGCGGGATCGACACGGTTCTCTGCGTCATGGACACCAGGTTCATGATGGCTTCGATGGGCCAGGTCGTCGGAGAGAAGATAACCCGCGCGGTGGAACGCGCAACGGAAGAAAGACTTCCCGTGATAATCTTCTGCGCTTCAGGCGGCGCCCGCATGCAGGAAGGCATAATCTCACTCATGCAGATGGCAAAGACATCCGCAGCTCTCGAAAGACACGGCAAAGAAGGACTCCTCTATGTGTCAGTCTTAACTGACCCCACAACGGGAGGCGTTACCGCAAGCTTTGCAATGTTAGGTGACATCATCCTTGCAGAACCCGGCGCCCTGATCGGATTCGCAGGTCCCCGTGTAATAGAGCAGACCATAGGACAGAAGCTCCCTGAAGGATTCCAGCGGGCCGAGTTTCTGGAAGACCACGGGTTCGTGGACAAGGTAGTAGCAAGAGGGGATATGAAAGAAACTCTTGCCAAGATCCTTAAGTTCCACGGTGAACACGAATATAAGCCTACGGGTATAAAAGTATCCAAGACGAAGAGAAAGAAGAATAAGCATACGCCCTGGGAGAAGGTCATGATCTCCCGCGGCAAGGACCGTCCCATAGCAGACGATTATATAGACAAGATCTTCCCTGATTTTACGGAATTCAAAGGTGACAGGCACTACCGTGACAATAAGGCGATAAGGTGCGGTATAGCGACCTTCGCAGGGATCCCGGTAACTGTAATTGCCCAGACGAAAGGTGCCAACACAAAGCAGAATGTGGAGCGCGACTTCGGCATGCCTTCTCCCGACGGATACCGCAAGGCCCTCCGCGCCATGAAGCAGGCCGAGAAGTTCGGCCGACCCGTCATCTGCCTTGTGGACACTCCCGGCGCGTTCTGCGGAATGGAAGCAGAAGAGAGAGGCGAAGGCGAAGCTATCGCGACAAACCTTGCCACGATGTCTTCTCTTAAGGTCCCTGTCCTGTCGATAGTGATCAGCGAGGCCGGATCCGGCGGAGCCCTTGCAATAGCCGTTGCCGACAAGGTCTATATGCTCGCCAACTCCATCTATGCCATATTGTCTCCCGAAGGTTACGCAAGCATCCTCTGGAAAGACGCCAAGCGCGCTGACGAAGCCGCATCGGAGATGAAGCTTACCGCGGACGATCTTCTGAAGCTGGGAGTCATCGACGGCATCATCGACGAGCCTGAAGAACTCAAGCGTAATAATGTGGACGAAGTTATTCCCGGAATGGTATCATGTATCGAGTCGTTCATAAAAGAGACGGCAGATACACCTGCGGCAGAACTTATTGCCGCAAGATATGAGAGGTTCCGCAGATTCTGATGAAGTACGATGCGATATTATTCGATGTGGACGGTACATTGCTTGACACGTCCGAAGGTATATTGCTGTCTTTAAAACAAACACTCGACAGATTCGGTATCGACTACAGTTTCCTGACAGAAGAAGATAATTCTTCCTTCATCGGCCCGCCCATGGAACTGTCCCTTACAAAGTGGTTCAACCTGACGGGCGATAAGAATACCGAAGTCTGCTCAGGATACAGAAAGACCTACAGGGAAGATAACATCATGCTGGCAACTCCCTACGAAGGGATAGAGCAGGCCCTTGATAACCTCAGGAATTCCGGTATTGCTCTGGGTGTTGCATCCTACAAGAAACAGGATTACTTGGGCAAGATCCTGGAAGGATTCGGGATGGATAAGTACTTTGATGTCATCTGCGGATCCGACTATACGGGCAAACTTACCAAAGCGGATATAATCAATTGCTGCATATCGGGACTTAAGATCGAAGATAAGTCCCGTGTCCTGATGATCGGTGATACGACATACGATTCTTCGGGCGCTAAGGAGGCGGGAGTCGATTTTGCTTTCGCCCGCTGGGGATTCGGCGAGGTTCCCGAAGAAGATTATGTTATGTGCGTTGATGTCCCCTCGGATCTTGCAGGGGCATTATTGTAATCCCGATCCTTCACCCCCCTCAAATTCTTGCTTTTTATTCAATAAACTCGGGATTTCTCAGTTTTTTATCAAGATATCCGAGGTGACTGTATAATAATATGTATACTAGTGGAGGTTTGAGCATGCTGGGATCCAGGATAAAGGAATTAAGGAAAAAGAATCATCTGAATCAGGATGATCTTGCCGAGATGATCGGAATATCCAGACCCACATTGTCGCGCTGGGAAAGAAATGAAGCCGCTCCGGATCTTGAACAGCTGAGAAGGATCGCCGATGCGTTCGGTATATCCGTGAGCGAACTTCTTGAAGATCAGGAATCACAGGACAAGGACCTTGATCGCACTGAAGAACCCAAAGGATCCGAAGATGACAATACTGTCCCGGAGGAACAGATTATTCCGCGGCACGATAATTCAGCTGCCAAAGTCCCGGTACTGATCCTTCTTGCTCTGCTTACCATAGCTGTTTTATCTTTTGTGCTCCTGGTCACATCTTCCAAGGACAAGGTTCAGACAGAGACTTCGGATCCTTCAACGGAAAATACGACAGAAGATAATGATCTTATCCCGCGTTCATATCATAAAAAGAGTGAGCGGGTAGAGTTTAACGTCGATAATATTCAGGCTACTAATGCCCGAAAATATATATGGACAGTCAGAGAGGCAAGATTGGATGTTCAGGGGTTGGCAAAGGCCCTGATGAAAGATGTTGACTACTACTATAATTCAAGTGAACAGATCTATTGCAACAAAGGATACCCTGAAGATCCGGGGGCTTTGACAGACAAATGTTGTCTTTACCCTTTATTCTCATATAGTTCGAGTAAACCCGGCAGGACAGACTGGCGCAGGCTCTATTATCCTGCTGATGTTGATACAGCTGATCCTTTGGATAACTGGTATTGGCTGTCAAATTACAGGAATTACAAGGAATTTGCATTCGGCAGCAGATCCGATTGCAGAGACAATGTCATTTCTTTACTATCGAGATACATAGATTCTGACCTTACAAGTTATGATGTTCTGACTTTCTATCTGGATCATACTGAAGCAGGATACGATAAGACGGATCTTTCATCTGATGATGACTATTATGTTTTCTGTTTTATTGCAAATCCCTGGCAGAGCATATCAGCGGATACAGCTGACAAAGATTCCGATCCCGGTGAGGCTTCTATTATCGTGATCTACGGATCGGATGGAATAGTTGATGTCAGATTCCAAAAATCCATTAAAGAGTTCGGGATATCGGAAGAGCCGGTTGGGCTCATGGATTTCGATGAACTGATGCTGAAGGCGATGACCTGGTGTTACAGCAAAGATGACGATTCGACATATGAGATAACCCGCGCGGAATTGATATTGGATCATGACACCGATTCATCCGATTATGTTTTAAGACCCGTCTGGCGTCTGGAAGCGACAGGGACAAGGGCAGATTATCAATACCGTTTTGAAATGCTCTTTGATGCCGTGACCGGTCAATTCATAAGAACTGTCACGATCGAGCCTGCCGGAAACTGATCATCCCGGCAATATTGCCGAATTCTCAATATTTATTCAGAAAAAGGCGTAATTCTCACAATCTTTACGGTCCCCGATAATCCTGAATGGTAGTATGAAACTGTAAATAACACAGGAGATACAGCCGGATCAGGCGGGCAGATCGTTATGAAGTTAAATTTGTTTTCCGAAGGAAGACTCATGTTCTTCTCCGCAGCTTTCATTTTCTTCGCACTGATGACAGTCGGTGTCATCTTCAGTGCGACTGACAGCGAATATAACCTTAATCAGACTATAGCAAGAGGTTATATCTCCAAGAATGCCGTTTTCTTCCAGATCCGGGATAAGTCCAAGGGGAGACCCAACACCGAGATCATCGTAAATGATGACGGTGAGGTTGAAGAAAACTATGAAGTGGATCCTGCGACGGGTACCATAATCATCGACGGAACAGTCGCTAAACCCCAGGACCCCCACTTCGTGATCAACAATGACATCATCGACGGCGGCCTTACCAAGATAGAGAAGATGTTGTCTTCTGGCGGAGATAACTATCTTGCTGCAGTCCATCAGGGTGAATTCAGAGGAATCTTCTACAAAGGTAAGATAACCAAGATCCCAATGGTAAGAGGAAGATTCTTTACGGAAGAAGAATGTCTTTCCAGACAGAAGCTTGCCATAATAGGCAAAGACTTCCTTGAGTTTACATTGTGGGAGAACGGGAAGGAATATGTCGTATATAACGGTAATAAGTATCAAGTTATAGGGGTAACCGGAATATCCAATAACAGTTCCCTTGATCATCTGATCATTGTAAATCTCGGCGGGATGAGTCAGGACGAACAGGCGGCCGGCAGGCTCTACCTTGACGGAGACAGGTCATTGAAAGAAGACTTTACCAGGATGCAGGAGATGGCTCCCGGGCTGTTCAATACAAAACTCGACAGGCTCCCCACACCCAAGACACTTATCGATTCTGCTTCAGGCGGAATGTATCTTAAGACATACCTTAAGTTGATAATGGGATTCCTGTTTGTGTTCATATATCTGAGTGTGGTAGTACAGGTGCTCAAACGTCAGAATCTCAAGATATCCGTAATGAGCATATACGGTCTGTCATTCGCAAGAAGATTCATCAATGTGGCGGGAACGGTATTGCTTTGCTCGGGGATTGGTCTCTTATTGGGACTTGCGGCAGACATAGTCCTGATAAAGATACAGTTCTTCACACTACCGTTCGCGCTCCTCTATGAGTACATGACATTATTCTTTGCAACGGGGATCATCATGATAGTGCTGATGGCGCTTATAACCGGGCTTGGAATGAGAAGGGTAAACATCGGGGAGGTAATAAGACAGGTATGAAGTTTTATGCCAGGAATCTCGCAAGATCTGTTTTCGGTCACCCCAAGGTCAACCTGATAATCCTGTTCGATCTGATACTGACGGCTGCAGCTGTCTTCGTCTTGATCCAGAACTTCTATTTTCTCAAAGAGAAGCATGATGAATTCTTCGGCGAAGACAGGGTAGCAAAGACATATGAACTGTATGTCGGCGAGTCGGTCTTTCCTCTGACAGAGAGCGACGCACAGAGCAAGTCAAATATGTTTTATCTCGGGCTTGAGCTTTATAAGGAGATAAATGCATCACCAATAAAGACATTCAGTTATACCCATGATCGCAGAGGCATGAGGGGTGGTTTTTACGATAAGGCTACAGACGAGAAGATGATAGCTTCCGGACATCGTGAACTGATAGACTGGTATTACGTATCCGATTATGCACTGGAAGCATTTGGATTGAAGATGTCAGAGGGAAGATGGTTTAACAATGAGGAATTGGATTACCCGTATTTACAGGTGAGAGTTCCTGTTATATTCGGAAGTAATTTTGCCTCGGCTTTTGATGTCGGTGATGTAATCATATTTGATGATGATAACTATTATCATGATGAGGCCGTAGTGGTCGGTATTTTGGAGAGCAGTCCGGGAATCGAATACTATGGAATAACGCAGAGCGGTTTTGATGATGCTGTAATTTTCCCGGAAATAGAGTCTTTTCCCCGGCTACATGCACGAAAAGGAAAAGATTTTAGTGGTTATGCTGATCTTCCGAAAAGCATTAGAAGACGACTTGACTATGTTGACAGAGAAAGGTTTCGTACACTTACAACCGGATACCTGTACTGTCCTGATGAATCGGTCGATGTACAGAAACTGATAAACGATTACACTTCCAAATATGGTTTCTATCAGATCACTGCTACTCCGATTGACGGCACTTCATATTCCGAGACCAAGTCTATCTCCGAACGCAATCTCCTTCTCATAGGAGTCCTTGCGGTATCTACAACGGTCATCTGCATGATCTCTTTGGGCGGAGTCCTTTATAACCGTACTCTTGATGACCGAAGAACATATTGCATCTACATGAGCGCGGGCATTCCCTTGTGGAAGATAAACCTCTCTCTTATCATGGAGATGTTGATCTGGATGGTCATATCCCTTATGCCGGTTATAGCTTTGTCCTTGTATGAATTCGAGACCCTTCTGATACCCCTGTGGCAGATAGCCCTGTTTGAACTGATAGTTATGTCAGTATCCATAGCACCGTCACTTCGGGTCAACTCTAAATGTAATCTCGACCTTCTCATAAGAAACCAGATGAATTAAAGGAGAAATATTTTTATGGCATTGATCGAACTTCAGGGAATAAACAAGTCCTTCGGTACAAAGGATAAGAAAGTAAGCGTATTGGAGAACCTCAGTCTTAAAGTCGAAGAAGGCGAGATGGTAGCGATAATGGGAAAGAGCGGAGCAGGCAAGACGACGCTGCTCAACATAATCGCGGCAATAGACTATCCTGATTCGGGAACGTATCTTTACGACGGTAAGGAAGTAAAGACAAGGAATACCTCGCAGGGCATAAAGTTCAGGAAAGACAGGATAGGACTTATAGTACAGCATTTTGCCCTGATAAATGATTTCAAGGTCTACGACAATGTGGAACTTGGACTTTGGGAGACAAATGTCAAAGGTTCGGCAAGAAAGAAGAGGGTAATGGAAGTCTTGGAGTCCTTAGGCATAGCAGACCTTAAGGACAAGTATCCGAATGTGTTGTCGGGAGGAGAAAAGCAGAGGGTAGCGATAGGAAGGGCTATAGCAAATAACCATAAACTTCTTTTGGCAGACGAACCTACAGGTTCACTTGATTCGGATACAGAGCAGGATATCCTTAATATCCTGAAAGACTTAAACTCCAAAGGCATGACGATAGTCATGGTAACCCACGACGAAGATGTGGCGAACGTCTGTGACAGGACGATATTCCTGGATAAGCATTGATTTTCCAAAAGAACTGAATATGAAGTTCTACACTAAGAATTTTGCAAGATCTGTCTTTACTCATCCTAAGGTCAACCTGATAATCCTGTTTGACCTGATATTGACGGCTGCGGCAGTCTTCGTATTGATCCAGAACTTCTATTTCCTGAAAGAGAAGCATGATGAGTTCTTCAGTGAGGACAGAGTGGCAAAGACATATGAACTGTATGTTGGAGATGAACTCTTTCCACTTGTAGAAAGCGATCTTTATAGCAAATCGTCGATGTATTACATTGGTCTCAAACTCTATAATGAGATCAATTCGTCGTCAATAAAGACATTTGGTTATAGTTATGAATTAAAAGGGATGAGGGGGGCTTTCTTTGATAAGGCCACAGATGAGAAGATGATCAATTCCGGACATAGAAAGATGGTTGACCGGTATTATGTGACAGATTATGCATTGGATGGATTAGGTCTTCAGATAGCAGAGGGCAGATGGTTTAACCAGGAAGAATTGGATCATCCCTATTTACAAGAGAGAGTTCCGATGGTGTTGGGAAGTAACTTTGCCAGTACTTTTGATGTAGGGGATATCATAATATATGATGATGATGTTAGATTTCATGACGAGGCAGTTGTTGTTGGATTTTTGGAAAGCAACACAGCGATTGAATACTATGGAGTCTCACAGGGCGGATTTGATGATGCCGTAATCATGCCGGAAATTTATTTTTTCCCAAGAATACATGCAAATAAAGATATGAGCGGGTATGATCCGGACAAACTCAGAGAAGGAATACAGAGAAGAGACGATGCGGTCAACTATGAAAGAGTTCGTACATTGACCAGCGGATATCTTTATTGTCCCGATGAGAACGTTGATGTACAAAAATTGATCAATGATTATACTTCCAAGTATGGTTTTTACCAGATTACGGCTACACCGATCGATGGTGCTGCATACTCAGAGACAAAGTCCATATCCGAAAGAAATCTCCTGCTTATAGGAGTACTTGCTGTATCAACCACGGTTATCTGTATGATATCTTTGGGAGGAGTCCTCTATAACCGTACACTGGATGACAGGAGGACTTACTGTATCTATATGAGCGCAGGGATTCCCTTGTGGAAGATAAATCTCTCGCTTATAACGGAGATGTTATTTTGGATGATCTTGTCCATATTGCCTGTAATAGCTCTGTCTTTATACGAGTATCAGACATTGATGATACCTCTCTGGCAGATAGGCCTGTTCGAACTTATCGTTATGGCAGTATCCATAGCGCCGTCACTTAGGGTTAATTCTAAATGTAATCTTGATCTTCTCATAAGAAACCAGATGAATTAGTGGTATCATATGCAAGGGGATGGGCTGACCTGTCCCCTTGTTTCTGGTATAGGGGAGGATATAGATGACACTTGTCTTTATGTATTTGGGATTAATGATCGTAGCAATTGCGATACTTGCAATCCTGTTTATCTTAGGACTTACGTTCCTTATCGTGGGACTGGTCAAGAAGGGCAAAGCCAAGAACCGCGGCAAGAAAGCGCCTCTGGTTTTTATCATCGTCGGTATCGTATTTCTCGTGCTTCCCGTGGGATGCGGAACTGTGGCGCTGCTTACGGGGGCAACGTCTTCCGTGAAGACCGCTATCCAAAGAAGGTTATACGAACATCCGACGGACAGATGGAAGAAGGAATGGGTCACTGACAATTCGGCTGCGTATGAGGCGATCAATACGATGCTTGAGGCCGCCGACAAGGGTGACCGTGAGTTGTTCGCATCGTTCTTTACCGAGGAGATCCAAAACCGTCCTGACTTTGAACAGAGAATGGACAGGTTCTGGGAGAAGTATCCCGGGGGATTATATAGGGAGGGCATTGAGCCTGAAAACGGAGTGCCGGGAGAAGCGTCCTATGACCACGGTTCTGTTGTAAAGGACGGCTATGCTGTTTATTCCATAGAATCCGGCGGACAATGGTACTTTATCTCTCTTGACCTTCACTACCAGGATACCGACCATCCGGAGAAGGTGGGAGTTACGTCTTTTGTTATGGCCGATATGGTCGGACGCGCTATCCAGCTGGAAGAAGCCAATAAAATATCGGATGATTATGAGCAGTCATATCTGACATGCGATATCAAGAACGGATCTTCCCTTACCGCAAAGAGGATAAGCGGGATCCCCCATATATGGAACGAGACTTCCGAAGATAAGCTCACCAAAGAACAGATGCGGGATCTTATTGCGGAATGTTATTCCGTACAGGACCTGATAGATAAAGGTATTGGTGAACCTAACGCCGAATTCAAGATGTACAATGCCACGGGCTATGAGATCTATTACGGGCTTAAGTCCGAGGGCGGAAGGGAACTGTTTTTGCATATCACCGCTTCGAAGCCCAGGGGAAGGATCATATACGGAGATCTCTGCTATGAAGATGAGACGGATTACGATTTTGAGATGTGTCCGTTCAGACCTCTTGAGAATGATGATTTATTTTCGGCAAATTAGGATATAATTGTAAAAGATCAAGCTTTTCGAAAACTTAAGGGGGTAACCTTTATGAGTAAATATGATTTTCTCGTGGTAGGAGCCGGACTGTACGGAGCTACTTTCGCAAGGCTCGCGACTGATGCGGGATATAAGTGCCTCGTGATCGACAGAAGAGCTCATATCGCGGGCAACTGTTATACGGTCAATGTTCACGGCATCAACGTCCACAAGTTCGGAGCGCATATCTTCCATACCGACAACCGTGAGGTCTGGGATTTTGCCACGAGATTTGCCGAGTTCAATAACTATGTGCATTCCGTAGTCGCGAACTATAAAGGAGAGATATATTCCCTTCCGTTCAATATGTACACATTCAATGAGATGTGGGGCGTCATCAATCCCGAGCAGGCAAGGAAGAAGCTGGACGAGCAGATCGCCGACGGATTCAAAGAAGATCCTCAGAATCTCGAAGAGCAGGCAATATCCCTCATCGGACGCGATATCTATATCAAGCTCGTAAAAGGATATACCGAGAAACAGTGGGGAAGGGACGCGACGGAACTGCCGGGATTCATCATCAAGAGACTTCCCGTCAGGATGACGTTCAACAACAACTACTTCAACGACAGATATCAGGGAATCCCCGTCAACGGCTACACCGAGTGGATCGCCAACATGCTCGAGGGGATCGAAGTAAAGCTCAACACTGACTTCATCGAGAACCGTGACGAGTGCGCGGATCTTGCGGATACGATCATCTATTCCGGCATGATCGATGAGTACTATAACTATGAGTTCGGTAATCTCGAGTACAGGTCGTTAAGGTTCGACAGCGAGTATCTGCCGGGTACGGATAACTTCCAGGGCAATGCTGTTGTCAATTATACTGACAGGAAGAAGCCTTTCACGAGGATCATAGAGCATAAGCACTTTGAATTCTCCGAGGAGCAGGGAACCATAATCACCCACGAATATCCTGCGGAGTGGCAGCCCGGCGATGAGCCTTACTATCCCATCAACAATGATGTGAACAACGAGCTGTTCGCCAAGTATCAGCAGAAGGCCAAGGAGGAGGGCGGAGTGTTCTTCGGCGGACGTCTGGGCAAGTATAAGTACTTTGACATGGACGACACTATCGCCGACGCGACCCAGGATTTCAGGACTATCACGAACAGCTGATAGGTATCAGCAGGTTAAAGCTTACCAGGACTGCCTTATAAAATAATAAGGCAGTCTTTTAATGTGTGTGGTATAATCCATAAGTTATATTGCTCTTATCGGAGGTTCAAATGAGTTTAGATCTTAAGAATATCAATAAAAGACTGGTCGGGATCGCACTGACTGTCGCACTTCCGCTGTCCGGAATGACAGCAGTTATGGCGGATGAGACGGAAGATACTTCTTCATCCGAGGAGACCACGGCTGCAACATCTGCCGATCAGACAGCAGAGACGATCGATCTGTCGGGGAAGTCTTTCGAGAACATATACGGAACACAGCTTTACTCGTTCCTTAATCACAAATACACTTTCGAAGGTGAGGAAATCCCTCTGGCGAAGTCCAACTTCTTCTTCATCAATTCTTACCTTGATCTGTGCCAGTATGCCTGGTACGGATACTATCCCATGAATTCCGAAGGTTATTTTGATCTTGCAGCGGAATTCGGAAGCGAACAATACAAGACCTACGGCGATTATTTTGTAAGCTATGCCGAGAAGACACTCGAGAATACGCTTGTCATGAATAAGCTCGCCGAAGATGAAGGACTCGTTGCAAGTTTCAACCATACTACGAAGATAAAGGATGCTCTGGACAACATTGAACAGCAGTCCAAAGCTGCCAATATGTCCAAGGAAGATTACATCAAGCTGTATTACGGTCCGGACTGTACCGAGGAATTACTAAAGGAATCCCTTAATTGCTTCTATACAGCCGATACTTATACCCAGCATTATTGCGATAACTATCAGTATACCGATGAACAGAAGATGGCTCCCCAGATAAGGTATGCGCTGTTCCTTGCGCCCGGGCAGTCTGCCACAGAAGATGAGAAAGCCCAGGCAGAGAAAGATGCCAAGGACCTCCTGTCCAAGGCAGACAGTCTTGATAAGCTCAAGGAACTGGGTGCGGCTGCGGTATCTGAAGGCACATCCAAGGAATCCAACGATATTACCGTCAATAAAGGAAAGACTGTCTCTGTTTTCGAGGACTGGGCATACGATGCAGCCAGGAAAGAAGGGGATATGGATATAATCTATGCTCCTGAGTACGGCTATTTTGTCGTAGGATACCTGGGCAAGGTCGAAGTTGAGGCAGAAGACCTTCAGGACATTGCCGTAGCCGAATTGTCCAACAAGATCATGGATGATATCGATGCAGGTAAATATCAGTTCGGGACAAAGGACGCTTATGCTCCCGCTATTACGACTGTTCCCACACTGTCCCCTACACCTTCTCCGGAATCATCCGAGTCACTGCCTTCGGATCAGACTCTTCCTACGGAGAATAACGATCCTTCCTCAAGATCCGGAATGGAGTGGACTCCCACTACTATCATCGTACTGATCCTTGTGGCAGTAGGCGGTGTTGCACTTACAGGTGCCATAATCATCATGGTAGTTCAGTTCATCCGCAAAGGCTCATCGGATAAGCCTGCCAAGAAGAAGGAAAAGCCGGCCAAGAAGCCCCATGAGGTCAAAAAAGAGCCTAAGAAAGAACCGAAGAAGGAAGAAGCAGAGCCTGCAGGCGATAATGAAGATCCGGAGGTCTGATAATGGAGATCACAGCTGATCTGGTCAGTTATCTTGAGAAACTCGGGCGTATAAAGCTTACTCCCGAAGAGGAGATACGGACCCAGAAAGAACTCGGCAGCATATTGGCTTATATCGATAAGCTGGGCGAACTCGACACGGAAGGTGTCGAACCGTTGAGCCATGCTTTCGGAAGGACGAATGTTACCAGGGAAGATGTCGTAACGAATGGCGATATGCAGGATCTTATCCTGTCTAACGCGAAAGAGAGCAAGGATGGAGCTATCCTTGTTCCCAAGACTGTGGAGTGACGATATGGCTGATATGATCAACAATGAAGAAATCCTGAGAACGGATGCCCTGACTCTGGGCAAGAAGATAAAGGCCGGAGAACTTACTTCGGTTCAGGTAACGTCCGCGTTTATCGATGCGATCCGCGCTGAAGACGGCAAATACAATTCATTCATAACCGTATCTGATGATGCTTTGGACGAGGCTGCCGCGATTGATGAGAAGATCAAGGCCGGAGAACTTACCGGTTCCCTGGCAGGTGTTCCGGTAGCGATCAAAGACAATATCTGCACAAAGGGAATGCTTACTTCCTGTGCATCCAGGATGCTCAGCAATTTCATTCCACCCTATGATGCCACGGTTATCCGCAAGATCCGGGAAGAGGGCATGGTCATATTGGGCAAGACCAATATGGATGAGTTTGCCATGGGATCTACAACAGAGACATCCTTCTACGGGCCTACGGTCAACCCCCGTGGCGAGAACAGAGTACCCGGAGGTTCCTCCGGCGGATCTGCCGCCTGTGTGGCAGCTGATCTTGCGCCTGTCGCATTGGGTTCCGATACCGGAGGATCCATCAGACAGCCTGCTTCATTCTGCGGTGTTACCGGACTTAAGCCTACATACGGAACCGTATCAAGATACGGGCTCGTGGCATTTGCTTCGTCCCTCGATCAGATCGGACCTATAGGAAAGACCGCTGTCGATTGTGCCGCATTGTTCAACATCATAAGCGGTATCGACGAGCGTGATCAGTCTTCTGCGGAGTCTTCCAAGATCGATGTGGATGCGGTAAGTTCTTTCGACGTCAAAGGAAAGAAGATAGGAATACCGAAGGAATATATCGGTGAAGGTATCGATGAGGATGTTAAGGCCCGTGTCATGGAAGCCGTCAAATACTTCGAAGACAATGGAGCAACCGTCGAGACATTTGAGATGCCGATAATCGAATATGCTATCCCCACATATTACATAATCGCCTGCGCCGAGGCCTGTTCGAACCTGTCAAGATATGACGGTGTCAAGTACGGATACAGCCCCGACGGAGTTGAGGATCTCATGGATCTTTATATCAGATCCAGGAGTGAAGGATTCGGAATGGAGGTCAAGAGAAGGATCATGCTCGGCAACTTCGTTCTGTCTTCCGGATACTATGATGCTTACTACAACAAGGCTTTGCAGGCTAAGGCGCTCATTAAGAAAGCCTTTGATGAGGCTTTCGGCAAGTATGATGTCGTTATAGGCCCCGTTGCGCCCACGACTGCGCTTAAGGCAGGGGAGAGCCTGTCGGATCCTCTGAAGATGTATCTTGGTGATATCTGCACCGTTCTCATCAATATCGTGGGTCTTCCTGCGGTGTCGGTTCCCTGCGGCAATGACCGTGAGGGAATGCCTGTCGGAATGCAGATCATCGGAAAGCATTTCGATGAGCAGACTATACTGGGATTTGCCGCAAGCTTCCAGAAAGGAGGCAGATCATGACAGATTATGAGATGGTAATAGGTCTTGAGGTTCACTGCGAACTCTCAACGGAATCCAAGATATTCTGCTCGTGTTCGACCAAGTTCGGAGGAGCTCCAAATACACATGTATGTGAAGTATGTTCGGGTATGCCCGGAACATTACCTACCCTGAATAAGAAGGTAGTGGAATTTGCGGTCAAGACCGGTCTTGCATTGAATTGTGACATAACCCGCAATAACAAGTTCGACCGTAAGAATTATTTCTACCCGGATCTTCCCAAGGCATATCAGATCTCCCAGCTCTATTATCCGATCTGCCGCAACGGTCATGTTGACATCAAGACCGATGCAGGATCCAAGAGCATCGGGATCCATGAGATCCATATGGAAGAAGATGCCGGCAAGCTCGTTCACGATCCTCTTACCGGAAAGACCATGGTCGACTTCAACAGATGCGGCGTCCCGCTCCTGGAGATCGTCTCCGAGCCTGACTTCAGATCTGCCGACGAAGTCATCGCATACCTTACGAAGCTTCGCGACACCATGCAGTATCTGGGCGTATCCGACTGCAAGATGCAGGAAGGATCCATGAGAGCTGATGTCAACCTGTCAGTAAGACCCCGCGGCACTTCCGAGTTCGGAACGCGTACCGAGATGAAGAACATCGCTTCCTTCAAGGCTATTGCCAGGGCTATCGATTACGAATACGACAGACAGGTCGATCTTATCGAAGGCGGCGGCAAGGTCGTTCAGGAGACCCGCCGCTGGGATGATGAGAGAGAATTTACTTATGCCATGAGATCCAAAGAGGATGCTCAGGACTATAAGTATTTCCCGGATCCCGACCTTATGCCGGTATCCATAAGCGAAGAATATCTGGCCGAGATCGCAAAGTCTTTGCCGGAGTTTGCCGATCAGAAGAAGAAACGCTATGTGGAAGAGCTGGGCCTGCCGGAATACGATGCCGAGATCATCACCGGATCCACGGCTCTGGTCAAGCTTTTCGAGAAGACATGTGATGCAACGAACGCTCCCAAGGATGCTTCCAACTGGATCATGACGGATGTGCTGAAGCTCTGCAGTCAGGAGCATATTACTCCCGAAGACATGACATTCAATCCCGATTCTCTCGGCGTTATCATCAATATGGTCAACGAGGGCAAGATCAACCGTAAGGTCGGAAGGGATGTCCTGGAGAAGGTATTCTGCGAGGATGTGGATCCCGCCGTCTATATCAAGGATAACAACCTGGCTCAAGTATCCGATACTTCAGCGATAGAGCCTGTTATAAGAGAAGTCCTTGCCAATAACGACAAGGCCGTATCCGAGTACTTGGGCGGTGTCGAGAAGAGCTTCGGGTTCCTTGTAGGACAGTCCATGAGAGCTTTGGGCGGCAAGGCCGATCCTCAGGCGGTAAGACAGATCTTAAAGGATGTCCTCGACAGCATGAGATAAGATCACATATATGGATATTGCGATAAAGATAATCGTTGTTCTGTTATTGATATTGGTCAACGCGTTCTTCTCCGGGACGGAGATGGCCGTGATAAGCCTGTCCGATATCAAGGAAAGAAAACTCGCCGAAGAAGGCAATAAGAAAGCTAAGAAGGTCTTAAAATTCATTGATGACCAGCCCACGTTCCTGTCGGCCATTCAGGTCGGAGTGACCCTGGCAGGATTCCTTGCTTCGGCTTTCGCGTCTGAAGGTATTGCAACAAGGATCACTTCAGCCATCGATCCTGCGGGAGTGCATGCCTGGATGGCTCCGCTTTGGACAGTAGTTATTACTATAGTGCTTTCTTATATTACATTAGTCGCAGGAGAACTGGTGCCCAAGAGGATCGCCACAAGGAATCCCGAGAAGTGGGCATACCGCGCGGCAGGTCCTTTGCTGTTCTTCATGAAGGCAACAAGACCCTTCGTGTTGTTCCTGACAGCTTCTTCCAACCTTGTACTGCGCCTGTTCGGGATAAGCCCCGAGGATAAGAACAAGGCCGTTACGGAAGAAGAGATAATGATGATGGTCGACGCGGGTTCCGAGGCAGGATCCATCGAAGACTCCGAGAAGGAGATGATCGAGAATATCTTCGAATTCAATGATACCGAAGTATCCGAGATCATGACCCACAGGAAGAAGATCGTATCCCTTCCCATAGAATCGACATATGAAGAGGTCATGGAAGTCGCCATCAAGGAGAGACATACCAGGATCCCCGTGTATCGCGGCACCATCGACGATATCGTCGGGATCCTCCATATCAAGGACCTTCTCGGTGTCAAAGAACCGGCCCGTCCCAAAAGATTTGACCTGCGGAAGCTGATAAGAGAGCCGCTGGTCGTTCATGAGACCCGCAAGATATCCTCGCTTTTTGCAGAGATGAGAACATCCGGAATGCAGATGGCGATAATCATCGACGAATACGGCGGAACAATGGGAATATGCACCCTCGAAGATATAATCGAAGAGATCGTCGGCAATATAACCGATGAGTTCGACGTGGATGAAGAGCAGCAGTCCTTAAAGCTTTCCAACGGTGACTATATAGTCGCAGGGGACATGTCTCTGTCTGATCTTGAAGATATCCTGGGCATCAAGTTCGATGAAGAAGAATACGATACCATGGCAGGACTCGTCCTGCATATCCTGGACCGTATCCCCGCTGAAGACGAGAAACCCGAGGCAGTATATAAGAATCTTAAGATAAAGGTCCTTCATGTTCAGGATAAATGGATATCCAAAGTCCTGATACATGTACTTCCCGTATCGGATGAGCAGGCGGAAGACGAAGATGAGTGATCTTCTTTACGACTGTATCCTGTATGATCTGGACGGGACCCTTACCGACTCCATTCCGCTTATAATGGATTCCTTCAGATATGCCTATGCCGCTTTTCCGGGATTACCTCCCAGGTCTGAAGACGATCTCATGAGTTATATCGGTAAGCCCCTGGAGACTTCATTCGCGGTACATGATGAAGAGACGGCCAAGATTCTTTTGGACAGATATCTGGACTATAACCATGAGAAACTCCACGAAGGCATATTGGAATTGTTCGACGGGATCCTGGAGTCTGTCAGGAAGATCTCCGATGCCGGGGTCAAGCAGGGGATCGTGACGGCCAAGAGGGAGTATGCCGCCATGATCACCATAGGCAAGACCGGGCTTTCCGAAGTAATGGACGGGTATGTTTTCGGAGATGACGGGTGTCCTGCAAAACCTGCGGGCGACCCGGTGATATTAGGCGCTTCAAAACTTGGTATATCCGATATGTCCCGTGTCCTTTATGTGGGAGACGCGCTTCCCGATATCGAGTGCGCCCGAAATGCAGGCTGTGACTTCGCTTTCGTCAGGTGGTCCAAGATGCCGAAGGCCGAGCAGGACCTGATATTGAGCATGGAACCCGAGATAATAGCAGATTCTCCAAAAGACCTTTCTTGCATTATCCGCGACAGCGAATTATAATAAACAATGCTTTTTTATCGGGAGTGGGGTCATTATGACCTCGCAAGAGGGGTAAATGGCAATAAAATACTTTGATAAGGCGGGTTTTGTCTCATGAGCAGATCTGACGGCAATAAGCGTAAAAAGAACAGATCGGGTAATGCCAATGTTGTTAAGATCATCGTTGCGGTGGTCCTTATCCTGGCAGTGGCAGGGTATGCTATATATGTTACGGGTGCTATTCCCCGTGTTCTTAACGGTGTAACCATAACCGAGACTATGCAGGACGGTACGAAGAAGACTGTCGGCAGAGCATCGGTACTCGAGACCAACTATCACTTCTCCCAGTTGTTTAATCAGTATTATATGTACGGTCAGGTAGACAGGAATTCTCTTGATACCGTAAAAGATGAGGAGACCGGCACAACATGGAGAGATACCATTGTCAATGAAGCAGCTGAAGAGGTAATGAATCAGGTACTCATCAATAATGATGCCAAGGCTAACGGATTCACCGAGTTCTCCCAGGCAGACAGAGCAGCTTCCATGGAGGCAGACTCTCTGAACGATACGGCTAAGGCCAGCAACTACGGTTCCGCTTCGGCTTACCTTACGGCAGCATACGGTTCCGGAATGAGCCTTCGTGCATATAAATCATACATGGCTAAGGAGATCCTGTCGGAAGAGTATCAGCAGTATCTGTCACAGTTCACTCTTTTCCCTTCCAACGATGAGGTCAAGGCTAAGTACGACGAGAAGCCGGAAGATTACCAGATGGCTGACTTCAACTTCTATTTCTTCTCTGCCGAGACTGATGATGACGGCAAGGCCAAGGATCTTGACAAGACCAAAGAGGAGGCTCAGAAGGTTGCGGATGCGGCAAAGGATTCCGATTCGTTCACTCAGGCTGTAATCGACATCCTTAAGGAGAGGAAGGAAGATTCTTATGCCGAGGCTCTCGAGTCCGGTGAGGATACGACATACCATGAGGGCATGTCTTCCAGCTACCTGTCTTCCCTCAACCCGAAGCTGACCGAGTACCTCTTCAAGTCCGAGAATGTGGGCAAGACTTCTATCATCGAGGCAGACAACGGTACCTACGCTGTACTGCTCGATGCTCTCTATCAGGATGATACGGCTACAGTATCTTACAGAACACTTACTCTCAATGTTGACGCTCCCAAGGATGCAACTGACGAGCAGCTTGCAAAGGCTGCTGCCGATGTTGAGGCCAAGGCTAACGCCCTTATCGGTAACGGAAGGCTTTCCAACTTCGAGTTCTTTAACCTTGTTAAAGCTAACACCGATGTTACTTCCGAGATCATCAACGGCGGTTATGTAGGCAACGGTGTCATCACGAACTTTATCCCCGAGACTGAAGAAGATGAGGAGATGCCTGAGGATGAGGATGCTGAGCATGACACATCCGATACCGCAACAGAGGTTGATGAGGCTAAGCAGGCTGTTGGAACATGGATGTTCGATACTGCAAGACAGGAAGGCGATACATTCGTATCCGTATCTTCCGACAAGAAGACGGTAGTCATCTACTTCTTCGTTGACAATATCCCCGGATGGGCTGCAACCGCAAGAGCATCTCTCACTTCTGACAGAAACGATCAGTGGTACGAGGATCTCAAGGCAAATTCTCCCGCTTACGTCGTTAATGCAGGCTGGGTCAAGACATTCGCATATTGATAAGATATAACAAATGAACCGAGATCGCCGGTGACCGCGAGGTTGCCGGCGATTTACTGTTTTAGAAAAAAACTCTTTACATATTTGACAAACTGGTGTATTATTTTGTACTGCGTCTATTTGGGTAGGGGTACTATGCCCTATTCACTTGACGAAATGGTACTTTTATGGTAATTATAACGGCTTTCCGTTATCCCTGAAGTGCCGCGGTAATGTACGGAACACAACGTTTTTAAGAGAGGTGATTCTACACAATGGTTCATTCCATCAAACAGGGCAAGACAGAACGCCAGTCCTACTCCCAGATCAACGAAGTAATCGATGTTCCCAATCTCATTGAAATCCAGAGCAACTCATACCGTCGTTTTTTGGACGAGGGTATTCAGGAAGTGTTCGATGAGGTTTCTCCGATTACGGATTCCCAAGGGATCTACGAGATCTATTTCCTTGAGAAGGAGTTCAATCCCAACTCCCCGATCAATCCCACAGATGCTGCTGACAGAAAGAGTTCGACAAAGACTGATACGAGCAATCTTTCCAAGGCATATCTTATCGATCAGTGTAAGAAGAATGACAGCAACTACGCTGCTCCCCTCTTTGTAAAGATCCGTCTGCGCAACAAAGAAGACGGAACCATAAAGGACGAGACGGCATATATCACCGATTTCCCGATAATGACCGAGCACGGCACCTTCATCATCAACGGCGCCGAGCGTGTTGTTATCTCCCAGATCGTACGTTCACCGGGAGCTTACTATGGTACAGCAAGCGGCAAGTTCGGTCAGAAGCTCTATACGGGCGAGCTTATCCCTTACAGGGGAGCCTGGTTCCTTATCGATGAGGACGAGAATAAGAGCGTCAGCATTCATGCAGATAAATCACACAAGATCTCTCTGTCTGTTTTCCTGAGATGCTTAGGTCTGGAGAACGACGAGGACATCATCAATATGTTCGGTGACGAGGAGTGTATCAGAGCAACTCTTGCCGAGGATAAGACAAAGAACCGCAACGAGGCTCTTGAGGAATTCTTCCGCAAGGCACGTCCGGGCGACATCGCCAGCACGGATGCCGCAGAGAAGTATCTCAACAATACATATCTTGATTCCAGAAGATACGACCTTGCAAGAGTAGGTATCTTCAAGGTTAACAAGAAGCTGTCCCTTGCAGCCAGAATCGAAGGCCATAAGGCTGCAGAAGACATCACATCCGAAGACGGTGAGGTCATCATCAAGAAGGGTACTGATATCACAAGAGAGCTTGCCGAGGCTGTTGAAGAGGCCGGCATCACACAGTGCCTTATCTTCCCTATCAGCAGGACCGGTGACGAGATCAAGGTTGCCGAAGAGCCTCACAAGGTTATCGGTAACGGAAGAGTCGATCCCGACAAGTTCATCCGTGACAGCTTCAAGAAGACCGAGCTCAAGAACTTTGACATCACAAGGACCACTGTTAACGAGCGCGTAAGAGTTTCCGTTCTCAGAGAGATCATCCAGCAGGTCAAGGACAATTCCAAGAAGGCTGATATCGCCAAGGATCTTGAGACTCTCCTCGACGAGAGGAAGAGCGATCTTATGCCTCTCAACCTCTGTGTTGATGACTTCATGGCATTCGTATCTTACTTCATCGGTCTCCACCACGGTGTAGGTTCCGTTGACAATATCGACCATCTCGGCAACAGAAGAGTAAGGTCTGTAGGCGAACTCCTTCAGAACCAGCTCCGTTCCGGTATGGGCCGTGTAGAGAAGAATATCAGAGAGAGACTCTCCCAGATCAACTCCGGCGATCCCGAGAAGGCATCCCCTCTGCAGCTGGTCAACACAAGACCTCTGTCTGCCGTATTCAGGGAATTCTTCGGATCTTCCCAGCTGTCTTCCTTCTGTGACCAGACCAACCCTCTGGCAGAGCTTACGAACAAGAGAAGATTGTCAGCTTTGGGTCCCGGCGGTCTTACCAGAGACAGAGCTTCCCTTGAGGTTCGAGACATCAACCCGACCCACTACGGAAGAATGTGTCCCATCGAGACACCTGAAGGCCAGAACATCGGTCTTATCACATCCCTTGCAACATACGCGAGGATCAATAAGTACGGTTTCATCGAGACTCCTTACAGAAGATTCGACAAAGAGAAGAAGGTCATCACTGACGAAGTCCGTTACATGACTGCCGACGAAGAGGATAACTACAATGTTGCTCAGGCAAACGAGCCCCTCAACGAGAAGGGTGAGTTTGTTAAGGATAAGATCGTTTGCCGTTATCTTGACCAGTTCCTTGAACTCGATCCTTCAGAGGTCGATTACATGGACGTATCTCCTAAGCAGCTTGTATCCGTATCCACGAGCCTTATCCCGTTCCTCGGGAACGACGACGCTAACCGTGCTCTCATGGGCTCCAACATGCAGCGTCAGGCAGTACCTCTTATCAAGCCTGAAGCTCCTATCATAGGAACAGGTATGGAATTCCGTGCCGCCAAGGACTCCGGTGTCTGCGCAGTCGCAGAGCATGACGGTGTCGTAAGCTACGTTGCCGCTGATAAGGTTGAAGTTACCACCAAGGAAGGTAAGATCGATACATATCAGCTTTCCAAGTATCAGCGCTCTAACCAGAGCACATGTATCAACCAGCGTCCTATCGTTCATCTGGGCGACAAGGTCAAGGAAGGCGAAGTCCTTGCTGACGGTCCCGCTACGGATAACGGTGAGCTGGCTCTCGGACGCAACGTTCTCATCGGATTCACCACATGGGAAGGTTACAACTACGAGGACGCTGTTCTCGTAAACGAGAGAATAGTAAGAGATGATGTTTATACATCCATCCATATCGAAGAACACGAGTGTGAAGCAAGACAGACCAAACTGGGTGACGAGCTTATCACAAGAGAAGTCCCGAACGTCGGTGACGAAGCTCTGTCCAAGCTGGACGAAGACGGTGTTGTCATGGTCGGATCCGAGGTCAAGGACGGCGACATCCTCGTAGGTAAGATCTCTCCTAAGGGTGAGACAGAGCAGTCCGCAGAGGAGAAGCTCTATAAGGCTATCTTCGGTGAGAAGGCTAAGGAAGTTAAGGATACTTCCAAGAGAGTTCCTCACGGCGGCGGCGGTGTCGTAGTCGATGTCGTTAAGTCCGACAAGGAGACCAACCCCACTCTGGCATCCGGAGTCAAGAAGAGAGTAAGAGTATATATCGCACAGAAGAGGAAGCTCTCTGTCGGTGATAAGATGGCCGGCCGTCACGGCAACAAGGGTGTTGTCTCCAGGATCCTTCCTGAAGAGGATATGCCTTTCCTCCCCGACGGCACCACTCTTGATATCGTTCTCAATCCTTTGGGCGTTCCTTCCCGTATGAACATCGGTCAGCTCCTCGAGGTTCACCTTGGCCGCGCTGCCCGTGAACTCGGATGGAAGATCGCAACACCTGTTTTCGACGGAGCGAACGAGAAGGATATCGAAGAAGCATTCAAGCTTGCAGGTATCGACAGCGACGGTAAGACCGTTCTCTACGACGGCCGTACGGGCGAACCTTTCGAGAACCGTGTAACCGTAGGTGTTATGTACTACTTGAAGCTCCACCATCTGGTTGACGATAAGATGCACTCCAGATCCACAGGACCTTACTCACTCGTTACTCAGCAGCCTCTGGGCGGTAAAGCCCAGTTCGGCGGCCAGAGATTCGGTGAGATGGAAGTCTGGGCCCTCGAGGCATACGGTGCAGCTCATACACTGCAGGAGATCCTTACGGTCAAGTCCGACGATATCGAAGGAAGATCCAAGACTTACGATGCTATCGTCCGCGGACACAATGTACCCGATCCGGGAATCCCCGAATCCTTCAACGTTCTTGTTAACGAGCTCAAGGCATTGGCTCTTGACGTTAAGACCTATGTTGACGATGAAGAGATCAACGTTGCAGAGACATCGACCTCTTTCGAAGGCATTAATGTTGCATCCGAGAAGATGAGAAGATCCATCGACGGTGATGACTACGAGCCTGTAGTTCCCGAGATGCAGTCTGTTACCGAAGATCTGTTTGCCAACGGATTCGTTGAGGCAAACGATGACGGCAGCATTGCCGAGGATCTCTCGGACAGCGATGTTTTCGATGAAGAGTGACGGAAAGGGTTTTGGAAGGAGTTTTAGAATATGAGTGATACAAAACGTCTTACAAGAATCAGCATAAAACTTGCATCCCCCGAGGCGATCAAGCAGTGGTCTCACGGTGAAGTCAAGAAGCCCGAGACTATCAACTATCGTACTCAGAAGCCTGAGGCCGACGGTCTCTTCTGCGAGAAGATCTTCGGACCCACAAAGTCCTGGGAATGTAAGTGCGGAAAGTATAAGAAGATCAGATTCAAGGGAATGGTCTGCGACAAGTGCGGTGTTGAGGTAACGAAGAATACCGTCCGCCGTACGAGAATGGGTCATATCCAGCTGGCAACCCCCGTATCCCACATCTGGTACTTCAAGGGTTCACCTTCACGTATCGCCACGATGCTCGGGATCACCCCCAAGAACCTGGAGAAGGTCCTGTACTATGCCGCATATCTTGTTATCAGCACAGCTAACGAAGAAGCTGCCGCTTTCCTCGGTGAGAAGAATCTCAACAACGAGGTCAACAGCAAGGATAACGTTATCATCATCGATGAACTGACATACAGGGAAGCTATCTCCAAGTTCGGCAAAGATGCTTTCGATGCAAGGATGGGTGCCGAGGCTGTCAAGGTTCACCTTCAGAAGATCGATGTTGACGCTATGATCGAAAAGCAGCGTGAGATCAGATCCGCTGCAGGCAACAGCATCCAGAAGAAGGCTAAGGCTGCCAAGATCCTGGAGGTCCTCGAGGCTTTCAAGACATCCGGCAACAAGCCCGAGTGGATGATCCTGGATGTACTCCCCGTGCTTCCTCCGGAACTTCGTCCTATGGTTCCCCTGGATGGCGGCCGTTATGCTACATCCGATCTTAACGATCTTTACAGAAGAGTTATCAACAGAAATAACCGTTTGAGAAAGCTCCTGGATCTCGGATCCCCTGAGATCATCGTCCGCAACGAGAAGAGAATGCTCCAGGAAGCCGTTGACTCCCTTATCGAGAACGGTAAGAGAGGCAACCCCGTAAGAGGATCCACGGCAGCTACCTCCAACAGAGAACTTAAGTCTTTGACTGACCTTCTCAAGGGTAAGCAGGGAAGATTCCGTCAGAACCTCCTC
>JAGCSR010000027.1 GCA_017964005.1 Clostridiales bacterium
ATCGTGTGCGCAAGACGTCACGCTGTTACGTTCCTCTGGAGACTGGCAGGCAAGCCCGCTCCTAAGACGACAAAGAACCTGTTCAAGGATGTAAAGAAGAGTGATTACTTCTACAAGGCAACCCTTTGGGCATCCGAGAAGAAGATCCTTGCAGGATACTCTGACGGAACATTCCGTCCTAACGGCGACTGTCTGAGAAGACAGATGGTTACGTTCCTTTACAAGTATGATAAGTTTGTTAATAAGAAGGGCTGATTATCAGCAGGATCGGCAGGCTGCTTCTGAGGGGGAAAATATATGAACAGGATAAGATACTGTTTGGGTTTAGTATTGATCGGAGTCCTTGTGGCAGGATTCCAGATTTCTTTGTTTTCAGAAGTCAGGGCGGATGGTGAGACAATACCTTTTCCCAATATTTCGCATACCGGTGATGTGATCAAATGGGATGACATATCCGGCAGCGTTGACGGTATGATCAGCCTTTATATGAGTGAAACGGGTTCAGACAAGAACTCAGCTACTGTAAATTACAGTAAAAACTTTACCAAGATCGATCTGTGGGAAGTGTCAAAGAGTTTTTCTCTTGAAGCCGGAAGCTATAAGATCATTATGGAAGCTGATGAGATCAGCGGCAAAAAGTATCACTTCGAATCCGACTATGAACTGGAATACCATATTCTGGCTGGCGTCAAGAATATAAAACTTGATGACAAAAAACTGACCTGGGAATTTGAAGATCCGGAAGTAGCTGATTACAACGACATATATTTTAATGTTAGCATTATAGTATATGATGTTGAAAATAATAAGCTCTATTCCAAAGAATACGAAAAAGTCAGAACGACCGAGTTGCCCAGCAGTCAGTTCCTTATTAAGGGAGACTATAATTATGTCGCTTATATAGTGCCTGACAGTGATGTGCACGGCTATAGGAAATCAGACAGCTCCAAAGCCGGCAAGTTCAGATTAAATCTTTCGGATCTCGTTACGGTAACAGGACTTAGGGTAGATGGTGATTTCATAAACTGGGATAATATGCCCGGCGCCGCGAAATACGATCTCAGTTTTTACAGGAAGATATCCTCTACAGGCATATTATATAAACCGACTACTATACCCTATAACAGCTATTATATGCCATATGATCTGAGAGGTATTTATTATGAGCAAGACATCGAAGTCTGTGTTGCTGCACTTGATGAAAAGGGTAATGTGATCGGTTCGTATGCATCCGTGATATATCACTTTTCAGGAGAGTCTGCAAAGCATTTCCCTCTTTATATATCGGGTGAACAGGTCTCCTCCAATATGAACCTCGCAAATCTGTTCGGGGCATATGGTGACGGGAGAGTAGCTTATGATCCGTCTTCAAATAAACTGACCTTCTATGACTTCGATAATGATAACGAGTTTTTCAGATACAAATATAAAGATGTGCTTTTCTTTTCATTCGAAGATTTAACAGTTGAAGGCAATGCTTTTTTTGATTATTCCACCATCATATTTTCTCCGAAGAATATTGTTTTTGAAGATGGCTGTAATATATCAGCTGTAAGTGACAACATCCCTGTTACAGCTGCAAACATTCAGATCAAAGGCGGAAAGCTTGATCTAAAAAATCGTGGTACAGGAGAAGCCATGTTTGCTTCAGGCACGATTACGGTCAATAAAGATTGTTCTTCCGTGACGCTTGAGTCGTCAAAAGAAGGTACTCCTGCATTAAGCGCAGCCGGACTCGTATTGGATCAGATGATGATATCAGAACCTTCCGGCGGAACATTTAACAGCAGCAAGAAAACTGTTCTTAACAGTTCCGGCACACCTGCCCCAAAAGTTAAGTTTGTTCACTTTGTACCGACACCGACACCGACAGCAACACCTACATCATCTCCTGCGGCAAAGCCTACGTCCGGGCCTGACAATAATCCTTCAGCAGTATCTTTGACACTTAATAAGAACGCTGCCAACATTGTCTGCGGTAAGACTTTGACCCTGAAGGCAACCTTTACCGGATCCTCGGCAAAGATCGCCTGGACTTCATCAGACAAGAAGATCGCAACCGTAGATGCTAACGGCAAGATATCGGCGAAGATGGCAGGTGCTGTTACCATCACTGCAGCTGCAGCAGGGAAGAGCGCAACATGTGTTGTAATTGTTCTCTATAAGGACGTAACGAAAACCAAGGACTTCTGGTTCGAACCGACAAACTACCTCACAGCTAAGGGCGTCGTTAAGGGTTACGATAAGCAGACCAAGTTCAAGCCTGCGAACAAGTGTACAAGAGCTCAGATGGTAACATTCATCTGGAGACTCATGGGTGAGCCTTCGCCTAAGGCAAAGACCTGTAAGTTCAAGGACGTCAAGAAGAAGGATTACTTCTACAAAGCCTGCATCTGGGGCAACGAGAATAAGATAGTCGAAGGCTATAAGGACGGAACCTTCGGACCCCAGATCGTCTGTGCAAGAAGACACGCAGTCACGTTCCTCTGGAGGCTGGCAGGACAGCCTAAGCCTAAGACAACGAAGAATCCCTTCAAGGATGTAAAGAAGTCTGATTACTTCTACAAGGCAACCCTCTGGGCTTCTGAGAAGAAGATCCTGGCAGGATACTCTGACGGAACCTTCAAGCCCAAAGGCGACTGCCTGAGAAGACAGATGGTAACGTTCCTGTATAAGTATGACAAATACATCAACAAGAATGGATAACTTCCATAGTTGTTGTATAGAACTGAATATTTTGATATCCTTTGTCAATAGGAACCCTACCCTCGGTGACCCCTGAATTTCAATATTATTTGATCTTTCCGGAGGTTCTGTATGAATACGGTAATTGTAAAAAGGATCGCAGCTTCAGCCTTTGCAATAGCAATACTTTGCGGGAATTTCGGATCAGCACTGCTTAATTCGGGAACGGTTAATTCAGATACTATTGTTGTCCCGATAGATAAGCGGATTTAAGAAATGATAAACTTATATCTGACGGTTTGGTGTACGGAGTGGACTTTACGGTTAATAGTTCAGGCAAGATAGTATACAATTAAGATATATTTCTTCGAAACACATCTAGATTAGAGGCGAAAACAAAAGCTGCAACCGGTACGGGGTGTTAAATGCTCAGATTCAAATATGTCAGGATCCAGGGGTCGGAACTTGCCGAGAACACGATGTATGCCAAAGGCATATTCAGCATGTGCTGGCAGCTTATCCAGAATGACACGATGGAGCAGGAAGACGCTGACCTCTATAAAGAGATAGATGACTGGTTTGCCGACAACCTCCCGTGGCCCGAACCCTGCAAACGCCAGGAGAAGGTGGTGTGCTTCTTCAAGACCGAGAATGTTGATGAGATGATGAAGATGATACGCCCGGCTCTCTGGCTCCTCGAAAAGTATAACCACCCGTATTTTCTCGTATATACGAACACACCCGGTGAGATCGTCTATGAAGACAAGTACCAGGTAGCGGTAAAGGTCCCCGGGACATTACAGATAGAGAAACTCCAGGAGTCTTGGACTCCCGAGGATAAGTAAGGACTATTGAACCCCAAAAACAGTACAAGCAGACGAATTTCAAGTCTGCCAACGATTGTACCCGTGCGCAGATGGTAACATTTCTTTATAAGTACGATAGGTTCGTAAACGGAAAAGGATAATACCTGAGGGAAAAATATAAAACTGCATGATTTTTCAAAGCCGTCCTTCGGGACGGCTTTGTTATATTTGAATGCGTTTTTATGTTGTGTTGACAATGTTATTACATCTGCTATACTTTTGTTAATCTATTCTAGAAGGTGATCATATGGCAAGTACAAATATAAATATAAGGATTGACTCAGAATTGAAGAAAGAAGCTGAGGCTCTTTTCAATGATCTTGGAATGACTATGTCTACTGCGATCACTATTTTCCTGAAGAGTTCGGTCAGCAATGACGGTATTCCTTTTGAGATCAGGAGAACACCGAATGATACAACTCGTGCGGCTCTTGCAGAGTATTATGAGATGCTCCGGGATCCTGATGCGTATAAGAGTTATGATTCTTTTGATGAATTGCTGGAGGATGTGACGAAAGATGCTTAAGATCGTTGCGTCGAAGCAGTTCAGGAAAGATCTTAAACTGGCTATGAGAAGAGGACTTGATATCTCAAGGTTGCAGAACGTAGTTGATGCTATTTCTCGTCGGCAGGTCCTTGATTCGAAGTATAATGATCACGAACTGTCAGGATATTTTAAAGGGTACAGAGAGTGTCATGTAGAACCTGACTGGCTGCTTATATACAGAGTTGATGACAAGGTCCTCAAACTGTTTTTGTTAAGGACCGGAACCCATTCAGACCTGTTTAAGTAGCTTTTGTTTAGTGTGTGGGTAATCCGCAAAGTAATCACAGCTCCTCGACAAAAATATGTTCTTTTATTTTTCGGGGATTCGCATTATAATGCTAATGTTCTGAGTTATACGGGAACTGCGATTTGTTTATATTATATATATTTACTAATTCGGGGTTTTTATGTAAACTAGTTTGGTAAAATTTTTAATGGTCCTTTGAGGAGGCAATATATATGTACGAGCATGTGAAAGCGCAAGACCCCGAGATCTACTCAGTGATAATGGATGAGCTGAACAGACAGCGTTCGAAGATTGAGCTGATCGCATCCGAGAACTTCGTGTCTGAGGCAGTGCTGGAGGCAGCAGGTTCGCCCCTTACCAATAAATATGCTGAAGGTTATCCGGGAAGAAGATACTACGGCGGATGTGAGTTCGTTGATATCGCAGAGCAGCTTGCCATCGACCGTGCAAAGCAGATCTTCGGTGCGGACCATGTTAATGTACAGCCTCATTCAGGTGCTCAGGCTAATACTGCTGTTTATTTTGCAGTCCTTCAGCCCGGCGACACGATCCTCGGTATGGACCTGTCCCACGGCGGACACCTTACCCACGGAATGAAGCTCAATGTTTCCGGTAAGACATATAATTCCGAATTCTATCAGGTTAATGAGAAGACCCAGATGATCGACTACGATGAGGTTCGCGAGATCGCCCTCCGCGTTAAGCCCAAAATCATTGTTGCAGGTGCTTCCGCATATCCCAGGATCATTGATTTTAAGAAGTTCCGCGAGATCGCTGATGAAGTCGGAGCATATCTTTTCGTTGATATGGCTCACATTGCAGGCCTTGTTGCAGCAGGACTTCATCCCAATCCGGTACCTTATGCAGATTTTGTTACAACGACTACACATAAGACCCTTAAGGGACCCCGCGGCGGTATCATCATGTGCCGTGAGGAATTCGCCAAGAAGATCGATTCTGCGGTATTCCCCGGTCAGCAGGGCGGCCCTCTTATGCACATCATCGCTGCGAAGGCAGTAGCTTTGAAGGAAGTACAGTCTGAAGCATACCGTCAGTATGCGGCACAGGTTGTATCCAATGCCAAGACTTTGTCTGAAGGCCTTATGGCACGCGGCGTTAATCTCGTTTCCGGCGGTACCGATAACCACCTGATGCTTATCGACCTCCGCGGTACCGGCATCACCGGTAAGGAACTGCAGGAAAGACTGGATGCCTGCAACATTACAGCAAACAAGAACACTATCCCGTTCGATCCCGAGAAGCCCATTGTTACATCCGGTGTCCGTATCGGAACGCCTGCAGCTACGGCAAGAGGCTTTAAGAACGAGGATATGGAGGTTCTTGCAGGACTTATCGCAGATTGTATCTTCGATTATGAGGCAAAGAAGGATTCCGTTATCGCAGGAGTTAAGGCTCTTACCGATAAGTATCCTCTCTATCCTGATATCGCCTGATCTTGTCAGGAAGGTGACATATGGCGGCAGATGATCGCGCAAGAGAGCCTCTGGCTTACAGAATGTCACCCGTCAGCCTTGACGAGTATGTCGGGCAGGACCATATCGTAGGCAAAGGCCGTATTTTAAGAAGGATGATCGAGGCGGACATGCTGTCCTCGGTTATCCTTTTTGGCCCTCCGGGGGTTGGAAAGACTGCTCTTGCAAGGCTCATCGCACATACTACTTCGTCCAGGTTTGAACAGCTCAATGCAGTAACTGCAGGCGTTGCGGACATCAAGAGGATCGTGTCAGACGCAGGTAACCCCTTGCTGTCCGAAGGCCGCAAGACTGTACTGTTCATTGATGAGATCCACAGGTTCAACAAGCTTCAGCAGGATGCTCTGCTTCCTTATGTTGAGAACGGTACAGTCGTATTGATCGGCGCTACGACTGAGAATCCTTTTTTCGAAGTAAATAAGGCGCTTGTATCCAGGAGCACTGTGCTTCAGCTGCATTCCCTTGAGCCTGAGGATATCGCTAAGCTCTTGAGACGGGCTGCAGACGATAAGGAGAGGGGATTGGGTTCTTATAACCTTAAGGTGTCAGATGAGACACTTCTTAAGATAGCTCAGACCTCCGCAGGCGATGCCCGTTCAGCCCTTAATGCGCTGGAACTTGCGGCTGTAACTACGCCGGTATCTTCTGACGGATCCGTTGTTATCGACGATGATGTCATGAAAGACTGCATGCAGAACAGGACGGTTCTTTTCGATAAAGACGGTGAGTATCACTATGACAATATCTCTGCCATGATCAAGTCCATGAGAGGTTCGGACCCCGATGCTGCGATCCTTTATCTTGCCAGGGCTTTGGCTGCAGGCGAGGACATAGAGTTCCTTGCCCGCCGAATACTCATCTGCGCTTCCGAAGATGTGGGAATGGCTAATCCCAATGCGATCCTCGTGGCAAATGCATGCTATCAGGGCGTTGCGTCCGTCGGAATGCCGGAAGCCAGGATCTTACTGGCTGAAGCCTGCATTACAGTTGCGACTTCGCCTAAGTCCAACGCATCTTATCTTGCAATAGACAAGGCACTTGCTGATGTCAGGAACGGCGATACCGGAGTCGTGCCCATGCATCTTCGCAATGCGCCCGCATCCGGAATGGAAGAGTTGGGTTACAGCGTCGGATATAAGTATCCCCACGATTTCCCGCATCATATCACGACCCAGCAGTATATGCCGGATACGATGGTTGGAACGAAGTATTACGAGCCTACCGAGATCGGGTATGAGAAGAAGGTCACTGAATATATGGATTATGTCAAGCGTGTCTGTGACGGTGAGAAGAACGGTCAGGGGCAGGAGCAGAAGTAATGAGATTCGTGATCCAGGTTGTAGATAATGCCGAAGTTTCCGTTGACGGCAAGGTCTGCGGATCGTGCGGAAAGGGCTTTCTGGTATTGATCGGTGTCTCCGATACCGATACTGTTTCCATCGCCGGCAAGATGTGTGACAAGATGCTGGCCATGAGGATACTGCCTGATGAGAACGGGAAGACCAATCTGTCTTTGGCGGACGTTGACGGTTCTTTGCTTTTGGTATCCCAGTTTACTCTGTATGCTGACTGTAAGAAGGGGAACAGGCCGTCTTTTGTTAAGGCGGCTGGTCCTGAACTGGCGGAATCCTTATATGAGCATATAATCTCCCGCTGCAGGGACTTTCTCGGTGCAGATAAAGTCGGGACAGGTATTTTCGGTGAAGACATGAAAGTGGGCCTTACTAATTCAGGCCCATTTACGATAATACTTGATTCTGCAGAACTTAATTGCTGATCTTCCGTCAGGTCCTGTAGCTTCCGTTGATCTCAACGTACTTGTATGAGAAATCGCAGGTGAACATCCTGTCGAAAGCATCACCCTCGTGAAGGGTTATGTCGATCTTGATCTCCTCTTCGTGCAGGAGCTTTGCCGCTTCGTCCTCATCGAATGCCAGCATTATGCCGTCACGGCATACGGGGAGTCCCGATATATCTATATCTATCTTGTCGGGGTCGAATGTTGCTCCCGAATATCCCGCAGCTGTAATTATCCTGCCGAAGTTGGCATCCTCGCCGAAGAACCCGGTCTTTACCAAAGGTGACTTGGCAACAGCGGATACGATGAGAAGCGCGTCCTTGTCTGAAGCTGCGCCGTCAACAGTGATCTCTAAGAGCTTGGTTGCACCTTCTCCGTCTTTTGCGATCATGCGGGAGATGTCCGTAGCAAGGTCAGTCAGGGCCTTTGCGAAAAGATCATAATCCTCGCTTCCTTCCTCGATGGAAGCTCCTGATGCTCCGTTTGCCCAAAGGGTTACCATATCACATACAGATGTGTCACCGTCAACGCAGACCCTGTTGAATGAGTGAGAGACTGCGTCTTTCAGGAGCTTATTCAGTATAGGTGTGTCGATGTCAGCATCAGTCGTAAAGACACCGATCATGGTGGCGAGGTTCGGAGAGATCATTCCTGAACCCTTTGCCATTCCGGATATGATGACTTCCTTACCGGAAGCAAGAGTGATAGTTGCCGTAACTTCCTTAGGAACAGTGTCGGTTGTCATTATCGCTCTCTCGGCTTTGTGTCCTGCTTCAGGCTCGCGGGACAGGGAAGATGCCAATGTAGGAATCGCGGCATTTATCTTGTCAACAGGAAGCCTTACACCGATGGTGCCTGTGGATGCCGTAAGGACTTCGTCAGGGGAGATCCCCAACTCAGATGCGGCACAGGATGCGATATTAGCAGCATCTTCATATCCGGCCTGTCCGACACAGGCATTTGCGACCTTTGAATTAATTACGAATGCGCGAAAAGCTTTTTTGGAATTGATGAGGTCGATCGATCTTACGAGCGAATGACCTTTGACCAGGTTTGACGTGTAGACGCCCGCAACCTTGGCAGGAACCTCAGAATAGAGAAGAGCCACATCGTAAAGATCCGTATTGCCGGAATTGCCCGGGTCGGTCTTAAGTCCGGCATAGATGCCGCAGGCTTTGAATCCTTGGGGTTTGTTTATATATGCGTCACACATGTCATATACCTCTCAATCTGTCATTACAACGCGTATTTTAGTATATAGAGACCGTTACTGCAAGAATAACGCTTGACTTGATATGCTCGTAAATATATAATTTCACGTGCTACTTCGTCAGTATATCTTATGTGGTGGGATTAGTTCAGCTGGTTAGAGCGCCAGTTTGTGGCACTGGAAGTCATGGGTTCGAATCCCATATCCCACCCCATTTTTTTATTTTAGAATACTGGGGCGTAGCCAAGGGGTAAGGCACGGGTCTTTGACTCCCGCATTCGTAGGTTCAAATCCTGCCGCCCCAGCCATATCAGACTCACTAGCTCAGTCGGTAGAGCACTTGACTTTTAATCAAGGGGTCTGGAGTTCGAACCTCCAGTGAGTCACCAAGTCGAAACACACCATTGCTCCTGGCCGCGAACAGGTCCTCGGTTCTCCGAACCTGCGGAACTTGCAGAGCAATGGTGTGTTTCTTTGTTGGGGTGCTTCGCACCTTCGGTAGGAGAGAGGTCCTCCGCACTTCGCTTGTGCGGAAACAGCCGGGCAAATGTTTTGTCGGGGGTGCTTGAGTTTTTGCCTTAAGTGGTATAATTACACCATGTTTAAGATTGAGACGGGTTTGTTGAGGGATGAATATTATGCGATTACGACGGACAGGCTGAGACTGTCCGTTCTCAAGAAGTCCGCATATAAGCGGGTAACTGATTATATCTTCCGCAATGCCCAGTTCCATGAGAAGTTCTCTCAGACGAGAGCACCGGATTACTATTCGGCACATGTTCAGAAAGAATATCTTGTCAGTGATGTCGATGCGTTCAGGCACGGAACCCTTGTGCCGTTCTGGATCACGCTTAAGGGAAGCGACAAGATAATCGGCCGAGTATCTTTCTTCAACATCGCGTATGGCGGTATGATGAGCTGCGCGACAGGGTACCATCTCGATAAGGATTACATAGGGCAAGGAATCATGACCGAAGCTCTCGGGGCCGCTATCGAGTATATGTTCGACGAGTTCAAGATGCACAGGATAGAAGCGTTTATACTGCCTGAGAACGACAAGTCCCTGGCGGTTGTCTCAAGGCTCGGATTTACGGAAGAAGGGACCCGCGCCGCATACATGCATATCAACGGCAGATACCGTGATCATGTGGCATTTTACGTTTTGAACGGTGAATAAAAAAATCTGAATAAATTTTCGAAAAGTATGTAATAATATAATGTAGAGTTATTCGAAGATGCATCGGAGGTCTTTGGAAATGAACAGCAAAAAGATCACTTTAAGGATTACAGCCATTGTTATGGTCCTTGCTCTGGCGGTCACTGCGACGGCCTGCAGCGGCAAGAAGCCTAAGTCGACAACTGCAACAACTCCTTCGACAGAATCCGAGATGACGACCACGACTACAACGACAGAGGCGACCACGACTCTTAAAGAGTACGCAGGATCCCTTCCGCCGAATGATGTCAATAAGACTTGGGATGAATCTAATCTTGAGGCCGAGACCATAATGTATTGCACAGTATCTGCCGGTGAGTTTCTTAATGTGCGTAAGGGCCCTGCTTCCGAGCATCCCCGAGTAGGAAGGCTCTCCCGCGGTCAGGCCGTAAAGGTTGTTGCCAAGACCTCCAACGGTTGGTATAAGACATTTGACGGGTTCTATGTATCGGGAGAATATCTGTCCGTTAATTCTCCTTCATGATGATCGGAATTTGATTATTGAATTTTTCGATCGCGTGATGTAATATTGTATGGCGCTTTGAATGAAGATGCCAGACACGCGAGTGTAGTTCAATGGTAGAACTTCAGCCTTCCAAGCTGACCACGTGGGTTCGATTCCCATCACTCGCTCCATTTTGGGTCACTAGCTCAGCTGGATAGAGCAACAGCCTTCTAAGCTGTGGGTCGGAGGTTCGAGTCCCCCGTGGCTCACCATTAAGTAACACCGGAGCAGTCCTTTGGGGCTGCTCTGTTTTTTGCTTTGATCTGAGGGATCTTATTGGTATCATTAGTTCAGACTAATATTTTTGGAGGGTATTACAATGTTTTGTCCAAAATGCGCATCTTATGTTGAAGACGGTACTTTTTTCTGCGGAGAGTGCGGAACAAAGATCGCAGAGCCTGCTGCGGCAGCTCCTGCAGCGGCACCTGCACCCGCAGCTCCTGCTCCCGGCAATCCGGTCCCGTTTGTAATCCCCCGGGGCGCAGATTACAGGTTCAAGTGCGCATCATGCGGCAATGTTGCCGATTATGCCAATGACGGCACCCCGATATTCAAGTGCGGCAAGTGCGGTGCGCCTCATACTTTCGACGGGCAGATGATACTCTACCGTATGGGATCTCCCTATGGACTAGGTATGGGATTCGCTATCTATATAGACGGAGAGCCTTTCGGCCATGTGGCAAATACACAGACCGTCAGGATACTTCTCCCCAGCGGCGTTCATAATATCCACGTCTCCTGCGGCATGAACAGGAAGTGCAATGACTATTCATTCACGATCGATGAGAGGTACAACACTTTCTCCACGAAGGTCTATATGAAGCCCGGGTTCGTGTCAAATACATTGGTGCTCACGCCCTGTCCCATGAGCGAGATCCCCAACGTCTGATAGGACTTTTCCTTCAAGATGAGTCCCGTTTATGGGGCTCATCTTTTTGTCGCGAAAATATATCCGCTTAGCGGGCTTGAATAATGAGACGTTATGTTATAATCAACAATTGAACATAATATTTTTAATAAAGAGAGGTAATTTATGCCGCCTAAGAAAGAATACGGCAACGAGAGCATCTCGATGCTCAAAGGTGAAGAGAGAGTCAGGCTCCGTCCTGCTGTTATCTTCGGTTCGGACAACCTTGAAGGTTGTATACATTCGTTTTTCGAGATCCTGTCGAACTCCATCGACGAAGCCAGGGAAGGCTACGGTAAACAGATAATCATTACGAGATATAAGGACGGTTCCATCAGGGTCGAGGACTTCGGACGAGGGATCCCTCTGGATTACAACCCCATAGAGAAGAGATACAACTGGGAACTCGTATATTGCGAGCTCTATGCGGGCGGTAAGTATAACAATAACGCCTCCGGTGATTACGGGTTCTCCCTCGGTCTTAACGGCCTGGGTGCCTGTGCGACCCAGTACGCGTCTGAATTCTTCGAAGTTACGGTATTCCGTGACAAGACCAAGTATTCCATGAACTTTGCCAAGGGTAAGCCTGTTACGGAGCTTATGGAAGAACCTTACAGGTTCAAGAGGACCGGAACGATCCAGTATTGGAAGCCTGATACGGAAGTGTTTACCGAGATCATCATCCCTCTCGATAAGTTCAAGGAGATCATTAAGCGACAGTCTGTCGTCAATTCCGGAATAGAGTTCATACTCAAGGATGACGAGAGCGGCGAAGAGTTCTCATATCTTTATCCGGAGGGCATCAAGGGTTACTGTGAAGAGATCTCCGATATGAGAGGTTTCACGGATCCTTTCTATTTCTCCGGAGAAGGCCAGGGCAAGGACAGGGAAGACCGCGAGGAATACAAGGTCAAGGCCGAAGTTGTATTCTGCTTCAATAACGAGATCAACGACATAGAGTATTTCCATAACTCCAGTTTCCTTGAGTACGGCGGATCGCCGGATAAGGCTGTAAGGAATGCCTTCAGGGCCGAGTTCGATAAGCAGATCAAGCAGCGCGGCAAGTATAAGGCCAACGAGTCTCCCATATCTTTCCCTGATATCGAAGATTCACTGATCATCATTACGAATTCACATTCCACACAGACTTCTTACGAGAACCAGACGAAGAAGGCTATCAATAACAAGTACATCCAGGACTTCATGACCAATCTCATCAGGGATAACCTTGAGGTGTGGTTTATCGAGAACAAGGTCTGGGCCGAGAAGGTCATCGATCAGGTCCTGGTCAATAAGCACGCAAGAGAGAATGCCGAGAAGACCCGTGTCAATATCAAGAAGAAGCTGATGGGTTCCATCGACATCAACAACAGGATCAAGAAGTTCGTTGACTGCAGGAGCCGTGATGTTGATAAGCGTGAGCTCTATATCGTTGAGGGTGATTCGGCTCTGGGTTCCGTTAAGATGGGACGCGATGCCGAATTCCAGGCAGTAATGCCCGTAAGAGGTAAGATCTTAAACTGCCTCAAGGCTGACTACGCAACTATATTCAAGAGCGAGATCATAACGGATCTTCTCAAGGTCTTAGGGTGCGGTGTTGAGATCTCTGATAAACATAATAAAGATCTGTCGGCATTCAGCATGGAGAACTTAAGGTGGAACAAGATCATAATCTGTACCGATGCCGATGTTGACGGATTCCAGATAAGGACACTGATCCTTGCTATGATCTACAGACTTACGCCGACATTGATCGAGAAGGGATGCGTATATATCGCCGAATCTCCTCTTTTCGAGATAACGTACAGGCCGAAGGGCAAGAAGGGACAGGAGAAGGAAGAGACTCTCTTTGCTTTCAATGAGAAGGAGAAGGCGGAGATCCTGGCCAAATACGATAATTCCTGTCTTACGATCCAGAGATCCAAGGGTCTCGGTGAGAACGAGCCTGAGATGATGTGGCAGACGACCATGAACCCGAAGACCAGAAGGCTCATCAAGGTGTGCCCCGAGGATGCCAGAAAGACGGCAGAGATCTTCGATCTCCTCTTAGGAGACAATCTTGCAGGAAGGAAGCAGCATATAGAGAATGACGGACATCTCTATCTCGATATGCTGGATATCGGGTGACATATATGGCAGCCAGACGTAAGAAAGACAACAACGAAGATATTAACTCCAAGTCTTTGAAGGCTCAGCTGACTGATTCTTCTGCCAAGGACATGCCGGCATCTGATCAGAATATAACTGACCTTCTTGAAGAGAACTACATGCCCTATGCCATGAGTGTTATCGTGTCCCGTGCGATCCCCGAGATCGACGGGTTCAAACCTTCTCACAGGAAGCTCCTTTATACGATGTACAAGATGGGACTCCTGTCAGGCAACAGGACCAAGTCCGCAAACGTTGTCGGTCAGACAATGAAGCTTAATCCTCATGGCGATATGGCGATCTACGAGACTATGGTCAGGATGACACGCGGCAACGCGGCGCTCCTGCATCCGTATGTGGATTCCAAGGGTAACTTCGGTAAGCAGTATTCCAGGGATATGCAGTTTGCTGCTCCCAGATATACCGAGGTCAGACTTGAGAAGATCTGTGAAGAGATCTTTCGCGGTATCGATAAGGATGCCGTGGATATGGTTGACAACTATGACGGTACCATGAAGGAGCCCCAGCTTCTTCCGGCATCGTTCCCGACAGTTCTCGTTAATGCCAATCAGGGTATCGCAGTCGGTATGGCGTCCAATATCTGTTCGTTCAACCTTAAAGAAGTCTGTGATGCTACAGAGGCATATCTTAAGGACAAGAACTGTGATCTTCTCGAGTATATGCCTGCTCCCGATTTCTCAGGCGGCGGATATATCCTTTACGATAAGGACGCGATGCGCAGCATCTATGAGACGGGAAGAGGTTCCGTAAGCTTAAGGTGCAAATATCATGTCGATAAGAAGAATAACCTGATAGAGATAACAGAGATCCCGTATTCCACGTCTTCAGAGATAATCATCGACAATATCGCGGATCTTGTCAAAGCCGGCAAAGCCAAGGAGATCGCGGACATCAGGGACGAGACCGATCTTGACGGTCTTAAGATAACGATAGACTGCAAGAGGGGAACAGACCATGAAGCTCTCATGAATAAGCTCTTCAGGTTCACAAAGCTCCAGGATACGTTCTCCTGCAATTTCAATATCCTGATCAACGGGTCTCCCCGGGTATTGGGCGTTCCTCAGATAATAGACGAGTGGCTCAAGTGGAGAAGGGGCTGTATCTCGAGAGAATATGCTTTCAATCTCGACAGGATGAAGAAGAGACTTCATCTCTTAGACGGTCTTGCTGCTATCCTTCTGGATATCGATAAGGCGATCAAGATCATCAGGCAGACTGAACTCGAAGAAGATGTTATCCCCAACTTGATGTCGGGATTCAATATAGACAAGGATCAGGCTGAATATGTTGCAGAGATCAAACTCCGCAATATCAACAAGGAATACATCATTAACAGGGTAGCTGACAGGGAGAAGCTCATCGAGGATATCAAGGATACCGAAGACATTCTCTCCAGCCCCAGAAGGATCAATACGATCATCGTCAAGGGCCTCCGCGATGTCGCCGCCAAGTATGGCAAGGAACGTAAGACACAGCTCATCATGGCTGAAGAGACGACCACATACGAGCCTGTGATCGAGATCCCCGATTATAAGCTGCATCTCATGCTTACCCGTCACGGCTACCTCAAGAAGCATACTATGCAGTCCCTGAGAAGTGCAGGTGAACTTAAGACAAAGGATGATGACGAGATCTTCATGGGCTTTGAGACCACCAATAAGAGCGACTTGTTGTTCTTTACAGATAAGTGCAATGTCTATAAGTCACATGTCTATGATTTTGCCGATACCAAGCCCGGAGAACTGGGTCACTTCATAGCATCGTCCCTTGATATGGATGATGATGAGCATGTATTGTTCATGGTATCCACCACGGACTACAGGGGTGAGATGTTCATAGCCTTCAAGAACGGCAAGGCCGCAAGGTTCCCTCTGTCCGTTTATGAGACGAAGCAGAACAGGAAGAAGCTCCTCAAGGGCTATTCGGATATAGCTCCGGCCGTGTCTTTTCTGTACTTCTTCGAGGGAGAACATCCGGATCTCATCGCTATGAATTCGCTGGATAAAGCTGCCGTGTTCGCCCAGGATCTGATCCCTCTCAAATCGACCAGAACGACACAGGGTGTACAGCTCCTCGTGTCCAAGAAAGGTTCGACCTTGAAGAGCGTGACAAGACTGTCTGATGTATCGGTTACCAACCCCGAATACTACAGGATCCGGAAGATCCCGGCCATCGGTTATTTCATCAAAGAGAACCTTATCACTACAAAACAACTTGGAATCGAGGACATCTGATTGAATTATCACGAGAGCTCAAGACATGCTGTATCTGACAGAGGCTACTTTGTGGCTGCAGCGATCTGCGCTGTCGTGATGATCGCCGTCGGTATCTGTTTCTATGTAATTACGACCCGTCAGGAAGAACGGGACAGCAAGATCAACGAGTTCAAGGCCTGTATGTCTCAGGAAGACTATCAGCGGGCGATAGAGATCTACAGATCCGTCCAGGATGACGTTATCTCCAAGTCTCCCGAAGATGCGGCGAAAGCCGAGAACGAACTCAATATGCTCCAGCAGATGGAGACGATAGTCGGCGAGCGTGTTGAATCCATTTGCAGCAATATCCGGTACGAGAGATATGTTCCGTCGTCTTCTGATGTGGAATTCCTTGAGCAGATGCAGGAGATCACTTCATCTCTCGTATCCTCCAAGTTCAACGATCTTTGTGAAGAGTTCCTGTTAGGCACGATCGAAAAGCCTGATATCATCTTTATCTTTAACCAGCTGTCGCCGATATCCAATTTCTCGGCGACAGCAGGACCGCTGCTTCGTGAGATCGATTATATCGAGACAGCCAAAGGTGATGTAAGGAATGCCGAAGATGCTTTTGCTCAGAAAGATTACATATCCGCAGTAAAGTCGTACAGGGGTGTTCTCGGACAATATGAAGGGTTTGTTCATTCGTATTCAGAGAACAGGATCGACGAGATCAAAGAGGTTATGTATGAGCCTTTGATCAATGAATGTGAACATATGCTGGAGCGTTACAGATACTATTCGGCCGAGAAAGTCCTGTCTGATATGGCAGAGATCTTCCCGGAGGATGATATCATCAATAACGCTCTTCTCGAAGCAACATCCCATACCATGGAGACTACTGAATATAAAGGTCATATCCCGGTTCTTTGCGTAAGGGATCTTATTTGTGATACCTATACTGCTTTCCAAAGACCTCAGTCGGGATCTGATAATGATTACTACATAACCGTTAATGAATTCAGGGCGATCCTGGAAGAACTCTATGCCAACGATTATGTTCTTGTGGACGCCCTTGCATATGCGGGTATGGAGAGTGATACATATATGGTCGAACAGCCCCTTACCATACCGGTTGGCAAGAAACCTCTGATCATAATGATCGATAATCTTACATACGGAATGGCTACTGTCGGTGATGGCGTTTGTTCAAGGCTTACCCTTAATGATAAAGGGGAGGTTCTCAGCGAATACGTTACAAGTGACGGCGAGGTAAGGTCGGGCAGGGATTACGAGGCGGTCGGGATCCTGGACGGCTTTGTTGCAAATCATCCCGATTTCTCATTTGACGGTGTGAAGGGTGTCATTGCCGTATCCGGATTCGAATCCGTATTCGGTTATGTCATCAGCCGCAGCGAAGCGGACTACAGACTCAAGACTTCTGAATCGATGGGTCTTGATCCCGTTTCCTATTCTGACGACGAGATAGCATCCAACTGTAAGACCGTTACCAATATAGCTGCGGCTCTGAAGGACGGCGGCTGGCAGTTTGCATCAAACACATATGCGTTCTTCAACAGCGCCAAGAAAGAGAATCTGGAATCCATCAAGAAGGATACCGAACAATGGTTGACAGAGGTCGGATCTCTTCTCGGAGATGTTTGCATGATCTCATATCCCAACGGCAATTATATCCCGGGTTCCGATGAGCGCGCCGAATACCTTAAGACCAAAGGGTTCAGGGTGTACTTCGGTACCGGAACGGATCCTTATACAACATACGGATATAATTACCTGTATTACGACAGGATCATGGTAAGCTCCTGGACTTTGGCAAGATATGATTTCCGGGCTTTTTTCGATAAGACGAAGATAGCAGATCCTGCCAGATCATCGGACGGGAAAGGATCTTCAGGCGAGACTACGGGCTGATTTATATTAATTTTTTGTTTCAACTCCTCGAAAATGTGCAATAAATCTTTGTTATGTTACAATAAAGAAGTTAGCTGAATGTTATTTTTCAACACGCGAGGAGATTTGATCATGGCTAAACCTGACAGACTTTCGGAATATGCGGCACAAGATGAGATTATCTGGCAGGACCGCAGGAGATACCTGGGATTACCCATATCCTTCACGGTTTATAAGTTTGATGCCAACAGATTCTATGAGAAGAAGGGACTCTTCAATACAAAGGAAGAAGAGATCCTCCTCTATCGTATCCTCGACGTAAGCCTTAAGCGTTCTTTGTGGCAGAAGATCTTCGGTGTAGGTACGATCGTACTGTCAACTGCAGATCAGTCCACGCCTATCCTTGAGATCAAGAGCGTTAAGAATTCTGACAGAGTAAGACGTGCGCTCTCCAATATCGTTGAGAAAGAGCGTGACGAGAAGAGAGTCCTCGGCAAGGAGATGTTCGGTGCTTCCGGTGCGTTCGACGTTCTGGACGGTGCAGGCATGGATCATATGATCGACCATCCGGGATTCTGATATAAGGAGCAGTTAAGTGGAGACCAGATTAGACAGGCTCGGAAGCGTAAGGGACGGCAAGATCCAGCAACTGAAGGAGCTTATTGCGGAGTCTGAGAATATTGTATTTTTGGGTGGCGCAGGTGTGTCCACCGAGAGCGGTATCCCGGATTTCCGTTCCGGCACGGGAATCTATAATCAGGATTCCGGCGTTACCTACAGACCTATAGACATCATTGCCCATGATTTCTTCATAGAGAATCCTGATGTCTTCTTTGATTTTTATAAGCGTAAGCTCATCTATCCCGATGCCAAGCCGAATAAGGCTCACAAGGCTCTTGTCAGGCTTGAGAAGCAGGGTAAGCTCAAGGCGATAATCACACAGAATATCGATAATCTGCATCAGGAAGCCGGCAGTAAGTGCGTAATAGAACTTCACGGTTCCGTATTCCGCAATTATTGCATGGATTGCGGCAAGAAGTTTGATATCGAGTATATCGCGTCTCAGGAGGGAATCCCCAAGTGCGATAAGTGCGGCGGCATCGTTCGCCCGGATATCGTCCTTTATGAAGAGAATCTCGAACATGAGAATGTCGATGCGGCGATCAAGGCTTGTAAGAAGTGTGATCTGTTCATCATCGCAGGTACTTCGCTTACTGTTTATCCTGCCGCAACATTTGCTCAATTCCTGAAGCATGACAGAATAGTAATCATCAATAAGAGTTCCACATATATGGACCTTAAGGCAATGCTATGTATTCACGACAGTGTCGGTAAGGTGTTGGATGAGGCCGTGCCCAAGAGGGCAAGGAAGAAGACTGTGGCAGAACCCAAGACCCGTACTAAGAAGACGGCTGCATCATCAACTGCTAAGAAGACTGCTTCATCCAAGTCTGCTAAGACTGCCAAGGAGCCTGCCAAGTCGTCCAAGACGGCTGCCAAGACAGCATCCAAAACAGCCAAGACTAAGACTAAGGCTGTTGCGACATCCAAAGCTTCTTCCGGCAAAAAGAGCAGTGCTTCATCTAAGAGCACGGGAAAGAAGCAGGGCACTTCCAAGTGAAAGAATTCGACATCCGATATTTCAAGGATCTAAGCGAAGGATATTCGCGTGATATCGACGCATCAGAGAAGAAGGGCACTATGCTCTCCGTTGCAAGGCTCATCCTGTTTATCCTGGCGGCGGTCTTTGTATTCCTGGCTTTCTTCAGACATAATCTTCCTTTGTTCTTAAGCATTGCAGGTGTTCTTTTTGTCTTGTTTATCGCAGTTTGCGTCATTCACCAGAAGGTTAAGGACAGGACCGAATATGCCAAAGCGTTAAGATATGCGTCGGACGGTTATGTTTACAGGATGGAACGGGACTTCGGATCTCTTGCAGCCTCGGTCAAAGAGCGCCTTGCAGACAGGGTCGTTCCTCAGGATATAAATAAGACGGTTTTCGGGGAGCAGTATATCAGGAAGGACCATGAATACTGCATCGACTTGGATCTGTTCGGTCCAAGATCCCTTTTTGCCCTTTACAACGTATCGGAGACGGCGTTCGGAAGGAATGCTTTCGCAGAAGAACTCCTTAACGCTCCAAAGAAGATAAGGCCGATCCCGGAACTTCTGGCCAGACAGAAAGCATGTGAACTGATGGCTGAAGACCCGCGCAAACTTGTGGAATTCCAGGCCAGATCCATGTCAGGTCATCTCGAGAACTATCCTGACGCATTGCTGGCTTTTGCTCAGAATGCCAAGACCGTAAACCCCGCATTGTCAGTCGTTTCCAAGATCTTTCCGGTCCTTTGGATCGTTCCGGTCTTATCCTTGTTTACCGGTGACCCTGCGGTTATCCGCGTGTCACTGATATGTGTGCTGTTCGCAAATCTTCTGTTCTGGATCGCCGGGCTCCGCTTGAATTCCGCCTGTTTCGGCGGTATCGAGAGGATGAAGAGACAGGTATCCGGATATATATCTTTGACCGATATGATCGGAAGCTTCTACGGTGATAACGAATATATAGATTCACTTGCAAATCCCGGTAATAAGCGTTCGTCTGATGTACTTAAGGGCCTTAAGACCGTTATGAGCCTGCTGGATCTGAGATCTCAGCCGCTTTTGGCCCTTATTATCAATGTTATCGTTCCTTTGGACTGGTACGCAGCCGCAAAGTTCGGCGAATGGGGCAAAGAGTATGGCGCTGACCTTGAAGGAGCGCTTCAGGGGCTCGGCAACTGCGAGGCGCTCATGTGCGCTGCAAACGGCGCTTTTATTACCCGTGACCGGTCTTTCCCGGTCTTTGTTGAGTCCGAAGACCCGGTCGAAAATGCGTTTTTCGAGGGTGAAGAGGTCGTCCATCCCATGCTCATGCCTGATACGGCCGTATCCAATTCTGTCCTTTTGGATTCCAAGATAGCCATCATCACCGGATCCAATATGTCCGGTAAGACCACGTTGATCAGAACCTGCGGCGTCTGCTCTCTTCTGGCTTACATCGGCGGCCCCGTGCCCTGCAAGAGCCTTAAGATAGGGAGGATGAATATAATCTCGTCCATGAGGATCGTCGATTCCCTGGAAGACAACATGAGCACCTTTAAGTCCGAGCTTGTAAGGATCGCGTCGATCATAGAGGCTTCAAAGGAGGGAAGAGCCATGCTGTTCCTTATCGATGAGATCTTCAGAGGTACCAATTCCGATGACAGGACAGCAGGAGCCCTTACAGTCCTTAATTCTTTGTCAAAGCCCTATATTTGCGGATTTATGACGACACATGACTATGCTCTTGTGGATAAGACCGTCGAATCCATGGCGAATATCACTTATTACCACTTCTCAGACAGGTATACCGATGACAGTATAGTCTTCGATTACATACTGACAGAGGGCATCAGCAGGGAATCAAACGCGGCATTCCTTATGAGATTGGTAGGAATTGAATAAATCTGTCCGTTTTGTGTAAAAAATATTAATTATTTGTTATTGCCTCATATTTTTCTTTAATATAGAATGTTGAGTGGAGGATCTGTATGTTTGAGGATTTAACACAGTATGATTCTTTGATACTCGATTATTCCGTAATGCGTGAATTCGGCGGAACAAGGTTTTTCGACGAGATGACACGCACTGTATGTACGGCCGAGATGGATGTATATGTCAGCAAGACTTTCAAACTGCTGCATTATTGTATGCTCCACCAGGCTGACAGGAAGGATGCGGCTGCCATCGGAAGCATGAAGACCTTCTGCGCACAGCTCCTGCCTTATAAGAAACTTCATCTCGTTCAATATGCATCTACAGTTGCATTCCTGGATTCCGTCAAGGATATCCCTAACGCGGTCATCCTTACGACGAAGAACGGTATCTTCACAAGAAGGCTCTACGAGCATACTTTCGAACTTGATATCCCGATATGGGTGCTGACTCCCGAAGGAATCTATATGTTTTCGTCTATCGAAGCGATGAAGGAAGAGCTTCCTTTGCCTGAGGTATCACCTTTGGCTTCTCAGAAGAAATTCCTGGATCTTCCTGTCAACTGCAGCTTCGGTGATAAGGTCAGGACCGAGAAGGATGAAGTATACGAGCTGTCCAACAGACTGTCGGGCGGCGCTGAGGGTATGGTATTCCTTACGGATAAGAGGAACAGCGTTGCGAAGATCTACCATAAGAACATCATAACTCCACTGAGATGGGCAAAACTTAAGAAGATATGCCAGCTCGGCATCACTGCTTCCGGATTCTGCCTGCCTCAGAACCTCATATTCTTCAAGGGTTATCCCGTAGGTTACATGATGCCGATGGGCAAGGGCGTTCCTCTCGGGACCGTTTTCGACGGGCCTGATGCCATATTGGAGGCTTTCCCCGATTGGACAAGGATCGATGTGGTCAATACATTGATCTGCTTGCTCGAGAAGTATCTTTACCTGCATATCCATAACTGTATTGCCGGTGATATTCAGCTCAAGAACGCGCTTATCAATAATTCCACATCCGTATTCCTGATCGATATGGACAGTATTCAGATCGCAAATCTTCCTTGTCCTGTCGGAACGGAAGAATTTACGGATCCGGATCTTTGGGGTAAGGATTTTGCCGGTTTTGTCAGAACTCTTCACGATGAGGATTATTCTATTGCGATGCTGGTATTCTCCGTATTGTTCTGCGGTCTGCATCCTTATGCTACAAGGAACGGCGCAGAGACTTTGAGAGAAGAGATCCTCGGCAGGAACTTCCCTTACGATATGGAGGACCGTTCTGACGAGCATATCCCCAAGGGCGGATATAACTACATTTGGGCACATATCCCCGAAAGACTCAAGCAGATGCTCTACGATACATTCAAGCTCGGCAAGTCTTATGAGACGATCGAGTGGTATGATGCCGTGATCGAATATAAGGAAGACCTTCTCAACAGAAGGATCAAGGATCCTGAAGCATATAAGGTATTCCCCAACATGCCTTACGATCAGAAGGAGACTGATATTACGGTTCCCGATAAGGAAGTGGAAGCTGCAAGGAGAAGGGAAGAACTGGAGAAGAAGAGAATGGAGCCTAAGCCGGAATATGTAAGGCCCCAGTTCAATAATGCGCCCAAAGGGACATACAGCGGTGCAAGGAATATCAATTCCGTTGCATATTTCAAGAATTCTTCCATGGAAGATCCCGAACCGGAACCTCAGCCTGCTGCGGTTCACGAGGAAGATACTCCCAGGAAGCGCGGACTTCTCGGCGGTCTGTTCGGCGGCAAATAAGCAATATATCAGAGAGGTAACTTAAATGGCAGAAGAACTTTTTAACGCGTCGGATTTCGGTACAAGTACCAAGAGGAGACTTCCTATCTGCTTTTGTCTGGATACATCAGGTTCCATGATGGGCAATCCCATCAAGCAGCTTAATATGGGCCTTCAGAACTTCCTGGCTTCCATCAAGGCTAACGACGATACCAGGTCTTCTACCGATATTGCCATAATCACTTTCGGATCCAAGGTTGAAGTAGTCATGCCTTTCGGTAAGATCTCCAAGGAACATACGGTTCCCGAGATATCCGCTTCCACAACACTTACTCCTATCGGTGAAGGCGTTCTTACTGCCCTCGAGCTTCTCAATATGCGTAAAGAAGGCTATAAGGAGATGGGGATCAAGTATTTCCAGCCCTGGCTTGTAGTCATTACCGACGGTGCGCCTCAAGGCCCAAATGCCATGGCCAACATGGAACTTGCCATCAAGGCTTGCAATGAACTGGAAGCTAACGATAAGCTGGTCGTATTCAATATCGGTGTCGGATCCGGTGTTGACTGGGAGATCCTGCAGAGACTGTCTGTAAAGAGGGAAGAGCCTATTTCCGTTAATTCTGCAGACTTCGGTAAGCTCTTCGAATTCCTGGGATCTTCTTCATCCTCCATCGTATCTTCCGGCATGAGTGATGATGCTCTGTATAACATATCTACGGAACCCGAAGGTGAGTCTGTTGATATGGATGATTTCATGAAATATATCGACGATGAGGATAATGCCTGATGTATTCATCTATAACGGCAGGAGCCGTAACGAGAACGGGTAATAAGCATATTGCCCGCAACACTCCCTGCGAGGATTCATCTCTGGCAGGGCAGTCCTGCGGCGTTACTGCTGTTGTCGTTGCTGACGGCGCCGGTTCCAAGAAATATACACATGCAAGGTTCGGGTCAGAGGCAGCATGCAAGAAGATCTTCGAACTCATTACCGAACATTTCGATCAGCTCTATAACGAGAACCGTCTTCAGGCCGTTAAGAGCCTTATAATCGCGCAGATCCATGTGGCATTTGCGGATATCATGCAGGAGATGGAGCTTGAGTCTATAGAACAGCTGTCTTGCACTTTGTTGTTCTGCGCCGTTAAGGACAGACGCATGCTCATCGGACATCTAGGCGACGGACTTATCGTCAAGGTCTCTCCTTCGGGCGTTGCTCCGGTTACTATGCCTCAGAACGAGAAGGACGGATCCACATATTTTATTACCGCGGGTCATGCTCCGGATTACTTAAGACTCGTAAAGACTACCGTTGATGACTGTCACGCAATAGCCCTTATGACCGACGGTGTCCAGGATTCCGTATATGATGAGACATCAGGTCTTGTTAAACCTGTCGTGGCGAAACTCTGTGAGACTTTTGCCAAGGGACGTGAAGAAGGCGAGAAAGCAATAGATGATACTATCGCCAAATATATAGTGGGCGGCAGCAACAATTCGGATGACGCATCTTTAGGCATTATGTACTTTGAAGGCACAGAGGCCCCGGATGCTTCCAAACTCCCTAACTCCGCTGAATCGTTCCCTCCTTGTGATGAGACATTCAAAGATCGTCAGAAGTCCATTGTTCCCGAAGTCAAGAAAGCTCACGAGATCATTGCCGGACTTAAGGCAAAGGCTGAAGAAGAAGGATCCGTCGATGAAGTATCCGAGGCAAAAGAGGCTCCGAAGGTTCAGGAAGAAGAACCAGCAACGGAAGAGCCGGCAGCCGAAGAGAAGGTCATTCCTTCGGATAGTGCCCCGGCTCCCGAAAGTAATAAAAGTTTAATCGCTGCGCTTGTAGCGTGCGGCATTGAATTTGTTATAATAATCGTGTTATTGATAATGCTCTTTAACTGATCTGAGAGGTTATGTATGGATAACGATAACGAACTGAAGCGTAAATATGAGATCCTTCCCGGTGTATCCGTGCCGGATATGAAGACTTTGGCGGAAGCTTCCGAGAACTATGAAGAAGTAGGCGTTGACGGTTTTGAGGTCAAGGCTGTTCACAGGATCATGCCTGATGGTAAACCTGATGCCGCTACCGCCGCAGAACTTGCTCAGCTCCAGTCTTTGGGTATGGAAGTCGCAGAAGTCGAGAATCGTTTGTCTGAAGAGAGCCGCAAGAGAATGGAGAGCATCATGAGCACGGCTGTTCAGGCTCCTTCCACATTAACGGATCTTAAGAAAGATGCCGCAAAGAAAGCAACTGAAGAGAAGAAGAAGCAGATAGAAGAGAGCCTCAAAGCGGAAGAAGAGGCCAAGGCAGAAGAAGAGGCCAAGCAGAAAGCCCGTGAAGAACGCCGCAAGCTCCAGCAGCAGATGCTCGAAGACGCCAAGAAGAAGGCAGAAGCTGAGAAAGAAAAAGCCGCTTCAGAGAAGCCTGAGGATAAAGAAGCAAAAGAGCCTCCGGTTCCCAAGACCGAGCCTGTTAAGCCTGTTGAGAATACAAAACCCGCTGAACCTTCTAAGGCTGAAGAGCCTGCAAAACCTGCGGTTCCTTCGAAGCCGAAAGAAACGCCCCGTCCCGCAAAGGTTGAAGAAGTCGTTGTTACGGAAGCTGTTGATGCCGATATATCCGCAGATCTTGCAGATGCCGAGTTCGGAGAATTCATTGACCGTCAACTTTTGGATGATGACGAAGAGACCGGCCTTAAGAGCGATCTTGAAGAGGAAGAAGATTCCGGTGACGGCAGCGGTGATCAGGACGGGTTCTTTTTCTCGGATAACTGATCAATGTTGAAATTTAAGCCTTTTATCGCATCCCTGATCATAATGTCGGCCGTCGCCTTTGGCGCGGCTTTTATGCTGCCTGTAACGGCAAGGGCAGACGAGCCTGAGAAGGAAGGTCAGGTATCCTGGGATATAGACATCAATGACCCCGGGAAGGTCATCACTCCGGATATAGATCCTGAGAGTACGGATCCTGTTGACAGACTCGCCCTGGAAGTCAGAAAACACCTTAAGGCATTTGATGAGTCGTTTACCGTTGAGATGACGGAACCGTTGGATCAGTCCATGGATTTTTATACTATCTCATCAGTCCTTAAGGAAAAGGCTGTGGCTCATACCGGACACGCCGGCGAGGGTGACTTCCTTTACTATAACCTTTCCTACATGGGTTCAGCCGTCAATCTTAACAGCGGAAGAATTACTTTCTTTGCTTCTTACCGCATGACGAAGTCGCAACTTAAGGAATTCAACAAAAAAGAAGATGAGATTCTTAAGTCCCTTAAGATAGAAGGCAAAAACGATTACCAGAAGATCCGCGCCATCTACGAATACATGACAAAGAATACCAAGTATGATTACTCAAAGAATAAAGATGCAATAACATATACTCCGTATGCTGCGCTCTGTAAGCACAAAGCCGTATGTCAGGGTATCGCGGTCGCTACATACGACCTTATGCTCAAAGCCGGGATCGACTGCCGTGTCATCACCGGAGGCAATCATGCCTGGAATATAGTAAAACTCGAGGGTAAGTACTACTATATCGATGCCACGTGGGATGTGGGACGAGCCCCTTCGAAGTGGAAATATTTCCTTAAAGGGAAGCCGTTCAAAGGCCATACGTTCGCGTCAGCATTCAAGACTGATGAATTCAACAAGAAGTATCCTGTTCCCAAGTCAGCTTATAAGGGGGATGGCAAGAATTCAGGTCATTCGACTCCGGCGCCTACGCCGACGGATCTGCCTTCGCCTACACCTACCGAACCACCGCTTCCCGCATCCAAGACTGTATCAGTATATCTTCCGGATACGGATTCTTCTCTTACGGTCACTGCAGGTGACAGGGTATATCTGTTTATGCCGGGAAATAAGCATGCCACCGGTTATCATTCGTCTGATAAGGATGTGTTTTATCAGACCCCCGGGGTCTTGGGCGAATTTACTGCGCTGAAGGCCGGAAGATCAACCGTTCAGGTCAATTATACCGATTACAATAAATATGATCCTGTTTACGGTTATCCTCAGGGAACAACATACTGCGAGATCACTGTCCTGTACAGGGATGTAACGAACGAGAATGATTTCTGGTATACCCCGACAAACTACCTTACAGCTAAGGACGTAGTAAAGGGTTATGAGAATCAGACTCTGTTCAGACCGTCCAGGAACTGTACAAGAGCCCAGATGGTAACATTCATCTGGAGACTTATGGGAGAACCGGAGCCGAAAACAACTAATTGCAAGTTCTCTGACGTCAAGTCTTCGGATTATTTCTATAAGGCCTGCATCTGGGGCAACGAGAATCATATAGTCGAGGGCTATAAGGACGGAACCTTCGGACCTCAGATAGTCTGCGCCAGAAAGCATGCCGTCACATTCCTGTGGCGTCTTGCAGGCCAGCCTTCTCCAAAGTCTTCTGCCAATAAGTTCAAGGATGTTAAGAAGAGTGATTACTTCTATACGGCAACCCTTTGGGCTTCCGAGAAGGGAATCCTGGCAGGCTATTCAGACGGAACATTTAAGCCCGACGGCGAGTGCTTACGCCGTCAAATGGTAACGTTCCTTTACAAGTACGATAAGTATGTAAACAAGAAGGGATAAACCAACTTATCCTGCGCGGTGTACGATAATGCAGATCACAACATAGATGATATCGATCACAAGCGCTGTCAGTACCAGGGTTCCCCATGTTTTCTTGACTGACATGCCGTGCTTCTTGCGGAGCTCGTCATGGATGGGGGTGATTATGCCGGGCAGGATGATGATCTTGCGCTTGGTGAGTCTTCCGATAGTGATCTTAAGTATGGATAGTCCGCCGTCGATAAGGAAGGGAAGCCCGATTATAAGGAATGCGAAGGGGACCTTAAGATACATGAAGTAGAAGGCAAGGAAGAACCCTATGGCCCGAGATCCCGCGTCGCCCATAAGAACCTTGCTGGGATTGAAGTTGAATATCAGGTAGGCGATCAGGACTGCAATAAGAGCGCATCCCATGAGCAGGCCGTTCTTGTCCATTGTGCCGTTGATATATGCCGTGATTCCTGCGGTAATAACGGACAGCACCGTAAGTGTGCCGGACAGACCGTCGATACCGTCTGTCGCGTTAACTGCGTTGATGGATACGATATAGAGGATGAAAGCCAGAACGATATAAAGGATCACATGGAATTCAGAGCCTGTGCCTGTGATGCCGAAGATGAAGTCCCGTCCGAAGAAATAAACGGCGATGAAACTGCCGAATAAGGCAAGCACAGCATCCATCGCGCCTTTGATATATTCGTTCCAGGCATCTTTCGAACGGTCGTCCAATACGCCTGTAACCATGGCAGCGGCGGTAAGGATCATCACATACAGTATCCCTACGCGAAGCCCTGTCAGGATGTTGACGATGATTACGGTAAGACAGAATACGATAACAAAGTAGAAGCCGACGCCGGTAGGCTTGCCGATATTGACGGAAGATCCTTCTGCATAGAGCCTTCCGCGGTCGTGCCCGATCAGGACATTCGATAAGGGAAGGAACTTCATCAGAAGCAAAGTGATGATGAAAGCGCACGAGCACCCGATCAATATCGGAAGATATTCCGTCATAAGTTACAAGACTCCTTTTGTAGGTTGTTCTTTTTACTTAATTATTTTATTATATTTAATCGAAAAAGATATTTGGAGGTTTTCTATGGATTATAAAGCCCAAATCGCCGCGAATATTGCCAATATAACAGGAATTGCAGCCGAAGACATATATAAGCTCACCGAGATCCCGCCTCAGCTTGATATGGGGGACTATGCTTTCCCGTGTTTTGTCCTGGCCAAGACCATGCATAAGGCTCCTCAGGCCATATCTTCTGAGTTGGCATCAAACGAAGAAGTATTGAAGGGTATGGAGGATGCAGTGGAAGCTGTTGCAGTCGGCCCCTATCTTAACTTCAAGATCAAGAAGGATGTCCTGGCAAGAGAGATCATCAGCGAGATCATCGCAAGCGGTGATGAATACGGCAAGAGCAACTTGGGTGAAGGCAAAAACGTTATTGTCGAGTTCTCGTCTCCCAATATCGCCAAGCCGTTCCATGTAGGCCATGCGTTCACGACACTTCTGGGCAATTCATTGTCCAAGATCTATACGAGACTCGGATATAACGTTATCAGGATGAACCATCTTGGAGACTATGGCACTCAGTTTGGCAAGCTCATCACGGCTTACAGGCTTTGGGGCGATGAGGATGCTCTTAACAAAGACCCTATAAACGAGCTCCTGAGGATCTATGTCAAGTTCCACGAAGAAGCAGAAAACAACCCTGCGTTGGAGGATGATGCCCGCGAGAACTTCAGGAAACTGGAAGAAGGTTCCGCCGAGGAAGTTGCTCTCTGGCAGAGGTTCAGGGATCTGTCCCTGGATGTCTTCAATCAGCTCTACGACAGAATGGGCATCAGTTTCGATAACTATAACGGCGAATCCTACTATGCCAAGATGGCTGATGAAGTTGTCGATATGCTTAAGGAGAAGAACCTTCTTGTCGAGAGTGAAGGCGCTCAGGTCGTAACCCTCGATGAGTACAACAACATGCCGCCCTGCATCATCTTAAAGAGCGACGGAACGACCATTTATGCAACAAGAGATATTGCTGCGATCCTTTACCGTTACAGGAATTACCATTTCGACAAGAACATATATGTGGTAGGAATACCGCAGGCTCTGCATTTCAGACAGGTTTTCTCGGTTCTTAAGAAGGCAGGTTTTGAATGGGCCGATAACTGTGTGCATGTCGGATTCGGTCTCGTAAAGTTCAAGGATAATACGGCTTTCTCAACCCGAAAAGGCAATATCGTCAAGCTCGATGAACTCCTGAACGTGACCGTCGCCAAGACAAGAGAGGTTATTGTCGAGAACAATAAGACCCGCGGTGGTGAGATGACGGACGAAGAGATCGATTACATTGCGGAGAAGGTAGGTCTCGGCGCAGTAACATACACATATCTCAAGGCAGGAAGAGAAAGGGATATCCTTTTCGATTGGGATGAGATGTTGGATTTTGAAGGCGATACCGCACCTTATCTTATCTACACATATGCAAGGTCAAGATCTATCCTGCGCAAGGCGGAAGAGCAGGGATATAAGCCCTCTGGCGTAGATTCCGTATCGGTCCTGACTTCTGATGAAGAGTATGCCCTGATCAGGAGTATGGGAGATCTTCCCGATGCGATCAACAGGGCTGCAGCCGAATATGAGCCTTTCATAATCGCAAAGCAGGTAAGCCTTATCGCAAGGAACTTCAATAGATTCTATAACAATTCCAAGATCATCAATTCCGATGACGACGGATTAAGGGCTGCAAGACTTACCCTCTGCGAATGCCTTTGTGATGCGATGAAGTCGGGATTAGGGCTTCTCGGCATCGACGTAGTAGAAAGGATGTAATCTTCCGATGGAGCAGTCAAACGACAATTCAATGCCCTTATTTAAGGATCTGGTCTATGAAAGGCCTGATATAGAAGCATTCAGGAAGACAGTACGCGACATAAGACTTAAGCTTATGACCGCAACGGATCCTGATTTCGCTGCGGATACTCTTTTCGAGTATGAGCAGGAGATAAGCCGGATCGATACAGCTTACGCGCTCTGTAATATCAGGCACGACCTTAACACCCAGGATGAGTTCTTTGTAAAGGAACTGGAGTTTTTCGACGAAGCCCTGGCAACTGTTTCGGAACTTCAGGCCGCGGTGCTGTCGATCCTTCTGACCTGTCCTTGTAAAGATACATTGAGAGAACGTTTTGGCGACATGATCTTCCGTAAAGCCCAGAACCATAAAGATACGGTATCCAGCGAGATCCTGGATGAACTGGTGGAAGAGTCGACTCTCGAAAATGAGTATTCCCAGCTTCAGTCGGAAGCAGAAATTGAGTTTGGCAAACAGACTCTTAACCTGAGCCTTCTTACCCCGTACCTTGAGTCCTCCGACAGACAGGTCAGGGCCAAGGCTTCTTATGCTCTCGATAACTACTACATGAGCCGCAAGGACGATTTCGACCGTATATACGACAATATGGTCAGGGTCAGGACCGAGGCTGCAAGAAAGCTCGGCTATAAGAACTTTACCGAGCTCGGGTACAAGAGGATGGAGCGTTACGATTACGGAAGGGAAGATATAGAGCGGTTCCGCGAGAATATCCTCAAGTATTTCGTGCCTTTGTCTGTCCAGATAAGGAAGAACCAGCAGGAGCGTTTTGGTTACGATAAGCTCATGTTCTACGATCTCCCGGCCCTGGTCCGTGACGGTAACCCCGTTCCGTCCGTCAAGGGCAAGGATTACGATAAAGCGGCAGGCGAATTCTTCCGCAAGATGTTCGGACACGATCCTTCGTTCTTCGATGTCCTGTCTGAGCACGGCTTCACGGATCTTCTGTCAAGACCTGCCAAGTCTACGGGCGGATACTGCGTATATCTTGAAGATAACGCGATCCCCTATATCTTCATGAACGGCAACGGCACGGCTGACGATGTTGCGACCATAATCCACGAGGGCGGTCATGCATATGCGGCCATCAGGAGCGCCGATTCGTCTCCTTTCGTAGAATGCCAGTCTCCGACGCTTGAAACCTGTGAGATCCATTCCACGGCCATGGAATATATGAGCTATCCCTACATGGATATATTCTACAAGGACAACGCCGATCTGTACCGTCAGCTCCACATGACACAGGGAATACTGTTCCTGCCGTACGGTTGTATGGTGGATGAGTTCCAGCACCTGGTATACGACAATCCCGATATGGGTATCGACGACCGTCACAAGGCATGGAGATACCTGGAAGAGAAGTACCAGCCCTTCATAAACTACGACGACAAGCTCCCGTTCCATAAGATCGGCGGCGCATGGCAGAAGAAAGACCATATCTTCACAACGCCTTTCTACTATATCGATTACTGCCTGTCTCAGATATGCGCCCTCGAACTCTGGCAGGAGTCCACACTGGACATGAAGAGCGCACTCCATAAGTATAACGAACTCTGTGTTGCGGGCGGTAACGATACGTTCCTCAACCTTATAAAAAATGCGGGGATCGATTCTCCTTTCGAGACTGATACGATCAAGAAGATTGCATATTCCTGCAGTAAGTTCCTCGAGTTATGAAGCTGCCGGATAAGTTCACGGATGAGATGAATACTTTCTTTGCCTCATACGATGTGGGGCAGGAAGGTTTCTGGGAGAGCTTCGACCAGCCCTCAGCCAAGGGAATAAGGATCTCGAGGAGCAAAGTCAGGGACATTGATGGCAGGAGGACGGTCCTGGCGCAGACAGGCTGCGAAGAAGATCCTGTCCTATGGTGCGACGGAGGATACTATTCCGGATCAGATAAGCCCGGAAAGTCTCCTTTCTACCATGCTGGCGTCCTGTATCCTCAGGAACCGTCGGCAATGCTTCCTGCAGCGATACTTAATGCCAAACCCGGAGATATAGTCCTTGATATGTGCGCGGCCCCCGGAGGCAAAGCCACCAGGATAGGTGAAGACCTGATGGGCGAAGGTATACTCGTTGCCAACGAGATCAACTTCAAACGTTCCAAGGCGCTCCTTCGCAACATTGAACGCGCCGGAATCCCTAATGCCGTCATATTGAATGAGACTCCCGAAAACATAGCGTCTAAGCTTCCTCATTTCTTCGATAAGATAATCATCGATGCCCCCTGTTCCGGCGAGGGCATGATGCGCCGTGACGACCAGGCAGTCAGAAGTTATCTCAAATTCGGTCCCGATACAGTTATCCCGATTCAAAGAGATATCCTGGAAAGTGCAGCGGTACTGCTGAAGAATAAAGGTGAGATAGTATATTCGACCTGCACATTCTGTGTTGACGAAGACGAGAACATGATCTTGGGATTCCTTGCAAGACACCCCGAATTCCATGTGGTTAAACACGATCTTCCAGAAGGGGTATCTGCAAGTCCCGTGTTAAAGGGCGCCATGAGGATATGGCCTCATCTTGCAAGAGGAGACGGGCATTTCTGTGTTCACCTTAAGAGGGAATCAGAGGATCTGGATCCTGAATATGATTTTGAACCTGCAAAGCCCCGTAAAGATGAGGACATGCATAAGGCTTTTATGGAAGATCTGTTAAAGCCGGTTTATAGCGCTGTGTTTGACGGCAGGGTCTTAAGGAACGGACAGAGTCTAGTAATACCTGCCATGAACGAGAGGCTTCTAAGGGGACTCAAAGGCGTAAAGAACGGTATGTTCTTAGGCGAGATCGAAACAAAAGGGTCGAAGAAGATATTTGCCCCGTCCAACAGTCTCCCGCTCCTTTTCACCGGGGACATGATAAGGGAAGATTCTTTCGCAAACCTTGATCATGATGACATCAACCTTGCAAAGTACCTTAAAGGTGAGACTATACCTGCTCATGATACCCTTAAATCACAGGGATACGTCCTTATCGGCGTGGAAGGGTATCCGCTGGGCTTAGGCAAGATTACGCAGGGCATGATCAAGAATCTGTATCCTGCTTCGTGGAGAATGGAATAATTTCTGTTTATTGTTTAATATAATCTTTTTCTGATATAATTATTTAGTGGTTTTATGCCATTTGAGTGATCTTTGGCTAATGATAAGGGGGTATTATTATGCATAGCAAAAGTCGTGAATTATTGATCAAATTACTGTTATCCGTAGTTTCAGTAGTGTTTGCATTGGGTCTTGTGATCATTCCGTCCAAGAACGTCAACGCTGATGTGGAGGATCCTATCCAACCCGGAGAAACTATTAAGATCGATTATTCTGAAGATTCAGTCCACTATCTCACATTTACACTCGAAGAAGACTCTTATGTAAATATTTTCGGGGAGGGAATACTTTCACCAACGTTTCGCTTGTATTCGGTCGATGACCCGGATTTTTATGATTCTTATGGTTCATTCTTTATCGATTTCCTGAAAAAGGGATCATACAGGTTACAGGCATCTATCTATAACACACGTGACGAAGATTATTATGCGACTTTAAATGCATATCCTGCTGATACTGAGAAGGTCGCTGATGTTGATGAGAACAATTTTCCTGATCCTGTTTTAAGAAAAAAGATTAAAAAATCTGCAGATCTTAACAACGACAATATACTTACGGTAAATGAATTGAAAGTTGTATATTTCTTTTCCGGAGATTATAGTAATCTTTCAGATGATGACTACATCACCAATTTTAAGGGGATCGAGTATCTGACTTCAGTAAAACGCTTGTCAATAGATAACCAAAGGGCTACTTCTATCGATCTGAGCAATCTGTCTGAATTGGTTACATTCACTTGCAGAGACAGTTATTTGACTTCTCTGGATCTCAGTAATAACCCGAAGATAGAGCGTATTTATGTTGACCGGTCTCCTCTGTCTGAACTGAATGTTGACGGTTGTAATGAATTGGTTCAAATAGATATTCAAATGACAAATATGGAGATATTGGATTTTAATCTGCCTAATTTGATGAGTATAACTTGCGGGAGTTACGGTTCGACCGATTATAATCTGAAAATACTTGATTTGAGCAGATGCCCCAAACTTGCCGGTATCAGATGTACGCATTGTCCTAATCTTGAAAAAATGTACCTTCCTAAACCCTTGTCTGAATTTATGCCTTCAAGCAGTTATGTTGGTCCCAACCCGTTTGGGGGAAACTATGCAGAAGGTGTTGTTCTCACAGAAGATGATTGGAAATATGAAGGAGTTACATGGACAGGTTCAGAAGATTCGGGTTTCAGCAAAGCTGTTGCAAACTATAAGTGTACTCATCCTGATGCTTTAGATTACGAAAAACATATCGAATGTGATCTTACTTCTAAGCAGACATCCGATGCAACCTGTGAGAAGGCCGGAACAGTAGAATACAAAGCTGTCTTGGCTGCCGGTAAAGCACGTGACGGGAAAGCTGTTAATGAAACTAATACGGTAAATATCCCGGCAGCTAAGGGCCATAAGTGGGGAGACTGGAGCATAACTGCTCCGGCATCTGTAGATAAACCCGGTACAAAGACAAGAACCTGTTCGGTATGCGGAAAGAAAGAGACAGTTGATGTCGCTAAACTTACTCCGACACCTACAACAAAACCTGCAGCAGGTCCTACAAAGACTTCCGAACCTTCTGTCTCGCTGACACTCAACAAGACAAAGGCAGAAGTCGTATGCGGCAAGGACCTGACACTCAAAGCAACTCTTAAGGGTTCATCTGCAAAGATAACCTGGAAGTCTTCTGATACAAAGGTTGCAACTGTAGATTCCAATGGAAAGATCACGGCTAAGATGGCAGGAACTGTAACAGTCACTGCAACAGCCGCAGGGAAGACTGCCATATGCACGGTTACTGTTCTCTATAAAGATGTAACCAACAGCAAGGACTTCTGGTATGCTCCGACCAACTATCTTACTGCAAAGGGCGTAGTCAAGGGCTACGATAAGCAGACGAAGTTCAAGCCGGCTAATGTCTGCACCCGTGCACAGATGGTAACGTTCATCTGGAGACTTATGGGAGAACCGGCACCTAAGACAAAGACCTGTAAGTTCAAGGATGTAAAGACTAAGGATTACTTCTATAAGGCCTGTCTCTGGGGTAATGAGAACCATATCGTAGAAGGATATAAGGACGGAACATTCGGACCACAGGTCGTATGTGCGCGCCGTCATGCGGTAACATTCCTTTGGAGACTTGCTGGCAAACCTTCTCCGAAGAATGCCAAGAATAAGTTCAAGGATGTTAAGAAGTCTGATTATTTCTACACGGCAACTCTCTGGGCATCTGAGCAGAATATCCTCGCAGGCTATAAGGATGGCACGTTCAAGCCTAACGGCGACTGTCTGAGAAGACAGATGGTTACGTTCCTCTATAAGTACGATAAGTTTGTTAATGGGAAAGGATAATTGGTTCATAAGGAGTTCGGTTTATGATTAAATCCGGAAAGATATTGATCAGAGTGCTATTTATCGCAGTGTCACTGGTATTTGCATTGGGGCTGGTGATCATACCGTCTAAGATGGTTAAAGCTGATGAAAGCACTTATGATATTGCTCCGGGGCAAGAGTTTGATGTTGATTCATCCTTTGGAAAGTTCTGGTTAAAACTGAAAGTTACGACACCTCAAGTATATAACATCAGTTCTGTAGGAAGTGATTTGATAACAGTTGATCTTTATGCTTCGGATAAGACTTCCCTTATCGGTAGAACTGTAAACCAATGCTTTTCGCTTACCAGTTATCTTACACCGGGAACTTATTATTATTTGATCAGCCCTTTCAATGATACATTTTTGTGGGATGATAATAAGATCTGTTTGAGTTCATTTGATGAACAGGCACCAGTAGTTAATGTCAGTCCGGATGTTTTCCCTGATCCGCAATTCAGGAAGTATATCAACGATAAAGTAGACGTTAATGATGATGATGTTCTGACCCAGGGGGAAATAGATGCAACTATCCGTATCGTTTTGCAAAACGATTATCCGGATTTAAAGTCTGTAAAGGGGATCGAATATCTTACCTCTCTAAAAAGATTATCTATTTATCAAAAACCCGAGCTTTCAAATATTGATCTGAGCAAAAACATAAAACTTGAGAGTTTAGAATTTTGGCAGACTGGTATTTCCAGTCTTGATCTTAGTAATAACAAAGAATTGATATATTTGAACTGCTGTAAGAACAATATATCGACTCTTGATGTCAGTATGTGTCCGAAACTCGAGTACCTTGACGTATACTCTAATCCTCTTACAGAATTGAATATTGATGGTTGTTATAAATTGGTTAATTTATCCGTATACCAAACTAATCTTAAGAGTTTGGATCTTAACTGTCCTAACCTGTATTTTTTTATGTGTTATGAAATGCCTGAACTGGAGACTCTTGATATAAGCCGGATTACATCAGTTTGTGTAGTTAGGTGTGATTCGAATCCAAAACTTCAAGTGGTTTATATGCCCCAGGATAATCATATGTCTGTCAAAATTGACGAAAATGGTCCCCAAAGAATTTATCTGAAATCCGGGGATTGGACTTTGACAGGGATCGAATGGGTAGGAGATGAAACATCAGGATATACGGGTGCAGTAGCAAATTATAAATGCACAAAGGACGGTGTAACTGATTATACCAAGCAGGTCCCGATGGATATCTCATCTGATGTTACAGCAGCAAGTTGTGACGTGAACGGTAAAACGGTTTACACGGCAAAGCTGTCAGCACTTGAGGCCAGGGACGGTAAAGCATTGGTAAGTGACCCTGTATCTTTAAATATCCCGCTTGCCAAAGGACACAAGTGGGGTGAATGGAAAGTGTCAACTCCTGCCACGGTCGAAAAACCGGGCACAAAAACAAGATCCTGTTCGGTTTGCGGTAAGACAGAGACAGCAGATATTGCAAAACTTACTCCAACACCTACAACAAAACCTGCAGCAGGTCCTACAAAGACTTCCGAACCTTCTGTCTCGCTGACACTCAACAAGACAAAGGCAGAAGTCGTATGCGGCAAGAACCTGACACTCAAAGCAACTCTTAAGGGTTCATCTGCAAAGATAACATGGAAGTCCTCTGATACAAAGGTTGCAACTGTAGATTCCAATGGTAAGATCACGGCTAAGATGGCAGGTACTGTTACGATAACTGCAACTTCAGCAGGGAAGGCTGCCATATGCACGGTTACTGTTCTCTATAAAGATGTAACCAACAGCAAGGACTTCTGGTATGCTCCGACCAACTACCTGACTGCCAAGGGTGTAGTAAAGGGCTACGATAAGCAGACGAAGTTCAAGCCGGCTAATGTCTGCACCCGTGCACAGATGGTAACGTTCATCTGGAGACTTA
>JAGCSR010000028.1 GCA_017964005.1 Clostridiales bacterium
ATACATTGAGTCCGAGGAGGGCCTGTTATTCCATCTCTTTGCAGACCTTGCGGACGATCCTGATGCCGATGTTGTGCGCAGGGTCTTCTGGGTTGAAGATGGTATCGACTTCCTTGGGGTTGAAGGGCTGGCAATTGTCCTTGAACTTGATTATGAGGTCTTCACCGGCGTGGGTTACGCTTATGTCAACGACACTGTTTGCTTTGTTGGAGAAACCGTGCTTTACGATGTTGACGGTTAGTTCTTCAACGCAAAGGCCGGCCCTTGCGGAAGTAATCTTTTCGATGCCTTGAGCATGGCAGAATTCGATGACGGTCTCGGATATGTTGATCGCCTCTTCGAGACTATGGACAGACAGATTAAGACGTTTATCGGATGAGATGCCGAAGTCCTTCGGGAAGCAGCAAAGATCTGCGCATGTCTTGGGAAGTGACTTCTGCCTTATCCATGCCATGATGTACATTACCATAACGACTCCTATACCCGAGATCACCTGGGACAGCCAGATACCTGTCATGCCGAATGCCATCGACAAAAGCCAGGAGAAGAGGACCGGGAAAGCAAGTCCGTCCAATATGATGCCGACATGTACCGGCGGCATGAAGTCCATGCATCTCCAAAGATCTCTCCATCCGACGAAGATCGTGCTTATCGGGGACGACAGCGGGAACAGGCAGAATCCGATCAGTGCCATGGTATAGACCGGTGCCGAAGGATCGTGGTAGTAGATGTTGGTAAGAGGCACGCAGAGGGCCGACAGGACCAGGGATCCTGCCACGACTACCGGAACAGCGCGTTTGAGATAGATCCTCATGAGAAGTTCCAGAGCGGACCTGTCTTTCTCGCCGGTATAAACGCTGGCAAGGGTTACCATGGCGGAGGTCATTCCGGCGGGGATAGCCCAATAAACGTAGCCGAAGGATCCCACGGCTGAGAATGCCGACATACCGGCATTGCCTGCGATGGTGATGATGAGATAATTGAGGATAAGACCTCTTAAGACCAGAAGGAACTGAGTTGCGGCAGGAGGAGTTCCGAGTTTAAAGATGTCGGCAAGATCGGACCACTTGAGTCCTTTGAGACCGAACTTGAAAGAAGCGTTCCTGCTCAAGAAGTAGACTGCAGGTATTATGAGGGACACCCAGTTGCCTACGGAAGTTGCAAGACCGAGACCGAACAGGCCCATCTTGAAGACCTTGATGAACAGGTAGTCGCACAGGGCATTGGTGAAGAACAATCCGCCGATGGCGATGTATCCGATCTTCTCTTTCTTCTCAAGCTGCAGGAAAGATGTAAGTTGGGTCCCCAGAAGGAAAGGCAGTATGCCGACACCGACGCCGCGGAAGTATTCCATGAGCCCCGGATATAAGGGATTGGCACCGGATACTGACAGACTTGCGGGTATGAAGGGGAAGAATACGCAGAGGATCATCCCGACAGCTCCGATGATGGACATAACGAGGATATCTATGGAAAATATTGCCCTGGCACGCTTTACGGTATTCTCGCCCAGGTATTTGCCGCAAAGGATCTGGGCGCCGCCGAACATCAGTACATTAAGGGAATCGCAGATCTTGGCGAAAGGTCCGTAGAGTCCGGTAACGGCCATGGCGTCCGGACCTATGAGATTGCTGGCAAAAGCCGAGTCGATGATGAGGCTGATACCGCCGCACATAACCAGGAGGATCTGTACCGGGACCATGCTGAAGAACAGTCTTCTTGTTATCTTCTCATCGTATCTGTTTATATTTACCGGCATATTCTTGTGACCTCACTTACTGCATATCATTGATTATAACACGCGCGTTAATATTATGTTCATTCCCGAAGGACCTTGTTTATACTATAATCTTTGTTGTATAAACTACTTTTCGCGAAGGGTCGGGAGGCGCTTATGAGAAATGACTACAAGGCAGCTAAGAAGAAGGCAGAGAAGGAAGTAAGGGATGCAGTAAGAGAAGGAAGGTCGCCTTATCTTCCCGTACTGGATGCTTTGGAAGAGGTGAAGAATGCCACTGCCAAAAGAAGCCTCGGTCTTATGGAGCTCCCGTTGAACCGTATCAAGGGCAATAAGGAGCAGGGCAGGAATTCTGCTTTCGCTGCAAACTTCATGCCCCTTCTGGAAGAGGAGACCGAGTTTGCCATCAAGTGGCAGCAGCTTTACGAGTCATACCAGAAGGAAGGCATCCGCGATGCCATCAAGGTATATGAATATATGCACCAGTTTTACGTACAGGAAGGGAACAAGAGAGTGTCCGTGTCCAAGTACGGCGGAACCGATTATATACTGGCTGACGTAACAAGGCTGATCCCGGCAAAGACCGATGACCCTGAAGTCCTGGCATATTACGAGTATATGGATTTTTACAGGGTGACCAAGATCTTCCTCTTCGTGTTCACTGAGCCCGGCGAATATCAAAGGCTTGCGGAACTCGTGGGACAGAATCTTACGGATGTATGGCCGGAGGACCTTTGCAAGGAATTAAAGTCCGCATATTTCCGTTTCTCGAAAATGCTCAAGAAGGAATACAGGATCGAAGACCCTTACGTGGTATGTAATTCATTCCTTGTATATCTTTCCATATTCCCCCTGTCCACCTTCAGTGAGGATACGGACGAACAGATACTGAAGAACGTAAGGCTTGCCCGCCATGAACTTCTGTCCGAAGGCACCATCGACAGCGTGGAATTCCTCGACAAGGCTTCTGAAGGGGAAGCTTCCCGCGGCTCGATCATCGCCAACCTGTTCTCCAAGCCCAGGAAATATACTGAGACAGATCCTCTTAAAGTCGGCTTTATCTACAACAAAGGTGTTGACGATTCCAGATGGATCGACAGCCATGAGGCCGGCAGGCTCTATGTTAATGTTATGAGCGGCAATAATGTCAAGACTTCTGTCTACTATACGGACAAGGAAGGCGGCATTGAGAAGACCATCGACAAGTGTATCAGTGACGGATGTGAACTGGTATTCTCTGTCTGCGCGGAGCACTACAGTGAGATCCTTAAGGCGGCGGTAATGCATCCTGAGGTAAAGTTTGCAAGCTGTTCCGCAGGGGGGACCAACCCTTCCGTAAGATGCTATCAGGGCAAGATCTATGAGTCTTCATTCCTGATAGGTATCCTTGCTGCCAGGACACAGCTTCTGGAATACGGCAATACAGGTGACAGAAGGATCGGATATCTTGCCCGCGGTACCGAAGAGATCAACAGGATCAACCTCAATGCCTTCGCCATCGGTGTCGGCATGGCGGATCCGGAGTGTATGGTCTCTTTGAAGGTCGAAGGACGCGACACCGATTACCGCGAACAGTGGGAGAAGGAAGGGGTAAAGATCTTCTCGGATATGGAATATTCCCCTTCATCCAATATGGGACTCCGCCCGGGTGTATATGACATAAAGGACGGCAAGGAAGTCTATATCGGAACATCTTACTTCAACTGGGGTAAATACTATCTTCAGATCGTAGGTTCAGTCCTTAACGGCATGTGGAACATCAACGAGCTTATCGATAAGCACATTGCGGCCAACTACTGGTTCGGTCTTGCCACGGGAGTAGTTGATATCAGAGTGCCGCAGATGGACTGGAAGACAGAGAAGCTCATGAACTTCTTTAAGGATGCAGTGATCGGAGGATTGGATCCTTTCGAAGGGGAACTTAAGGATAATCAGGGCAATATAAGGACGATCGGTGACAAGATCAGCCCCAGTGACGTACTTACCATAGACTGGCTCAATGAGAATATCGAAGGGGAATTCTGATCATTTCAAGATTTGATGTCAGATATGTCTTCAGAAGTTGTCTATATGGGTGAAGGAGGTTATCACGATGACTGATGAGAATATCATCTGCCTGTATTGGGACCGCAATGAGGATGCCATACTGGAGACGTCACGCAAATACGGTCACTACTGTTACACGATAGCTTACAACATTCTCTATAACAATGAGGATTCGGAAGAATGTGTTAACGATACATATAACAGGGCATGGAATTCCATGCCGCCTCAAAGGCCTTCGATCCTCTCGGCATTCTTAGGGAAGATCACAAGGAATATCTCGTTGAACAGATATAAGGAGAGTCATGCGCAGAAGCGCACGGGAGATCAGTTTGCTGTCGTCCTGGATGAGCTCGGCGAGATCGCCTCGGGAACCGCAGGTCCCGAGAAGATGACGGAGGAAGGTGAATTCACCAAAGCGGTCAATGATTTCCTGTCGGGGCTTCCTAAAGACAAGAGAGTAATGTTTGTCCGAAGATATTGGTATTCGGATGATATCGGAACTATCGCAGGCAGGTTGGGCATACCCGAGAATAATGTATCCGTTGCGCTCCGCCGCATCAGGATCAAACTCGGAGAATACTTGACGGAAAGGGGATTCGATCTATGAAGAAAGAAGAACTTTTCGATCTGCTGAACGATATAGACGATGGCTATATAGCAGAGGCCGAAGAATACAGGAAGGCCAAGAGGGCCAAGATCGATACAAGGATCATAAGATATATCGGTATCGCAGCTTCCGTTATCCTTGTTGCAGGTATCCTGGGAATACTCCTGATGAATATGGGCGGAAGGAGCACCTCGCCCCAGTCGACATCGGCGGCAACAACAGCTGACAGGTACGCTGAGGCAACGGAAGACTATGAGCAGCCTACCGATGCGTCAGAAGCATATGAAACTACCGAATACGAACCTACCACAACGCTGCCGACAGAGGATTCGGGCGACCGGATCGAACAGCCTGTGGTCATGTATAACGGAGTGCTCTATAAGATGTCCGATGACAATATAGAGTATGAACTTCCCGAAGGCTTCGAACAGGTCGGAGAGATCATCGGATACGATGCTGATACTGTTCCTTCGGAAGACTTCTATGCGGCAGGTCCCGATCTTACGGAAGGTCAGAAGATCTATGGTAATCCTGAAGATACAAACGTGATCTATGTAGCATATGATCTTGGCGAAGACAGGATCGGGTACAGGGTATTTAAGGCAGACGGTATCTGACAGCACCCCGCGTGCAATCTGTTGTTACTGTAAACAGGCAAGTTTGTTACCGTACAGTAGCATAAAAGCCGGTTTACAGTAACATGCTACTGTAAACCACGATAATTGATACTGTACAGTATCAAAAAACTCGATTTACAGTAATAATTGAAGGCAACGGTGTTATATACCCACAATTCCGCAAAGAGCCGTATTACTTTATCCTGAATGTTTTGGGTGCGAACTTATATACCAGGACGCATGCCAATACCGCATAGACGACCGTAAAGACCGCGGCAACGGGAGCGAAGATCGTAGCGGACACATTGTTGTTGAACAGGAACCAGCAGACCATATAGGTTACTATGCTTACGATCTGGTAGCTCTTGGACTTGATCTTGTATTCACTTGTGTACGGCTGCAAAAGATAATATATCGCCAGGTGATGGACCGAGAAGAATACCATGGATAAGATGATCGACAGGAATGTCATCACATACTGATATTGGTACTCCTGTCCTCCCGTTAACGCGATGACCACTACCGCATAGACTGCGATCATGAAAGCCGGGATGAAGTTCAGCTTGATAAGGGATATCAGTCTCAGCCTGAACATGGTCAATATCGAGTGGGGTGTCTTATAGAAGCCGAATGTCAGAAGGGAAGAGTCGCAGTTGGCGAACATCGTCTGGCAGATCGCGGCACCTCTGTTGATGAAGTACAGGACAAACGGGAATCCGCTCAAGTGCGCAGTGAAGATACTGCGGATAGTGCTTTCTGTCGGATCGAAAGTGCTGTCTTTCCTGAAACTTACATAGAGCTCGATATAAAGGAGGACAGACAGGATGACTATGGCAATGAATGTTCCGATGATGATCTTGATGACAGAACCCCACAGGAGCTTCCTGTGGCGCTTGACGAAAAGCTCGTTTAAGTATCTGAAGCCTTTGGCACCGGAAGTAACACCCTCTGTCTCGGTGATCTGAGCCGAAGCCATCTTCTTGACCTGAGATCCTGCATCCTGCTTAACCTTGGCGGTCTTGTCGCGCTCGGCGAAAAGAGCCGTCCTGTACATGCCGTAGGGGAACTTCTTCATGGCGAGGATGCCGGGAATGAGAGCTAATGCGGCGATGGCAATGGCTACGGCAGACATAAGGAACATATTGTTGAAGATGACCATGGGAGCCGCGATGGCACCGACGGTGCAGATTATCATGCACAAAAGGACATTGAAGGCGGTGCTGCCTACGACTGTTAAGGGCTGGCCGCGGCGGTTTGTCTTCCGTCCTGAGTTGAGCTTTGCGGCATAAGATGACATCTGCAGTCCGACCGTTGCGGCCTTGGTGCCGACTCCGGCGAAAGGTATGAGGACTGCAAAATACCAGGGAACCCCTGCAATGAGTGCTGTAGGTATTCCGAATAAGGCATAACCGATAAATATAGTGAACGCATCGTAGGCGAAGATCGAGGTTATGTACTTCTTGGCGTCCATCCCCAGCAGGAAGACGGCATACTTCACCTCCGTTGTTACATTGAAGAGGTTGTACATGAAGGCTCCCGCTATCAGGAACAGAAGGAGAGCGTACATATATACCGTGTTCTGTGAGTAGTCGTAAAGTGATGACACGAACCCGGACCCTAAGAAGATCATCCCGAATAGAAGGGCTTTGCCGAAGAAAGCCTTGAATACTTCAACGATCACCGCAACGATCAGAGCAAGGATCTTGATTATCCTTATGCCGTAGATACGATCGCTTATGTGCTTACCGATAAGCGGAATGTGCTTTATCCCGTATAAAAGCCCGTTAACGGTAATAGTGTTGCGAAGGCTTAAGATTATCCTTACCGTATTACGCATCTTCTGCGTCCCTTAAGGCTTCGATGATCTTGGCCTTGAAGTCGTCATTATCAAGGTTCGCCTTGTCTACGGGTTCAAGGCGTCCGTGGTTTAAGAGCACGATCTCGTCGCACAGGTCGAGAGCGATATCAAGAAGATGAGTGGAGAAGATAAGGATACGGCCTTCCTTCTGGCTCCTTAAGATATCCTTCATCTCTTCGGCCACAACGACATCGAGGGATGTCAGAGGCTCGTCCAGGAGCATGAGTCTGGGACGGGAGATGATATTGATCAGCATCTGCATCTTGTTCTTCGTGCCGTGTGAATAATCCTTCATGAGACGGTCGCGGGTGTCAGCCGGGATCATCATGAAGTCCATGTATTCGTCAGTGGACTTGGGATCTTCGATCTGCCCTGCGTGAATGTCCATAAAGAACTTCAGGAACTCCCGTCCCGTCATGAACTCGGGGACCGTGGGAGTGGACAGAACATATCCGATGTCATCAGGACCTACTTCTTCGGTCCTGCCGTCTTCCCGGAAGAAGAACTTGCCGCCGTTAGTCTCCGTGTCGGAGTTTAAGCAGTTGAACAGTGTCGTCTTACCGGAACCGTTGCGTCCCAGAAGTCCGTAGATCTTGCCTTCCTCGAAAGCAAAATCCACATCGGTCAGGACCTGATGCTTGCCGTAACTCTTGGCAAGATGCTCGATTACAAATTCCATTTTTTTACTACCCCTTTCCAGATCGTCACCAGGATCAAAGCTAGGGCTCCTGCGATAAGGACCGTGACCTGGCCTGACGATATTAACGTACCCTCGTGGTACGACCTCAGATATTCTAACAAAAATCTGACAACTGTCAAAACAATAAGAATCATATAAATGGCGAAGATCTTGTTCTTCATCCTGCCGATGAGGATAAGGGCGATCACGAAGAGCAGGATGAAAGAGATCATGTCGATGATCTGAGCGGGGAAATAAGAACCTTGAATACCGGTACTTGAATAGACGATTGCGAAAGGGCCGTCATAGGGCTTGCCGTGACAGCACCCGGCAAACAGGCATCCGGTCTTGGCAAGTCCGTACATCAGGGGTGCTGTGGCTACGAAAGATGCCATCACAACGTCAGACTTGTCATGCATTATGAAGCCGGATATGAATACGCCAAGGATCATTCCCACCGCGGCACCGAGACCCGAGAAGCCGATATTTAGTGTGCCTTGGGACTGTATAACTGTTGTCATAATAGAGACCGTAACCGTACATACTGCCGTAAGAAGGGAAGCGTAGAGTACGGTCTGACGGGCAACTCCCGATCTTCGCATCAGAAAGACCGCGACCGTAAATCCGACCGCGACGGAAGCTATTATGATCAGACCATAAGGTGACCAGGACAGAGCGGGAATTACGATCTTCATGAAGATCAGATCATCCGGGCATATTGGAGCACTGTGATACGCACCATGCGATAAATGCCATCACCGCGATAACTCCGAGGGCTGCCATGCCGATATATACCCACATCAAAATCTTTGCGAAAACACTCTCTTTAAACTTTACCCTGGCGATGATCATCAATACCCAGGATGCGATGTAAGAAGCACCCATTAAGGAAACCATTATATCGATCAGGAAGTCGGATGATTTGTATTTGCTGACATCAGAGAATTCGCCCATCAATATCATGAGGAATGACATGAAGTAAGGAACAAAACTCAGGCCCAAAGATATGAAGCAAAGGATGTTGGCTTTCTTCTTCCGGGATGCGGGATCTTCTGCTTCCGCACGTACCTGGGGGGTTGTCTGCCAGTATGCCGGCTGCTGGGCCATGAATTGCTGAGGCTGCGGCTGATACTGTGGCTGCTGATAAGGGGGCTGCTGATACTGCTGCGCCTGTCCGGGCTGCACGAACTGCTGAGGCTGCGAAGGAGCCGTCTGATACTGCTGATCGTTGTTCATGAAGTTATTGTCATCCATACCCGAGATCCTCATCTTGATTTACTGCAGATACCCGTATTCTATCACAGGTCGGACGGCATCTCACGGGGTTTTTGGGCAGCAGTGCTTTTCGATTAGTTTTCGGGAGCAATAGATGTTAAAATATAAGTCTAGTTTATTTGCGGAGGTGACCACTATGCAAAGAGTCGCAGATTTTCTCAAAGATGCTGAAACTTATTATCTGGCAACTGTTGAAGGAGACCAGCCCAGAGTAAGGCCTTTCGGGACGGTTAACCTGTTCGAAGGCAAGATCTATATACAGACCGGCAAGGTCAAGGATGTGTCCAAACAGCTGCATATCAATCCCAAGGCTGAGATCTGCGCCTTCAAGGACGGCAAGTGGCTCCGGGTTGCCTGTAAGTTAGTAGAGGATGACCGGATCGAAGCAAGGCAGGCCATGCTCGACGCATACCCGATGCTGGCGCAGATGTATAAGGCAGACGACGGAAATACGGAAGTATTCTATATGGAAGATGCGACGGCAACGTTCTCATCCTTTACGGCAGCGCCTGAAGTGATCACATTCTGATCGGACAATACCAAAGGAGACATTATCTATGTTTGTAAGCAAGGACATTATCTATATCGGTGTTAACGATCACAAGATCGATCTGTTCGAAGGGCAGTATGTGGTGCCTAACGGGATGGCATATAACTCCTACGTCATCAAGGACGGCAAGATCGCGGTCATGGACACCGTGGATAAGAATTTCACACACGAGTGGCTTGATAATCTGCAGCAGGCTCTTGACGGAAGAGATCCGGATTACCTGGTGGTCCAGCATATGGAGCCTGACCATTCCGCCAATATAGAGAATTTCATGAAGACATACCCTGAGGCGAAGATCGTATCTTCCGCCAAGGCATTCACCATGATGGGCAACTTCTTCGGAACACAGTACGAAGACAGAAGGATCGTTGTGGCAGAAGGAGATACGCTGGAACTGGGCAATCATACCCTGAGCTTTATTGCGGCTCCCATGGTCCACTGGCCCGAGGTCATCATGACATACGACAATGTTGATAAGGTCCTGTTCTCAGCAGACGGCTTCGGTAAGTTTGGAGCGCTGGATGTTGAAGAGGACTGGGCATGCGAAGCCCGCCGTTACTATATCGGCATTGTCGGCAAGTACGGCGCCCAGGTCCAGGCAGTCTTGAAGAAGGCTGCAGGCCTTGATATCGCTATCATATGCCCTTTGCACGGACCGGTTCTTAATGAGAATCTGTCCTACTATATAAACCTCTATGATATCTGGTCCTCTTACGGGGTTGAGACAGAAGGCATCGCAGTCTTCTACACATCCGTTTACGGACACACTAAGGCTGCGGTCGAACTGCTCGCGGAGAAGCTTCGGAACAACGGGTGCCCCAAGGTTGTCGTTAACGACCTTGCAAGAGAAGATATGGCTGAGTGTGTCGAGGACGCGTTCCGTTACGGAAGGATCGTCCTTGCGACTACAACTTATAACGCAGACGTCTTCCCCTTCATGAGAGAGTTCATAGAGCACCTGACCGAGCGCGGATTCAAGAACAAGACCATCGGTCTCATCGAGAACGGATCCTGGGCTCCCCAGGCGATCAAGACAATGAAGGCGATGCTGGAGAAGTCCCAGAACATCACCTGGTGCGACAACAACGTCAAGATCATGTCCGCTCTTAACGATGACTCCAAGGGTCAGATAGATGCTCTCGCAAAAGAACTCTGTCAGGATTATCTCGCGCAGAAAGAAGACACTGCCAACAAGAACGATCTTAAGGCACTGTTCAATATAGGTTATGGTCTTTATGTCGTTACATCTAACGACGGCAAGAAGGACAACGGCATGATCGTAAATACCGTAACCCAGGTAACCAATACCCCCAACAGGATCGCGGTTACCATCAATAAAGAGAACTATTCGCATCATATTATCAAGCAGACCGGCGTCATGAACATCAACTGCCTGTCGGAAGAGGCTCCTTTCTCGGTATTCGAGAACTTCGGGTTCCAAAGCGGCAGGAGTGTTGATAAGTTCTCAGGCGCAGAAGACCTCCTGCGTTCCGACAACGGACTGGTATTCTTATCCAAGTATATTAATTCCTTCATGTCACTGAAGGTTGAAGATTATGTTGATCTTGATACTCACGGGATGTTCATCTGCTCCATTACCGAAGCCCGCGTCCTGTCTGACAAGAAGACCATGACCTACACTTACTATCAGGATAAGGTTAAGCCGAAGCCGGAGACTGAAGGCAAGAAAGGCTGGGTCTGCAAGGTCTGCGGTTATGTCTACGAAGGCGATGAACTTCCCGACGATATCGTCTGCCCCCTCTGTAAGCATGGTGCTGCCGATTTTGAACCCATCGAATAAGGAGATGAACCCATGAAGACACCGAACAGCAATAAGGACAAGAAAGTTACGGCCGCCAAGATCATCGCGGGTATCGCGACGACAGCGGTCCTCGGAATGAATGTCAACGGATGCGTGTACGGACCGCCCATCGATCCTACACAGAACGAGGTTCCCTGTGTGTACGGACCTCCGGAGACTTTCGAGACGCAGGATGTCACTCCCCCGGAGACAACCTACGATGCATCAAATAACCAGAATGAAGATGTTTACGGGCCTCCCGAGGACTTCGGATTCGACCCTTCCGATAATGAGACGCCTGCAGTATACGGACCTCCGGAAGCAATGTCCGAGACATCGGAGGCAGGAACCTGATGAACAGGGTCGATCCTGTTATAGCCAAGGTCAAGACCGATCACCTAACGCAGCTCGCCGACTATGTCGACGGGCTGTATGGCGCCCCGGAATTACGGCATCTGTTCTTCGAACTTACATCTGCCTGTAACGAACGGTGCTTCCACTGCGGCAGCAACTGCTCCGTTCCCGGCAAAGATGAACTTACAACAGATGAGTTCAAGGAGATATTGGATCAGGTCAAAGAAGACTTCGATATCAGCAAGATCCTCCTTTGCATTACCGGAGGAGAACCTCTCATACGCCGGGACTTCTTCGAGATAATGAACTACGCCCGTAACCTCGGATACCGCTGGGGCATGACATCCAATGCCACCCTGATCACAAAGGATGTTGCGCATAAACTGGCGGATGCCGGAATGCGCACCATATCCGTGTCGATCGACGGAATGCCCGAGACCCACGATAAGCTCCGCGGAATGCCGAGGGCATATGAACTTGCGATGCAGGGAATACAGAATCTCATAGATGAGGATGTTTTCGATGCGGTCCAGGTGACCAGTGTCTTTAATCACGAAAATATAAAACAGATCAATGAGCTCTTCGATGTGATGAAGGGCATAGACATAGACTCCTGGAGAGTCATTAATCTCGAACCTATCGGAAGGGCGCTGACAAGGCCCGAACTGATGTGTACCCCCGAGGACTTAAGGACTATGTTCGAGTTCATACGACAGGCACGCCGTGACGGATACCCTGTTATGTACGGGTGCAGCCACTATCTGGGACTGGACTTCGAAGCCGAGGTCCGCGACTGGTACTGGCTCTGCAACGCGGGAGTCTATACCGCGAGCATAATGAGCAATGGCGATATCGGAGCTTGTCTTGATATCGAGAGGAACCCGAAGACCATACAGGGCAACATCCGGAAGGAAAGATTCTCGGATGTCTGGAAGAACAGGTTCGAGATATTCAGGAGAGATAAGTCCTGTGATTCTTCCAAGTGTTCCGGATGTGAGCATAAGGGATTTTGCAGGGGAGATGCTTACCACTCCTGGGATTACGACAACGACGAACCTTTGGTATGCATGAAGGGCGTGTTGTTCGACTGAGGTTATAACAATGGATATCAAAGACAAAAGGATAGATTCAGGCAAGGCCTTCGACTGGGGGAGGACCTCGGAAGAATATGCCAGATTCAGGGATATCTACCCTGAAGAGTTTTACCGCAAGATCGTTGACAGAGGGCTTTGCACAGAAGGGCAGAATGTCCTTGATTTAGGTACCGGGACGGGAGTCCTGCCCCGCAATATGTACAGGTTCGGGGCAAAGTGGACCGGAACCGATATATCTCCCGAACAGATCGAGCAGGCAAAGATCCTGGCGGATCAGGCAGGGATGGATATAGATTTCCGCTCAGTGTCCGCCGAGGATATAGAGGGCGAAGACGGAACATACGATGTTATAACCGCATGCCAGTGCTTCTGGTACTTCGATCACGACAAGGTCATGCCCAAGCTCGCCGCATTGCTCAAGCCCGGAGGGAAACTCCTGATACTCTATATGGCGTGGCTCCCTTTTGAAGATCCCATCGCAGCCGCAAGCGAGGAGCTCGTACTGAAGTACAGTCCAAAGTGGTCAGGCGGCAGGGAGAAGAGACATCCCATCTGGATACCTGACGTGGCATATGAGTTTTTCGATATGGAAGATCACGAGGAGTACGACATCAAAGTACCCTTCACGAGGGAGACCTGGAACGGCAGGATGAAAGCCTGCCGTGGTGTGGGTGCGTCTCTTACCGATGATGAGATAAGGTCATGGGAAGAAGAGCATAGAGCGCTTCTTGCAAGGATCGCACCGGATGAGTTCGAAGTATTGCACTATGCCGCTCTGGCAGTGCTTAAGAGGAAAGATTAACCTTCGCGGATGATCCTGCTTATCTCCCCGAGATCGTTGCCGCAGGATAGAAGTTCTGACACCTTTGCCTGATACTTTGCCATGAGAACATGGTCGAATTCGTAAGCTTTCTTAAGGCAGTCGTGCTCCAGAGTATAATTCTCGCGGAATACGCCGATAGCGTAGCGGATCTCGTCCCTGGTAAGTATCGAGGTGCCGTAGGTATTCGTTGTGTTTGAGAAACTGCAGTAGATGTCGGGCGAAGGATCTTCGATGCCGGATGTGTCGAAGTTCATATACTCGTTGAACACCGCGATATTGCTGTCGATATCCTTTGCGTACTGATAAGTGTTTTGCAGTGAATCCCAGGTATCTTCGGGGAATCCGATTATGTAGAATCCCATCGTAAGGAGCCCTTTATCCTTGAGCATCCTTACGGTGTCTTTCTGGAAAGTCAGGTCGCCTTTGTTGCTGTTATATTCTTTGATGATATCCTTGTCCCCGGTCTCGACACCGAAGAGGACCATAAAGAGCCCGGCCTTCTTCATGAGCTCTGCCGTCTCTTCATCAATGCTGTCCAGCCTCGTCTCGCATGTCCACTTTATATTGATCCCTTCTTTGATCATCCTCTTACAGAGATCTTGTACTCTCTTCTTGTCGTAAGTGAAGAACTGGTCGCGGAACTGCACGATCTTCGCGCCCAGGGATTCGAAGGTCTTAAGGTCTTCTATGACCTTATCGATGCTCCGGGTCTCATAAGCCTTATAGAACTGGGTATACGGGCAATACTTACAGCCCATCATGCAGCCTCGGCTCGCCTGGACCGACAGCCTTATATCGCCTTCTTCGGTAATATATTTCCTGTAGTCGGCGAGTGTGTAATCCGGGGTGGGAAGATCGTCAATGGTGCCTTCCCTGCCGTTGACATACCGGTAGATATAAAGATCCAACGGTTCATCGATGATCTCATCGATATCCGTATGTGAAGCCAGCCATATGCTGACGGGTTTTGCCGCTTGCCCTGCGATCATGATATAGCGGGAAGGAGAAGACTCCTTGATCTTCCTTATGAGTTCGATGTCACACTTAATGGTGGCTGCGGAAGTCTTGATAATGATCTTGTCGACCGGAGTTCCGATGATCTTTGCGAGGAGTTCATCGGGCGGGAGCTTATCTGATTCGGCGTCGATTACCGTAACTTCGTGATCTTCTGATCCTGCCAATACCGTGGCGGCGCTGATCAGGGGAAGGTCCGGATAGACTTCATTGCCTGTCAGGACCGTGCCGAATTCGCCGTGGGCGTCACTATGAACATTGACACCGTAGTATGGTCTTACAAGCAGAAAAGATTCACTCATTACAATATCCTCACAAAGTTTACTTATTGTAAAATTTTACTCCCAAATAGCAGGAATGACAATTTGGAGGTTTGTCACGGAAGTTCGGGTAAGAGATCATACCCGATCTATCGCATAAGTAAAGCTGCTCTCCACAAGGAGGGCAGCTCGTGTAACCTGCTATGATTCAAGGATGAGAGATCACTTAAGTGTGAAATCAGTACCGTCGATCGTGATCTTGGCGATGTTGTCAACATCTACAAGGCGGTTGAACAGAACAGTAAAGCCTGTGTCGTCTCCGCAGATGTAACCGTAGCTTGCAGTGTTCTCATCAAAGACGAGATATGTAGATCCGTCGTTGAGTGTGATCTTGACATTGCTTACGGAATCAAGAGCTTCGCCCTTGGGCGCCTTGCCACCGGTGGAATCCCACTTCATTGCGATAGGCGAGATCTTGATCGTGCCCTTATCAGAGGATTTGAATGTCTCGGAGGTGAGCTTGTCCGCTACGGGGACCTTGACACTCTTGCTGTCCTTGATGTAGCTTGTGTCACCCTTCTCGTTATTCATCTTCTCGATATTAGCTCTGGTGTCTTTGTATTCCTGACAGAAAAGAGTGATATGGTCTTTTATGGAAGACTTTGATCCGATCGTTACCATGTACTCATAGCAATAGAGCTTGGTATCCGTTGAACGCTCAAGGTCTACCCAGATCTTGCCCGCGCCTTCTTCAAATCCGAACATGATGTTCTGATCTTCATTGAACCACGCGCCCTTTGCCTCGTTGTCAAGCTGACTGTAATTGAAGCAGTTAACGCCGCCGGCTCTTTCGACTGTGTAGGCAGCAACGATTCCCATGCCGTCATGTACGACTGTCTCAACCGTGACGGTCGTGTCACCGATAGTTGTTGATACAGGCTCAGTCGTGTACTTGCCGTTCAGAAGTTTGTCGGCAACATCAGGGTCCTGAGCTGCGTATTCGATCTTGGGCATCTTGACATCAACAGTTACAGGATTGCCATCGTCATCGATCTTGCCGGATTCGACGATCGTCACCTGATGGCTTGCCACATTCGACTTTCCTTCGTTGCCCCAGATCCTTGCGAACAGTTCTCCGCCGGTTGCTGCATTTACAACGAACGGCGATGCCATTACCAATGCAGCAGCAGCCACTGCCACCTTTATTCCCAAATGGCTTACTTTTGCTTTCTTATCGTTCTTTACACTCTTCATGATAGATTCCTTTCTCGCATTGTACGATGCAGAGAAGACATGATCTTCAACACCGTCGGTGATGTGATCAAATTCTTCTATGCTGATGTCGGGTGCGAGGATATCATCTTTATATTCGTTGCTCATTTTCTTTCTCCTTATGTGGGTATTCCTGTTTGACAATGCTTTGCGGTCTTTACGCCTGATCGAAGCTCTTGCGCATCATCTTCTTGGCCCGTTCGAATCGTTTTCGAACATTAGCTTCGGAGATGTTAAGCCGGTCGGCGGTTTCCCGTACCGAGTAATCGCGGATGACAAGACAGTCCACGACATCAAAGTATTTGTCCGGTAGGTCGTTCATGAGCGGTGTGCACTCGGCACCCGTGTCGGAGGTTTCTTCAGGGTTCGCATTGCCTGCGATCTGTATATCTTCAAGTTTATCCGTCAGGCTTACGATCTTATTCTCGTTCTTTCTCTTGTTATAGATGTTGATCGAAGCATTCCTGATAACAGTTATGATGTACCGTTTGCAATCGTCCGAATCTGCGTTATCAAAATGGACCTTATGTCTGATAAGTTTTAAAAATGCGTCCTGTACGGCGTCTTCAGCCAGTGATTCGTCGTGCAATATGGAATAAGCCACGCGATACATCTTCTGCTCATAGAGAGAATAACAGTCTTCTATGAATGAGATCTGCTTTTGCGGTAATGCCATTATCCTGTCTCCTTTTCCGGTTTTGTAAGTCCTGATCATTATGCATTCAGAGGATCCTGTGATCGTCCTTACACCCTATATAACAGTTGAGGTGTCCGATCTGTGACATTTTTCGCGAAAAAATATCCATAAGCCTCAATTTCTTCATATATGTTATAATCCATACCTACTAAAATGAACAGGATGAAGAGGCAATATTGTGAGGAATGAATCGTTTTCCAACAAACTGGTAAGGCTGGTCCTTCCCATCACATTACAGTATTTCATGTTCGCACTGGTGCCGGTATCAGATGCAGTGATGCTCGTTGCCATGGACAAGAATGCAATGTCGGCCGTGTCCCTCGCGGGGCAGGTCTTCTTCGTGTTCAGTCTTTTTAACTATGCTCTGATGGCGGGACTGTCGCTTTTCGCGGCCCAGTACTGGGGCAAGGGCGATATCAAGTCCATCGAAAAGCTTCTGGGCTACACTACCCGCCTTGCCATCCCCATCGCCCTGATATTCTTCTTCATAGCGATCCTGGCACCGGATTCCGTCATGAGGATATATACCAATGAGCAGGTGATAATAGATCACGGTATAAACTATCTTCGTATAGTAAGCATAGCTTTCATCTCGGAGGGCGTGGCTCAGCTTTATTCCGCGGTCCTCAAGAACACGGACCATGTTAAGATCTCCACTGCCATCAGTATCTCCATGGTCATCTTAAACGTTTTGCTGAATGCGGTCTTCATCTACGGACTTCTGGGCGTTCCTGCCATGGGTGAGTCCGGCGCTGCCATTGCCACCACCATCTCTGCCATCTACGGGGCCATTGCCGTCATCATCGCCATGATAGTAAAGTGTCCCGCCAGGATCCGTCTGACCTGTATCTTCAAGACGGACATGGAGATGAGGCGCGACTTCTCCAAATATTCTTCGGCTCTTCTCATTAACCAGATGTTCTGGGGCCTGGGGTTCAACATGATCACCGTTATCATCGGACATCTTAACGCCGATGTTATAGAAGCCAATGCCATCTCCGCAGTAGTGAAGGACCTGGTATCATGTTTTTGTTATTCACTTGCTGACGGCGGCGCCATCATGGTTGGCAACGAACTCGGGGCAGGGAATCTGGAACGCGGCAAGCAGTACGGCGGCAGGATCGTAAAACTTACCATAATAAGCGGCACCATCATAGGCCTTGTCACCGCCGCCTTCAGTTACCCCATTGTGCAGCTGGTGGGGCTTAATCCCGTGGCATCCGACTACCTCTATAAGATGCTCCTGATGTGCTCATACTATATCCTCGGGCGTTCCATCAATTCCACCATCATCGGCGGAATATTCGCTGCGGGAGGGGATACGAAGTTCGGCATGATCTGCGACCTTGTCACCATGTGGGTGTTCATAATCCCTGCGGGGGCCCTGGCAGCCTTCGTGTTCAAGATCCCGGTCCTCTGGGTCTACTTCATCCTGAATCTCGATGAGATCATCAAGATCCCGGTGGTATTCATCCATTACAAAAAGTATAAGTGGGTGAAGAACCTGGTAGGAAAAGGAGATCTGACTTGATCATTATCTTATGATCCCTTCCGACAAGTATTGCTTGTTTTTTGTTGTGTTAAAAACATTTTGTTAACATCTGTCTTTTATGTGGCTATAACTCTGATTTGATAGTAATATTGGTTCATAGGCGGCGTTTTAGGTAATAGGCGAATAATCTTTATTATTCATTTCCCATTTTATCGGAGGACTTGTTATGAAGAAGGTGTATTGTAAGTTCTTATCCGCACTATTAGCATTGATGATGATCTGCGGATGTATTCCGTTTACGTGTCTTACCGTAAGTGCAGACCCCGTTGATGAATATCCGGAAAATACGATCAGGGTCTATTATGATCAGATGATGTGGCCGGAAGAAGACGGCGGTCCTGATGTACAACATGCTAAGGTTAAGTATTATGATCCGCATCGTGGTGAGGATGTTTTGCTGTTTAACAGGAATGACGGCGGAGAGGACTATGCTATTGACGAATCGGACAGAGATCTTGTATTTAAGTTATTTGTCCCCAATGTCCCGAAGAATACAGAAGAAGAAGTAATCCCTATTGTAGATCTTTATTTTGGAGATGAGATCTGGACCAATGAAGCCGACGATCCGGATCTTAAGATCGATCTGGAATGGAATGATGACGGCTATTATCAATTTACGTTTACAAGACCTGAAGATGCTTATTTCCAGGTTGGGTTGGACATAAAATGGAGTAATTATGAGAAATTCTTCTGGCAGGATGACACTCTCTTCGTAAGGATCAATCCTTCTGATCCTCTTGAAGTTACATTCCCTGAAGGAATCAATCCCGAAGGTTCTGAAAATGACCCGTATGGCATCGGCTCTAAATACCGTTTTAACGAAAATAACGGCCAGCTTGATCATCTTGATCTTATCCTGAAATGTGATCCGAAAAAAAGGATCGGTCATGCCGGGATCTTTAAATCCGGAGAAAATGAAAGTTGGACGGATTATGATATCAACTTTGATGAAAGTTCAGGGGTTAAGGATATTAATGAGATCCTTTCTTCATTAGATGATGACCGTTATATGCTTTCTATTGATCTTTCAGATGTCGGTTTTATTCAGGAAGATTGGGTGAATAATGCAAGAGAGATCTCGATCGATATAGGTTTATTTGATCCTAATGGAGGAGATCAGCAGGATAACACCATACGCACATATTATGACCAGGCCCGCTGGCCGGAAGAAGACGGCGGACAGGAAATTCAGCATGCTTTTATCTATTATTCGCCTGCTGAAGATGAAGATGTTCTTCTGGCTGACAGCGAAGATTATCAGATCGGAGAAGATGTCAGAGATATCGATATCAAGCTTTATTCCAAGTATGTTCCAGGTGAAGGGCAGGATCCTGTTGAGCCCCGTGTGTATGTACATTACGGAGTCAAAACTTACAGCAATACTTTTGACGGGGATGACAAATTAACGCTTTCATGGAATCAGGATGGATTCTATCAATTCAGGTTTACAAGGCCTGAAGGTACGAACTATCCTTTGTGCATCAATGTCAACTGGAGTATATTCGATGAATTGTTCTGGGAGGATGATTCCCTTCTGGTAAGAACATATCTGAATGAACCTGCAAGCATATCATTCCCTGAAGGGCAGGCGGAGCCTGTTAGAATGGAGACCGAACCCTTCAGCAGCAATGCAAGGATGTTGTTCGATGAGAGAAACGGGAAGATCGATGAACTGAATCTTATCATTAATCCGGATACTGACAGGGAAATAGGAAATGTAGATATATTCTACTGGGGTAAGGAAGGTGATTGGGATCACTATTACTATGACCCCGATGAAGATTCAGGTGCTCACGAGCTTACTGATATCCTGACGAAGAACGATGACGGAACATACACAATAACTTTAGATATTTCCCGGATCGGGGATGTTGGGCAGGACGATCATAAAAATGCCAGAGACCTGGAGATCAACATCGGTTTCTTTGATCCTAACGGAGACCCTCAGGATGACAACACGATCCGTACATATTACGACGAAGCCTGGTGGCCTGAAGATGACGGCGGAAACGATATACAGCACGGCTTTTTGTATTACGTTGACCCATCGTCTGATAACGATCTTCTGTTAAGGAACCATAGCGACGGCTTTGAAGACCTTAATATCCGGACTGAAGACAGAGATATCGCTCTTAAACTGTTCACTAAATACGAAGGAAATGATCCTGCTGTTCCTATAGTTTTTGTTTATTGTGGTGATAAATCCTGGAGCAGTCTGTCAGATAATGAGGACGATAAGATAGATGTCACATGGAACAGCGAAGGATATTATGAATTAACATTTGTAAGACCTGCCAACAATAACGGAATTACTTTCGATATCAAGTGGAGTCTTTACGATGAAGTCTATCTTGAACCAAATACACTTTTGGTCGAGACTTCGAAAAACTACGGCCAGATCGACCTGGCTGATGGTTATTCTCCGGTAAGGGCTGAAGATGAACCTCAGACCGGAAGAACAAGGTATCGTTTTGACGAAACTTCTGATGTCCTTGAAGATATTGAATTCATAATCAAGCCTGATAAAGGCTGCACTATCGGTAATATTGATGTCTGGTATCCTGACAGCAAAGGACCAACAGGCGAAGATTGGCTCCATTACTGCTATAGCCCGCAAGAAGGTTCCAACTCTTATGACATTAATGACGTGCTAACAGATAACAATGACGGAACCTATACATTCTATTATGATCTGTCAGTTGTCAAAGGATCAAAAGAAGACTGGATCAAGGATCAGAATGCAAGACACCTGAACATCAATGTTAATTTCAACAAGTTTGTTGATGCAAACGGTATCCGTTTGGATACACGTGATTGGATCGATCATGAGGCAGGGAAGATCACCTATTCTCTTGACGATGCAGTAGCGGTTAATGTGGATATAGGTACCGATGATCATGGTAACCGCTATTTTGAAGATATTCCTCTTCAGGTTTACGAGAATGCCAACAAGATCAAGATAACCTATACTCCTAACGACAAATTCATTAATGATAACGTTAGAGGAATAGAGCTTCATTACTTTGATGATAAGGAAGTAAGACGTTATCTGCCGTTTGATGAAGGCGAAGGCAAATCGATCACCATAACAAGACCTGACAGCGGCTGGTCAGAGATGGAAGTCCGTCTTTTCAATGAAGGCTTTGCTTATGATGGTTCTTACTGTGTTTATGTCATGGGAGAAAGAGAGGATCTTAAAGCAACGGGTATCAATATTGATTCAGATGCGCCTGTTGAATTTACGATCGGCACACCGGTTGAATTCACTCTGAACAGAGATGTTTATGGTGTCTTCATAAGAACAAGCGACGGAAGCGTAGACAAGAAGCTTGAACCTGTCGGCAAAAAGTACAGTTATACTCCGATTTCAGATATGGGATTCGAGATCAAGATCTATATGGATGAAAATGATTTCCGTTTTGATAATCTTGATATTGACTGGGACAAAGGCGACAAGTGCTGGGAATTCGATTTTGATTTCGATTGGGATATCCCCAAAAACTTACGTGACCAGGTTGAGATCAAGATCCATAATGATACCCATATCAAAGATTGGGCTATTTCAGGAAACCGTGTTAAGGTAGCTTATCACTGGGATGAAAACGAGATCTGGGATGATCATGGTCAGATTGGCAATGCGATCGTTAAGATACAAGTTGATTTCCCCGATAATCCTAAAAACGGTTTGACTGCAACCTATCATCACGGTGAACAAGAAGGCTCATTCGAATCAGGCAATGTCTTTGATTGGGATGTATCTGATTCGATCCGCGATGGTCAGATCGACAGTTATCACTTCCAGTTCCACTATTCTCATCAGGCAGTTCTTGAACTGAATGAAAATGATTTCAGCGATTATGACATCAGCCTGAAGGTCGATAACGGTCAGGAAGTTCCTTATTCCGACCCTGTTGAACTGACAGATGATATTGAAGAAGTCTGGGTCATTTTCAAGGCTAAGCCTGATGCTTCAGTGCCTGACCATCTGGTATTGCGTGTTAAAAACGGCCCTGACGGAAGGATCAAAGGGGTCTGGTATCCTGAGTATGATGAAGGCAATAATGTCTATATCGCAAAATTCTTCCGTAACGAGGGTTGGAACGAAGATGAGTATATCGAATCAGCCGGTGATTCTATAGGAGACGGTAACTATCAGATCTTAGGCGGCTGGGGCGATGTTGAAAAAGATGTAAAGATAGACACCATGAATGGCACTGCTCCTGACTTCGGCGAACATGGCAGCTTCGGCTGGGGAGACACCGTTGCCATTAAGGTCAAATCCGGTACTGTATATGCCATGGAAGCTCAGTTCAGTGAGTATGGTATTGGGAACAAGTTGTTTACCTTAGATCCTGATACCAATACATGGACTCTGGAAACAGATCACATTGCAGGATTCAGGGTAGTAATCTATACGTCTAAAGAAATGTTTGACTTCCAGCACATCTGGCCGCATTATGATCAGCTTGTATTACAGTATTATACTGAGACAGAAGGTACAGATACCGGTGCTGTAAAGGTCGAAGGTGAGGTCAGCCGTGCAAGCTTCAGAGGATGGACAAAAGTTGCTTACAGGTCTGAAGATGCAACAGCAAAGATCACGGTAGAACCTAAAGACGATTACTACTACGAGATAGTCCGGTATGACGATGATAGTGTAATACCCGAGCCTCTGGAGATACCGTATACTGATGACTGGGATAAAGACTGTATCAGGGTAAACTTCATCGAAAAGCAGGATATCGGTGATGCAGTCATAAGCTCCATAGATGATCAGACCTATACAGGATCTGCGATCGAACCGGCAGTAACTGTTACATTCAACGGTAATGTGCTGACAGAAGATGACTATAGCGTTGAATATCTCAACAATACGGAAGTCGGTACAGCAAAAGTCAAAGTTACAGGCAAGGGAATCTATAAAGGATCTCCTGCGGATATTACTTTCAATATCGTTCAGCCCGATGTGCCTGCAACGCCTACGGCAACAGCAACACCTACGGCAACAGCAACACCTACGGCAACAGTCGCACCTACGGTAACAGTCGCACCTACGGCAACGGCTACACCTACAGCAAAGCCTGCCAGCAATATAACGCTGACACTTGACAAGAAGGCATTGAATGTTATCTGCGGAAAGATCGATTCTCTGAAGGCAACCCTCAAGGGGGCCACAGGGAAGATCTCCTGGAAGTCTTCAGATGCGAAGATCGCAGCAGTGGATTCCAACGGCAAGATCACGGCCAAGCAGGCAGGGGCCGTTACCATTACGGCATCAGCTGCAGGAAAGAGTGCTTCCTGCGAAGTTACGGTCCTCTATAAGGATGTAACGAGTACCAAGGACTTCTGGTATGCTCCAACCAACTGCCTTACTGCCAAGGGTGTTGTTAAGGGTTATGATAAACAGACTCTGTTTAAGCCTGCAAATGATTGTTCCAGAGCTCAGATGGTCACATTCCTGTGGAGACTTGCCGGCGAGCCAGCACCCAAGGCAAAAACAACAACGTTCAAGGATGTAAAGACAAAAGATTACTTCTATAAGCCTGTACTCTGGGCTGTAGAGAAGGGAATTACCACCGGTGTATCAAAGACCAAGTTTGATCCTCAGGGCATCTGCACCAGAGCTCAAACCGTAACATTCCTCTGGAGAATGGCAGGAAGCCAGCGCCCAAGGCAAAGACAAGCAAATTCAAAGACGTAAAGAGCAAAGATTATTTCTTTAAGGCAACTATCTGGGCATCAGAGAAGAAGATCGTTGCAGGATACAGTGACGGTACATTCAGACCTCAGGGCAAGTGTCTGAGACGCCAGATGGTAACATTCCTTTACAAGTACGATAAGTACATAAACGGTAAGTAATCACAAAGTCCGGTCAAGATTCTTGCAAGGGGCTGTCTCGGTGAGGCAGCCCCGTTGTTTTGAGATCGCGCCTTGTTGGATGACCGGAGTAAAAAAGGCTTAACTAAAGCAACAAAAAAAGATGGGATATTTGGGCTGAATTGTTGATTTTATTATTTGATTACTAATAAATTAGGTCTTATAATGCTTCACATGATATCAAAATCTTACAAAGGAGATTTTATTATGAAAACTTTTACAAAAGTTGCATCAGTAGTCCTTTCCCTGACACTTTTGCTCGGAATGGCATCCTGCAGCGGAGCTTCCAAGAAGTCCAAGGCTCTTAAGATCCTCGATACACCTTACACTGTTGAGGATTATGCTATGGCTATCAACAAGGATAACGAAGGCCTGAAGAACGCTATCGACCAGGCTTTGAAGGAACTTACAGATGACGGTACGATCCCTTCCATCATTAATAAGTACATCCCCGTTGACGATTTCAAGGCACCTGAGGCTAAGGAGGCTGAGGCTTCTACCTATCCTGAGTTCACAACTGTAGAGGAAGGCAAGCTCATCATGGCAACCAATGCTTACTTCCCTCCTTATGAGTATTACGAGGGTGACCAGATCGTAGGTATCGATCCCGAGATCGCTAAGGCTGTTGCAGATAAGCTCGGACTTGAACTCAAGATCGAAGACGTTGAGTTCGACTCCATCATCGCAGGCGTTCAGGCAGGCAAGTACGATATCGGATGTGCAGGCATGACCGTTACTCCCGACAGAGAGAAGTCAGTTAACTTCTCCACACCTTACGCAACGGGCATCCAGTCCATCATCGTTATGGAAGATTCCAAGATCACGACTCTTGACGATCTCCTCAAAGGCGATTACAAGGTCGGTGTTCAGTCCGGTACGACAGGCGACATCTACATGACCGATGAGGTCGGCGAAGACAGGATGGAGCGTTTTGCAAAGGGTAACGATGCGGTTATCGCATTGAAGTCCGGCAAGATCGACGCAGTCGTTATCGATAACGAACCTGCAAAGGCTTTCGTTAAGGCCGGCTGACAGGTCAGTAACTGATCGATATAAGGGCGGAAATAAGGTCTTTATTTCCGCTCTTTTATTATTTACAATATGAGTTGCCCTTCCCGAGGGGCCCATTAACTAAGTGATTAGAGGATGTTCCAATGATCAGATCCAGATTCTGCAAAAAGTGCGGCGCCAAGATATCCGGCGATCAGAATGTCTGCCCGGAATGCCAAAGCCCGCTTCCGCCGGTCCCTGTTACGGATCCGGTCCGCAAAGCTCAACAGATCTTTATATTCGGTCTTTTGTCGATCGTCGTATCCTTCGTACCGGTCGCAGGTCTTGCGTTAGCTATAGTTGCATTCAGCCTGTTCGCTTCCAACAGCGCGATCGTCAGGAATGCCGGCAAGGCGAAGGCAGGAAAGACCCTTGCGGTGATCGGGGCTATCGTGTCATTGCTCTTCGCGTTATATCTGGTCTTGTATCTTTCTGTCGGCGATGTTGTCCTGTGGGGCAAGGAGACTTTGGAAGGCATTGTTGCCTGGGCAAATGATATCCCTGCGGACTTTGAGAACAACTTCATCACTGACGACCGTTATCAGTACATATTCAAGGGCCTCGGGATCACGTTTGAAGTAACATTCTTTGCGGCGATCCTGGGTATCGTCCTTGGTGTTATCGTGGCGCTCATAAGGTCTTCTTACGACAAGCTCAAAGAGGAGCTCAAAGGCGGATTCGCCAGCGACCTTCTGTCTTTCTTCAATAAGCTCTGCGGTCTTTACCTTACGGTTATCCGCGGAACCCCTGTAGTAGTTCAGCTCATGATCGCATACTTTGTAATCTTCGTATCGTCCAACAACAAGGTGCTCGTCGCAGTATTGGCCTTCGGATTCAACTCCGGCGCTTATGTTGCTGAGATCATCCGCGGCGGCATCATGAGCATCGACAAAGGACAGTTCGAAGCGGGACGTTCACTGGGATTCGGGTACATCCGGACCATGATGCTCATCATCATCCCTCAGGCATTCAAGACAGTCCTTCCTTCGCTTGCCAACGAGTTTATCGTTCTCATCAAGGAGACTTCTGTATCAGGCTATATCGGACTGCAGGAACTTACAAAGGGCGGAGACATCATAAGGTCGAGAAGCTACTCGGCTTTCATGCCTCTTATAGCGGTCGCGGTCATCTATCTTATCATCGTCATGTTCTTCAGCAAGCTCGTGTCGATACTCGAAAGGAGGCTGAAGAAGAGTGGACACTGATAATCGCGTGATCATAACCGTCAAGGATCTGACAAAACACTTCAAGGAGACCGGGATAAAAGCCTTAAGGGGCATCACTACCGAGATAAGGAAGGGTGAGGTTGTCGTCATCATCGGACCTTCGGGATCCGGTAAGTCAACACTTCTGAGGTCTCTGAATCTTCTGGATCGCCCCACTTCAGGGACGATAACCTTCGAGGGACAGGATATCACAGATCCTTCCTGCGACATAAACCTTCTCAGACAGAATATGGGAATGGTGTTCCAGCACTTTAACCTGTTCCCGCACCTTACCATACTCCGCAACATGACGATCGCGCCAATGAAGCTTCACGGGCTCCCCAAGGACGTTGCCGAGAAGAAGGCAATGGCCCTCCTTGCAAGAGTTGGCCTGGAAGACCGCGCGTCCTCATATCCGGCTCAGCTGTCCGGCGGCCAGAAGCAGAGGATCGCCATCGTCAGGGCTTTGGCAATGGACCCGGATGTTATGCTCTTTGATGAGCCTACATCGGCATTGGATCCCGAGATGGTCGGAGAGGTCCTTGATGTTATGAAAGACCTTGCAAAGGACGGCATGACCATGGTCGTCGTAACCCACGAGATGGGATTTGCCAAGGAAGTGGCAACCCGTGTCATATTCATGGATGACGGTGTTGTCCTGGAGGAAGGCACCCCGGACGAGATATTCGGCAACCCCAAGAACGAGAGGCTTCAGGCTTTCCTCGCCAAGGTCCTCTGATATGGAACTTAAGGTACTGCCGCACGCTCTCACTGTATGCAAGATCTCTGACATCTCGGATGCTGATCTTACATCTGACCTGTTCTTTATCGGCAAGACCGATGAGGAACTGTCTTTGGTCTGCCCGACCGATGCCGTTCCTGCGGATACCATCGCCCGGGAAGACGGGTGGCGCGCCTTGAGGATAGAGGGAATACTGGATTTTGCGCTTATCGGGATCTTATCGAAGATCACGGGTGTATTGGCTGACAACAATATCGGCATTTTCGCCGTATCAACTTACAACACGGACTATATCCTCGTTAAGGAAGCAGATCTTGATAAGGCCGTCGCAGCTTTGACTGTGGCCGGGTATTCGATAGTGATGTGAGCTGTTTATACGAGAATTCCCGTAACCAAAAATAAAAAGATAAGAGGCGGTCCCGATATGAGGCCGCCTCTCTTATGATCATTTAATCTGTATCGATCAGGACTTCTCGAGTGCGAGTGTCTTTGTTGTGATGTCGCAGACTTCGGAAGGTCCGTAGTACTGGATAGCACCGGGATATGTAAAGCTCGTCTCGACTGCCCACTTCTCGCGGTTAGCTTCGAAGAACTTGAAGGGCTTGCCGTCCAGCTCAACGAGAGCCTTGCGGATAACCGGCTTGTCCTCACCGTTTCTTCTTTCCATGTTCATCATCTTTGTGATAGGCATACCGCCTGCAACCCACTCCTCAGCGGGCTTAGAGATGTTGGAAACCTTGGAGAGGTACCCTGTGAAACCGTACTGGATGAGCATGAAAGCGTTGAAGCCCAGGGAGTAGCAGTAGTCAGCATCGAAGTTGGAAGGGAATGCGCAGCGTCCTTCGTAACCGAAGAAGTGGTGCTGTGCGCCGAACTTGCCCTTGTATGTGCCGGCTTCTTTCCTCTTTGCGAGCTCGGTCTTGACCATCTCGGAGAAGAGCTTCTCGGACTCGATCAGGGATACCTGAACGTTGCCGTGAGGGTCACGCTCTAAGAAGAGCTGCTGCTGGATGCCTGTAGGAAGGATATCGAAAACCTTGAAGGAAGCATCCGTAAGGCCTGCCTTGATGAAGTCGTACTTTGCGTTCCAGTCGGGAAGAGCGTTGAACTGAGCTGTCTTCTCGCCAGCCAGGAGCTCGTTGATCTCAGCGATGAGAGCGGAGAACTCGGGAACGAACTCTACGATACCCTCGGGGATGATGGCAACGCCGAAGTTCTCGCCGTTGTTGCCGCGCTTCTCAACAGCGTCAGCGATGTAATTTGTGATCTCGGCCAAAGACATCTTCTTGGCAGCGACTTCCTCGCCGATAAGGCAGATGTTGGGCTGTGTCTCAAGTGCGCACTCGAGTGCAACGTGAGATGCGGAACGGCCCATAACCTTGATGAAGTGCCAATACTTCTTTGCGGAGTTGGCATCACGCTCGATGTTGCCGATGAGCTCGGAATATGTCTTTGTAGCTGTATCGAAACCGAAAGAAGCCTCGATGTCCTCGTTCTTGAGGTCGCCGTCGATCGTCTTGGGGCATCCGATAACCTGAACGCCTGTGTTGTTTGCAGCCATGTACTCAGCCAGAGTAGCAGCGTTGGTGTTGGAATCGTCGCCGCCGATGATGACGATAGCCGTAAGGCCGTTCTTCTTAGCATTCTCTGCAACGATTGCGAACTGCTCGGCTGTCTCGAGCTTTGTTCTGCCGGAACCGATGATGTCGAATCCGCCTGTGTTTCTGTATGCGTCGATGAAGGCATCGTCGAACTCAACGTAGTCGTTCTTTAAAAGTCCGTCAGGACCGCCCTTGAAGCCCAGAAGGACATTGTCCTTGTCTGTAGCCTTCAAAGCATCGTAAAGACCTGTGATGACGTTGTGTCCGCCGGGAGCCTGTCCGCCGGAGAGGATAACACCGACTACCTGCTTCTTGGCAGGGGATGTGTTAGCGCCCTTGGCGAAAGTGATCTCTTTCTTACCGTATGTGTTGGGGAAGAGAGCTGCGATCTTATCCTGATCTGCAACGCTCTGTGTGGGAGCACCCTCGTTAACGCAGATCTCTGCGATACCGTTGCGGAGCATTCCGGGAAGCTTAGGGGTGTACTCGTATCTTGCTTTTTGAAGTGGTGATAATTCCATGAGACAAACTCCTTTGAATAATAGTAGGGTCCTGCCCGAAAAGGTCATCTTTCCGAGCGCACGGCTATTTTAGCACATTAATAAGAAATATTCACTTTACAATATCGACTAAAGATGTAAATGTTTCAGCTTCGTTGACGCTATACAGTCCGGGTGTTACAATATGCGTAAGAAAGCGCAGTCTGCAAAGACGGTTGCTTCCGAGCAAAGTTTTAGATTAACCTCACCCTAAAGTCACATCCTGGGTGAGGTTTATTTTCGTCTATATCTGGAATCTAAAATCCCGATAAGAAACGTCAATAGCTTCAACAACAGAGTGATTGAAGCTATGACCAGGGTGATAATTCCTATCACGATAGAGATAATTTCAATTTCTGTCATCTCCGCAGCCCTCCTTTCCCAGACTCGCTCAGGGAAGAACCCTGAGTTGTTAAGTACTCGGAAGGCAACCGCCCATTAAGCAGGCTGCGCTCTTAATAATTCTATCACAAAAGAAACAAATGTTCTTATATATATTTGTTTATATTAGATTGTCATAAAGATTTCTATAATATATAATCCTCTTTACGACGTTGTCCCGGGAAGTGCCCGGGAGTGCATGTCGAATACAAGATAAGGACATTGATTATTATGGAAAGAGAAGAGTTCCTTCAGGTTTACCGCCACTCGCTGGCACACATTCTGGCTAAGGCCGTTTTCGAGATCTTCGGAACCGATACACAGATCGCGATCGGACCTCAGATCGACGACGGCATGTACTACGATTTTGCATTGCCCCGTCCCGTAACAGAGGAAGACTACAAGACCATCGAGGACAAGATGACTGAGATCCTGAAGCGCAAGGAAGACTGGAAGAGAGAAGAGATCTCCAGGAATGACGCGCTCGAATTGTTTAAGGATCAGAAGTACAAGGTCGAGATCATCGAAGATCTCCCGGAGGATGAGCTTCTCACTATATACCGCACGGGTGACGACTTCGTTGACCTCTGCCGCGGCCCTCACGTAGAGAATTCACGTGACCTCCTGTCCGTGGCTTTCAAGGTCAAGGGCACATCCGCAGCTTACTGGAGAGGAGATTCCACCAAGGATACCCTCACGAGGATCTACGTTTTCGCATTCCCTTCCAAGGATGAGCTCAAGGCCCATCTTGCATGGCTCAAGGAAGCCCTGGAGCGCGACCACAAGAAGATCGGCCTGCAGCAGGATCTGTTCATGTTCCAGGATACAGCTCCCGGCATGCCTTACTGGCTGCCCCGCGGATGGACGATGTACCGCCAGCTCATAAGCTACTCCCGTGAACTTCAGGATAAGCACGACTATCAGGAGATCTCCTGCCCTCTGATCAACAACAAGAAGCTCTGGCTGATCTCCGGTCACTGGGCTCACTATGTCAACAACATGTTCCTTATTCCGGGTCTTTCCGAAGGAACGAAAGCTGATGACGAGATCGAGCAGGACCAGTCAGCCGGCCCCGACTTCGATCTTGAGAGCATTGACACGATGGCTGCAAAGCCCATGAACTGCCCTAATGCCATGATGACATATAAGAGAACGGTACACTCCTACAAGGAGCTCCCTATCCGTTACTCTGAGATCGACGTTTTGCACCGCAAGGAGAAGTCCGGACAGATGAACGGCCTTTTCCGTGTTCAGGAGTTCAGACAGGACGACGACCATACATTCGTAACCGAAGACCAGATCGAATCCGAGATCGAGGACATCATGAACTTAGCAGACGAGATCTACAATACATTCGGTCTCACATACAAGGCTGAGTTCTCCACGAGGCCTGACGACTTCATGGGCGACATCGAAGTCTGGAACAGGGCAGAGGCTTCCCTGAAGAAGATCCTCGACAAGAAGTACGGCGAGGGCAACTACGAGATCAACGAGGGTGACGGCGCATTCTACGGGCCGAAGATCGACCTGCAGATCAAGGACGCTCTCGGCAGAGAGTGGCAGTGCGGCACGATCCAGCTCGACTTCCAGCTGCCTGCAAACTTCGGTCTCACATACGTTGACAAAGACAATACCCAGAAGATGCCTGTCGTTATCCACCGCGCTATCTTCGGATCTTTCGAGAGATTCATCGGTATCATCACAGAGCACTTCAAGGGTGCGTTCCCCTTCTGGATGAGCCCTGCCCAGGTAGGCATCGTCCCGATCCGCGAAGAGCACAACGAGTTTGCCCGTGACATCGAAAACCTTCTCGAATACAACGGCATCCGCGCCGAGGTCGATCTGTCGCCCAAGAACATGAACGACAAGATCAAGAACTTCCGCAACCTCCGTGATCCTTACATCCTGGTAATCGGTGACAAGGAAGTCGAGTCCAAGACCGTATCCGTCAATATCCGCGGAGTCAAGGTCCAGCTCCACGACATCCCTGTAGACACATTCGTTGAAGTCTGCAAGAAGATGAACATAGAGAGGACAAGAGAACTTATCACTGAGATGTGATTTCAGGGAGGATGAATATGAAGAGTTTTCCTGTGATCAGGACTGTAACGCTGATGACACTTGCATCGGTCATTGCAGGAGTGGTCTTATCTTCGGCCGCCACGGTCGATGCTTCAGGCAGCGTTGCGATAAATGCGGCTAATTTTCCGGATAAGGTTTTTCGGGCATATGTATCGAAAAACTTCGATAAAGACGGCAACGGTACTCTGTCGGATGCCGAGATCAGGAACGTCACGGAGATAAGGACTACCGACAGCGAGTACAAAGAAGTTGTTGACCTTAAGGGTATAGAATTCTTCCCTGAACTTACGAGGCTGGACTGTCAGACATGCGGCCTTGAAAAGATAGATGTGAGCAAGAACCTTAAGCTCGAGTTGCTCTTTGTCACGAATAATAAGCTAAAGTCCCTGGATGTCAGTAAGAATACCGAACTTCAAGATATATCCTGCTCCAACAATCAGCTTAAAGAACTTGATGTCACACACAACAAGAAGATCTGGTATTTGTCATGTTATTCCAATAAGCTTACAAAGCTCGATATTTCAAAGAATACTGAGCTTATGTATATAGAATGCTACGGCAACGAACTTACTTCCCTTGATGTCAGCCGCTGCACCAAACTCAAAAGGCTGTCATGCGAACGCAATAAGATCACAGCTCTCGATGTATCAAAGAATAAGGATCTGGTCGAACTGTCCGCGAGCACTAATCAGCTGGCGAGCCTTGATCTGAGCAAGAACAAGTCGCTGACCAAACTCTACTGCTCGCGGAACAAACTGACATCCCTCGATATCAAGGATCTTACTGAACTTACGGAAGTTGAGGCAGGAGAAAACAGCATCAAATCGGTCAACACCGGCAAACTGAAGAAACTTGTAAATCTGGACCTGGCGCAGAATCAACTCAAGAGCATTGATGTTTCGAAGAATACCTTGCTTAAGAGCCTCGTTCTCAACTCCAACAAGCTTACTTCTGTCAATGTCAGTAAGAACACCGCGTTAGAGGAACTCTATGTCAGAAATAACGGGATCGCTTCGCTCGATCTGTCGAAAAACCGCGAACTTACCAGCCTTGACATCAATCTAACGAAGATCAAGTCCATCGATCTTACGCCAAACTATAAGCTGCATGGTCTCCATTACGATGCGAGATACGATATGACCATCGATCTTGCGATCCTCCCCGGGAACAGCTTCTACTTAGGTGGTGACGGTGCCAGCGGTAGTAAGGTGACCAACAGCAATAAAGCGGTTATCAAGATGGATGACAGTATGTACTACGGTCTGAAGGCCGGGACCGCGAAGCTGGTAAAAACATATTCCAATGCTCCATCCGTATCGACTTTTAATGTTAAGGTGCTCTATAAGGACGTTACGAACAGTAAAGACTTCTGGTACGAACCTACCTACTATCTCACCGGCAAAGACGTTGTCAAAGGTTACGACAAACAGACGAAGTTCAAGCCCGCCAACGAGTGCACGCGCGCCCAGATGGTAACTTTCATCTGGAGACTGGCAGGCAGCCCCGAACCCAAGTCACCGGACTGCAAGTTCAAGGATGTAAAGAAGAATGATTATTTCTACAAGGCCTGCATATGGGGCAACGAGAATCATATAGTCGAAGGCTATAAGGACGGTACTTTCGGACCCAAGATCGTATGTGCCCGCCGTCATGCGGTCACATTCCTCTGGAGGCTCGCAGGCAGTCCTGCCCCCAAGACGAAGACCAATAAGTTCTCAGACGTGAATAAAAAGGATTACTTCTATCAGGCGACCCTTTGGGCATCCGAAATGAACATCCTTGCAGGCTACTCTGACGGCACCTTCCGCCCCAACGGCAACTGCCTGCGCCGTCAGATGGTTACTTTCCTCTATAAGTACGATAAGTACATTAACGGGAAGGGTTGAGCCCGATCTTAATAGGACCAATAGAGGTGCCCCCCTGGTTTGGGGCACCTTTTTCTTTGGCATGATCATATGATTTATTATATATTTTATTGAATAACGGCCTGACAAGTGATAATCTACGAATGTTAAATACCGCCTCTAAGACGGGCGGTTTTATTTTGTTTTATCTATTTTATTGGAGGCGTTTGTATGAAACGATCAATGATTGGGAAGGTTGCGGTGGTTGCTCTTTCTGCCGTTATCGCATTGGGTATCGGTTCGTTATTCGGCAAGGATGCCAAGGCGGCCGGTTCGGTTAATGAGACAGAGCCGAATAATACTATTCCCCAGGCTCAGGCCATAGCTGTCGGAAACCAGTACTACGGCGAGATAATGGAAGGGGATATGGACTACTATAAGCTCGTGATTCCTTCTTCCGGAAGAGTAAAGTTTACCGTATACGGTGATTTTACATTGAAGTTCACTATCTTCGACAACACCGAGAACGAGATCGCCCGCACCGGCGCATACAGCTGGGAGAAGTGGGGCGAGAGAAGATTGGACTATGACTTCACACAGGGCACATATTATGTCCGTATTGCCGGCGGCCCTGATACTCCCTGCGGAAGCTACAACTTCTATTTCTCTTTTGAATCCGCAAATGAGTCATTCCCTGAATCAGGCAACGGCTCCAACAACAAAGTAAGCCAGGCCAACACGATAAAGACTGATGTTGATTACAGAGGCCAGTTCGCACTTACTGACGATATCGATTATTACAAGCTGGTAATGGATGAGCCCGGTAAACTCAACATTACTACGACTTATGATGAAAACCTTAGCCTTGATGTTTACGATGTCAAGGAGAACAAAGTCTTCTCAACCGGATACGGTTACTGGAAGGGCGAGTGCAAGAATTCCATAACACTTCCCAAGGGCGTATACTATTTTGAGTTCCATCCTTACAACGGATCCGGCGTCTATACTTTCAAGATGGTCTTCGACGGTATCAAGTTCGAAGATTCCGATACAGAGATCGTATGCGGCAACACGATGAACCTGAGCCTGCAGAACATCGGAAACTGGGATGTTACATGGAAGTCTTCCAATCCCTCCGTTGCACAGGTTTCTTCTGAAGGAAGAGTCCTCGCAAACAAGGCAGGCTCCGTCTCGATTATGGCAACAGTTGACGGAAAGACAGTCAGCCGCACGCTTCAGGTCCTCTATAAGGACGTTACGGACAAGAAGGAATTCTGGTACGAACCTACCAACAGCCTTACCAACAGGGGTATAGTCCAGGGATACGAAAAGCAGACGATGTTCATGCCTGCAAACAACTGTTCCCGTGCCCAGATGGTAACGTTCCTTTGGAGACTCAAGGGTTCACCTGAGCCCAGGTCATCCAAGACGACATTCAAGGATGTCAAGAAGGGCTCATACTACTACAAGGCAGTACTCTGGGCTGTCGAAAAGGGTATCACCACAGGTTATTCCAAGACCTCCTTCAAGCCCAACAACGTCTGCACCAGAGCACAGACAGTTACGTTCCTGTGGAGAATGGCAGGCAAGCCCGCTCCCAAGACGACAACGAACAAGTTCAAGGATGTAAAGAAGAGCGATTATTTCTACAAGGCAGTTCTCTGGGCAGCCGAGAAGAATATCGTGGCTGGTTACAAGAACGGAACGTTCAAGCCTCAGGGCAAGTGCTTGAGAAGACAGATGGTAACATTCCTCTACAAGTACGATAAGAACGTTTGATCTTAAGACACTTAAATACATAAGACATCAGACTGCACTCCTCCGGGGGTGCAGTCTTTTTTTGTGTCAAAATCGCTCATTTTCTTTTGCAATAGACGTTTATTCCACTTTATTGCGTGATTATAGAAAAAAAGATGATATTATGTTGTGGCAATGACGATTAAGAGGTACCGGTTATGTCAGAAGATAAGAAACTGTTGTTGATAATCAATCCCGGCTCAACATCGACAAAGGTCAGTCTGTTCGAAAACGAGACATCCCTTTTCGAGAAGAGCCTCTTCCATGATGCAGACGAACTTCTGAAGTTCCCCCATGTTAACGACCAGGTCCCCATGAGGGCGAAGGTCATACTGGATATGCTCGCAGAAGAAGGCTATGATCCTGCATCGATCGATGCATTCGTAGGCAGGGGCGGCAGCGCCTGCACACAGCCCGGCGGCATCACGGCTATCGACGTCAGGCTCTATGAGGACACCGTTGCAGCGGTCGGAGGTTCCGAGCACCCCGCAAAATTAGGTGTCATGATCGCATGGAAGTTCGCATGTGAATACAATAAACCCGCATATACACTGAATCCCACAAACGTTGACGAGTACTGCGATTATGCAAGGCTCACCGGTATCAGGGGAGTGTACAGAGTATCCCATTCCCATGTACTGAACCAGAAGGCTGTTGCAGAGTATCACGCAAAGAAGATGGGCAAGAGGTACGAAGACTGTAACTTCATCGTTGCCCATATCGACGGCGGTATCACGGTATCGGCTCATGATCACGGCCGCATGGTGGACGGCAATATGGGCGCTGACGGCGAGGGAGCCTTCACTCCCACAAGGATAGGATCCGTGCCTGTACTTGCTCTGCTCGACTATATCGAAGAGCACTCCATAGAAGAAGTCAGGCTCCGCTGTTCGAGAGCCGGCGGCTTCGTTGATCTGTTCGGAACTGCTAATTCAGATACGATCCATGAATTGGTCGATTCCGGCGACAGGAAGGCAACACTTGTGTGGAATACCATGATCTACCAGATCTGCAAGATGATCGGAGAGATGAGCTGTGTTCTCTGCGGCAAGGTGGACGGTATCCTTCTGACCGGAGGACTCATGAGATTTGATGATGTTTTCGAGGGGATAAAGGAGAGATGCGGATTTATAGCGCCCATCAGCGTATATCCCGGAGAGATGGAGCAGGAGGCTCTGGCACTGCCCGCTCTTGCTGTCTTAAGAGGTGAGAAGAAGGCACATACATATTCGGCCCACAATGTATGGAACGGTTTTGAGGGCGTTGAGTTCTGATAACGGAGGATACTGATATGAGCATGATAGAAAGAGTAAAGGCTAAGGCCGCATCTGACATAAAGAAGATAGTCCTTCCCGAAGGAGATGAGGAACGTACCGTTAAGGCGGCTTCCATCCTGAAGGCAGAGAAACTCGCAGAACCTGTTCTGATCGGAGATCCTGAGAAGATCAAGGCTACGGCTGATAAGGTGGGGGCGGATATCACCGGGATCGCTATAGAAGATCCTGCGACCAGCCCCATCGCTGCAGAATATGCCGATGCTCTTTATGAGATCCGCAAGAACAAGGGTGTTACACCCGAAGATGCGGCCAAACTCGTAAGAGACCCTATGTACTACGGCATCATGATGGTTAAGACAGGGGATGCCGACGGTCTGGTATCAGGTGCCGTTCACACGACCGGAGACATGCTCAGACCTGCACTCCAGATAATCAAGACCAAGCCTGAGATGAAGATAGTATCTTCTTCATTCCTCATGGATTGCCCCAACAAGTCCCTCGGCGAAGACGGACTCCTTGTCTATGCGGACTGCGTCGTTATGCCCGCTCCGACAGCCGAAGAACTTGCATATATTGCTATAGCTGCGGCAGATACCGCCAGGAGGCTCTGCGGTTTTGAAGAACCCAGAGTAGCTTTCCTGTCCTTCTCATCCAAGGGTTCAGCCAAGCACGATTCCGTCACGAAGATACAGGAAGCGGTAGCAAGGGCACACGAACTTGCCCCTGACCTGCTCTTGGACGGCGAACTTCAGTATGATGCCGCGATCGTTCCCGAGATCGGCGCGTCCAAGGCTCCCGGAAGCCCTGTTGCAGGGCGCGCCAACGTCCTCATCTTCCCGGATCTTCAGGCGGGCAACATCGGATACAAGATCACTCAGCGTGTAGGCGGCGCGGACTGCTTTGCGGTCCTTCAGGGATTGAATATGCCCTGTAACGACCTGTCCCGAGGGTGTTCGGTTGAGGACATCGTAAACACTGTTGCCATGACTGCCGTTCAGGCTCAGATCTGAGATAAGACTGCCCGAAGACCCCGGCCGTTTACAAATCCCCACTTGCAACCTTTCTTATTATTTATTAAAGTAATCGTTAACAGGAGATATGTATATGGCTGAAGTAACCGGAAAAGTCCTGGATGACGCGGTGGTACTGTCACTTGTCGGAAGGATCGACGCGACAAACGCACAGAGCACCCAGGAAGATATATTGAAGATCTTGGCTGACTGTAAGAACATTGCGGTCACGATAGATGCGGACAGGCTCGAGTATATCTCCAGTTCCGGACTTCGTGCGATCCTCCACCTGAAGAAGGACTATCCCGATCTTAAGATAATCAATGTTAATCCCGAAGTATATGACATCCTGAGGATGACCGGATTCACGGATATCATGACCGTGGAACGCGCGTACCGCAAGGTAACCGTTGACGGATGTGAGGAGATAGGGCGCGGTGTCAACGGCACGATCTACAGGATCGACGAGGACAATGTGGTCAAGGTCTATAACAATCCTGATTCATTGGAAGACATAAAGCATGAGCGGGAGATGGCAAAGCTTGCCATGATATTGGGGATCCCCACAGCGATATCCTATGACGTGGTCAAGATTGGCGACTGCTACGGTTCAATGTTTGAACTTCTGAATGCCAGATCTTTCTCCAAGCTGATCGCTAACGAGCCGGATATGTACGGTTATTGCGTAAAGGAATTCGTAGCGCTCCTTAAGAAACTTCACTCTACGAGAGTCGAAGAAGGCAAGGTTCCCGACATGAAGGAGCGCGCTCTCTTATGGGCAACATTCACGGCAGAATACCTTCCTGAAGAGTACGGAAGAAAGCTTATCAAGCTGGTGGAGCGGGTGCCCGAAGATGACCACCTCATCCACGGAGATTACCACACCAAAAACATTGAGAAGACGGGAGATGAAGTACTCCTTATTGACATGGATACACTGTCCGCAGGTTATCCCGTATTCGAACTGGGCCCGATGTTCAATGCTTTCGTCGGGTATTCGGAATATGATCCGGATCATATCAAAGCCATGCAGGGATACGACATAGCAACGTCTCAGAGGTTCTGGCGTGACACATTGGCCGAGTATCTCGGTACGGACGATGAAGGGTATATCCGGTTCGTTGAGGATAAAGCGAAGGTAATAGGATATGCCCGTATGATCCGCGCGTCTATCCGCCGCGGAGGAATGGATAAAGAGGGCAAGAAGGAAGAGATCGAGATCTGGAAGAAGCACCTCATGGAGACATTGGACCGTGTGGATTCACTGCTGTTTACTCCCTGCGAGATGACTGTTGACGCCAAGGTCAGTAATCTCCCCGAGGTCCAGGAATTCATCGAAGGATTCCTGGGATTCATGAAAGCTGACCCGCAGGACTCTATGCAGATCAATGTATCCGCAGAAGAGATCTTCGTTAATATCGCCCACTACGCTTATGCTCCTGATGAAGGAGATGTGAAGATAAAGGTTGAGACCGGGTCCTCACCGCAAAGGTTTACTTTGGTGTTCGAGGATTCCGGCAGTAAATTCGATCCTCTTGCCAAGGAGGACCCTGATGTCGAACTTCCCGCGGAACGCCGCAAGATCGGAGGACTCGGGATCTTCATGGTTAAGAAATCAATGGATGAAGTGTCCTACGAATATAAGGACGGACACAATATTTTTAAGATGACCAAGTTCCTCGGTAAAGGGAACTGATCGAAAAGAGGTGTTGATCAGGTGAGTGCCGTGCACTTTGACAGGATCGATCTTCATATGCATACTACGGTATCAGACGGGACTGACACGCCGGAGGAAATCATCGCCAAGGCCAAAGAGGCAGGGCTCGATCTGTTCTCGGTGACTGACCACGATGCTTCCGCAGGCTGTATCAGGATAATCGGTAAACTCACCCACCAAGATCCCGCGTTCATAACGGGCGCCGAGTTCTCCTGCAGGGACGATCAGGGAAAGTATCACATCTTAGGTTACGGCTTCGATCCGGAGGCGAACTCAATGAGAAGCCTCGTTGAAGAAGAGCACGACAGAAGGATGCTCAAACTCAAGATAAGGCTGGACCATCTGGAGGAGATCTTCGGCATAAGGTTCTCCGAGGATGATATGGATGCCCTCTATATGCTGGATAATCCGGGCAAGCCCCATCTTGGGAACCTTCTGGTGAAGTACGGTTATGCGGATAAGATGTCTGAGGCCATCTCCAAATATGTTGACGGCGCCAAGTGCCGCAATATGCATGTAAGAACGGAGGTCGCCATAAAGTGCATCAGGGAATCCGGAGGGATTCCGGTCCTGGCGCATCCCTCATACGGGAGCGGCGGGGAGTTCATTACGGGAGCCGAGATGGACAGACGCATATCGAGGCTTAAGGATATGGGACTTGAAGGGGTTGAAGCATACTATTCGACTTTCACGGAAGACCTTATCCACGAGATGACGATCCTGGCAGACAAATATAAGCTCTTAGTCACCGCCGGAAGCGACTACCACGGCGCGAATAAGGATATCAAATTGGGGTATAATAAGCTAAAGTCAGTGCCGGAAGGACATCACGGGGTCCGAGACTTCATAGATGCCGTATCCGACCGGATAATAAAGGCATGAGAACAAGATGAGAAGAATGCGGAACATATTACCGGCAGATGTTGTTGAGAACAGGCGCAGGATGATCGTGCGCCTGGCAAGCCGCGCCGTTGCCGCACTCATTGTCTTAATGCTTTCAAGTTCTGTATTCCTGACTTTGACGGCACCTTCAATCTGTGCCGATGATGATACCGGAGAACAGACACAGGAAGATAAGGGTGAGAGCGGTTACTCCGTAATTGATCCTGACAGCAAGGAAGTAGAATATTCGGCGGTGCTGTTCGACAGAACGAACGGACTTCTGACATCCGAATCCAACGATGTACTGATCACGGAAGAGGGGTCTGTCTGGACAGGCGGTTACAGCGGACTCATACGTTATGACGGTTCCACATTTACCAGGATAGAAGGCAACTCCAACATAGCGAGTGTCGTATCTCTTTTCGAGGATTCCAAGGGCAGGATATGGGTCGGGACAAACGATTCCGGCGCTGCTGTCATGATCGATTGGCAGTGGCATATATTCAACAGGAAAGACGGAATGAAGTCGCTGTCCGTAAGAGACATTACCGAGGATTCCAAAGGCAATGTATATCTTGCCACTACGGAAGGTCTTTATTATGTCGACAGTGACCTTAACCTGCATACAGTCGAATCCCCCAAACTCGAGAATGAATTCATCCGTTCCATCAAGATGGGCCCCAACGATGTTATATACGGGGTTACCCTGAACAAAACGGATGCGGTCTTTACGGTCAAGGATGGAGTCCTCACCGGATTCTATGAAGTAAACGAACTCGGAATGGATGATGTCCGCGCCGTGCTGCCGGACCCTAATGCCAGCGGCCTTGTATACGTAGGAACGGATGCCAGTGAGGTCTTCTACGGCGCACTGACAGATCAGGGTTTCCAGTCACTGGAGAGGATCTACACGGGTCCCATGAGGAACGTCAACTGCATCGATTACGTGGGAGATCTTATATGGGTCGGTGCCGAGAACGGATTCGGATACATAAGGGGATATACTTTCCATCCGGTTACCAACACTCCCATGAAGGATTCCGTGGAGAAGATCACCACGGATTACCTCGGTAATCTCTGGCTGGCATCGTCAAAACAGGGTGTCATGAAGATCGTCCGCAATCATTTTACGGATATCTACTGGGAATACGATCTGGGAGATGATGTGGTCAACACCACCTGCGTCTATGATGACAAACTTTATATCGGAACCAAGAACGACGGAATAAAAGTCCTGTCCAAAGACAATGTCCTCAAATACGTTCCCGTAACTTATATGGTATCGGACGGTGTTACCCAGCATTGCGAGAAGAACCTGATAGACATGCTCCAGAAGTGCAAGATCAGGTGCATCACGACGGATGACAGCGGGTACCTGTGGATATGTACTTTCACCGAGGACTACGGACTCTTAAGATACAAGGACGGTATCCTTGTGAGCTATACCCATAAGGACGGATTGCCCTCGGACCGTGTAAGGACGATACTTAAGACAGGCAAAGACAGGTATGCTGTCTGCTGTACCGGAGGTCTTGCCATTATGGATGACGGCAAGATCACCAAAGTGTATGACGAATCCTACGGCATTGAGAATACCGAGATCCTGACATGTACAGAATTTAACGGTGAACTGGTGATCGGTACGGACGGCGGCGGAATGTACCGCATCAACGGTGAGTCGGTTATCCACTTGAGTACCGATGACGGGCTGAGTTCGGATGTTATCCTGAGGGTCAAGAAGGATCAGTCCCGTCCTGTCATGTGGATCATAACAAGTAATTCCCTGGGTTATATGTCAGAGAATTATGAGATCACCACTCTTGAAGGTTTCCCGTACTCCAATAACTTTGACATTATAGAGAATTCCCGTGATGAGAAGTGGATATTATCCAGTAACGGCATATATGTTGCTGATACGGATACTCTTCTGGCAGGAGGCGAGATAGCAGCCGTTTACTACGGGCCGGATGACGGACTTCAGAATATCGCGACCTCGAATTCCTATTCGTGGCTTACTGATGAGGGTGATCTTTATATCGCGGGAACGACCGGTGTCTCCAAGATCAACATCGACAAAGAATATGAGGATGTCAACGACATCAAGTATGCCGTACCGTATATCCTGGCTGACGGGAACATCATTATCCCCGATTACCGCGGAAATTTCACGGTCCCGTCTGATGTCCAGAAGATTACGATCGAACTGTCCGTTTATAACTATTCCCTCCTGACACCTTACGTTACTTATCAGCTTGAAGGCAACGACAAGGCGCCTTTTACCGTCAAGAGAAATGAACTCGTTCCGATCGATTACACTAACCTTAAGGGCGGGACATATACATTCAGGGTTAAGATCGACGATCCCAGAGGCCTGTCGGACAGCGAAGTGGCCATCACCATAACCAAAGAGAAGAAGTTCCTCGAGCAGACTTGGGCACGAATGCTCCTGGTAGTGTTCTTCCTTGCGCTGGTGCTTATCGCAGTCAAGATCTACATTGAATACCGTACCCGCAAGTACATCAAGAAAGAGAACGAACAGAGGATCTTGATCCGTGAGATGGTCGAGGCCTTCGCTAAGATCATCGATATGAAGGACCGCTATACCAACGGTCACTCCACGAGAGTGGCGCAGTTCACCGCGCTCCTTACACGTGAACTCGGATACGATGAGGATACGGTCGAGAAGAACTACAACATCGCTCTCCTCCATGATATCGGCAAGATCGGAATACCCCCGGAAGTTCTTAATAAGCCGGGCAAACTGGAACCTGATGAATACGAGGTTATAAAATCCCACAGTCCCTTGGGCTTCGACGCCCTCAAGGATATCAGCATCATGCCGGAACTTGCCATTGGCGCAGGCGCCCACCACGAGCGCCCCGACGGCAAAGGCTATCCCAAGGGCCTTAAGGGCAATGAGATACCGAGAGTTGCTCAGATAATCGCGGTCGCGGATACTTTCGATGCGATGTATTCGGACAGGCCTTATCGAAAACATATGGACTTCAATAAAGTCGTGGGCATAATGAAGGATGCCGCCGGCTCGCAGTTGACAGAAGACGTGGTCGAGGCATTCTTAAGGCTGGTCGACAAGGGCGAGATCCGGGGGCATCTCGACGAAGATCAGGATACGCCGGAGGACAAAACATGAACGGCAATGAAGTGAAAGTCTTCTCCGAGATAGCAACATTTACCGGCATAGTAAAGAACGGCTGCCGGCAGTTCCGCGGGATCCCTTTCGCCAAAGCCCCCACCGGGGACCTAGCATTCCGAAGACCCGTGCCTTATGAATTCGACGGAAGAGATATCGATGCGACTAAAGGATCTCCGAATCCGATACAGATAAGAGGACACCGCAATATCCGGTATATGGATGAGGACTGTCTCTATCTTAATGTCTTTGTACCGAACGATCACGATGACGACGCAGGACTCCTGCCCGTCATCGTTTGGTTTTACGGGGGATCTTACAACACCGGCGGGTCGGGTCTGGAAGACGAAGGCGGAGATGAACTCGTATGGGACATGAGCTTATTTGCAAGGGAGACCGGGTCCGTTGTCGTCAACTTCAACTACAGGCTCAACGCATACGGCTTCACTTATTTTCACGGATTGGATCCTGCGAGGTTCGACGAGAATATCGGACTGTACGATCAGATAGAGGCGCTAAAGTTCGTTAAGGCCCATATAAAAGACTTCGGCGGTGACCCGGATAACATTATGGCGGCAGGACAGTCGGCGGGTGCCGCAGCCATCCTTGCCCTTGCGGGAACGGAGGAAGCCAAAGGTCTATTTAATAAAGCATTCATGCAGTCCCCTAACGCAGGTCACTTCTGGACAAAGGAAGAAGCAACCGATGTATGCCGCAAGACCCTGAAGTATATGGGAGCCAAAGAACCCAAAGATATCTTCTCTAAGACACAGGATGAGATCACGGACGCGTGCAACAAAGTAAAGAAACTCTTCTATCAGAAGGGCATCATGACCTGTCCTTATTCTCCCGTAATAGACGGCACGCTTCTTAAGCAGATGCCTGTTACGGCTATAAGGGATAAGAACATCAAGATCGTGATAGGGAACAATTCGGAAGATGCCTATATGTTCACGAGGGCCTTCGCAGATTTCCTGATGCCCTTCCTGTCATGGCTCCTTAAGGTTAAACCCAGAAAAGATGTCCAGGGCACATACCGTGACCGCCTGGTCGCCGCCATGACCGACAATCTCTACCGTGACCACATCATGGACATAGCGGCAAACTACAAAGCACCTCTCTGGGTATATGAATACTCATTCGTAACCGATGAGATGCGTAAAGAAGGGATCCCTGCCATGCACACCGTCGAACTCTCACCCCAGTTCGGATTCACGGACCAGTGGTGTGATCCCAATGCTCCTTCCACAAAACGTGCAGGCGACACATTCAGAAAACTCTACCGTGATCTTGCTTATGACATGATGCCCTATCCCGAATATAAGGACAGTCACGCTAAGATCGTGATCAGATAATCAGGCCCACCCAATGTTCTTACTGAGCATTTTTGCAAAATGCTGAAAAATTCTCAATGGTAGTGAGAATTTCTGCAAATCGCTGCAAAATTCTCAATAAGATGAATAATTAAATACTCTCTTTCAAGTTTCCCCGTATATGATAGTATCTATCTATGAGAAGTTTCAAGACAGGCCCCAATGATTCCGGAAGAAGAGTCGTGGCATTGTGCCGCGAGTATTTTGGCCTGTCTTCATCAGATGTATATAAGGCCCTGAAGAAAAAGGATATAAGGATAGACGGAAAGAAGATATCTTCCGATATGGAGGTTGCCGCAGGAAGTACGGTGGAAGTCTGGCTTCCGGATTCTTTTTTCGGCAAAAAGGATGCCGTTTTGGAAATGGAAGATGCCGGCAAATATGAAGTCGTGTACGAATCCCGGAATCTTCTTATCGTTAATAAGGCTCAGGGAATAGCGGTGCATCCGGGTGCCGGGATAAAGGGCACAACCTTAATAGATAATCTAAGATCCGACTTCGCGTGTCCCGAACTTGCTCTCTGCCACCGTCTGGATATGAATACTGGCGGGCTCCTGATGTGCGCAAAAGATAAGAAGACCCTGGAGGATGCATTGGCCCTTCTTAAAAGCGATCTTGCCCATAAGCGGTACCGTGCGCTGGTGCTGGGAGTTCCAACTGAAGGATATGAAGTCAGATGCTTCGACGGAACCGTTATGAACTGTCTGGAATCCTATATGGAGAAAGGCTCTGACGGACGAGTATATGTTCATGACACTAAGACTCCCAAGTCACAAAGATCCGTTACTCTGTACAGGGTCCTGGATGTTTACGATACCGAAGCAGGTCCAGTGTCGGATATAGAAGTGGAACTGGTAACCGGCAGGACCCACCAGATCAGAGCGCAGATGGCGCATATCGGATGCCCTGTGGCAGGAGACGGCAACTACGGCAAAGGTCAGGTAATGAAGCAGTTGAGAACTAAAGAAGGCGGGAAAGTCCGTTATCAGCAGCTCTTCGCAACTTCTCTGACTTTCGGAAAGATAGACAGGTCCAGCAGATGCTCTGAACTGTCGGGCAGGAAATTCAGCGTTAACCCTGACTTTAAGGTCAAATTCACAAGATAAGTGTATAATTAGACAGACTTCAAGAGGAAGGAACAAAGGAAGGCATGGCAGATACAAGGCCTATAGGTGTATTTGATTCAGGTATCGGCGGACTTACGGTCCTCCGGGAGATCTGGCGCGCCATGCCTTCGGAGAGCACCATCTATTTTGGTGACAACAGCCGTACGCCTTATGGTACCAAGTCTGCATCTACTGTTAAGAAGTATTCACTGCAGAACCTTAAGTTCCTTGAGACTTTCGATGTAAAGATGATAGTCATCGCCTGCAATACGGCGAGCGCTTACGCATATGAGGAAGTCGCCAGGAATGCCAAGGTCCCGGTTGTCGAGGTTATCACTCCCGGAGCTGACGCGGCATGCCGTGCAACCGCAAACGGCAGGATCGGCATCATTGCCACGGGAGCTACCGTAGGGACCGGGGTCTATAAGAACGCGATCACGGCCAGGGCATCGGAACTTGCCGCATCAGGCATAAATGCTTCCGCTCTGTCAGATATAAAGATATTCCAGAAGGCCTGCCCCATGTTCGTATCCCTTGCAGAAGAAGGCTGGTGGGATAACGAGATAGCAAAGCTCACCGCAAGAGAGTATCTGGAGCCTTTGAAGGCCGAAGGCATCGATACTCTTGTATTGGGATGCACCCACTACCCGCTCCTTGCAAAGGTCATTGGTGAGGTAATGGGACCTGATGTCAAGCTCATCAATACGGGTGTTGCCGTGGCAGGCACCGTTAAGGATATTCTGGATAAGAACGGAATCGCTTCGGATTCCGCCGATCCCGTGAGGAAGTTCTATACAAGCGACGATCCTTCCATGTTCGAACAGGTGGCCTCGCCCTTCTTAGGACAGGGACTGCCTTCGGGGACTCTCCATGTCACCACCGACAGGTATGAGGTCTGACCTATGGCAAATTGTGTTTTCGAGATAAAGTCAGGTACGGGTGATTCAACATATCAGTGCCCCGGAACGTATGAGGAGGACGATAAGTTTATCCTGATGAACTGGACCGAGAAGGGGGAGGACTCCGACAAGGTCGTGTTCGAGGTGAGCTGCGATAAGGTCACCGGAAGGTGCGTGTCCCGGAGAAAAGGGGATATCGCGGCGGTCCTGGCTTTCGAGCCGGGGAGGGAGACGGCTACCGTTTACCAGACCCCCTATGGCGATATAGATATGGTGATAAAGACCCATTATGTCAACCTTCCGACGCTTCTCAGCCCTGCTTTGGAGATAAGTTACGAGATAGAAGGGCAAAAAAATCTTTTTTCTGTCAAAAGACTCTTGCAAAACGACAAGAATTAATGTATTATTCCAAAGCACGCCATTTTTGGCGGCAATGTTTTGATGATTATAAAACAAACGATTATATACGGAGGTGAAGATATATGGCACATCCCAAGCGTAAATGGTCCAAGGCCAGGACAGGAAGCCACAAGAGCAACTGGAAGCTTATCATGCCTAATTTTGTTGAATGCCCCCAGTGTCACGCCAAGATGCTTCGCCGTGTGGCCTGCAAGAATTGCGGTTATCTGGACGGCAAGCAGGTGCTTAAAGTCGGCGAAGAGATCTGAACTTAAGCTAAAGACAACAAGCGAGGCAGTACCGAGGATTTGGGACTGCCTTTTTTGTTGAAAGCGGACCGCAAAGGAAGAAGACAAGATGAGCAAACCTGTTGTCGCGATCGTAGGACGTCCGAATGTCGGCAAATCCAGCCTGTTCAATGCGCTCTACGGTGAGAGGATATCCATAGTCCATGACACTCCCGGCGTTACCCGGGACAGGATATACGCGCAGGCAACCTGGCGGGACCGCGAGTTCCTCATGATAGACACCGGCGGTATTGAGCCGGAATCAGATGATGTCATCCTCAAGAATATGCGTCTCCAGGCGGAGATCGCGATCGAGACGGCTGATGTCATCGTTTTTATGTGTGATCTTAAGACCGGAGTCACGGCAGCGGATGAAGACATCTCCGTAATGCTCAGGAAAGCTGCGACCCCTGTGATCGTAGCGGTCAATAAGGTCGATACGGTAGGAGACCCTCCCCCGGAATTCTATGAATTCTATAATCTCGGTATGGATACCGTGATCCCGGTGTCCGCAGCCCACAGACTGGGTCTGGGAGACCTTCTGGATGCGGTATTCGAGAATTTTCCCGAACCCGATGAGAATGAAGAAGACGACGGTACCATAAGGGTCGCGCTCATTGGGCGCCCCAATGCCGGAAAATCTTCTCTGTCTAATACCATGCTGGGGCAGGACCGCTCTATCGTGTCTGATATTGCGGGAACTACCCGTGATTCCATAGACTCCGAGATAGAGAATAAATACGGACGCTTCACGATAGTGGATACTGCCGGAATGCGCAAGAAGGGCAGGATCGAAGACGAGATCGAGAAGTATTCCATGGTAAGGGCTCTGGCCGCAGTGGACAGGGCGGATGTGTGTATAATACTGATCGATGCTTCCGTCGGTATAACCGAGCAGGATACAAGGGTCGCAGGTCTTGCGCACAATGCGGGCAAAGGCTGTATAATCGCCATCAATAAGTGGGACCTGATCGATAAGGAGACCGGTACCCTTGAAGGTATGGAGAAGATCGTACGAGACAGGTTCGCTTTCATGGACTACGCCCCGATCCTCTTTATCTCCGCTAAGACCGGACAGCGCGTGGATAAGCTCTTCGAGCTGATCGTAACTGTTAACGATAATGCTTCAAAGCGCCTTACTACGGGTGTATTCAACGACATGCTGGCCGAGGCCATAATGCAGGTTCCGACTCCCCAGGATAAGGGCAAGCACCTCAAGATCTACTACGGCACGCAGGTGGCGATAAAGCCCCCGACGTTTGCCCTGTTCGTAAACGACAAGGAACTGTCGCATTTCTCTTACGAACGCTATATCGAGAATCAGATCAGAAGGAACTTCGGATTCGAGGGTGTCCCGATACGGCTCTACCTCCGCAACAAGAACGAGCCTTCGTAATGCGCGCGGTTTTTATCGCTAATGACTTAACCCCGATAAAGCTCTAATTTTGTGAAAATTGCGAGAGGATAAATGCGCCCTCGAGTAGTTAAATAATAAAGGCAAAAAATAGGACAAGTATAATTCGCATTTTACGAGGAGAACATCCATGGCAGTAACAAAGATCGAGAACATGAGAAATATCGCCATCATCGCTCACGTTGACCACGGCAAGACGACTATCGTCGATTCCATGCTGAAGCAGGCAGGCATCTACCGTGAGAATGAGCAGGTCGTTGACCAGGTCATGGACAGCAATGACCTCGAAAGAGAAAGAGGCATCACCATCCTCGCAAAGAATACTGCCATCGATTACAAGGGCACCAGGATCAATATCGTTGACACTCCCGGTCACGCGGACTTCGGCGGTGAGGTTGAGCGTGTCCTGAAGATGGTTGACGCCGTCCTCCTCGTAGTAGATGCTTTTGACGGCCCCATGCCCCAGACGAGATTCGTTCTGAGAAAGGCTTTGGAGATGAAGCTCAAGCCCATCGTATGCATCAACAAGATCGACCGTCCCGACGCAAGACCCGTTCAGGTAGTCGACATGGTATTGGATCTTTTCATCGAGCTTGGTGCTGATGATGACCAGCTCGAGTTCCCCATCGTATATACATCTGCCAAGACATGTATCGCAACTGACGACCTTAAGCTTTTTGAGAGCGGCGAAGCAAAGGACTTCGAGCCTCTCCTCAATGCTGTCGTTGAGAATACACCCTGCCCCGAAGGAGATCCCGAAGCACCCTTGCAGCTCCTCGTATCCAACATCGATTCCGATCCTTACATCGGCAGGATCGCTGTAGGAAGGATCGAAAGAGGTGTCATCAAGCAGGGCGACCCCGTCGCAGTCATGACATATGGCGACGAGGCACGCCGCAATGCAAGGATCGTAAAGCTCATGAGATTCCATGATCTCGGCCGCGAAGAGATCAGCGAGGCATCGATCGGTGAGATCGTCTGCGTTGCAGGTATCCCCGACATCAATATCGGTGATACGATCTGCGATTACCAGGATCCCGAGCCGCTCCCCTTCGTTGACATCGACGAGCCTACCATCGCAATGACATTCTCCGTCAACGACAGCCCCTTCGCAGGCAAGGACGGCAAGTTCGTTACATCAAGACACATAAGAGACAGACTCTTCAAGGAGATCGAGACCAACGTATCCATGAGACTTGAAGAGACAGATACTACCGAGGCATTCGTCGTTAAGGGAAGAGGAGAACTCCATATCTCCATCCTCATTGAGACAATGCGCCGTGAGGGTTATGAGTTCCAGGTCAGCAAGCCCAAGGTCATCATGAAGGAAGTCGACGGAGTTCTGTGCGAACCTGTAGAGGATCTTACGATCGACGTTCCCGAGGACTTTGTAGGTCCCGTAATGGAGAAGCTCGGACGCCGTAAGGCAGAGCTGGTAAACATGCTCCCGCCTGAGAAAGGATACACCAGACTTGAGTTCCGTATACCTTCCAGAGGTCTCCTGGGATACAGGACCGAGTTTTTGACCGACACTAAGGGCAATGGTATAATGAACAGCGTGATCGCAGGCTTTGAGCCGTTTGTCGGAGAGATCGAGACACGTAATCACGGTGTGCTCGTAGCCTTCGAGAGCGGTGAGGCGGTCACATACGGACTTTATAATGCACAGGACAGAGGACAGCTTCTGATCGGCGCCGGCACTCCCGTCTACGAGGGCATGATCGTCGGCATCAACCCGAAGCCCGAGGATATATCGGTCAACGTCTGCAAGAAGAAGCATGTTACCAACATGCGTGCATCGGGAAGCGATGAAGCTATGAGACTTACGCCTCCTTTGAACCTCTCCCTCGAGCAGTGCCTGGAATTCGTTGAGGACGATGAGCTTTGCGAAGTAACGCCGAAGAACATCAGACTCAGAAAGAAGATCCTGAGCACGGAGCTCCGTATGAAGGACAGAGCCGCAAAGAAGAAGGACGCTTGATCCCGCTCATGACCTTGGACGGCCGCGGGTGAGCGCGGCAGCAGCCGGTAAGGAGTAAGATCGATGATATCGGATAAGGTCAGGATCGCACTGAGGATACTTATCGTTGTCATACTGGTGTTCGCTTTCACGATCATCGGCGTTTATATCGGCTATAATTACGTTTTATCCCAGGAAGCCAGATTCGATGAATTGTCATCCGGTATTGCGGAGGGCAAGTATGTCATAAAGAAGGATACTCCGGGTGCTGTCCCGATCCTTCTCGAGACCGGCGACTCCACTTCGGATATTGCCGACAAGCTTCAGGAACAAGGACTTATAGACAACACCTTCATGTTCTCGCTCTTAAGCAAGATAAACGGCTTTGACGGAGCTTATATCGAAGGTACCCATTATGTCAAAGCAGGGCTCACATATGATGAGATCATGTACTATCTTACACTGGAGCCCGCATCCGTTACGGTTACTATCCCGGAGGGAACCACATACGAAGAGATCAAGGAGATCCTCCATAAGGGCGGGCTGAACTTCGACGATGCCGAATTCGACAAGTGCATGAATTCTCCGGACCTGTTCGTAGATTACAACTTCATATCCGCTATCGAGATCGACGATGAGCGTGATTTTATCCTGTCGGGGTATCTGTTCCCCGATACCTATACATTCGACGTTAACGCATCACCGGAGTCTGTCATCCGCAAGTTCCTGAACAACATGAACAACAAGCTCTATGCGGAATTCTTCACCCGCGCCGAGAAGATCGGAATGAGCATGGATGAGGTCATTACCCTGGCGTCCATCATCCAGTCAGAGACATCTTCTGTCCGTGACATGATGTACATATCCGCGGTATTCCATAACAGGCTTGATTCCAAGAAAGAAGACATGCAGTTCCTGAGCTCTTCTGCGACCATCAACTATCTGATCAAGAAGAGCGGAGGAAAAGCTTCCATCAAGCACTCTTCTGCAGACCTTGATATCAACAGCCCTTATAACACATATAAGAACCGCGGTCTTACCCCGGGCCCAATCTGTATGCCGGGTCTCGATGCGATCTCCGCAGCCCTCTATCCGGAACCGAACTGCAACTACATGTATTTCTGTGCTACCGGCAACGGCGGTACCGCTTTTGCGGTCACGCTCAAGGACCACGAGAAGAATATAGCCAAGTATTCCGAGAACTGGGACAAGGATGAGGACGAGTCCGATTACAATGCCGACACAGATCTCGGCGACGGTGATACCGACGAAGATACGGATACCACTGAGACAACGGCGGAACAATAATATGGAAGTACTAAGTCCCGCAGGAAGCCTTGCCAAACTCAAAGTCGCGGTCCGGTACGGTGCCGATGCCGTCTATATGGCATTAAAGCGGTTCGGTCTCAGATCTTTCTCCGAAAATTTTACTCACGAAGAGTTCATCGAAGGGGTAAACTTTGCCCATGCCCATGGTGTCAAGTGCTATGTTACCCTTAATATCCTTGCTACCGAATCCGATATAGCATCCATAGACGATGAGATCCGGTTCCTCGCAGATAACGGTGCAGATGCCGTCCTGGTGTCTGACCCCGGTATCTTCGACCGTGTCCGCACGGTAGCGCCGGACCTGGATATCCATATCTCAACACAGGCGTCCGTAACCAACAGCGGCGCCGTGAACTTCTGGGCAAGACAGGGAGCGACAAGGATCGTTCTGGCACGGGAAGTATCCCTTGCCGATATCCGCCGCATCCGCGACAATATCCCGCCTGAAGTGGAGCTTGAAGCATTTGTCCACGGCGCCATGTGCGTCGCGTATTCCGGCAGATGCCTTCTGTCCAACTACTTTACGGGACGCCGTTCCAACGGAGGAGCCTGTGCCCAGCCCTGCCGCTGGGAATATAACGTCTATGTTGCCGAGCAGAAACGCCCTGATCTTCTGATGCCTGTGGAAGAGGACGAGCGCGGGACATATGTTTTCGGGTCGAAGGATCTTTGTATGGTCGAACATATCCCGGAACTGGCATCGGCAGGCGTTGACAGCCTCAAGATAGAAGGCAGGATCAAGGGCGAGTACTACCTTGCTGCTTCGACCAAAGTGTACCGTGAAGCAGTTGACCTCTACGATAAGGCAGGAGAGGAAGGCTTTGCCGTGGATCCCAGATGGACAACGCTCCTGGATAAGGTCGTGCACCGCGACTACTCAACGGGATTCTTCTACAATTCCCCGTCCGAGGATGCCAATATAGACGAGACCAAGTCTTACAATAAACCTGCTTTCCTGGTCGGTGTTATCGAAGGTTACGATGAAGCCCGCAGGATGTATAAAGTTACCCAGAAGAATAAGCTTTACGAAGGTGATGTGCTGAATGTCCTGATGCCCGAAGGGTATGTTGAGCCTGTTAAGGCAGTACGTCTTGAAGATGAGAAGGGGCAGCATATAGAATCGACGCCTCATCCTGAGATGACTTTCTTCATGGAGATCGACAACAAGGATGTTAAGATCCCCGAGATGTCTTTCCTGTCCCGTGACGGAGACAAGGATGAAGGTATAACCAGGCAGGCGAACTGACAGGCCGGTAGCACCGATATCATTTTATGTGTTATAATCCGTTCTGCGGTTTTCCGTATCATCAAAGAAAGGGATTTTGTAATATGAAGAGAATGAAGATCATTGCCGTCGCTTTGACGGCAGGCATGCTCCTTACATCAGTTACCGCGTGCACCGGCGGCAAATCCGGTGATGATGTAACTGTTGTAACAACTGAAGCTACCCAGGCGACAGCTGAATCGAAGCAGACTGAAGAAAGCGAAGTTACTTCCGAGTCACAGGAGTCGGAAACTACAAAAGAGTCCGAATCTGAAGCAACGGAGTCTTCTGCGGACACCACACCTTCTCAGTCTGAAGAACCTACGGAGGCTGATTCCGGTAAGACTTATCTGGAAGGCGACAGCCAGACATATGCCAACACATTCATTACGAATTTTGTAGAGCAGGATTTCTTTTGCGGTGCAGATGCCGGAAAGTTCAATGCCGAGACCGCTCCTGTAATGGAGGTCCTTCCTTTTGTTTACTACCATGTCAAGATCAATGACTACAAGGCATTCGGCAACGACCAGAAAGGCGAGTGCTCTTATGTCACACTATCTGTTGATAAGTGCCGCGATGTCATAGGCAAGTACATGATGTATAATCTGTCAGAGGATGACTGCAAGGAACTGCCTGAACCTTATGCGGAAATCGGTGACGGACATAACTGGTACTGGGGACCTTTCTACGCTGATGGCAAGATCTGGTTTGAGTCAGGTGACGGTGAAGCTTACAACGATATCGGTGTTGTGGATTATGTTAAGTCTGAAGAAGACGGCAACATGACTTTGTTCTTCACGATCTATGAGATCGATTTTGATGTTTACAACGAACTGACTATGGATCAGGTAAAGGAATACTACAAGATCTCACCTGCCAAGGCAGCAGAAGACAAGACCCTTATCAAGAAGGGTACAGGTGAAGCGAATGTATCTGTCGGACAGTCCGGCAAATATTTCCTTAATACATATAATGTGAAGATGGGGTAAGTCCCGAAGATTACCTGCGGAGGACCTCGCGGTCCAGCATTCCCAGGTGATCAGCCTGCAAGATCATTTCCATGTGCTGGCTTGCGACTTTCGCGCCGGTGCTGAAGAAATCCAATATCAAAGCCAATGTCCCCGCGATGGCCAGTCCTTCGCCGGGGATATTTAATTGCGTCATTATCACGCCGAGACATATCAGAACTCCGCCTGATACCTGCGGGGCCGCGTAGCTTACGATGAGGCAGATGAACCCTGCGATCACAAACCAGACGGGTGATACGGGAGTGTGATAGGTCTGAGCCAGATAATAAGTGATACATAGATAAAATTCGGCAAATACCGCTTCATAAAGCGATATCCCGAGAGGGTATGCAAGATCTGAGTAAGATGCTTTTATTCCCAGTTCCTTCTTGTTGATCTCGTTGCCTTTCGTGAAGGCTGCGATAGAAGAACATGTGGATAAGCCTACTATAAAGGAGGGAGTTATCTTCTTAATGATCTTCCAGGGAGACACGTGAAGTTTGAACGCTATTATCACAAGATAGATGAGAAGAAGGAGGACCTCACTTGCGACCGCGACGGCGATCGGCTTCCAAAGCTTTACGAACAGCATGATGCCGTTCTTCCAAAGAACCGACAGCAGAGATGTAAAAACGAATATCGGAAGCATACTGCAAACGATCTCTGTTGCGCTCAGGAATACCTTATAAAGATCATCGGCCAGGGAATTGAGGCCGCCGACCCGGTCTCCCAGACCCAGAAGGATCGCCCCGAAGAACACTGCCATGATGATCATCTGAATTATGTTGTTCTCGGAAAAGGCGGTGATCACATTGCCGGGGACCAGGTCGTACATCATATCACCGATAGTATTGAGAGTCGATATCTTGAGAGGGCCGCTGTCCCAGACAAAAGAGAATGCCGGTATCATCGCAACAGTCATAAATGCCGCAACGATGGCCGATATGGCAACATACCTTACAATGATGTATCTTCCGATCTTCGAGAAATCCGCCCCGTCCCGGCCTTTGATAAAACCGTTTATGATCGACAGAAACATCAGTACCGGAGCAAGTGCGGTCAGGAGCTTCATGAAGACCGAAGACACGGGATCCAATACATATCCGATGATGCCGTTCCTGATATCTTCGGGGATAACAGTTCCCGCAGCACCTCATAAAGCGGCCAATACGATCGCCCCGACCAGGACGATCTCGGAAGCGGGCTTGGAATTCGGGAGCTTGAAAGTCAGGCGGTTGGATCCGAACTTATAACTCCATGTTATAGTGACCCCAAGGTGTCCCAACACAAGATCTGTCAGCTCGTCGCGCCTGCGGGCAGATGTCGGGTCGAACCTGTCACCTTCATATTCCATCAGGATAACGGGTTTGCCGAGCCGCTTTGTCATGGTAACTGACAGGGACACAGGTCCTTCAAGACCTTCCATTACGGAGATCAGCGCTTCTTCGATCGCAAACCCCGTTCGAAGATAAACCTCGCTGCCGATGCCGGAACCTGCAAGGTATTCTCTTACTTCCCGTGAGATCTCGTCGATCGATCCGGGTGTTATCTCGTATGTCTTCTCGATCTTTCGCAACTGAATATCAAGTCTCCTCTTATACTGATTTGAATTCTATCAGTATGTTGCCTTGTCTTGCAAGAGTACAAGGCCGTACGTTCTGCTGTCTGATATAATATATCCTATGAATGAATCCAAAGCCTGCAAGGAGGGTCCCATGAAGAAGTGGTATGACGAAGAGTATGAATTTACCGTAGAGGTCACCGGGTTTCTTCGGGGTGATCATACGGAGAACTATTGCAGGAACGGCGAAGAGATCGGAGATAAGTATACCTGTACCTACGGGTGTCCCGTTAATTCCGAAGGATACGGGATCTGTTCCAAAACACAGCAGATGCTGTATCCTCTGATGGAGGCCGTAAGGAGCGGCGGGGATCTTACCAATCTCGGAGGAGACGGCAAGTATACCAAGACTATAGTCTGTCCTGACGGCTGTGTCATCTTTAAGCTTACGGCCAAGCCCCTTGGCAATGAGAATTTCCATAGAGGAGCTTTCTGGAAGGATCCGGAGGAGTAGGACAGCATGTCTAACAGGAACGGAAAGGTGAATGTCGGCGATACCGACATGTATTACGTATCTTTCGGGAGCGGCCCGAAGACTTTGGTGGTGCTTCCCGGACTTTCAGACGGACTTGCTACCGTTAAGGGGAAGGCGCTCATACTGTCATCGCCTTATAAGAAGTATCTGACGGAATATACGGTCTATATGTTTTCGCGGAAGAATAAGATGCCGGAAGGGTATTCAATCCGGGATATGGCAGCCGATCAGGTCATTGCCATGAAGGCTCTCGGGATCGGCAGGGCTGATGTTATGGGCGTGTCCCAGGGCGGCATGATCGCCCAGTATATCGCTATCGATCATCCTGAAGTTGTGGCAAGGCTCATCCTGACGGTTACGGCGCCTTACGCAAACGATACTGCTAAGTCTTGCGTTGTTTCCTGGATAGAGATGGCAAAGCGGGGAGACCATAAGTCGTTCATGACAGATACTGCAATGAAGACATATTCTGATGAGTATCTTGCCAAAAACCTTAAGATGATGCCTCTGGTAGCAAAGTTTACGAAACCCAAAGATTACGGGCGGTTCTTTATCAATGCGAACGCGATCCTGGGATTTGATGCAAGGGATCTGCTTCCTGGCATTAAGTGTCCGACACTGATAATCGCAGGAGACTGCGATAAGACCGTTGGTCTTGATGCCCATAAAGAACTTTCGGGACTGATACCCGGAAGTGAGTTGCTCTTGTATCCCGGGCTTGGTCACGGACTATATGAAGAAGCGGATGATTTCTACGATAAAGTATTTGATTATCTGAGAAAGTGATCTTATTAATATGAAATCTTCTTTATGAAATCTTCGAGCAAGCCCTTATTGTCCTGAGGCTTGCCGTTGTTTTCATCGGAAAGGGATACGGAGTTTTTGATGTTGGGACAGAACTTTGAAAGCTTCTTTAAGCACTTGGTGTTATCGCCGCTGCCGCTTAAGGTGAAGACTGCACTTACTTTGTCTCCTATATCTTTTTTGGTGAAGAGGGTCCTGAGAGCCGGGGCGAAGGTGCTTGCCCAGACGGGTGTTCCCAGGATTATGTCATCGTAAGCCGTTATGTTGTCGGGGATCCCGGTTATCTCGGGCTTCTTGCCGAAAGTCGCCAGCATCCCGCCGTACATGATCTGTTTCTTGAATCCTTCCGGCATTGGCTTAACCATATCGATCCTAATAAGGTCCGCACCGCACCGTTCAGCTACCAGCTCTGCCGTCTTCATCGTATTGCCTGTCAGGGAATAATAGATAACTGCTCTCTTCATATCGGGACCTCCAAAGGGATGCTTTTCGTATATTATAATCTTGGTGGGAGAGGTTGTTCAAGAAGGTAAGTACATATCAGTGTTGTTCCGTTATATAATGAGATGAGTGAGGTGTCCTATGCCGTTAACAGTTGTTCGTAATGATATAACCAAAGTCGAAGCGGATGCAGTCGTTAATACCGCCAACCCCAAGCCCGTGGTGGGCGGCGGGACCGACAACGCCATATATGAAGCGGCAGGCCGCGATTCACTCCTCAAAGCGCGCAAGTCCATAGGAGATATTTATCCCGGTGAAGCAGTCTATACCTCAGCATTCCACCTTCCTGCCAAGTACATTATCCATACTGTGGGACCCGAGTGGGTCGGAGGACATCACGGTGAGGCAGCGATCCTTCGTTCCTGTTATGAGAATTCACTTAGGATTGCAAAGGAACTGGGATGCAAGTCCATAGCTTTCCCGCTGCTTGCGACCGGTGTCAACGGATTCCCGAGGGATAAAGCGATAGATATCGCGACCCGCACGATCTATTCTTTCCTCGAAAACAATGACATGGAGATAATCCTTGTTATCTTCGACAAGGAATCCTTCAAGATCTCCGGGCAGCGCTTCGCAGACATCACTGCGTACATAGCCCAGAATTATGTGGCGGACCGCCTTGACGAAGAGTATGAGATCGATATGGGATCGCCGTACCGCAACCGCCGTCTCCAGGGACTCAGCATGAACGAGATCGCTCATGTGAACCGGCAAAAAGACATGGGGGATATTCATGTTTATTCCGTGAAGATGCCGGAGACTTTGGAAGAGTATCTTAAAGCCGGGGATATGACCTTTGTGGAGAAGCTCAAGGAATATATTGACGCATCAGGAAAGTCTGCTTCCGAGATCTATGACAAAGAACATATGATGACCAAGCAGGCGTACTATAAGATCCTCAAGGATAAGGATTATCATCCCGAGAAATATACGGCGATCATGTTCTGTCTGTCACTGGAACTCTCATTGGAAGATTCTCTGGACCTTCTGGCCCGCGCGGGCTGGATGCTCAGCAAGAGCCGGGGCGCGGATCTTATCGTCAGATGGCATCTTGCCAACGGTATATATAGTTACCGGCAGTTGAATGATTGTCTGGAGTCGATGGGATACCCGAGACTGGAGAAGATAAAATAAGCAGGTTTTCTTCTTCCGTACATGAGTCAACGGACCGTTGACCTATTACCGGAAGATCCCGATTACAATATGGTCAAGAACAGACCAAGGAGGTAATCGATATGTTAGGAGCAATAATTGGAGACATCGTAGGAAGCAGGTTCGAGTTTGACCAGGGCAGCAAGAGCCGCGAATTTGAACTCTTCACAAAAGAAAATGACTTTACCGACGACTCGGTGATGACCGCTGCGGTGGCAGAAGGGTTGATGAACGCGGGTCTTGATACTTCTGAGGAGAATATCAAGAAGCACATTATCGCATCCATGAAGAAATGGGGACAGAAGTATCCTTACGCAGGGTACGGCGCACGTTTTGTCTCATGGGTATTAACGGATGACCCCAAGCCTTACGGAAGCTACGGGAACGGGTCCGGCATGAGAGTATCGTCAGTCGGGTGGTTCTATGCTTCTGTCGAACGCACCCGCGAGGTTGCAAGGTGGACAGCCGAGGTTACGCATAACCATCCTGAAGGGATAAAGGGCGCAGAGTCCGTGGCGGCCGCAATCTGGCTTGCGAGGCACGGAAGCTCCAAAGAGGAGATAAAGGAATATATCTCGAGAGAATTCGGATATGACCTGTCCCGTACCTTGGACGACATACGCCCGGTATACTGTCATGTGGAAGACTGTATGCACACTATGCCTGAGGCTTTCGAGTGCTTCTTCGAGGCCGAAAACTACGAGGAGACCCTGCGGAATGTCATGTACATCGGAGGCGACACGGATACGTTATGTGCGATAGCTGGAGCTGTTGCCGAGGCAAAATGGGGCATCCCCGATGACATCGTAAAGAAGGCGGAATCCTATATAGACCCGGACCTGATGGAAGTGTACCGGAGGTTTGAGCGGATTATCTGATCCTGCTTCGGATCACAATGATGAGAGGTATCAGGATATGAGTAAGTTGTTCATCTCGGAGTTTGACGATAACGGCACGTCCCGCTGGGGGTTGTTCTATCTCGACCACAATGGGGATAAGAAGGCTCACTCGGAAGACTGGAAGGATGTTGTTTTCGATACAAAGGAAGAGGCTTTGGCGAGATTATCAGCGATCGAAGAAGAGAAGGCCAAAGAAGACATGGCTCCCCCTCTTACTCTTGAGGAGGCCGCAAAGTTCGCAACTGACCACGAATGGAAGTTCGCCTCGACTTACGCGAAGACCGCGCCTCATGAATACCTGGTTAAGAAGTGGCTTTCGGAGGAAGACAGGCTCTTGTACGAGCGTTTCGTCGCGACTATGAAGGGCAATTCCGTTACCGGTTATTTCTACGGACACAAGAATAAATACCTTATCCTGGGAGATCACTATTACTGGTTCATGGAATGTCACGATAACATGGCAGTGAATCTGATCAACAGGACGACCACGGATTACCTGGAGTTCAAAGACGGCGTGTACTACTATAAGGGACCTGATAAAGGTGCCGGCAAAACAGAAGCAGAAGAAGGAAGTTCGGGGTACCGTGTCCTGGATAAGTACTGCTTCAAGAGGGCCGGGATGTACCGCCACTTTACGGAAGACTGCAAGTGTTCCGTCTCCATGACCGCAAGGATCGATGTTACCGAACTTGCGGAATATTCAAGGAGCCGCGGAACGAAGTTCTACCTGAATTTCCTTTACATACTCTGCAAGGTCCTGAATTCCTCGGAAGATTACAGGATGGGTTATCTTTGGCAGAGTGATGAACTCATTGTTTACGATAAGATCAATCCGACACAATACGCATGGCGGGAAGAGTACGGGACATGCACGCCTGTATATACCGAATATTACGAAGACTACGAAGCTTTTTATAAGCAGGCATCGGAGGACCTGGAATACGCGAAAAGCACCAAAGACTATCTTCTTGATTCCGGGGCACATCCCAACTGGTTCGACGCGTCCTGTATCCCCTGGGTGTCCTATGATTCATTGAATGTGGAACTTCCCGACGGGTACCTGTACTTCCTTCCCATAATAAACTGGGGCAGATACAGGCAGGAGGAAGGGCGCCTTATGATGCCTGTTACGGTCAGGCTGAACCATGCCGTTGCGGACGGTTTTACCGTCGCGAATGTATTCAGGCTCCTGGAGCGTGAGATCCGGATATTCTGCGATAACGACCTTCGACTTAGTGTTTGAATAAATAATCCCCCGAACATATAATAAGAGAAGCGTCATGCGGTCCCGTGTGACGGCGATACTTTGAGGAGGTCAATAATATGAGCAGCTTCAGCAGAAGATTCATCAAAGGCATGTCGCTGGTATTGGCGGCAGCCGTGACGTTCGGTTTATTCTCCGGAGGCATTTTGCGGATAAACAAGTCCGCGTCTGACACCGTAAATGCGGCCGGAACGGAGTTCTCCGATAACACCGACAAATCAAAATATTACTATAAGCCTGTTCAGTGGGCTGCAAAGTACGGAGTTACCTATGGTTACAAGGACGGTACTTTCAGACCTGAGGGTACCGTAACCCGCGGACAGATGGTCACATTCCTTTGGAGGATGTGCGGAAGCCCGGAGCCTCAGACCACCAAGTCTCCGTTCTCCGATATCAATAAGAAGGACTACTGGTACAAGCCCGCTTTGTGGGGCAATGAGAACGGTATCGTCATGGGATACAAGGACGGAACGTTCGGTCCGAAGAAGACATGCACACGTGCTCAGGCCGTAACATTCATGTACCGTATGTCTGACGGCAAGTGCCATGTTGATGCCAAGAAATACACTTTCTCTGACCTTAAGGGCCAGGAGAGCAAATACTATTACGAAGCCGCTTACTGGGGCATGAAGGCCGGGATCGTCGCAGGTATCTCCACCAAGGATTCCAATGTCAAGAAGTTCAATCCCCAGGGCAATATCACCCGCGGTCAGATGGTTACATTCCTGTCTAAGCTCGCCAAGTATTCCGAGGCCACGGAAGGAACGGGCGCTTTGACCCAGAATGTCATGCATACAGATGGTAAGATCCCGAGCGGCGATGATAAAGTGGTTATCGCTAAGCCTACGGGCCCTTCCGAGAAGATCGATTTCGAGGGTGATACCCAGCTTAAAGCAAACACATTCATCTCAAAATTCTCTGAGCAGTTCTTCAAGAATTTCGACGTGGATAAGACAAAGACAGAACGTGTAGTGAATTTTGCTTATCTGTACCTGTATCTCAATTCTCAAGATGACCTCAAGGGCGCCAAGAAGGGCGATATCGACTATTTCACATTCTCATTTGAGAAAGCCCGTGATGTTATCGGAAGTTACATCACTTACAGGCTGACCGAGGATGAAGTCAAGAAGCTTCCCGCACCTCCTACGGAGAGCGGCAAAGCATCTGAGGGACCTTTCTATGCTGACGGCAAGATCTGGTATCCTGCTGCAGCCGGAGAATCATACAACCAGATCGGTATAGTCGATTATGGCGATAACTTCGGAGACGGTACGATCTGGCTCAACTTCACCGTATATGAGATAGATCTTGATAAGTACCTGGCAATGAGTGCGGACGAACTGAAGGCATACTATGAACTCACTCCGTCCAAGGCAGCAAGTGACAAGACACTCAAGAAGGTCAAGACAGGTATCGCACAGGTGGATGTCGGCCAGTCCGGAAGTTATTACCTGAAGAAATACGGTGTTACAGCCGTAAAAGATTCAGAGAAGATTACATTCTCGGGCGACAGCCAGACCTATGCCAATACATTCATCTCCAACTTCGCTGAGCAGTACTTTGCGGATTTCGATGTGAAAGATACAACGACCAAGCGTGTCGTGGATTTTGCTTACCTGCACCTTTATATCAATTCGCAGAAAGACCTTAAGGGCGCCAAGAAGGGTGATATCGACTACTTTACGTTCACATATGAGAAAGCCCGTGATGTTATCGGCAAATACATCACTTATTCTTTGACAGAAGATGAAGTCAAGAAACTTCCCGCGCCTCCTACGGAGAGCGGAAAATCATCCGAAGGACCTTTCTATGCGGACGGAAAGCTCTGGTATCCTGCAGCTGCAGGTGAGTCCTATAACCAGATCGGTATTGTCGAATATGCCGATAACTATGGTGACGGCACCATCTGGCTCAACTTCACCGTGTACGAGATCGATTTCGACAAGTACCAGGATATGAGCACTGACGACGTAAAAGCTTTATATAAGCTTTCTCCGTCGAAGGCTGCAAGCAATAAGTCACTCAAGAAGATCAAGACAGGTATCGCTCAGGTCGATATCGGTCAGTCCGGCAAATATTTCCTTAAGAACTATAAGGTAACAAACGTCGGCTGATCTGTCTTAATTACGATCGCAAGGGGGCTGTCTCAAAACAAAATGAGATAGCCCCTATATATTTGCAAAAGAAAATGGGTCCCGAAGGGCCCATTTATTGTTAGAATTTATTTATGCACAAAACTCTAACGCTACAGTCTGACTATAGCAAAAACGGGAGCTAT
>JAGCSR010000029.1 GCA_017964005.1 Clostridiales bacterium
GAATATGCGTCAACTCCTGTAATGCCTTTACGTGGAGTTCCATATAGTAACGATAACGACGCCCCAAGAGCTTGAGTTCGGCATAAATACTCTCATTGCTCTCATAATTCTGGAGTTTGAACCATTTATCAATGCCGTAGTTCGCAATCATAACCGAATCCAGCTTATCTGTCTTTGCGCCCCTGATATTATTGTCTCGTGCATACTTTTTCATGGAAAAGGGATTGATTACGGCGATAAAATATCCTTTTTCCTGAAGGAATGTAAGGATCGGCAAATGATAAATGCCAGTGGCTTCCATCACGATCTTCAGTTCGCCATCCAACTTTTTCAATAAGACATCAAGATCTTCCAGGTCTTTTTCCACATGCAACACCTCGAATGGGCTACAAAGGATTTCGCCATATGGCTTGAGAATACAAACTGTGCTTTTGCCCTTTGAGACATCGATTCCAACACTGATCATTCATAACCTCCATAAACTGATTTTAGTAATTGTCCCAGCCACACTTATTACCATTCAGTTTAGTTGGTTACGCGGGAGCAGATCCCTACCTGCTTAATCGAATGCTTATAATAAAGGGATTGGCTGACAGTTTTGTTGACGGATGCAAGATCCAAAAAGCCACACGTCAGGCCAATTACTCCCCTAATTATAAGAAAAGTGCAACTGTCGGAGTTAATTACTCTCTAACAATTACACTTTCTATGGTACTAAAAAGCTGATTAGAGGCAATAATGATGTTCGCAACCCGCTATAGTTGTTTTACAGATCCTGCTGCGCCCGTCAAGGATGCCTTGAGGGCACATTCTTCGAATGCTCCGTCCTTGACTGCCGCCGCCCGATCTGTGTTCGGTGTTTACGCGGGTTGCGGACAATAGCGAACATAATCTTAAACACTACTGACTTGGTAGTGTTCCAAACAATTTGTCGTTTTTCGTAGGTAAATTCCCCGGCTTTGTCGGTAATTGTGAGACTTTCGTAGTTTTTTCATGAAGCTTATCGGAGTAGACTTTTCATATGAGAAAGTTAATGAGACAGATGCATATATCTTATTACAGGAAAAAGGTAAATACTAATCCTGTGATCCGCTGCGGCCCCCGCACATATAATGGCAAAGTACATAACAGCGTCTGGAAAGTAGAAGACAGCAGAAGATCTGAGATACATTATGAGAATACGCCAAAGGGAATATCGTTCCTTAAGACCAAGAATGAGAGCGATCATGACAGCATGATCGTCTCCAAACTTGAATCCGAATGGATCGGTAAATACGGCACATCTTGCCAGGATGTGGATTTAACTGATTACGAAGCTACCCCTAATCGGCAGTTGTTTGATTCTCTTGTCTGCGGAAAGAACCCTTATAATGTGAATTACAAACTCTCATATAACGGCATCTTGTTCAATTCCAATCTGGAACTTCAATTTGCCAAGATAATGGATGATTACGGGATCCCTTATAAGTATGAACCTGAGATTACAGTTTACGACGGCAGGAACAGATATCCTGATTTTGTTATATATCTTCCCTGGCTGGATCTTATCATACTGGTGGAGATATTCGGCTTGTGCGATAAAGACAATTATATCAACAGTGTGCGCGACAGGATCTATGACTACATGAAGAGCGGATGGCAGCCGGGAAGATCAATGATGATGTTATACCACTACGATCAAGAGATCATCCTGCCGGAGATGATAATGGAAGAGATCGAAACAGTTGCCATGAGAGAATATCTGTTGATGAATAAGGCAGCTTAACAGAGCGCGCATCGACCGCAACCCGTGTAAACACCATAACACAGATCAGACCTTTGCAGTCAACCCCGAAGCATTCGACAGAATGTGCCCGAAGGGCAGGGTTTACGGCACAGGCCTGATCTGTATTTACATCATAACGGGTTGCGATCGATCTTATCAGTGTTATTGCTTCTAAACATCAAAATCATTGCTCCTAAAAGCAATGATTTGCGCATTTGGAGGCAATAATATCAGTTATTGCCTCCAAACATCAGATTTATTGCTTTTAGGGGCAATAAAAAAGCGATTTAGAGGCAATGCAAGTTATTATTGAGCTATTATCTTCTCCACATCAGCTTCAAGATAAGGATTGAGGTGAGATATTAGACCCGCATCACGCAGGAGTTCCGATAGATCATATGCCATGTCTTCTGCCAAAGATACGATGCGGTCTTTGTAATTCTGTCTGTTGGGGTTATAGCGGGTGCCACGCCAGGCTTCCTCATTGCAGGAAAGCCTTGCCAGTTCTTCTATCCTGCCTGCAAAAGCCCCGTCCTCATCCAGAGTCTTAAGAGCTTTATATGTCCACTTATAGTACGGCGGATAAGTCCTCTTAAGAAGGAAGAACAGTTCCATCGCAGCTTCCATCCCCCGGACCTTGCAGATATTAGCGGCAACGATATCGCCGCGGGTCATGCATCTGGCGTAGTTCACCTGAAGGCATGCAGAATACTCGTGCATCTTCTCTGCGATCCTCATGCGCCAGACCCGGTCGGGATAGTATGAGAGCAGTAACTTCCGAAAATTCGTGAACGCCCCGAGGTCGTCGCGGAAGATCTTGCCGTTTACCGCAGTCGCAAGACAGGCGTGATCCAGAATTCGCCACTGTTCCTCGCTCATGGAGCACCCTTCCGTATCACAGTCTATGCAAAGGATGTTGGAATAGAAATCATGTATGCTCATGACGCCCCGGCGCTCGCGGAGCCTTGCGGTAAGGAAAGTCCTGGTCTTCTCATCCACCAGTTCGTCATATGCTTCGGCAAGGGCTGCACCGTATTCGCGCATATCAGAATCGGTAAGCCACAGGCAGACGCCGGTGCCGAAGTCATGGTCACGGGAGAGTTCGTCAAAGTAGCCGAAGCAGTCGGAACCTTCGCCTGCGATACCTGCCGCAATGCGGGATTCGTACTGCGGGAACCTGTCGCGAATCATCGGCGCGACGCACTCATCGTAGAATTGTCTGCTCTCGGATATCACTTATTATCAGAATCCCAGATCATCCAGAGGATCTACTTCCCTGTTTTCTTCAACAACGTCCGTATCCTTCTCGAAAGGATAGAACATGACGGTGGTGCCGCACATCATACATGTACCGCGCATCGGAACGGAATAGGATTCCTGAATGACCTTGCCGCACTTCGGGCACGTCTTTCTCCTGCCGCCGTACTGGCCCTTGACCTGCCTGCCGATGATCTCGTCGATCTTGTCATAGAGCACTTCCTGGCTGATGCCTTTATCTTCCATCAGTTCGTAGTATGCCTGCAGGATTATCTCGAATTTTGTGATCTTATTAGTCAGCTCATGTATGATCCGTTCCGAATCATTTACTCCTCTAAGGTCCAATGCCATGATGTGATCCTCCCTTGATAGTCAATATATAGATTATATAACATCTTCCCGAAAACAAAAAAGCCCGGCCGGAGCTTTAGCTTCAGCCGGGCAAAAGATCAGATATCACATCAGTTGGATCCCGGAGTTCCCGGAGGGGACATCCTATCAAAGATCAGGAAGTCAGAAGGATCCTTGTCGGTATTGCTGTCGACACCCATTGCTTTGGCTTCTTCGACCGTAAGTGTCAAAGCATCGATAAAGTCAGGATCGTCAACCAACTTATATGTTGTTCCGTCCTTGTAGTAGAGTTTACTCAAGATATCGGCTTTCCAGGTCTGGGTTTCGGCATCGTAATTAAATCTCGTGTACCCTTTCCATGTACCGGTCGCCGCATCGTAATCCGGACTCTGGGAGATAGCCTTGTAACCCAATTGACCTCCCCAGCTGGTCTTCTGGACTATACCGTATACATAGTAGGACTTGCCGTCCTCAGGTGCCTTGATCTTATAGTCCTTGAAGACAAGACCGGGCTGAACATTCTCAACTGTATCCTCAAGTGTTGCGCCGGGATAGATGTATTCGTACTTATTGAAGTATCTTCCGTCGAACCAGACATTAGAGAAATATCCTACGGAAGCCCAGCTCTGAGAACCTTCACCTGTGCTGCCGTCATCGTACATATAAGTATAGCCGATGGCAGAACCTCCGAAGATGGAAGTTATGAGTAAGAGTCTTACATACTTACCTTCGCCTACGGCGCTGCGGACAGAAGACCAGGTAAGAGGGGTTTGGTCCTTACCTTTGTCCTTGTCAACGGTAAGATTGCCGTATTCACGAAGCCTCTGACTCAAAGTCGTGAGGTCACGGTTCTTATATGCATCGTCGGACGCATTATTAAACTTGAATGTATAAAGGATCTGATCGCGGTAGATCCCCTGACCGCCGCCGAAACCGGCGCCGCCATATGTCCTGGTCTTGCCGCCGTATGTTACATCGATATAGTAATGATAGGAAGAGGACTGCTTATATGTTGCAGAAGGATCGAGCCTCTTGGCAACAGTTCCCAAAAGTCCCGGGAACCCTAAGGAATCCAGGATGAACGGATAGAGGTAGCTCACCAGCATGGGCTCATTATCTTTGCGTGAATAGGGTTCCTGGATATAGAAATTCTGATCAACATGAGGTGAAGTGGACAGACCATAGTAAGGAGCTGATGTGAGCTTTACAAGGTCTCCCAGAACATATGCCCCGGAGTAAAGACATATCTCGGACAAGCCCGCCTGTGCGGCATCCAACTTGTCGAAGAAATCCGTCCTTCCAACCGTATATTTATCGATGAGATAATCTGCCTTGTCCTTAACGGGTTCCACATTGAATGCGATATCGGTATCGTTAGATACATACCTCTTGTTATAAGTTACAGCTCCGGTCGTAATGTTTGTAACCGCGGTTTTTCCGGTAACAGACCTGGTCCTAAGATACACAGTACCGCCGTCAGTTCCGGATCCTACGCAGATATATCCGCCGTTGACCCTGCCCGTCGTCTTGTCTTTATAGACGACATCCGCAAAACGGCTATCTGTCGGCGATATCGTACCTTCAGTATCCGAATACTTCGTATCCTTATCTACAAAGCAGAATGTATCCGGATCCGGATTATCCGTCTTTACGAAGAAGTAGTTGTTGAAGGGTTCCACCATGGGGATGATCTCGTACGAATAGTCAGTCGTGATCTTGATGCCCGGTTCGGAAGTCGGAGTTGCCGTGGCTTTGCCCGTTGCCTTAGGTGTTACGGTAGTGCCGTCGTAGTAGTTAGTCGGAACCTTGCCGTCGGTGTGCATGACGTTCTGCTTCAGAGCACCCGTGCCGTCAGTCTTGGTGGAATATGTTGCCAGCTTATAGAGGAATGTTACCATCTGTCCGCGGGTAACCTTGCCCTGAGGATTGAACTTCTTGACCGAAGCCTTGTCGGTTGCAAGGCCTACGACGATGGCAGCTTTCATGCCCCAGTAAGCAGCCTTATAGTAGTATTCCTTCTCCTTGCCCTTGAGGTCGGAGAATGTGTACTTGGCACTGTTCAGATGGTCCTTCTTATCGGACATACGGTACATGAAGGTTACTGCCTGAGCTCTGGTGCAGGCTTTCTTCGGGCCGAAGGTTCCGTCCTTGTATCCCATGACGATACCGTTCTCGTTGCCCCAGATAGCGGGCTTATACCAATAGTCTGATTTCTTGATATCAGAGAAAGGTTTGGTCTTGGTCTTAGGCTCGGGACTTCCGCAAAGTCTCCAAAGGAACGTTACCATCTGAGCTCTGGTAACAACATTCTCAGGCTTGAATGTGCCGTCGTCGTAACCGTAGGTAACCTTGTTCTTGGCTGCCCACTGAACCGGTTTATAGTAGTACTTGGATTTATCCTGTACATCCGAGAATCCGGAAGAAGCTTCGGATATACCGTCTTCCACATCGCCGGATCCGACACCTGTCTCGGCAACCTCATCCGCCCTGCTCGTCTTGAGGACCGATGCGCCAGGCGCCATAACATTTACAACAAACACCGCAGCAAAGACCGCGGACATGAATCTGATAAGTCTTCTGGAAGTCATGAGATTACACCTCCCTTGGGTCTGTATCATTTTTATTATATACCCATTTAAAGTAAATAGAACCCTCCCGCAACTGTCGATTTTTGCACCCGGGGGCAAGAGATCAATCACGAAGCAAATTAACACTTCTCGAAAATAATTTAACGATTATCGTTAAAAAGTTGTTGACATAGATTAAATGCGGTGATAGAATCCAACCATCAGACAAGACCCGGCCGGTCACTTGATACTTTTGTGATAAGGAGATACAACAATGAACGAAGAGAATGTAAAGCTTGCGAGGATCAAGAAGAGCAGCAGCGTAGGCAAGAAGATCACCAACATACTGGCAACGATCCTGGTCGTATGTACCATAATCCTTATGGTGACCGGAGTGATATTCTTAACAAACGGCGGGTCATTTGAGATGCAGATAGCTCAGGCTGTGGAGAGCGGTAAGATCGACGATCCCTCCGACAAGATCGGATATGTGTCGACATTCAGTGTCGAACTGCCAGATGTCAAGGAGATCAAGACTTCCATCCCGGCGCTCAGAGAAGCCCTGGATGCCCGTCCCTACACCATAGCATACGGGATCTACATGATCAGCATTACCATCCCCATGATAATCGCGATCGTAGTACTGAAGATACTGGCAGGAGTATTCGGCATCATCGAGACGGAAGACAACCCCTTCACTCCTAAGGTCATAAAGAGGGTCACTGTCGCAATGATCATCATGAGCGCCGTCATGGCATTCACCTTCAGTTTTGCTTTCGCGGCAGTCGGAGGTATTGCAACATGGCTGATCCACTCGATCTTAGATTACGGTCAGACACTGCAGATCCAGTCAGACGAGACATTGTGAGGTGGAATATATGGGACAGATTATCTTACGACTTGACAGAGTGATGGCAGACCGCAAGATCTCCCTCAACGATCTTTCAGAGAAAGTGGGCGTATCGAACGTCAACCTCTCCAAGATGAAGAACGGCAAGATCTCGGCGATCCGCTTCTCTACCCTCGAAGCGATATGCGACGCGCTGGACTGCCAGCCCGGAGACATCCTGGAATACCGGAAAGACTGATACGACAAAGTATTGGAATAAGGGAGAAGAACAAACAACAAATGGGCCGCGAACGCGGCCCATTCAGTTTGTCAATTATTTAGATTATCCTCTGCCGTTTACAAACTTATCGTACTTGTACAAGAACGTAACCATCTGACGTCTCAAGCAGTCTCCGTTCGGACGGAATGTGCCGTCGGTGTAGCCTGCGACGATGCCCTTCTCGGAAGCCCAGAGGACTGCCTTATAGAAGTAATCGCTCTTCTTGATATCCGAGAACTTGTTCTTGGTAGTCTTTGGTGCGGGCTGTCCTGCCAGACGCCACAGGAATGTGACGGCGTGCTTTCTTGCGCAGACGATCTGAGGTCCGAATGTGCCGTCCTTATATCCTTCGACGATGTGGTTCTCGTTGCCCCACAGGCACGCCTTGTAGAAGTAGTCTTTCTTCTTGACATCGCTGAACTTGCAGGTCTTGGTCTTCGGTGCGGGCTCGCCCATGAGCCTCCAGATGAATGTTACCATCTGAGCTCTCGTACACTCGTTGGCAGGCTTGAAGTTGGTCTGCTTGTCGTAACCCTTGACTACATTGATGTTGGTCAGGTAGTAAGTCGGAGCATACCAGAAGTCCTTGGTGTTCGTGACATCCTTATAGAGGACCTGGACCTTGCATTCCGCAGTCTGCCCTGCCGCCGTTGCGGTGACGGTTACAAGACCTGCCATCTTGGCGGACACCTTACCTGAAGAATCGACGGTGGCGATCTTCGTGTTCGAAGACTTCCAGGTAACATTGCCGGTCGCGCCCTTCAATGTCGCCTTCAGTGAATCGGACTTGCCGCAGACGATATTGTCTGTCTTCTTATTCAATGTCAGGGTAACATTGGATGCTGCAGACGTAGGTACTGCCGTAGGTTCTGCAACAGGCTTAGGTGTGGCGGTTGCAACAGGCTTTGTCGTTGCAGTAGGAACTGCGGTAGGCTTTGCAGTAGGCTTGGCAGTTGCGGTAGGTGCTGCTGTCGGCTTGGGAGTGAGCTTTGGAACGGCGCGGGTCTCAGCCTTATCACACCTTGAGCATGTTCTGGTCTCAACACCGTCTTCGGCCTCTGTTGCCGCCTTCGTTACCTTCCAGGCGCTCCAGTCGTGACCCAATGCGGGGATAGCCACATCCTTGGTCTGTGTCTTGAATACATCGTTCGTAAATGTCGCGGTGTACGTCCTGATTCCGTCAGTCTCGCAGGTCTCTTCTTCGGTGACCTTGTTGCTGGTGCTGACGACCTGAGTAAGTCCGTCGCATTCATCGCAGTTAACATGTGCCGTAACGGCACTGTTATCGCTGTTCCAACTGTACTTAGGTTCGCTGTAGTTATGGCGCTTAGCCGGAATAACGATTCGGTCAGTGCTAATCACATCATCACATACAGTACAATAAACAACGTTATCGTAGTAACCGTCAGCATTGTATGTTGCGTCGTGGTTGTTTTCCCTCTTCGGCTCCCCCGGTGTATGAGCAAGCTTGGCGATAGTCTTGGGAACGCGGCTCAGCTCTTTTCCACATACAGTACAGCAGCAGACTTCATCGTAAGATCCTGCCTTGGCACATGTAGCATCGACTACATTCTCCCTGACCGCAGCTCCACTGTTGTGACCTGTGGCGTCGATCTTAACATTCTTGGTCTGGACCGCGAATGCAGTGTTCGTAAATGATGCAGAGGTAAATGTTCTCTGTCCGTCTTCTGTACAGGTAGCAGCCTTGGTTACCTTGCCTGTAGCATTAACAGTCTCGGTCTGAACGTGAGAATCGTTGTGCTTACATACGCGGCGGGCGGTAACTTTGCTGTTGTCCGAACTCCACTCGTAGGTCGGCGCATAGTAGTCGTGACCGAGAGGATTAAAGTATTCCATTCCGCTCTCGATCTCCTCACCGCAGACGGAGCAGATGACATGGATCTCTACCTGACCCTTAGTCTCACAGGTAGGTTCTACCCTGTTCCTCTCTTCTGTCCAGCCCTCTGTATGGTTATTCGTCTTAGGGATCGTGACAGATTCTGTCTGAGTATCGAAAATGTCATTTGTGAAGGTCGCCGTATACACTCCCGTACCGGCTTCCTTACAGGTAGCAGCCTTGGTAACTCTGTATGTAGACTCGACAGTTTCCGTAAGTCCTGTACACTCGCTGCAGTCTGCATGGGCAGTGCACGTTTTCTTATCGGTACTCCAAGAATATGTGATATTGGTGTAGTTATGCTTTCTTGCCGGGATGGTAACACGGTCGCGGCTCAATTCCGCATCGCATACGGTACATCTGGTAACAGTGATGTAGTAACCGTCGGAGTTGTATGTCGCAGGATGGACCTCTACCTGTTCCGGATTACCCGGTGTATGACCTGTCGCAGGAATAGTCTTCTTCACACGGCTCATCTCGGCATGGCACTTGGTGCAGTAAACGACCTCATCGTAAGATCCGGACTCGGTACATGAGGCAGCCTTCTCGTTCTGGCGAACGGGAGCGCCTGCTGTATGAGGCAACGTAGGAATATCTACAGACTCAGTCTGAACCTTAAATGCAGTATTTGTAAATGCATTGGATCTGAAGACCTTGGTTCCGGGGGTGTCACATGTCGCAGCTGAAGTCGATATGAGAGTCGCTCCCACAGTCTCTTCTTCCACATGTGACGCATCTCTCTTACATACGCGGGACGCAGTAACCTGGCTGTGGTCCTCACTCCATACATACTGGGTTTCGTTCCAATCGTGACCCAGAGCATTGATATCAGGTACTACCTTCGTATCAGATCCGAGGAGTGTATCATTGAATGTCACGGAATATGTATGCTCACCATTCTGTGTACATGTCGCATCCTTCGTCTTCGAAGATGTGGAACTCTTCGTCTCGGTACGCACATGGCTCTCATCGTTGCGGCATACGCGTTCAGCGGTACAATTCTTATAGTCAGAAGCCCAACTGTATGTAGTTACACCCCAATCGTGACCTGTAGCTTTGACCGTCTGCCTGGTGCTGGACAGAACGCTGTAGCATCTCGTACAGGAGACGACAACATCGTAGTGACCGGCAGTCTCACAACCCGGAGCTTCATAGTTCTCCTGATGAGGAGATCCTGCTATATGTCCGAGTGCGGACATATCCTCCTGAGGGTCTGACGTCCATGGACCGAAGAACGAACTGTTGAAGGTACAGGTATAGGTACGCTTTCCCTTCTCGGTACATGTCGGCTGCTTAACTACGTTCTCGGTAACTCCGTTCGAGTATTCCATATATGTCTTACGACACTTGGTACAGTATCTCGTCGCAAGAGCCTTGCCATCAGAAGGAAGCCACTGGTATGACGGATCGCTCCATGTGTGTCCCGTAGGAGTGATGGTAACAGGATCCGTCTGTTTAGTGAAAGCATTGTTCTTGAATGTCGCAGTATATGTGATAACTCCGGCTTCTTCGCAGGTTGCAGCCGTAGTTGTCGAAGTTATAGTACCGTTCTCGGTCTCAGTCTTATTACATCTGGAACATAGGCGGGTCGCAGTACAAACTGAATGATCCGCATTCCACAAATAAGTCGGAGCTTTCCAGTTATGTCCGAGAGCCGGGATATTCTCGACAGGCTTGGTCTGTGTCGCGAACGCACTGTTACTAAAGCTTGCCGTATATGTGGTCACGCCCTTCTGCTCACAGGTAGCCTGACGGGTAACCGCACTCGTTGTATTGACCGTCTCTGTCTCCTTGTGGCTTGCATCTCTCGAGCAGACGCGGGTAGCGGTGCATCTCTTGTTATCTGAACTCCAGGAATAAGTTACTTCACCCCACAGATGTCCGGATGCCGCATTCGTGTCGGTCTTCGTCTGCGTCGTAAAGGCAGAATTAGTAAAGGTCGCGGTATATGTTGTCACACCCGCCTCAGTACATGTCTGTGCAGAGGAAGATACCGTTATCTTACCGTTCTCGGTCTCTGTCTTATTACATCTGGAACATACGCGGGTCGCGGTACAAGTCAGATTATCTGTGCTCCAGTCATAAGACGGCGCACCCCAGGTATGTCCGAGAGCCTGTATATCTTCGAATTTCTTGGTCTGAGTCTCGAAAGCCGGATTCGTAAATGTCGCAGTATATGTATGCTCGCCCTTCACTTCACATGTTGCCTGACGGGATACGGTGATAACTGCATTGACTGTCTGAGTATCGGGCGTATTACATCTGGAACATACACGGGTAGCAGTACATTTCTTGTTATCGGCACTCCAGGTATATGTTACTGCGCCCCAAAGGTGTCCTGCTCCTGCTTCTCCGGATACAGTCTTTGTCTGAGTCCCGAAAACAGCATTCTCGAACGTTACAGTATAAGTTGTAGTACCGGGTTCGGTACATGTCTGAGCCGTAGAAGTAATATCCGCGGCCTTAGTCTCGGTCTCGGTCTTATTACATCTGGAACATACGCGGGTTGCGGTACAAGACAAATTGTCTGCACTCCATTTATAGTCAACTTCACCCCAGTTGTGTCCTAAAGCAGTGCTTGCCACGGTCTTGGTCTTGATGATCGTGCCGATCTCGGAATTCGTGAAAGTCGCTGTATATCTTATGGTTCCGGGAGCTTCACATGAACCGCCCTGTAGTACCTCGCTGCTGATATTGGAAGCTGCGATCGCGGTAGGTGTCTGGCAGTTCTTGCAATATAAGGTCAGTGTTGCCGCACTGTTGTTGGCGCTCCAGGATACATCTCTGTCATCGTTGATATTGGTAGTATTCCAGTCGTGAGGTTTCTTGGGGATCGTATGGTGTTCGCTGTTATCGATCAGGCCACAGATCTGACAACGGGTTACAAGATCATAGCTTCCTGTCTGAGTACAAGTAGCCTCATGACGGTTCTCTTCTCTTGTCACGTAGAAATGACTGAGCGGGGAAAGGGTGATGGTCTCAGTCTGAACCGAGAATGCCGGATTACTGAATGCGTTAGAAGTATATGTTACATATCCTCCGTGATTGCAGTCAGGAACATTCTGTTCAGTTATCGAAGCATCAACCGTCTCGGTTTCTTCCTTATTACATCTGGAACAAATGTGTGTAGCTTTGCACTTGGTATAGTTATCGATCCACTCGTACTCTGCCTCACCCCAATTATGTCCGAGAGCAGGAACCGTAACCTGACCCGTGTGTGTCACACCGGCAAACGGCTCTTGCGTAAATGTTGCAACATACTCATTTACACCGGGAGTGGTACATGTAGGATTGCTCATGGAAGTATAAGCCATATTGACTGTCTCAGCTGCAATATGATCTGAATCACGTTCGCAGACCGCTGTGGCCGTAACTTTACCTGTCTTTACATCCTCAATAAATTGAGTTTCACCCCACAAGTGACCCAACGCAGGAAATTTCTCATTGCGATATTCCAAATGGTCATTAAATCCGTCAACATCGAAGGCATCAAAGTAGATATCATAATATCCGTCTTCGTCACAAGACTGATACTGTCCGTTTACCGCTTCATATCTGTAAATTTCTGCTCTTCCAGTTACCACATATGGTTCACCATCGACCATATTGGGACAATTGGGATCCAAACACATAGTAACACCGAGAACATAGCTGTTCTCCGGATGTTGATAATCAAAATACGGTGTATATGCCGGTTCTGCAAAATTATGTGTTGTTGATGACTTCTGAGTGAAGTATCCGGGCTTCGAAGGGCCGCCGTCAAATCTGGCATAAGCAATTGTTTGGGTTGACTGATCATCACTAGAAATCATTGACCCGGCACCACCTTTAAGGGATCTACACCCGTTAAAGGCTGTCCATATACTTGAACTGGGCACATCGTCAAGTGAACCGGTATCTTCACCGTCGACAACAAAATTCTTTGAAGCATATATAGTAGTCAGTGCATTACAGGCACCAAACATGCCTGTAAATGTAGCAACTCTGGAAGTATCAAACCCTCTTCCAAAAGTTAAAGTTACCAGACCGGAGCAACCATAGAACATGCTGGCCATTCCCGTTGCAGATGAGGTATTATATCCGGACAAATCCAATTCAGTTATTTTTTTACACCCATTAAACATGTTTGCAAAATTCTCTACCTTTCCGGTGTTGAATGACTCAACTCCGGTAGGAACCAACGCGGCACAACTGTTAAACATTGCCCCCATATTCGTTACTTTTGAAGTGTTAAAACCTGAAACATCCAAAGTTGCTAACACGGCACAATTACTGAACATACCGTTCATATTTGTAACATTGTGCGTATCAAAAGCTGTAACATCCAATGAAGTCAGTTTTTTACATTTACAAAACATCTGAAACATGTTGGTTACTTTTGAAGAATCTAATCCGGACAGATTACATGTCACCAGACTCGATGCACCTTCGAACATTTGAGCACTATTCGGATTAAGATAAATCTTCTCCGATGCTGAATACCAATAAATGTTCCTGTTATATCCGGTTCCGGTACACCAGGCATAGATACTGCCGTCTCCATTCTCGGATATGTCATATAAAGTGGCAGAATTGCTTAACGTACTGCTTCGTTGAAACGTCTTTACATTTGTGATAGCCCCTGCCATCGTCTTGAAATCATTACAAACATCAAATCCGGTCTTCAATGTCGGATAGGTCGCCGCCTCGACAGGCGTACACACGGACAACAAGGTTCCGGCACAGATGAAGATCGCGATGAATAAGGACAGGGCTTTGCGGGGGAGAGTAGAATTCATAGGTTAGGGTGCCTTTCGCAGTAGAGGGATAGTATTATAATATTTTAACTGCTGGTGCCCTAAAAGTAAAATATAAATTTGAAAAATTATTACAGGAATGTGGAGAAAATCTGAACGTTTTACCCCGCCATGAAGTCCTCCAGGGAGTTTACGGCAAAATGCCACACTCCGAACAGGCACAGCTGCTTTTGTTTCTCCGCAAGGTTCTTGTTATCGTCGTAGATCTTCTGGGCAGCAAGGCTCGCCCCGCCGGTGGCAACAGCAAGGCCCACAGTACCGAAGGTCTTGGCGACCTTGGAGGTCCCGGGCTTTGTTGTGGGAACGGGATCTGAAGGGATGGAATCCGATATAGAGGAAGGATCGGAAGATTCCGGTGCCAGGATATCTCCCAGCGCCTCGTTGAAGTCAGCCATGAAGGCGTTATAGCGGGCGGAATCCTTGATGTACATGGTGTCGGCGGTGACCACGGCATAGCGGGGGTTCGTGCCGTACCTGATGCCCCAGCGCTCGTAGCTTATGTCGATAAAGCAGCCCAGGGACTCCGTATCCTTGATGCTCCCGACGAACAGGATCTTATCCTTGACGGGACCTGTCTTGCGCTTAACGTCCCATGTCTTCTCTTCCCAGACTTCGATATCGCTCTCTTCGATCTTGCCGGAAGATACCAGGATCTTGCCTGCCTCTTCTGCCGTCTGTCTGTCTTTGGTTACCAGGATAAGTCTTTGATCTGCCATGTTATTCCCCTCCTGCCCAACGGGCCATTCACTCTTCTATCCCGTGCATCCTTGCTATGAGGGACTGGATATCTTTTTGGATGCGCTCGAGCTTTATGCACTTCTCGGAGCGCCCCGCTCTGGTCTCGCGGAGCTCGGAAATGTTCTCCTCAACGGATTTTACCGACTGTTCCATAGGTCCTACGACGCACTGCTTTATATAATCCGCGGCATAGTCTTCCAGAGCGGCAGCAGCCGTATTGAACTCGGACCTTATATTCTGGCGGTTGTTCTTCATGGCTTCGAGCATCAATTGCTCATCGTAGTCTTCCTTGAACTGGAGGACCAACTCGAGCCCGACACCAACTACGCCGAAGATGGAAGAACTGCGGTCAGCCACCTTGGAAGCGACACGCCCTGCGGTCGCGGCTTTACTCCCGACCTTGCCGGCGGTTGCGGCTTTCCCCGCGATCTTCGTTCCGGCGTTCATGGTATGGAGGGAGCTCCTCAAGAACTTCGAAGTGTTGTCCGTAAGCCTTATGGCCTTAACTGATGTATCGGCAAGAGACAGCATCTCCGGGATACCGGACTTAACGAGAGTTCCCACCAGAAGGTCGCCTTTCTTTTCCAGATCCGTTGCAGTAACAAATACTTTCTTCACCGTATCAGGGAGATTGTCGTATTTATCCACCAGACGGATCTTAAGGTTCTGGGTGAACTCGGTGGACTCCATATCCACGAGGCTCTGACCCAATTCCAGGAAGCAGGAATGCACATGGTAGTCTGCCGCAAGACGGGTCTCCTCCATAAGGTCTTCGGCTTCCTTGCCGTACTGGGCGATCCTCTCTTCGAGGTCGTCTTTGCCAAGCCCCGAATCCACCAGGGCGGCGGCATCTATACCGAGGCCGCGGATCTTGGAAGACGCATCGTAGAAGATGTCGGCAACTTCCCTCTGAGTACGGGTCCTGGCATCCACGAGGATGTGGCGCTGCTGCTTGAGATTTTCTTCCAGAGCATCTATATCGGCATCTTCCGACCCCGGAGTAAGATCCGAGATCGCCTTGTCGAGAGCATTGTCCAGGACATAAAGGTCTGTCGTAAGTTTCGAAGTAAGAGCCTTGTCGGATACGAACTCATTGAGAGTTGTAATGAAGTCTTCGTATCCGGATCTTGCAAGGAGTTCATCCGCAAGCTCGGGGTCTTCTTCCCTCTCCTCGAGACTGTCGAGATAGGACTGGGCATCCAGGAATGACAGGTGGAGCTGCTCAGGTGTATAAGGTGCCAGAACAGTCCTTAAGTCCTCACGGATGATGTCCTGCTGGGCAGGGGTATTGCCGCCTGCGGCACGGTCCATCTTGTTGACCACGAGGATCATCTCACCTGCCTTGTCCTTATCGATCGCAAGGCGCCTGAAGTGGTCTGCCATATAAGAGTCAAACAGCTCGTTGGTGACAACGAACACCAGGATATCTGCTGCGGCGATCGCCTTATAGGATATCTCGTCGTGGTCGGGACGAAGGGTCGTATGGACACCTGGAGTGTCAACGATCTCAAGTCCGTTCCATTCGTATGTATGGGTCTCCTGTGTCGTGATCTCGGCTCCCGTGGCAACCGTATCGTCACCGGTGAGCATCTTGATTATGGAGGACTTGCCTGCCGAATACTGACCTGCGAAAACTATCCTCACCCGGTCGGATTTCTCGGCCTCATAGACCTCACCCGTTCCGGCCTCAGCCAGCGCGCGGACGGCTTTCTCTTTCAGCGCCTCGGAAGCGCGGGACAACTCGGCGATCTTTAACATAGGCTATCCTCCTATCTTGTACGGCGCGATCTGCTCGAGCAGCCGCAGCCTGTTATAGAGCTTGGCATCTTTCTCGTCTGTTCTGATTATAACAGTGTTACATTCCCTGTCACAGACTATGTTTGCGGGATCCACCATTCCGCCGAGCACACCCGACACGAACTCGGCCGTATCGGCTGTCGCAGTGACGAATTGCACGTCTTCTGCGATAAGATCTGCCATCTTATCCCGAAAATCTCCTGCCACGGCTCCCTCAGATTCTTCCGACAGGAGCGTTACCACGCCGGGGATCCTGGCAGCGGTTGTGATGTTCGATATGTAAGACGATGCAGCTTCCTCGCCGAAGACGGCGGAAGCGATCTTCCCGGTAAAGTTCATGTTCAGTGAGCGCAGTTCGGACCGAAGGGAATCTGCAAGAGAATCCTGAGCCGAAGCCAGAGACCCGATAACATTCCCTATCTTGGTAAGTTCGGACAGCACAAGATCTATCTTGCCCGTTACGAGCCTGTCCAGGTTCTTCTCAAGTTGAGACCAGATGCTGTCGCATGTGGCATTAACGGATTCGCCCAGTTCTTTCTCGAGACGGGCGCGGGCCTTGGCCAGCTTATCTCCCCTGGATTCTATGAACAGCACTCCTATGCCGCCTGCAAGTCCTATTCCCGCGGCGATCCAACCGACAGGGCCTGCCGCGACTTCAACACCTGCAAGGGTCAGGATCATGGCGGCAACAGTACCGCCTCCGCCTACCACAAGGCTGGTCCAGCTTACGATCCTCTTGGCATCGACGAGAGCGGGAGTCAGGAAATTCCTCTGTATGGAATCCACGGACACATATCGAAGTTCGCTCTCCATCTCCCGCATCGCTTCGGCAATGATGCCGTCGACTTCGGCTTCCATATCATCCAGGAGCTCGCGGCACCTGCCTTCTATATCCTTGGACTTGATGAGTTCGCCCCATGCAAGGTCCGCCATCTTATCGTTATAGTGGTCTTCCGCGAAGGTAGCGATATCAGCACGCAGTTCGGTCTTAAGACGCATCATGAAGGATTCTATCCTCTTCCTGCCTTCCTTGACGAAGGATTCGCGCCTCTTCTCCAAAGCCTTCTTCTTATCGGCAATGACACTCCCCTGGGACTCGTTCATCCGGCTCTGCCAATCCAGCTCGGACAGAGCTTCTATCATGGGGTTGGCAATGATGTCGGCAAAGGTCTTAACGCGGATATATTTGCCGCGGACAGATACCTGCTCACAGATAAGAGACTTAAGTTCATCTATCCGGCTTATATTTCTCCAGAACTCAGTCTGCTCGGCATCTCCCGCTTTCTCACACTTAACAGCCTCATAAGCACCCTTAAGGTGTGCGAACACGAAAGGAACCGAAGTCCAGTCCTGCCCGAAGGGCTCAGCGAACTTACAGAACTGCCGGCGTATCTCTTCCAGCCTTGCAGGATCGAACGCCCGGTTCATATCCCTTTCTACGAGCTTCCTGCTCTTGCCGGAATCCACCGACACCTTGACATTCATGATCACTATCACGGGCTTGCCCAGGTCCTTGACCTGACGGAAGCAGTCCGCCTCAACAGCCTGGGGCGCGTCGTCAGTCAGAAGGAACAATATGAGGTCTGCGGTTTTTGCCGCATCGAATGCCAGACGCGTATCCTCTTCCCCCTCGAAAGCCCCGATCCCGGGAACATCAGTTACGGCAAGGCCGTTCCATTCGTACCGCCTTATGTCACGTGTCGTCCTCTGCGCGCCCAATCCAATAGCGGAACCGTCGCCTTCAGTAAGAACTTCCATAAGAGTGGATTTACCAGCCATAGTGCGTCCGAACAACGTAACCGAGAACTTCTCAAGATCACGGCCTAGGACTTCCAGGTCCTCAGCAAAAGACATCTTCAGGTCATCTACGGCCCCCTGGATCTCGGCAAGCTGCCCCTCCAAAGTCTCACCTATCCCCACGACTTCGCAAGGCGACGCCTTATATTCGACGGCAGTATCACAGATCTTATCCTCGGCAGCCCCGAGGATCTTATCCAGCACGACCTTCTCGGCAGACGCGAGCTCATACCCGCTCTTTGCCGCTTCGGTACATTCTGCCAATACTTTGGTCAAATCAGTGTCAGTCATGAATAAATCCCCATGAAAGTATATGTCAATATTATACTTCATGGGGGCGATTATCAATCGGTAAACTTACGCTGCCTTCGGCGGCTGTACCGTATCGTCGAAGTTCTCATAGATGATATCGTTCAGCTTCTCGTTATCCGTACCTGCGTACTTATAGAGGAGATTGAAGAAGTCCATCTGATCCGCGTTCTTGAATGCGAACTCGTGAACATATTCGCGGATGATCCCGTTGAACTGTTCTTCACCCAGGAGTTCATACATATTTACCAGGATCTGCTTGCCTCTCCAATAAACGGAAGATATATAACTCATGTTATCGTCGTAATCGAAGTATGACTTATTGATCGGCACATTCCTTGTATAGTATCCGTCATCAAACGTCACCGGAAGCTGATGGGCCTTATCGGGATATACTGCCAGTTCATATATATACTCGGTAAAGGATGCGAAAGACTCATCAAGCCAGGGCTGCAGTCCCGAATTGGATCCGACGATACCCATGAACCACTGGTGTCCGACCTCGTGGGATACGACGTTGTCAGCAGACAGCTGATAGATCTCTTTCCTTGACTCATCAGAGTCACCGGTCCCGACAAATGCCTTGCTGATGATGACAAGATTCGGATACTCCATTCCTCCCGCGGAGATCGGAGCAATTATGACCTCCAGATCCTTATAAGGATATTCACCGAAAGCAGAACCGAACGCTTCCAGAGAATCAATCGCAGCCTTAAGAGCGATCTCGGCTTCCATCTTATCGTATTCGGGTTTTTCTTCTTCGAAGTAAGCAGTCCTTACATGCGTATCTTTGTAGTCGCCCTCGACGAGCTTGAAGTTCTTGCTTCCGCAGAATACGAAGTCACGTACGCACTCGGCATATATTCCTATGGTCTTCGTATCTCCTTCCTTAGCCTCGGAAGTCTCAACACCCGTTGACAGCACCACCATATCTGAAGGCACGGTCAGCATAACATCGAAGTCCGCGATCTCGGAATAGAAACACTCGCCGCATGCGTAGAATCCGATATGCGACCATCCTTCAGAAGTATATTCTGCCAATATAGGATAGAAGTTGGTAATACAGAACACGCCGTCCTGTACACCGTAACGGTCGGCAACGGTCGGAATCTGGGCCACAAAATCGTAGGATAAGGTCATCTTCTCACCGGGCGCCAGTTTCTTCTCCAGAGGAAGCCATACAACGGATACGTCCTTATCGCGCTCGTACTCAATGGTATTCCCCGTACGGGAATCCTGGATGTTATTGATCTCGGTCAGAGCTCCGTTGGTCTTAACGCCCCCATCGTATCCTGCGTCCTCAGGCTTTAAGAACAGGGACGAATAGTCACGCAGACACAGCTTATCCCAATCGTCCGAGCTGTCGTTGAAGAATGTGGCATCCACATGGCCACCGATGGTATTCTTCTTGTCATCCAAAGTAAGATACATCTTATAAAGGTACCTGTCACCCGAAGGGAACTCGATCTTGCACCCCTTCTCCGGGAATCCCGAAGATTCGGAAGAAGTCGTCTCGGAAGGCTCGGTTGCCGCCGAACTTTCGGCAGTTGTCGTAGCTTCCGTAGTCGCCTCGGTAGTGGTAGCTTCGGTAGTCGTCGTAGTTTCCGTCGTCTCCTTGGAATGGATCCTTATCTTGCATCCGGCCACAGAGAACAGCATGCACGCAACAAGCATAAGGCTTATCGCCCTGATCTTTTTGTTCATAGGATATACCTCCCCAATTCCAAATATATAACCTATTCTACAACTTTAAACCAAATTTACGCCCGAAACTCTCGGCAATATAAAGGCAATCCCTCAGGAGAACTTCGACGGCTGCACCTTCTCATCGAAAAACTGCTTAATGACCTTATTAAGCTCCTCGTTGTCGGTGCCTGCCTTCTCATACAGAACCTTGAAGAAATCAGTCTGGTCCGCATTCTTGAAAGCATTCCGCTTCACATACTCATGAATGATCCCGTAGAACTGTTCCTGACCTAAGATATCGTTCATCCTCTTCAAGACATCCTTGCCGATCCAATAGACCGCAGACACATATGTCCATTCATCCGGATAGTCGTAGTAAGGAAGATTGATGGTAACGCTATTCTCATCCTTATAGGACACAGTCCAGTCGTCAACAGCAGTAAAGCCGGAATCGTCAATAACCATTGCCGCAGGTTCCTCTTTGGCAGGATATACATATACTTCGTATACATACTCGGTAAACGATGCGAAAGACTCATCCAGCCAGGGCTGCATTCCCGAGTTGCTCCCGACGATCCCCATGAACCACTGGTGCCCGACTTCGTGGGATACGACATTATCTGCCATCTCCTGATACTGGCTCCGCAGCGAATCCTCATTGCCGCCGCTTACATATGTCTTGCTAATGATCACCAGATTCGGATATTCCATTCCGCCTGCAGAGATAGGCGCCAGGATAACTTCCAGATCCTTATAAGGATACTCACCGAAAGCAGTCCCGAACGCAGCCAGAGAATCTATAGCAGCCTTAAGCGAGATCTCTGCTTCCATCTTATCTCCTTCAGGATTTTCTTCTTCCATATAAGCCGTGCGCACATGGGTATCCCCGTAATCGCCTTCCACCAGCTTGAACCTGTCGCTTGCACAGAACACAAAATCACGGACGCACTCCGCAAAGATAGTAATAGTCTTAGAAGACCCGGAAGCACTCTCCCCTGTCTCAACACCGGTCGACAGCATAACCATATCTGAAGGCAATGTAAGATTAACATCGTAATCCGAGATCTCGGAATAGAAGCACTCACCCATGCTGTAGTATGCAGCATGTGACCATCCTTCGGATGTATATTCAGCCAATATAGGATAGAAGTTGGTAACACAGAACACGCCCTCTGAGACTCCGTAACGGTCGGCAACAGTAGGAATAGTCGCAACAAAATCGTAAGACAGGGTCATCTTCTCGGCAGGCGCAAGCTTTGTTGCAAGAGGAACCCATACAACTGACACATCCTTATCACGGGATATCTCGATAGTACCGCTGCCCCTGGAATCAGTAACATTAGTGATCTCTGTAAGAGCACCTTCAGTCTTTACAGCACTGTCGTACCCTGCATCCGTAGGATTCTTGAACAAAGACGAATAGTCTCTAAGACACAGCTTATCCCAATCCTTATCCGAATCGTTAAAGAAAGTGAACTCCACATGTCCGCCGATAGTACGTTCCTCTTCATTCAGAGTAAGATCCATCTTATAGTGGTAACGGTCCCCTGTAGGGAATTCGATCTTCTCACCCTTCTTCGGCACCGCACTGGTCTCCGAAGGAGCGGTAGTCTCAGCAGTAGTAGTTGCAGTAGTACTTTCTTCAGTAGTGGTAGTAGTCTCAGATGTAGTAGGTTCAGGATCCTTTCTGCACCCTGCCACCGAAAACATCACGGATACCGCCAAAACAAGGGCAACAGCCCTGATATTCTTATTCATATAAGTTCCTCCCTATTCCATGGATACTTTTATCGTTATCTATTTTACAACTTTAAACCGAAAATATAAACAACTTGCAAACATAATCAAGACGGATAAAAACGAATTCAGTACCAGGTCGAACAATCGTAGGGGTCAAATGTTTCCAGGTCGACTCCGAAATCTCCCAGCACCATATCGTAAACAGTATCATAATCTTTGAGCAAGATTAATAGGTTGATTCGCAAACACAATTCAAAACTTGAAGCAATACCATAATCCGTAACAAGTCCTACTTGAAGATGCAATCAGCATTGGAAACGAACCATGCAAAAGATGTTACTGATAGTATATTGAGCTTCTTGCATCATGAGTCTTTGTTTATTTATGGGGTTGGCAGTTCGAGGCAAGTAAGAATTTCGTCAACAAAATCGTCCCTCGTAATAGTCTTCCCACTTAAACTCTGAAAATCTCTATAATATATCTGCAAGATCCTGTTATCGCATATATATACTCCGCCATAACAATTGCCTTGATCAATAAAATACCTGTAGGTATCGGTGTTTGTACTTCCTCCATCAAATGTTACATATCCATTATTTCCATTATTACGCACATACATGGTTCCATTAAACAACCCATTATTATAGTCATGTGTTATTAAAGCGAAATACGCCTCCATGTAATTATCAAAATTCGTGTCCTCTCCTAACAATACAGAATATTCATAATTCAAAGCATCTTTATTGCCATCATAAAATTCCGAGTAATTAAATACTAAATAATCCGAACGATCATCTAATATATGGATCTGTCCCCCTAACAAGCTACACCCAAAACCACCTTCATTTAATTTATCCACTATATAATCTTCATTGCCAAACCAAATATTCTTATCCTTTGTCGAAGAGGTTTTATTCCCGTTATCTTTACTTGAATTGATAATAGATTCTGTAACAGTTTCACTAGTAGAAGTGTAATTTGACATTTCAGATTTTAGGCTTTCAATTTCAGCCTTCATTGACTCTTCGCTCGCTTTGTTGTTGCATCCCAATAAACCAAGAATAATGTAACAACCAATCATAATAATACATATTTTTTTTGTTTTTATAGACTGCATTTGTTCTCCCATTTTATGAACCATTAGATAATCAGCAGTACGGCTGATCTATTGATATTTGAGCATGCCCGTTAAAAGATGCATATATCCGCACAGGAGAATTATCTGGCGGAATAACTATCTCACGATTATAATTCCTCTTCCCAATCTTAAGAACAATCAGCTGCTTGCCCTGCTTAAGATGAAAAGAGAGTGTCTGCCCATTGACATAGGTGTTCTTCATTCCTGTTGATACAATTCTGGTAACCATCATTATAGCTGGATTAGAAGTATTGTAAGTAATATACAGGTTGGGATCATTAAATCTGTTCTGGACATGCTGTACTGTCCCGGAAACATTAACTTGATGATTGATATTCATTTGTTCCGGAATATAGACGAGTTTATGCCCACAATAACCGCAAAACATAACTTGTCTTGAGTCATCGAATCTAAGTGGCGCACCACAGTTACTACACTTCATATCAATAATCATATAACTACCTCGTTCAAGTCGAATATTACTAGGAGAATTATCATCCATCCTTTACACAGGTCAATATGATCTTTTTTGTTCTACCGACTTTCTTTCCAGCTTTATAATTTTGCTTAACAACCAACCAATGATCAGTTACTAAAATCCATCCATCGGATTTAGCGTATATATTCTTAAATCCTAAATCACTTAATGTGCTTAATGCATCGTCCAATCTCATCTCCGTTACATCCGGCATTACCGCTTTGGTTGACTCAAGATGATCCAACAATTCTTGGTTGCATATTTCTATAGAATCACTATGCGTATTTACCCTACACTTAAAGGTACTATCTCCAGTTACATTAATCTTTGTCGTTCCTGTTATCGATTTATCGCCACGTTTTGTAAACAGGATTTCATGCTCACCAGACTTGAGTGTTTTTGTCTTAAGACAGAACTTACCCTGTTTCATCGTCGCAATCTTTTTGCCATCCACATACATTACGACGGAATACTTTGAAAACAGGATGTTTTCATTAACATCTACATCAAATAAAACCTTACACTTTGACTTTGGCTTTTGTGTTGGTGTTGCCGTTGGAGTCGGTGTATTTGTAGGGGCTACCGATTCGGATGTACTTTCAGTCGTCGGGTCTACGATTGCTTCCGCTGATGTTTCCGTTGTGGCTTCCACAGATGTTTCTGTTGTAGCTTCAGTAGGATCTTCTGCCGTTGTTTCGGTAGTTACCTCCGTCGTAGTCTCAGTAAGCGACTCTGTTGTTGATTCTACTGTTGATTCCACAGTAGTTGTAGTATCTGAAGTATCTTTGTTGCTCCCAGGAATAATCAGTGCACACAACAAACATAATCCTATTGCTGAAATAACAATTCCAGCTATAGCCATTCCCTTACCGCGCTTACCATTGCTCTTAGTCGTAACCAAACCCACTATCGATAGAGGCAAACTTGCAAGTGATACAATTCCAAACGATATTAGGCCAACAAACGAGGATAAGAAACCAATCAAACAAAAAACATCCAATCCTGGTCTATTATTAGAATTCACAGGGGGATATCCAGTATTAGACGGTTGATTCATCATAACAGGTTGAGACTGACCTCCTGAGTAACCAGGTGTTTCAGGAATATTAGTAGAACTGTCAATTCTCGACCCACAGTTCATACAAAACTTCATGTTATCTTCATTATCACTTCCGCAATTTAAGCACCTTATCATAACGATCTCTCCTTTACTTAAAATCAAAATTATGAAAGGACTCAATGCAATATATAAATACTATTGAATCCAAAGTCTAACCAACTAAGGTCATTATAGCCCACATACGGGCTATGGTAAATATGTGTGCTTATTGCTAACTTGATAATTAACCGATGGTTTACAGATAGTTAATTTTCGAGGTAGATGGTGTGATCACTTACGACAGATTATGGGCAACAATGAAGACTCGTGGAGTGTCCCAATATCAGTTGATTCATGAATATGGTGTCTCATCAGGGCAGCTTGACCGGCTGCGTAAGAATGCACCCGTCAACACATATACTCTCGATAAACTATGTAGTATTTTAAACTGTAAGATTGAGGATATAGCTGAATATAAGCCATAACATAAAAAACGGCTCGGATCTCTCCAAGCCGTTTTGATCTTCTAAATATCCTGATATCAATCAAACTACACTAATATAGGCCGTCCTTAACATTCCGGATTTAATACCTACAGTAACTGTAACCGGTTTTGTAGGGCCTGTGATAGTGACCTGTTTGGAAACAGTCTCATTGATCTTTTGGAAGAAACCGCCTACACTGGCCACTATCTTATATTTGCCGGGTGCAAGATTAAAACCCTGAGTATCTCCGTCCTTGAATACTACCTTTTGAGGCCCGGGGGTGATCTTAAGGCTCATGTCGATCGCCGGGTCACCGGCTATAAATGTCACTATGAAATTTGGTTCGCCAGTATGGTCCTGCTTGTGGATAACAACACCTGAATGGACAACATTTACCGATCCGCTGACCTCAAGGGTCTTGATAGCATTTTGAACGAGACACTCTGTCCCGCAGGACTCGCATCTGGCAATCTTCTGGGAAGGATCTACTCTTAAGTGAGCGCTGCAATTAGGACACATCGCAGGAACAAAAGCCGGACCGTTATCCTGGCTTTGAGGTTCGGCAGCAGGTGCAACTGCAGGGCCGACCTCACCTTGAGGTGTACCACACTGTAAACAGAACTTAGCGCCATCAGGCAATTGCTGCCCACAATTCATGCAAAACATTTGAGTCCTCCTGTTACTTTGATATTCTTTAATTTATATTGCCATATTCTTTTCGATACACCTGATCAGATCTTACCCCTGTACCACTCTGAATAACCGTCGAGGACTAACTCGACGACGAAACAAAGCTTGCCGTTTTTGTCGATGTAGGGCTGGGGATCCTTGATGTAGCCGCCTACGCTTTTCGCGTAGCTTTCGAGCTTGGATTCAACGGCCTTGCGGAAAGTCGTGTGGTCTGAGCCGAACTTGACGAGAGCATCAACACGGTCCATTATCTTGCCGGTCATGGAGTTTATGTTATAGACTCTGACCGCCGTGGTATATTCGATATCATCTTCGTAGAGGCTTATCTGGAACTCTTCTACAACGATACTTACATAACCTCTGCCGATATGGTAGTCGTATGTAAGATAACGGAAGTCCACGCCGGACGATACGGTTTTGGCTTTATCAAAGGAGTTTATGGCTTTTTTGCAGTCCCTTAAGATCTGGTCGTTGGCCACATCCGTATTCTTGCCGCTGATGGTAACCTTGGGGAGCTTGCAGGTATAGGTGGAGCTGTATCCAAGGTCGACGATCTTGAATGTTTTGGTCTTCTTATACTGGTTGGTGACCTTTACTTCGGGGATCTCGGGAGGGAGATTCCTGGGCTCGGGCTTGCCGGAATACTTCCAAAGGAAAGTTACGATCTGTCTTCTCAGGCACTTCTCGTTGGGCTTGAAGGTGCCGTTCTTATATCCTGCCACTATTCCCTTCTCGGATGCCCAGAGGACTGCGTCGTAGTAGTAAGCGCCCTTCTTGACATCGGAGAACTTGCTTGATTTTGCTTTCGGGGCGGGCTTGCCTGCCATCCTCCAAAGGAATGTGACCGTTTGGGCTCTGGTGCAGACATTGTTAGGCTTGAATTTGGTCTTGGAGTAACCTGTGGTTATGCCTTTCTCCACGGCCCAGAGTACCGAGTTATAGTAGTAGGCGCTCTTCTTGACATCCTTGAAGCTGCAGGATGTGGTCTTGGGGGCGGGACTCCCCTTCATGCGCCAAAGGAATGTTACCATCTGGGCTCTGGTGCAGTCGTTGCCCGGTTTGAAGGTTCCGTCCTTATAACCGGTGGTGATGCCGTTCTCGGAAGCCCAATATACGGGCTTGAACCAGAATTCCTTGGAATTCCAGACATCAGAGAAACCGTCTATGGTTGCGGCATTAAGTTCCTGGCGCTTAGGCGGCGCGATGCCGACCAGGACACTGACCGCTAAGACAAAGACTACGAGCTTGATGAGATTCTTCATGGTTGTTCCCCTTTGACAGTTGATAGGATTGCTCCCTTTTGTAATTGTACACCTATAGGATTCCAAAAGTGCACCCTTATGTCTGTATTTGATTCTATTATTACAGAACACTCTTAGCTTTTGGAGTTTGTATTTTTCTGTCTTTAGATATATTGATCGTGCAATTCTTAATAATCGAACCGCTTGGATGCAAAAATGACAGACCTACACCTAAACTGATCTGGATATCCTTGAGAATAATAAAGCGGTCATGAAAATCCCGATCTGCACATAGATACACATGTACATTCCATTTAGCATACTCTTTCTTTATCAGAGCTTTTATCTCATTTTCAGAAGCAAAATCACTGTCTTCAAAGGAACAATATATATCTATTCTTGAACCGGGTGTTATTCTGGGCAGGTAGTATTTCTCAAAGGACTCCCTTCCGTTATTTGCTAAGAGATAACGGTCAATTATAGTGATATTCTTCTCATTTTCAAACAAATGTCCAAACCAAGCTGCATAAAAATCACATTTCTCAGATGCTTTTGCAACATGATTAACAATAGGAAACGTATATCTGTTAAAGGCATTATTATCATTATTCCTAATACTTTCAGGAGTAGTAATCTTTACTTTCCCCAACTTATATGAATCGAATTCTTCTTCCTGTGACACCAACACCTTCATCGGAACCTTGTCTACAAAACCAATAAGATTCTGTCTGGCGTCCAGCTCCGGGATATCCTTAAAACTCATGGAAGTCTCTTCGTTGTATGCAATACTGTCAAAGTATAATTCCAATTGATCGTGATACCGCTCAGGAACAGTGGAAAGATAATACTCAATTAACGATGGACTAAGTATTACTCGATGTTGTTTGATCTTAGGGTACAGATTGGCATCGTCAAAAGGGTTCATTATCGAACCGATTATTGAAGATCCTAAACCGACAGTTAAGTTATACATGCAATCACCTTAGTTCATTGAATTCTTCAATAATTCCATTGACAATTCGTGAGCCTTGTCAAAGAAACCTGACGGCCATTTTTCTGCAAACTTACCATTGGGTAGGATCTTTAATTCTTTAACAAAGGCTCCACCATCCTCACTTTTGTCAACGTAGAACACCGCAACATCCTCATTGGTCAGTCTGCAATTCGGATCTGATACCAAAACCTGGATTTTTCTTATCAGATGTTCACTATGAGTTTCGATAAGCAATTTATTCTCTGTATCTATAACCGCCTCTGCAAACAATTCGGCAAGTTCTGATTGCGCAGCAGGATGCAAATGCAGTTCCGGCTGTTCAATAACTATAGTCCTGCCATATTTATGCACTTGTGGCTCATCACTATCGCTATCTTCATCGAGATCGTCATAATAGTAATATTCGTCAATATCATCTAATTCATCTTCATCGTCATATGTAAACTCTTCGTTTTCATCTCCCTTATCGTCTTCAGGAAACATAAGAGGTTTATCACCAGACGGAAAAAGGCGTATTGCTTCATTAAGCGAATTACCGGAATATCTCGGGAATTTAATCCTCACTTTATCAGTGGGGAACTCATTAATACCTGCATCATAGGACTCAGCCAGGACCTGGATTATAACCGGCAGCATCTGTGAAATACCATACCCAACATCCATAATGTTGGATTTGATCCCATTTCTATCTTCGAGCAAGATCTGATAATATCCGCTGTTAACTTCATCAACAATAAGTTTATATCCCATAAATCTTTCAACCCATGCAGATATCTTGTCGATTAAAAGTTTGTTGTTCTGTAATCCGCTTATCAGAACAGAGCCGATATTCTCTCCATATCCACCCACGTTTTCTGTTTCAAACTCTTCGTCCCTGTAAATCCTTTTTGGGGCTTGTCTGAATGGGCCTATATAAGTAACCCTCGACAATTCATTACTGAAATTATGTCTGAAACGTTGTAGTAAATCCTCGTACATATGAAATGCATTTGATATTTGAAAGAAATTCAGCTGATCCGGATCCTTTTTACCCTTTACCTTCCTCTCAATATATACGTCTTTCAATTTATGGAATACATCAGGAACCAATTCACCAAAAATGCCATAACTATTCTTTACCAGACGGTCAGCATAACGGTCTAATTCAGGAAAGTAATTATCGATAATTTCTGTTTCAATATCCTCCATAGCTGATGGATAGATATAAAATGCATATGTCTTTACACTTCCTATAACAACTTCAATTGGTTCCTCCGGAATCATTACCAAATTACCTTTCCCAATAATTTGATATATTTTTATGCTGTACTTCCCATCATCAGTACGGTACAATCCGTAACTTAACGTTCCGTCAACATACACCTCATTCTTTTCGATGATTATAGTCTTCTCATATTTTAGTAGTGAAACAACCAATTCAACCTCATGTTCCTTATTATGAATCTTCTCAAGACATTTCATGGAGAATGAAATGGGTCCTTGTCCTCCGTTAAAGACTACATTCTCATAATTTCCGTAATCAATGTATGAACCGTAAAACTTTATAGGACTGCTAGTTCCCGAAGTAATAGTCTGTGCCAAAACGACCGGAAATCTGATCAAACTGCTCTTTCCGCAACTGTTTTTTCCGACTATGATAGTAATAGGCTTAAGATCAACGCAAGCGCAATCCCTGAATGACTTGATATTAGTGACAGAAAAAGAATCCATTATATTTCTCCAGTGTATTGGGGCTTTGAATTATTATGAATGTAATTATACCATTTGCCAGACAGTCTTTATAGCATGAACTATTGATAATCCTTACCCCTTGCCGTTAGTGTACTTATCGTACTTATAGAGGAAGGTGACCCCATCCACTTATCGAGTATGTTATATCGCTGTTAATGATAATCAAATAAAAAATGACATCCCCTATGCACTTTGTCTCCCCTCATCTGCTTCATTCTCGTCCTCTGCGATTATCAGGTACGGGAGTGAAGGTTTGTCCTCATCCATGCTGAATCCCTTCTTGTCTTCCAGGTCCGTTAAGTTCTTTTGGCAGCCTACTATGAAGTCTCCGAATTCCTTGGCTTCTTTATAGGTGTCGAATGTCAGTTTCCAATCGCCGTTCTTTACCTGTCCTAATACCATTACCCTGAACTTGAGCATAAAGCACCTCTCATTCCAAAATCAGCTTTCCTGCGATCCTGCCTTACAGAATGTTATTTTGACGTAAATCTTGTTTGGGGAAACCTCCTTTCGTCCGGGTGGGGTGATAATGATAAACATCTTCGGGAGGGGATTGGTGTGCTGGGAGCATACTTTTGCACACAATTACGGGTAAACTACTTTAAGTAATGTGATATAAACAAGTTATTGAACTTGTTTAAGTAATGTGTTATAAAGCAGTTGAGGTAAGCAATATGGATATTAATATATCGAAGGACATACTTGCAATACGAGAGATCCTTAACCTGTCACAACAGGAACTGGCGGATCTTCTCGGAGTGCAACAGATAACTGTCTCGAGAAATGAAATCGGTATGACTGAACCATCCGCAGCATTTCTTGAGAAGTTCTATACTTTTGCATTCGACCAGAACATCAGCATCAACAGGCTGAAGGAAATGTTCTGTCAGGAAGAGATCAAACGAGGGCACCTGTTGCTTTATCATGGCGCCAAAGATTCCATTAACGGAAATATCAGTGTTAGCAGCGGAAGGACCAATAACGATTTCGGACCAGGGTTTTACACCGGAGAAACTTATTCTCAGGCTGTTTCATTCGTATCCGGATTTGAAGACTCCTCTTTGTATCTTATCGATTTCGATAGCAAAGGACTTAAATGTAAGAAATATAGTGTAGATAGAGAGTGGATGCTGACAATAGCATATTATCGCGGAACGTTGGGTAGATACCGGGATGATCCTTTGGTGACAAAAGTTATAAAGGAATCGCGCAAATGCGATTACATCATCGCTCCCATCGCAGATAACAGGATGTTCCAGATAATCGATTCATTTATAGCAGGTGAGATAACCGATGAACAATGCAAGCATTGTTTAGCAGCCACACATCTCGGGAATCAGTATGTACTTGTCAGTGAAAGATCCGCTGAGAATCTCAAAGTCCTTGAACATTGCTACCTGTCACAAGACGAGAAGAAATACTATCAGAATATCAGAAGTTCCGAAGCGAAACTCGGCAACGATAAAGTGAAACTGGCCAGAATCGAATACAGAGGACAAGGTCAATACATTGACGAGATCCTTCTTGAAGGCAATAAAGGGTGAATGATATGAAAGAGATGGATAAAGACGGACTGATCCTGTGTGAACTTCAAGGCAAGGCTTTTGAATTGTCTGTTGATTTATGCGATGAGGGTTCCCAGATCTTTGTAAGAAGGTTCATGAACAGCAAGACGGCAAATGAGTTCGACACTCTTGCGATCCTTCAAACAAACCTCAGAGAAAGGGATGTGCTCGAACGCATCGATGAAGAATATGGGAAATCTGATTACGGTACGATAAAGTATTCTCAAAATGAGATGTTTTGGATCGGATATATCTACCGTTATTGGTCTTACACATACGGTAAATCATCCAGGCAATTATACAGGATCGTAAAGCCCAAAGAACTCCGGGATCTGTTCCTTCCTTATCACACTCTATCCCCAGCTCAGGCAATCGAACGGATCTTGGAATCTAAGGGATTGCCAATCAATGAAGCTGATATACTTGCACGTCAATATGCTATATATCGAAGGATAAGAATGGCATGATTGATAATTTCCAACACCAAAAAGGCTGCACGAGGCAGCCTTAGGGTCATTGTTGGGATTAGCTTTTCGGGTCAGGATGCGGCAGTAGTCTCAGTCGTCTCAGCTTCTGTCTCTGATGTTCCTCCCAGGAACTTCCACTGAACCTTGTACCTGGTGCCGCTCATCTCGGTAATCTGATCGATGTAGTTCTGGATCAGGTCCTGCGCGGTCTTCTCTGCAAGGGAGAAGTTCTTGGAATCTGCCATTATCTCTTTCTTGAGATTGACGTTGGCTTCCGCCAGAGCATCCGTAATGTCCTGGGCTCCGATCTCAACATCGTTGCGGTACCACTTGCGGGGCTTTAGGATCGGCTCGGTATGGGAATTGGGATCTACATCTATGGACAGGATCCTTGCATGAGGCATATAGACGATGATGCTGTCATCGTCGATCACGACCTGGACTTTGTGTCCGTCAATACCGAATGTTGCCTGAGCCGTATATTCGAACCAGTAAGGGGTGTCTTCCTCACCTAAGTGTGTAAGTCCTGTTCCCGCCGACTTTACTGCCTTGGCGGTGTTATGGTAGTAGCACTTCAAGGTGGCAAGTTCGCAGATGGATCTGATCTGATATTCGTCCGGTTCGAATGCTATTTCTTTTGTCTCCTGAGCGCTCGTCTCTTCTGCGGGAGCGCCGTCCTTGTTGGTCTGTTCCGCTTCTTTCTTGTTGCAGGAACAGAAGATGGTCAGGATCAATGCCATGGAGATTACGACTGTTAATATCTTACGCATATCGATCACCCCTCCCCTTCTTTGTCAGCAAAGTCGATAGTCACTTTGAACTGACCGTAGAACTGGCTGATGATGGGATTGACCATCGCTTTGACTTCGTTCAGTGTGGTCTCTTTTGCCAGGTCGAACATTATGGAATCCTGCGGGAGCTTCTCTTTGAGATCTGCGATGCAGGTGTGCTGCGCCGTGGTGGTGATGGACGGGATATCGTAGAACTCGTCGATGATCATGAAGTCCAAAGATGCGGCATCAACATTAGTCTCCATCACTTTGACCTCGGGAAGGATGATGTTGATCTGCTTGGTATTCCAATCGATATTCAGCTTGATGTCCTTGGCTTCTATCCCGAGGACTACCGTTCCTTTGTAAGCAATGTAGTATAACGGTCTGTCACCCTCGGTGACCTTGGCGATGGAATCGTACTTATAGGTCATGGTGCGGAGCTGAGAGATCCTGATAACATCTTCAAGATTGGCGCGGGACTTGACTTCGACTATCTTGCCTTCATGCCCGATGATCTTGTCATCTACAAAGCTCTCAGCCGCATCGGCAACTTCATCGACAGCTTTACGGTTAGCGGTACTCCTGCCGATGGCGATACCGATGATAAAGACTGCGGCAAGCAGTATCACCGCGACCACGATCCCGGTTATCAGCTTACTGCGGTTGTTGTAATGATTATTCATACATGTTCCCTTCCGGTGCCGTCATCAAAACCTATAATCTATTCCACAACTTGAATTATACACTATTAACCTTACCCTTTGCCATTGACAAACTTATCGTACTTATATAGGAATGTTACCATCTGACGTCTCAGGCACTTGCCCTGAGGCTGGAAGGTATTGTCCTTATAACCTGCTACGATCTTCTTCTCGGATGCCCAAAGGACTGCCTTGTAGAAGTAATCCTTAGTCTTTACATCCTTGAACTTGTTCTTTGTTGATTTGGGCTTGGGGCTTCCTGCCATACGCCAGAGGAATGTAACCGTCTGACCTCTTGTGCAGACATTCTGAGGTTTGAAAGTTCCGTCCTTGTAGCCTGTGGTTATGCCTTTCTCAACTGCCCAGATAACAGCCTTGAAGAAGTAGTCCGTCTTCTTGACATCAGAGAACTTACAGGTCTTTGCTTTGGGAGCAGGTTCTCCTGCTAGTCTCCACATGAATGTCAGCATCTGAGCTCTTGTACACTCGTTGGCGGGTTTGAACTTGGTCTGCTTATCGTAGCCCTTGACTATGCCATTGGCCGTCAGGTAATTTGTCGGCGCGTACCAGAAATCCTTGGTGCTGGTAACGTCCTTATAAAGTACTGTCACAGTGCATGCTGCAGTCTTGCCCGCTACTGCTGCGGTAACGGTCACAGTCCCGGCCTGCTTGGCAGTTATCTTACCTGACTTATCCACTGCAGCAATCTTGGCATCTGAAGATGTCCAAATAACAGGATCTTGAGTTCCCTTGACTGAAGCGTTAAGGGCCAGACTGTCACCGCAGACTATCGTTGCCGTGGTCTTGTCCAAAGCCAGAGTAACTTCCGGAGCTTGGGTAGGAGCCTGAGTGGGGGCTGCCGGTGTCTGTGTAGGTGTCGTTGTCGGCTGTGCCGGTTCATTGGTTGGCGCCGCAGTCGGACTGACGGGAGCCGCGGTAGGAGTTACGGTCGGTGCAGCAGGAGCTTCCGTCGGAGCTGCCGTCGGCGTCGGAGTTGCAGGAGCTTCACCAGTGATGGTGAAGGTTTTCGATCCGGAACCTGAATAACAGTTCTTCATCGTAACTTCTACGGTTCCGGTTCCGGGGAAGATATTGTCCTTATATAAAACATCGTAGTCGTATGTGTTTACGGTCCATCCGAGATCGTCGTACACATCTATCGCAGGTTTGATCTCTTCTCCCGTGTAGTCGAATTTGTCCTTGACCAACCGGATATTAGGAACGATCTGTCTGGGCTCTACATCGAAGTACTTATATCCTGTATTGCCTTTGTAGTTATTGTACATATCGACTTTGATCCATACCTGACATTCGGAAGTGTAGTTGTAGTTAAAAGACCAATCGTCCGGAGTTACTACGATTCCCTCAGCAGTCGTTATGATGAGATTGTCTTCTTCCAGATGATCTTTGTAGGTCAGCGGGGAATTCTTTATCTGTACTTGAGGGGTAACCGGCATCGGATTGATCTTAAATGTCTGATCGGATACTCCGCGGTAATTGCCGATACCTCTGATTATGTAATGCTGAGTTCCCGCATTGATGTTGTCATCATAAAGGATCTCATAATCGATGCCGTTAGTCAGGAACTGGCTGCCGAGATATACTTCCGGAGACACAGTAAGCTCTTCGCCGGTATAGGTCTGAGCCGTTACACCCGATACCCTTAGATCACCGTTACTGATGTCCGTTCTGTCAGCCTTACCCCAACCTGCATATACTGTCGAGGAATGCGGCTCATGATAGCCTTTGCTGCAGGCATAATCCTCAAACTCGGTTGAATAGTAGGAATCTTTGGGGGACATTATATACTTGGTGCAGGCAGCATCTTCGTACCATGCTTCCAATACATAGCCGTCACGGGCGATCTCCTGCTGGGTAATATCCAGGTTATATGCATTGAAGATCCATTCGTCCCTGCCGTTCACCTTACCGCCATTGGCATTAACGGTAACGGTCGGCTTGTAGTTATCGTATTTGTATTTGAGGAGGATAACCATCGTATCTTCTTCAGAACCGTGCTTGGCATTATCAAAGGAGAAGCCGAAGTCCAAATGATAGTTATTGAAGAACTTGATACCGAAATGGTCACTGTCAGGCGCCTGAGGATTATATCTGCTGTCGGTCTTGATGGCTGTCGTGTTATTGCCTGCCTGGAATCCCTCAAAACTGTACCCTTCTATATAGGGGCGTGAGATAAGGAAATCAGTCCCTTCTATCACTTCCGGGTTCTGGGCATTCTGTGTCCAGGTCGTTGACAGATCCTCTGCCCAGATGACCTCGGGATTATTGTCATCATAATACTCGGCACCTGCCGGGAATGCCGGCTGATCCTGATTGTTCATCCTGAACCTGTATTCCACTTTCTGGTATCTGGGAAGAACGATATAGTAGAGACTGCTGACACTCCAATTATCAGTCATCACATATTCTTCTTTGTCATCATCGTATCTATATTCCGCAGCCCAAGTCGTAGCAAAACTCTTGTAACCTTGAAGCATTACCGGCTCATTTCCAACCACTTCAAGTTCGCGGATATAAGTATGCAGGGTATCCGAAGATTTACTGGCAATAGTCACATTCTCACCATATGTTACAGCTTCAGTGATCTTGAAGTGACCGTCATATACTTGGCCTTCCTGATAATCAAGATACACGCCGTTTTTGGCAAAGGCCTTACCGGGCAGACCATGGTAGCCGTGGCCGTCCGGATTGGGATCATCTTCCGGAAGGAACCTGACCTTATCTCCCGGGAACAGGATTCCCAGGCTCTGAAGATAGTCGGTATAGTTATGTCTCGGGAGGACATATTTGCCTTCTTTTTGCTTCTGAAGGTCGTATTCATATGTCGTAGGGGTATGTTCTCTGTACGGACCGCTTGACAGTGTTGTTTTGGTTGCGTATTGCGTATCTGCACCGACACCTGTGCAGAACAGTCCTGATACCATTGCACATGAAAGCAGGGCCGCTATCGTCGTTCTTATTCCTCTCCTCATATAACGCCTCCTTCCTCGCGCCGATCCTTCGGCCGCTGTCCGGATATCTTACATGGTAATAAAACCCTACTATAATTATCGCGGTGCCGGGAGGTGCTGTTCAATCCGTTATGATAAATTTTCGATGAATTAATTATGACGGTGATCAGGCATTGGCATTGATCCTGTATCTGGTTCCTCTGCCGTTGCCTTCGACCACGACAATGCCCCGGTCAGACATATCTTTGAGAAGATTAGTTACTTTGGTCTTGCCGAATCTTATATCCTTCGAAGACATCACCTCATTGATGGGTTTACTGATATTCCTGCTGAGGTGATCGTAGATGTGCCGTTCATCTTCCGTAAGATCATCAATGCCGCTTAGTACCGGCAATGTCACCCGTATCGAATCTTCGGTGATAAGGAATTGGGGCTTATTCCTGCTTGCAGCATAAGCCTGCCTGATCCTGCGGATCCCCGTGCCGAACCTCTCGATGAGTCCGAGCCGGTGGAACACTCCTGCAAGTATGGGATTCCTTAGTATCGACAGATTGCCGTTAAGGTAACTGTCTTCCGAGATCGAATCCGGGAGTCCGCCCAGCGATACGATCTCTATCCTGTCATCAAACATCGACACATTGATATGAGCATCCACATCCCAGACCCTGTGGATAATGGCATTGGCCAACGCTTCTCTTACTGCTTCTTCCGGGATGGATTCAACCTTGTGTCTGTCGATCCCGTCGACTATCTCATACTGATAGAAGTCCTTATAGATCTCGACTGCTTTGTTATAACTGTCTAATATCGATCTACGGTCGAGGGTCGCCCTCTTCTTGAAGATATTGATATTCTCTCCGAACTTAACCACATCTATCCCCGGGAATGAATTATTATCCGACAGGATGTCAGCCGCATTATTGTAACCTTCACTATCCTTATAAAGACTTAATGTCTTGAGGATATCCCGATCGAGTTTGGATATGCCGATCTTATCTTTAAGTTCACGGGTCAAAGTCTTAAACGTAAGGTCCTGATCTTTGGATCTCAGTTCTTCGAAGTCGATATTATCGCCTTCCAGTATAAGCCTCTTAAGTTCTGTCTTATCGACTTCAACAGTGGAGGTGTCATTACGCTTATAGGTCTTATTGTTAAGGAAATACGGTTTGTTTATACCGGCTCTTACTTCCAGACATACAACTCTGCCGGAATTAGTCGTGGTTATAAGAAAATCCGGGGCAGGTGTTATCTTATCGTTGATCTTATTCTCTATCCTGAGTGCGAGGGATTTGGCATCTGATACTCCTATCGTATTGCCCTGATCATCAACGCCAAACAGGATCTTGCCGCCGTCGTAGTTGGCATAGGCGGTAACCGTCTTAAGAAATGTGTCTGTAAGTTTGCTCTTAAACTCCAAATGCTTATTCTCTCTCATCTGATCACCCCCTATATGAAGTTGATCAGATTATAAAAGAAACCGTTCGTAAATTCAATCGTAAATTTTTACGACCGTTTTTGCGAACGAATTTGTGTGTATATTTTCGAATACGACCGCATGAACAATATATAATGTCAACATAAAAATCACTGTTTTTGTATTCTGTCAACCCTTTGAGCGAAGATTTAAGAAAAAATGAGACTTTGTTAGATTTTGTTAGATTTTGTGAGATTTTTGTCCGTTCTGATATTGTACAATCTTCCTACAAGATAAAACTTGTTGGTCAACCTGCTTTCTTCTTGAACATCCAAGAAAGGAGGCAACTTGAACATGTTGCAAAGCAAGACGCCGAAGACAAGGCAGGAGATCATGGAACAGATACAAGGGTTTTGTATCTTCGACGACTTTCTCATGACAGCAGTTTTCAATAATGATCCCGAATGCGCGGAAGTTCTTATCCGGACTATCCTCGGAAGATCCGACCTTAAGGTCAAGTCCGTACATACCAAACACTATATCAAGAATCTTTACGGGCACTCAGCCGAACTTGATATCTTCGCAGAGGACACTGATGGTAATCCTTACGATATCGAATTTCAAAAGGCTGATGAAGGTGCGCGTCCCATGAGAGCAAGACTCTATTCAAGCCTTATGGATGCCAACATCCCGGATCCCGGAATATATGGTGACAGACTGCCTGAAAGCTATGTGATATTTATAACTCTAAATGACATATACAAGAGGAGTCTGCCACTATATAGTGTCAATCGCATGATCGAAGAGACCGGGATGAAATTCGAAGACAAACAGCATATAATGTATGTGAACGGACAGAACAGATCAGATACGGAATTGGGAAGACTGGTACAGGACTTCTTCTGTACCAAAGCAGATGAAATACAAAACAGGGTTCTGTCAGAGAAGGTCAGGTTTTACAAAGAAGATCCGAAGGGAGTTGAGAACATGATGGAAACATATAAAGATCTGAGTGAATTGATTGCGGAAGAGGTCGCTTACGACAAATCTGTTGAGATTGCCGAGAGATTGATAGTCGCAGGTAAGCTTTCGGTTGAAGAAATAGCTGAGAGTACCGGTCTTTCGCTCGAAGATGTAACGGAATTAGCAAAAGAAGTCGGATAAAGACTTTTACTTACACAAATTATCAACAGGGCTGCTCTCACATCGTGAAGGCAGCCCTGTTGCGTTTGTCTTAATATTTTACTTCCAGTGTTTGAGCTGAGACAGCCAGCCGTCGTAGCGGGTGCGTCGCTCTTCTTCAGGTGTGTTGTCCGGGTCAGGCATGTTATTGATCAGAAAGTCGATCAGGCTCTCTTTGGATTCATATACGAACTTTCCGTCTGTGTAGCACCAGGTGCAGTAGTCTTCGTTGAACGCGCCGTCGGGTTCACGGGATATCTGACCGTCTTCAGTAAGGGGCATGCCACAGCACTGACAGAACAGCTGTCTGGGTGATCCGAGAAGTGTGTTGATAGAGATGTTGAACTCCTGGGACAGGATCTTTAGGGTCTCCGTGTTAGGCTGGGTCTCGCCGGTCTCCCAGCGGCTGACTGCCTGTCTTGAGACCATTACGCGCTCTGCCATCTCATCCTGTGTAAGACCGTTCTTCTCTCTTAGTTCTTTTAATATATCTTTCGTATCCATAGTATTGCCTCCTTTGGTGATGTCTCCATCTTAATAGATGTCTGCCCCAAGGTAAAGCAACCTGCTGTTGCTATATAAATCTCGGTTCTTCGAACACCACTCCGCCTTCGATAATGCGGTCGATGAAGTGCTTATAGTACTCGGGATACATCTGTTCCGTCTCGTCGTGGGCATGAGTGATGAGAAGATGCCAGGAGCCGTCCTTGAACAATGGGAACCCGTAGGCGGGAGCAGGGTCTTCCATCTTGGCGAATACATCTTCCTTGGTAAAATCACTGTCCGGGCGGATACGGTATTCTTCGAGATCGAATGTCCACAAAGTGTCAATATCCTGATCGTACCCGGCCTTCTTCCACCCGGGTTCTGAGATCTTGGTGTCGTCGACTTTGTCGAATCCTTTGGCTTTGAAATATTCCTGAAGCGCTTCCTTGTTCGCGCCGCCCTGATCACCGTATGGAAACCTGAAAGGTCTTACCGTACGAGGAACCCCTGCCTCTTCGTACAGCCGGTCCAATGCTTCTTCGCATTTCTCGATCTCTGCTATGCATTCTTCGAGAGTCAGTTCTGAGAAATGGGGATGGGTATAGCTGTGGTTGCCGACGATCATGCCGTTCCTGAGAGCGTAGATTGCATTCTCCTTATTCTGTTCCAGCCTCTCTCCCCAGCAGAAGAATATGACCTTGATATTTTTCGATAACAGGTAGTCGACTATCGCTTTGGTGTTCTCCGACGGGAAATCATCTATTGTCAGGATCGCTTTGATCATAGGAAACCCTCCTTGGAAAGTAATACGTTCTATGTACCATTATACCCGTCTTATTGCGGCATAAGAAAAAAGAGCAGGCATTTGACTGCCTGCTTCCTGTAAGTGAACAATTATTTATGCTCAGTTCTTTCCGTAGAAATCAGCAAAGGATACTGCATTATCGAAGGTATAGATATCATCTGCGATCTGGAACTCCTCGTAAGGACCGACATTCTCGTCACTGCCGTCGAATGCAGGAGCTGCGGGATCCTTGGCCTTGTACATGATCATGTTGCCGTCGGAATCCGTCTCACCTGTGGTGTAGTAACACTCATAGCTTTCGACTGTATTCTTATCGGGGAAATACTTCTGGAACTCTACTACGACAGTGTTTGCAGAACCGGAACCTGTGCGGTAGAACGTGCCGTCCTTCATGTACTGAAGGCGGTTGCGTGCCCAACCTGCAGTTACGGGAATGATCTTGCCATCACCATCGACCGTATAGACACCAAGGACAAAGATGGTGTGATAAGATCCGTTCTCAACCTTAGTCTCTTCATCGCTGATAACGAAGAGTTCGTCAGTGCCGTTGTTATCGATATCGATAAGTTCATACTTCAAGGCTGCCATAGGATCTTCGCTCAGCTGGGCTGTCTCAAGAATACCGACGCATTCGCCGTAATCTCCGAAGCCTCCGACATCCTTGGTATCAACGATCGTCTTGATCGCGTCTGTGATGTCCTTATACTTGGCAAATCCGTCATCTGCGGGAGCCTCTGTATCCTTGGACTCTTCGGTTGCCTCGGATGACTCACTTGTCTCAACTGCTGCAGTCGTTGTCTCAGTCGTGCTCTCCTCAGTTGCGGATGTTGCAGCGGGAGTATCAGCATTACATGCAGTCAATGCGATCGCTGCGAGAAGGACTGCGCTTACTAATGTCTTCTTCATAATATAACTCCTATTCTTATTCATTAGGCATCAGTCAATGCCCGTGATATTTTACACATATCTTATCTATTTGCAAGTATGCTCCGGTATTTGCCTCAAAATAATTGCAGATCCCGAAAAAAACAGGCGGACCGGAGTCCGCCTGTCTGAAACTGTTTGATCTATAATATCAGATCTCGTTGAAGCCCTCTCTTGCTGCATAAGAAGTATGCAGGAGCTCGTGAGCCTTGTGGCTGTTGGGCTCGCCTAAGAACTTCTCGTAGAGTTCTACGATCTGAGGGTTGTTGTGAGACTGACGGAGTGTAAGTCTCTCATCCTCGGAGTAGAGTGCCTTAGCTCTCTTCTCTTTGTATGTATCCATGATGTCATCGGACTCGCCGTGGAGGAAGCACTCTCTGACATAAGGCTGGCCGCCGCCGTTGATACAGCCGCCCGGGCAGCCCATGATCTCGATGAACTGGTACTTGGACTTGCCTTCGCGGATCTCGTCGAGGAGAACCTTAGCGCTCTTCATGCCGGATGCGATAGCAACGTTGACTGTTGTACCGTTGATATCGATGGATGCTTCTCTGATGCCTGCGTCGTGGCCACGGACTGCCGTGAACTCGATGGGCTCGGATTCCTTGCCAGTGAGCTTGAAGTAAACAGTTCTGAGTGCAGCTTCCATAACACCGCCTGTTACACCGAAGATAACAGCAGCACCGGTGTAATCACCCATGATGTCCTGATCCCAATCTTCGTCAGGGAGTCTGTCGAAGAGGATACCTGCACGCTTGATCATGCGGGCAAGCTCTCTTGTTGTGATAACTGCATCAACGTCATCAATGCCGTTGACCTTGAGCTGGTCACGCTGACGCTCGAACTTCTTTGCTGTACAAGGCATAACGGATACAACGAAGATATCCTTAGGATCGATGCCGTTCTGCTCAGCCCAGTAGCTCTTGATGATCGCACCCTGCATCTGGTGAGGAGACTTGCAGGAAGACAGGTGAGGGAGAAGATCTCCGTAGTTGTACTCTGCATAGTTGATCCATCCGGGTGAGCAGGAAGTGATCATAGGAAGTGTTCCGCCGTTTGTAAGTCTGCCGAGAAGCTCTGTACCCTCTTCCATGATGGTGAGGTCGGCACCGAAGTTTACGTCGTAAACTCTGGTGAAGCCCAGTCTTCTCATAGCAGCTGCCATCTTGCCTGTAACAGGTGTTCCGATGGGGAAGCCGAACTCTTCACCGAGAGCTGCTCTGACTGCAGGAGCTGCCTGAGCGATAACTGTCTTGCCTGCTGCAAGAGCTTCGTCGATCTTACTGATCTCGGAGTGCTCCATGAGAGCGCCGGTAGGACATACGTTAACGCACTGACCGCACTGGATACAGGGAGAGTCAGCAAAAGATCTGTTCTCTGCAGGAGATACGAATGTGTTGAAGCCGCGGTTCTCGAAGCCTAAGATGCCGAGTCCGTGAGCGTTCTTACATCTCTCGATGCAGCGGCCGCAGAGGATACACTTGGATGTATCTCTTACGAGTCCGGGAGCCAGCTCGTCGTAATGTGTCTCGGAATGAACGCCCTGGAAAGCGCCTTCTCTTGCACCCGTTACGTTAGCAACGTGGAGAAGCTCGCACTGGCCGTTCTTATCGCACTGCTGGCAGTTCATGTTGTGGTTGGAGAGCAAAAGCTCTACGCTGTGTCTTCTTGCGGCAGTAGCTGCAGGAGAGGAGATCTTGATCTCCATACCTTCGGATACAGGGTAAACGCAGCTTGCGACAAGACCTCTTGCGCCGGTTGCCTCTACGAGACATACACGGCAGGAACCCTGGTTGCACTCACCGTGGTTGAATGCACAGAGTGAAGGGATCTCATATCCGCACTTCTTTGCAGCCTCAAGGATCGTGAGACCCTCTTCGACCTGGTAGGAGATGCCTTCTATTTTAATATTGATCATCGCCATAGTAGTTACCTCCTTTATTCTTTAGAAATCGCGCTGAACTTACAGTTGCTCATGCACAGACCGCACTTGACGCACTGTGAAGGATCGATCTCGAAGGAAGCGAGCTTGTGGCCTTCAGCGATGTAATCGGTCCTGGTGATGCAGGAAGCGGGGCAGTTCTTGGCGCACATGCCGCAGCCGATACACTTGTCTTTGTCGATCTTGTACTGCATAAGGCTCTTGCAGACGTGAGCCGGGCACTTCTTGTCAACGATGTGAGCGATGTACTCGTCACGGAAGTGAGCAAGTGTGGAGTTAACGGGGTTGGAAGCCGTCTGGCCGAGAGCGCACAGGGAGTTTGTCTTGATGGTCTTGGAGAGTTCTTCGAGCTCATCCAGATCTTCCATCGTGCCCTTGCCCTCACAGATCTTTGTAAGGATCTCGAGGATACGCTTAGTACCGATACGGCAGGGTGAGCACTTACCGCAGGACTCGTCACAGATAAATTCCATATAGAACTTAGCAACGTCGACCATACAGTTGTCTTCGTCCATAACGATAGCTCCGCCGGAACCCATCATGGAACCCTTCTGTACGAGGTTATCGAAATCGATAGGCTCGTCCAGGAATTCCTCTGTCAGGCAGCCGCCCGAAGGTCCACCGGTCTGGATGGCCTTGAACTTCTTACCGTTGGGGATTCCGCCGCCGATGTCGTAGATGAGCTCACGGAGTGTTGTACCCATGGGGATCTCAACGAGACCGACGTTGTTGACCTTACCGCCCAAAGCGAATACCTTGGTACCCTTGGACTTCTCTGTTCCGACTGCTGCGAACTCAGCTGCGCCTTCGCGAAGAATGTAAGGAACGCACGCCAGAGTCTCAACGTTGTTAACGCAGGTAGGCTTGCCCCACAGACCCTTGACTGCCGGGAAAGGAGGTCTCGGCCTGGGCATACCGCGCTTACCTTCGATGGAGTTAAGGAGAGCTGTCTCCTCACCGCAAACGAATGCGCCGGCACCAAGCCTGATGTGACAGTCAAAGTTGAAGCCTGTGCCCAGGATGTTCTCTCCGAGAAGGCCTGCTTCTCTTGCCTGAGCGATAGCGATCTTCAAACGGGATACAGCGATAGGATACTCGGCACGTACATAGAAGTAACCTTCGGATGCGCCGAAAGCGTAACCTGCGATCATCATACCCTCGATAACACCCAAGGGGTTACCCTCGAGGATGGAACGATCCATGAATGCACCCGGGTCGCCCTCGTCGCCGTTACAAACAACATACTTCTGATCAGCATCAACGTTCAGAGCGAACTGCCACTTTCTGCCGGTGGGGAATCCGCCGCCGCCGCGGCCTCTCAGACCGGAAGCGAGAACTTCGTCGATTACTTCCTGCTGTGTCATGGACAGAGCCTTCTTCAAGCCCTGGAAAGCACCCATGCCGATAGCCTCATCGATATCCTCGGGATTGATGACGCCGCAGCCGTGAAGTGCAACACGACGCTGCTTCTTATAGAAGTTGATATCTTCCTGCTTTGTTACTTTATCCTGGGATGAGGGATCTACATAGAGGAGTCTCTCTACGATCTGACCGCCTGCGATATCCGTGTCGATGATCTCTTCTACGTCGTCAAGGCTGACCATACGATAGAGAGTATCCTCGGGATAGATCTTAACGAAAGGTCCCTGAGAACAGAAACCGAAGCAACCTACCTGGTTGACTGTAGCCTTATCGGAAAGGCCCTTTGCTTCGAGGAGTTCCTTGAACTTCTCCATGATCTCCTTGGAGTTTGAAGACAAACATCCGGTACCGCCGCAAAGAACGATGTGACGCTTGTCGTCAGCTCCCTTGAGCTTATCGTCAAGACATTTGGTACATGCCGCTACTTTCTCGTCGAGAGCAGCTGTTGAAGTTATCTTGCTCATGCTGTTGCCTCCTGTCTGTAAGAATCAATGATCTCTGATACCTGACCTACGGTAACCTTAGGATAGACCTTACCGTTGATGCTTACGGCCGGTGCGATACCGCATGCGCCGATACATCTCAAAGCGTCAAGTGTGAAAAGACCGTCTTCTGTGGTCTCACCGGGATTGATGCCGAGAAGCTCAGAGAACTTGTCGATAACGTTCTGAGCACCCTTAACGTAGCACGCTGTTCCGAGACAGCACCCGATAACGTATTTCCCCTTGGGTTCCAAAGAGAAAAAGGAATAGAAAGTTACAACACCGTAAATCTCGGCTACCGAGATACCGGTCTTTGCAGATACCAGCTCCTGAACCTCAAGCGGAATATAACCGTATTCGTTCTGGATGTCGCTGAGTATCATCATGAGAGGAGTCTTCTCATCTGTGTACCTCGCACAGATCTCCTCGATCTTTGCTGCTGCAGCAGCATTCAGCTTAGCCATATATGACCTCCTTGCACAAAAATACTCGATTTTGAGCCGTATAATATTCTAACACAGACAGGGGGTCTCCGAGGCGTCACTTTTCGGGTAATTTGGGGGTTATTAGGGGTACAAAACGACATTTGCCGTTTTGAGCTTTTCGATAATAATTATTAACGATATTAGATACGGCTGCCGAAATGTGTCAAATGTGAGGCAAGATCAAAAAAGGGTTGACGGATACGGTTTACAAATGTAAACTAGTGGCAAGTTTAAGATCTTAAACCAACGGAGGAACAATGATGGAAGAGTTATTGTTAAGCGAGAGCGAATATCGTTTGATGGATGTGATCTGGAAGAACGCACCCGTCGAATCCGGAAAGCTGGTCAAGCTTTGCGAAGCCGAACTTTCCTGGAAGAAGTCCACAACCTACACCATGCTCCGCAGGGTCATGGCTAAGGGAATGGTCAAGAACGACGATTCGCTGGTGTCCGTACTTATCCCGAGAGACAGGGTTCAGAGATTTGAATCCGAAAGGATCGTATCCAAGTCTTTCGGCGGATCGCTACCTTCATTCCTGACTGCCTTCTTAGGCGATAGGACTTTGTCGGACAGCGAGGCTGATGAGCTCATCGATCTCATCGATAAGTACAGAAATGAGAACTGATCCGGGAGGTTGGGACTATGCATGAATTTATCTCAACGATCCTCAATATGAGCCTTACCGGCAGCATCGTAATCCTTGTTGTGCTCGCCGCAAGATTCTTAATGAGGAAACTTCCTAAGAAGTATCTCTATCTTTTGTGGGGAATCGTGGGGCTTAGGCTTCTGTGTCCCGTGGCACTTGAATCCGACCTGTCGATATTCAATATCGCGCCCCTGAAAGAATCCGTAAACACCGTTAAGGATCTGCCTATCGCTGACTACAAAGAAGTTGTTGAAGCTTCCCACCGCTCGACTGCAACTGTCGACAGAGCAGTAACTGCTGCTACATCAGGATCATTCAACACATCTTATGTGATCATTGCTTTATGGGCAGCGGTTGCACTCGGGATCGCAATCTACATAACCCGACAGTACTTCCTCCTGCGCAAGAACCTTAAGAATGTGACAGAACTGGAACCCGGACTTTGTGTCGGCGCCCAGATCGACTCACCGTTCGTAATGGGATTACTGAAGCCTACGATATACATGCCCCAAGGGTTGGCAGACGACGAGATGCGCTACCTTCTCCTTCACGAGAAGACACACATCCGCCGCAGGGACACGATATTCAAGGCTATAGGACTGCTGGCAGTCGCCCTTCACTGGTTCAATCCCCTCGTATGGCTGGCTTATAAGCTGTTCGTACAGGATATGGAGATGAGCTGCGATGAAGAGGTTATCTCAGAACTCGGCGTGAACGCTAAAGCCGATTACAGCATGTCACTGGTATCTTTCGCATCCAGGAACCACCAACCCAAGTACATCGTTGTGCCGGTAACATTCAGCAAAACTGTTTTCGGCGGAAAGGAAGTAAAAATGAGAATTCAGAATATCTTAAGTTATAAGGGAACATCTAAGTTGATCGCAACCGTTTCACTTGTACTGGTTGCAGCAATCGGTCTCGTGTGCCTCTTCAACGCGAATACACACGCTGACCAGCCGGCAGACGGCCAGCAGGCAACTGCCGCTACCACAGTCGCAGATGACGATGAGCAGGCTCTGCTCGATCAGTTGGCAGCAGCTGCTGCAGCTGATGCAGATGCAGACGATCAGGATGACAAGAATGATATCCAGAGCGTAGACGCTGACGATAATGATGACGCTGCGGCAGCAGTTGATACAAATGATGAAGAACCTGCCGTTGCAACAGATCCTGCAGACGTTGCAGATGATGCAGACGATGCAGATGATAAGGCCGACACAAGCGCATCAGACACCGAACTGTCCTATGTCACACCTGACGGATTCGGCATCAAGCTCCCTATCGTTAACACTGAGCGCATCTTCAATATCGTAGACCTCGGCAAGGGTAAGCACACCCCCAAGAAGAATCCCGAGCTTGCATACTCACTGGCACCCGACGATTCATTCACAGGTAAGGTCTTTGAAGCACGTGCCGACAAGAAAGTCAGCGACAGCCTCTTCGAGCAGAACGTCAAGGCTCTCGAGGATATGGGATTCGAAGAATTCCTTAACGAAGTCGATGGAACATACTACGGCTTCAACAAAGATCTCAAGATCGGTGTTGTAATCGAGAACATCCCCGGTATCTACAGGATCTCCTACTTTGAGATGTCCTCCACATCTGACTGGAATCCTTTCCTCGCCCTCGGATAAAGATCGACTGTAAATAAGGGATCGGCTTAGAAAATGCCCGGGACCGCCTCCTGATCGGGGGCGGTCCCTTCTATTTTCCTCACTTCTGATATAATTAGTCTGTGATGGATCATAAGGAGGGATAGCGCATGAGATATAACCGCGACTTCAAGAGGTGGAAATTCTCAACCGACAGGATCATCGAGACTGAAGAATATCAGTGGATGATCGACGAATACGATGAGTTCAGAAAGAAGATGCTCCATGTCGATATACGCGACATGAATCACGAGCTCTACGGCATGCCGAAGCGGGACGGGAACGAGAGTACCGGTTCCAAGATCAGGAATGCGGTCATCACTATACTCGTCATCGGTGCATTCATCAGCTGCGCAGTGGCGCTGATATTAAAGCAGATCCTTGTGTTCGGAATATTGTTCTGCAGCCTCTTCTTTGTTGCCGGCGCGATAATGGTATTTACCGGTCAGGCATCCACCAATGACACTCCCAGCAAAATGATAAGAGGACGCGTTATCGGAATATTCATAATGCTGGGGTCAGGCGCGATCCTGTCTCTGATACTCCTGCGTGACAGATTCCTGGAAGCCGAGATGTTAGTGTGGATTGCGTCCGCTGCGTTCGGGCTGGCAGGATTATGCCTGGTGTGTCTTGCGATCATCGATAAGCTCTCCGATAAGATCATCTACAAAGAAGAGATCGACGCCAAGTGTATCGGCTATATAAGGATGGTTGATTCCCAGAGCGATAGCGACGGCGGGCCGCCGATGACATATATGTACATCTCCCCTGTTTTCGAGTATTCGTATGAGGGACAGAGGATCGAGGCAGTCTATGACACACTTCAGCTCGGCGACTGCTGCGATATCGAATTGGATTCATATGCAAGGATCCGCATCGATCCTAAGCACCCCGAAGACATCATGGGCCCGAATGTCACTGCAAATTCGAGATTCGTGTCGATGCTTATCTTCGGCATAATATTCACATGCGTAGGATCCGGACTTGCCTGGTATTCCCTGCTTGGCGGAACAAAGGATCTGACCGTGGAGACTTCCTGGAACGAACTGCTTCCGGATACGACCGAGGCTCCTGCCAAACAGCAGATCAACGATGAAGCCATCGAAGCAAATTATGCTGACGACATCAACGGCAAAGACTGGTACTTTGAAGTAACCACCGTTGTCTCAGCCGAAGACTATCAGGGGAACCTCCTGCTGACCTTCGATGATTCATTCGAGAAGATGCTGGTCAAGACAGATACAGGGTTCAAAGCAGGTGACGACATCTGCATCTTCTACACTGTCGCGTTCGAGAGCGAGGACCAGACTGAAGGCTACAAGTGCCCCTTCGTGTATACCAAGCCCTCCGAGGTAGAGTACACCGGTTCACATACCGCGTTTAAAAAGTGATAACTCACGGATTCGCTCACAAAAAACGGAATCTGTGAGTGATTTTGTGAGTTGGTGTGGCAAAACAAGGGTTTACTCACGGATTCGCTCACAAAAAACGGAATCTGTGAGTGATTCTGTGAGTTGGTGTGGCAAAACAAGGGTTTACTCACGGATTCGCTCACAAAAAAAGGAATATGTGAGTGATTTTGTGAGTTGGTGTGGCATATGCTACTTTATCAGCCCCGCGCTGTCCATGACCGTGAATGCTTTGATGCGCTCAAATTTTGGGAGCGTGTTGTTAAGGTCCGCGATGAGCTTATCGAAATCAGCGGAAGAATCAGCCGGCGCGTAGATGTCGCAAGTCAGGATGCCGTCGCGGACATAGGCCTTGACCTGGACGATGTCGGGGCTTATCGCTTTGACTTTGGATGCTATCTTGGATGAGGAGATATTCTCGCCGTTGCTCAGGGTGATCATGGTGTCCTTGCGGCCGCGAAGATAGACTTTGTTGTCCACGATCTTACCTATGTCGCCGGTCAGGAAGAATCCGTCGGGAGCCATGACCTTGCGGGTCGCCTCTTCGTCCTTGTAGTAACCTAAGAAGATGTTGTCGCCGCGGATGGCAAGCTCGCCGTATCCGTCTTCTTCAGGATCTACTACCTTTACTTCAACATCCTCCAAAACTGTACCCGCGCTGTCGGGATCCGTCTCGTTGGGATAGTCGATGGCAAAGCCCGATGCTGTCTCTGAGAGCGCGTAAGCGTTCATGAGATAGATGCCTTCCTTGGCATATGCGTTCCTCATCTCCAAAGGAAGTGTCGCACCGCCGCAGAACAGATACTTGAGACGCCCTCCGAGGAGAGCCTGTATAGGAAGGTTCATGGCAGCCGCGCCGTCCTGGAATTTCTTGCATACGAGAGGAACTGCGGAGAACGCGGTAGGTCTTACCGCCATCATCTCCTGTGCCATCTCGGGAATCTTGTCAGCGAGTACGATCTTATATCCGAAGACAAGAGAGTACATGAAGTTGAAGATAGATCCGTATGTGTGGTTCAACGGCAGGAACAGATAGCAAATATCATCGGTTCCCAGAGTGATCCTTCTCTGAAGTGACTTCCAGCTGAAGAAACAGTTGGTGATGGACAGCATTACCGCCTTGGGGAAAGATGTGGTTCCTGATGTGAATACCACTTTGGCGGGAGCATCGCTGGACTGTTCGGGAAGAGCGAAGAGTTCCGGAAGATCGCGCTTGCCTTCTTCCAGCATCTTATCGAATTCTTCTTCGATGCAGATGAATCTTATACCGGGGAATCTGTCCTTGACACCGTCGACAACTTCGGCATTTGCTGCCCCGTAGAGGAGACATTCGATGTCACATTTTTCGATGGCATAGATCAGGTTCTCACCGACCCAGTCCTTGGACAGGCCGACACACATTCCCACATAGTTCATGACCGCGATGTCGGTTATCATCCAGGCGATGGAATTGGGGCTGAAGATTCCGATGTTCTTGCCTTTGTAGCCGTTGGAGATGAACCACTGCGCAAGGTAATTGACATCCTCGATGAACTCTGCGAAGGTCACCTTCTTGCCTGTTCCGAATTCTTCCAGATATTCACGGCTCCCCCACCTGGTGTAGTCTTCCTTAAGGAATTCGTTGAGCTGATTGATCCTTTGTTCCATTGCCTGTTCTCCTTATCCTATATTGCGTTGGAGGAGGACATATTCATATACGTCTTCCACCATCTCGCTAGCGTATTTCTGATTGACCTTGCCATCGCGGATGAGTGACCCGATGGACGGGAGACCCGTTGCCATCAGTTCTTTGATGACCGCGTAGGTGATGGCTTTGCCAAGACCCTGATGCTCGGGGTAAACTCCCATGTAGAGCATAACATAGCGCTTGGGGTTCTTCTTGAGCTTTAGTATCTTCATTATGTTGACGGGATTATTCGTATGGTAAACGATATTGCCGTAGTCGGGGACCGATACATAGAAGCCGGCAGGCTTACCCTGATAGAATGCGATCTTGGTCATGGACAGGTTCATTATCTTCTTGAAGCTGGAGAAGACCTCATGGAAATCCGCCTTGCCCACCTCCTTATAGATGGGAAAGTCACTGTAGAGAGAAGATACCATATCGTAGATAATATCGATCACCTCATCCATCTCATCTTCCCTCGGGGACCTTATCTCGTAACCGTTGGCGATAAATTCTTTATAGCGGTTCTCGAACTTCTCGTTCTCGTAACCCGTGTCTGCTGCTTTGAAGGCATTGGACACGTAGTGTTCCTTGACCTCAAAACCGTTCTCTTTATAGAGGTCGAAGTAGTAATCCTTGTTATATGGTTCGCCCGTGTAAGGGTCTTCGAACTTATTGATCTTGAGGCGGTACTTGATCCAGAAAGATGCGTCCACCGGACCTTCCATCCTCTCAAATCCTTCGGCCTTGCAATAATCATAAGCACTGTCGAAGAGGAACTTTGCTATGTCCTTATCGTTGACGATCTCAACGAATCCGATATATGCGGTATCGTCACCTTCGTATGATGTGATGACAAAGCGGCCCTTGACCTGACCTTCGTCGTATACCAGGAACTTCGCTGTCTTGAAGTACTTGCTCAGAGGATGGCGCTCTTCCAGGATCTCGCGGATCGAGCCGGGATCTTCCATATTGTCGGAAGAAGAATAAAGGTGCTGAGCAAGCTTTATAAAGTCCTTGATGTATCTGTCTTCTTTATCGAATCTTACGAGTTCGGGCATATATTAACTCCTTTGTGCTTTTTCCAGTATCTCTATCTTACCGCTTGTGCCGTCGATCCTGATGATATCACCGGTCCTGATAAGATCTGTCGCATCGGCAACTCCGGTAACCGCGGGGATCCCGAGTTCCCTTGATATTATGGCGGTGTGAGAAAGCAGGGATCCTTTCTCGGATACGACCCCTGCGGCAGACGCCAGGAGGAATACCCACCCGGGATCCGTCATTTTCGAGATCAAGATCTTGCCTTTGACATCGGATACATCATTTACGTTCCTTATGACCAGTGCTTCTCCCTGAGCATCTCCTGCCGAACAGGGTGTTCCAACTAATATCCTGGCCGATCTGTCGTTGCGGTAAGTCTTCACCAGGATATCCGCTTTGTCGAATTCCTTGCCTGCGAATACGAGCCTTGAATATGCAGGAAGTTTGGCAAAGCCTTCGTAATCGGATCTTCTCTCTGATACGACATCCTTCATGTCGCGGCCTTCCTTTGCAAGACCGAATACTTCATCGATGGTCAGCATATAGATGTCCTCTTCTGATGCTATATAACCTTGGGCTTTATATTGCTTTGCCAATGTATCGAAGATCAGTCTTACGATGCCGTAGATCCTGCTGCGGTTGAGCCTTGATATCTCA
>JAGCSR010000001.1 GCA_017964005.1 Clostridiales bacterium
CCTGAAGCCAGGATCACGGGACTCTTAAGTTCTACGGAACCTACTTTGACATGAAGTCTTCCGCTCATAAGATCACCTCCTCGTAATCGAAGACGGGACCGTCTTTACAGCATCTGACATGCTTATATTCCTCTTCCGGATTATCGCTTTTGACCCTGCATACACAGACAAGGCAGATCCCGACACCGCAGGCCATATGCTGTTCTGTAGAGACAAAACACTTAAGTCCTAGGGATCTTGCCCATTCTCCTACTCCGCGCATCATTGGTGTTGGGCCGACGACCAGTACACAGGGATTGCCTTTAAGTTCAAGCGAATCAAGGCCTGCTATGACAGTACCTTTGATACCGTAATCTCCCGCATCTGTGGTGATGACGTGGCCGTCCTTTTCCATTATCACCTGGGATCTGTCGCGGAAACCGAATACGGTGGCAACTTCCTTACCCATTGCGGTAAGAGTCTCGTAAGCGAAGTTCAGCGGGAACACACCGGTGCCGCCGCCTGCCAGGATATATGAATCGTAAGATTCAATATCGAACCCATTGCCTAAAGGGCCTAAGATATCAACAATATCACCTGCTTCGAGTTCTGACAGGTTCTTTGTCCCTTCGCCGATTATCTTAACACCGACAGATACCGTTCCTTTATCCTTATCAGCCGAAGCTATACCAAACGGGCGCTTGAGGAACTTATCGCAGGATATATTCACGAACTGTCCCGGAACAGCGGCTGCTGCGATATCGGGACACTCAAGCACGAAGAAGAGAGTATCTTCGTTAAGATATTCTTTGGATACGATCTTAGCTTTGTATTCCTGTCTCATACTCATATCAAAGTCCTTTATCGATCAGACATATTTTCGGTCGGCAAGAGCAGCATTCAGCTTATCTCTCATATCGATCGCTTCTTCCCTTGTGCACGCCATAAAGTCTTCGCGGGTCTTGCCCTCACGGGACTTCCATGCGCACATAAGGCTCCTGGAAGCGTTAACGATGGAACCCTTGCCGTCAGCCGTGAAAGAAGCAACTGCAGCATCAGGACCTGCTCCCTGAGCACCGTAACCCGGTACCAGGATAAGAGCATGAGGCATGCGCTTGCGGGCTTCAACAGCCTGTTCAGGCCAAGTAGCACCTACAACGGCACCAACTGATGAGAAACCGGATTCACCGATCAGTTCGCCTCCCCATTCGTTAACAAGATCTGCCATGGCCTGATAGACCTGTCTTCCGTCTTCAAGCTTCAAGTCCTGAAGGTCGCCGGCAGAAGGGTTGGATGTTCTTACAAGACAGAAGATACCTGTACCTTCTTCTTTACTGACTTCAACGAAAGGAGCAATTCCGTCTTTGCCAAGATATCCGTTGACCGTTACGGCATCCGCGCCGGTCATGGATACGAAGGATCCGTCCGCGATCTGAGTCTTTCCCAGAAGCCCTGCCGCATATGCCTGAGCTGTATTTCCGATATCATTGCGCTTAGCATCGAGGATAACCAGCAAGCCTTTGGACTGGGCATATTCTATCGTAGCATCAAGTGCGCGCATTCCCTCAAGTCCGTACAATTCGTAGAAAGCGCTCTGAGGTTTTACAGCAGGAACGATGTCAGATACAGCATCGATGAGTCCTTTGTTGAACATCAGGATAGCCTCAGCAGTAGATCTGGCGGGATCGTCAAACAGAGCATTAGCCTTCTCTATTATAGAATCAGGGATATATTCAAGCCTGGGATCAAGCCCCATAACGGTAGGATTATTCTTGGCGGCGATCGCCTCAGTCAGTCTGTCAGCAAAGTTTCTCATATGTGATGTTACCTCCCATAACAGTCAATTGTGTCTCTCCGTAAAGCTTCCATCCGTCGTACGGAGTGTTGCGTCCTTTAGTCAGCATCTTGTTCTTATCGAAAACAAACTCGTTCTCAAGATCAAAGACCGCGAAGTCCGCATCATCTCCTACGTCCATGCCCCCTCTTCCTAAGCCCAGGAGCTTGGAAGGGTTGTAGCACATAAGATCCATAAGTCTTTCCATAGTGATGATGCCCGGCTTTACAAGATAAGTGTAGCTTAAAGCGAAAGAACTTTCGAGGCCGACGATACCGTTGTTTGCCAGCGAGAACTCGATCACCTTCTCATCCTGATGGTGAGGGGCGTGATCTGTTACGATACAGTCGACAGTGCCGTCAGCAATAGCTTCTATTACTGCCTGCTTATGTTCCTCCGTCCTAAGCGGAGGATGCATCTTGAAGTTAGAGTCGAAGGACTCACACTCTTTATCTGTGAGAGTGAAGTAATGAGGGCAAGTCTCACATGTGACTTTTACGCCGCGGGCCTTGGCATCGCGGATCATGCGCATGCCGCCTTTGGTGGATACATGACATTCATGTGTAGGAAGACCTAAGTATTCCGCGATGATGATGTCTCTTGCGATCATAATGTCTTCAGAGGCTGTAGGGATACCCTTGATACCGATGGAAGTAGACACGATACCTTCGTTCATGGCACCTTCCATATCTATCGTATAGTCTTCGCAGTGGTTTAATACAGGGATATCAAAGTCGGATGCGTATTCTAAGACTTTGCGCATGAGGCCTGCCGTCGCGATAGGTTTACCGTCGTCGGAGACTGCAACGATCCCTGCCTCCTTCATAAGACCGATCTCGGCAAGTTCCTTGCCTGCCAAGCCTTTGCTTGCGGCGCCGATGGGATAGACACGGCACTTGCCTGCTTCCTGCGCCTTCTTAAGTATTCCTGATACTACTGCCGGGTTATCGCAGACGGGATCCGTGTTAGGCATGGGGCATACGGCTGTAAATCCGCCTCTTGCGGCCGCCGCAGTTCCGGTTGCTATTGTCTCTCTGTATTCATATCCCGGTTCTCTTAAATGAACATGCATATCGATGAGTCCCGGCAGCACTGTTGCGCCCTTGGCATCGAACACTCTGTCAGCCTTGGACTCGTCGTACTTATCAGCGAACTTCCCGTCTTCCACATAGATCGTATCGGTATCTTTACCGAAGACCTTACAGTTCTTGACTATCAATCTCATAAGCTGTTCCTCCTTGCCGTGAGTAAGTAAAGGACAGCCATTCTGACGGCCACACCGTTTGTGACCTGTTCGTTGATGACTGACTTCTCGCAATCATATACTTCTGTAGGTATCTCTACTCCGTGGTTACAAGGTCCGGGATGCATCAGGAAAGCGTCGGGTTTTGCAAGATCCAGGGCTTCCTTGGTGATTCCGTAGAATTTGGAGTATTCGGCAACCGACGGGAACAGAGAAGACTGCATTCTCTCGAGCTGAACTCTAAGGCCCATGACCGCATCCGCGCCGTCACAGCAGTCTTCCACGCTCTTGGCAACATATGCGCCCATCTCTTCGATTCCTATGGGCATCATAGTCTTGGGACCGTATACTCTGACCTTGGCGCCTAACTTGGATAATCCGATTATGTTGGATCTTACTACCCTGCTGTGGTAGATATCGCCTAATATTGCGACCTCCTTGCCTTCGAAAGTATCGAATCTCTCGTACATTGTAAGCATGTCAAGGAGTGCTTGTGTCGGATGCTCGTTCATTCCGTCACCGGCATTTACGATGGATGCGTTAAGGTAAGGAGCCAGGAAGTGCGGTGCGCCGGACTGGCTGTGTCTCATGATGATGATATCTGTTCCCATCATGTCGATGGTCCTTGCGGTATCAAGGAGCGATTCACCTTTATTGACCGAGCTTCCGGATGTTGTTATATTCGCCGAAGCCGAACCCATATATTTGGATGCGAGTTCGAAGGATAATCTCGTCCTCGTAGAGTTCTCATAGAACAGAGTTACGACCGACTTGCCCTGGAGGTGCGATGTTTTCTTATTGCCTGAAGATATGACCAGTTTCATTGTCTTGGCGGTATCCAGGATCTCCAGGATCTCTTCTTTGGTAAGCTGCTTCATTCCGAGCAGGTCTTTATTGATCAGCCCCATCACTCTTCCTCCTTCAACAGTACTACCTGATTGACGCCGTCGATCTCTTCGACCATAACGTCGATCTTCTCGATTATGGATGTAGGAACATTCTTGCCTACATAGTCGGCTCTTATCGGCAGCTGCCTGTGTCCCCTGTCGATGAGGATCGCAAGCTGTATCGATTCGGGTCTTCCCATATCGAAAATGTTTTCGATGGCAGATCTTACTGTTCTTCCGGAGAACAGTACATCATCCACCAGGATGATCTTCTTGCCGTTTACATCGAAAGGTATATCTGTTCCGTGTACTACCGGATGAGCATCCAGCCTGGACAGGTCATCACGGTAGAACGTAATATCCAGGATGCCCATGGGCACCTTAACGCCTTCGATCTGTTCTAAGTTGTCGCGGATCTTTTTGCCGAGAGGAACACCGCGTCTTTGGATGCCGATAATGCAGACATCATCAAGACCTTTGTTGTGTTCGACGATCTCATGTGAGATACGGATGAGAGCTCGGCCCATCGCCGGGTCATCCATGATCACAGCCTGTGGGATGAAAGCCATAAAAAACTCCTTCCTGCCAATAGATACAATACTCCCGGCAAAAAGGAACGTACAAAATACTATGATAATCTTACGACCTCGCCGGGACGCTTAAAGATTACATATATTTTACCCTTAAACTTTTAATTAACAAGATGGAACTTTTATAAATTGACATTTTTTTGCGGTTTATTTATAATCCTATGTGCTACACGGGGTTGTGGCGGAATGGCAGACGCAGCAGACTCAAAATCTGCCGACCATAAATCGTGTGGGTTCAAGTCCCACCAGCCCCACCAAAATCGAACAAAACAATGCCTCGCAAAGGTCCTTGGCTTATCGCCTGCGGAAAATGCGAGGCATTTATTTTGTTCTCTTGCTGCGGAAACAGCCGGGCATTTGTTATTTGCTCTGCTGAGGTGCTTCGCACCGTCGGTTGCCCGGCTTAGGTCCTCCGCGCTTCGCTTGTGCGGAAATAGCCGGGATTTTTACGATTGATACTGTAAATCGTGATTTTTGTTACTGTACAGTATCAATTATCGGTGTTTACAGTATTTTATTACTGTAAAACGGCTTTCTTGATACTGTATAGTATCAACTCTGCCCATTTACAGTAACAAAATCATAGAGTAGTTATCCTCTTCAAAATTTATTCCCATTTGAGGATCGGGTCCAGGAGTTTTTCAACTTCATCAGCCATATCCTTATCCATCCTCTCAAAGGATGTCATGTGTGAAGCATGAGGCAATTTGAAGATGTGTATGTTCTCGTTGTCGGTAACATCGGGAAGCCTGACGGTATACCAGACATCGGCCTGCCCGTAAACCATAAGGACCAAGCTGTCTGTCTCGTGAGACCATTTGACCATGTTGTTGTAAATTGTCGGATCAAATTTGAAGGCCTCATACTGTTCAGGTGTAAAGACCATTCGGAAAAGAAGTCCCTTCTCCATATCTTCCGTGACAGCAAGCTTTGCGCCGGATCCGTCTTTATCCAAAGCTTTACGAAGGAAAGAAAAGTCGTATTCATGCTCGCCGTTCTGAGTCGCAGCCTGAACATAGTAAGCAAAGTATTCCGAATTGTGCGCCCAGATACTGGCAGGATTAGTCTCATAGAGCATATCCAATATCTTATCCAGATGAGCAGGTTCCTTGGATCCTTTATTATTTAAGACGTTCTTAACATCTTTAAACTCCTGGAAATACTGCCAGGTAGTCGTTGCAAATTCCAGTACGGCCATATCGTAGAGAATGTCGGGAGTCGTAAAATCAGTAAATACGCAGCCGTCCTTGACACCCCTGTCGTAGTATCTTTGTGCTAATGTATCACGGTTCTTTATGGCTTCGACCTGGAACTGCAGGACCATATCACGGTATTTTTTAGCTTTGTCTGCCCCGTATGCGGAATCCCCTATCTCAGTATAGATATAATCGAAGAAATCAGGGGCGTCCTGCTCTGAGCCGCCGGGAGCCACATAAGATACGAACACATCCGCATCTTCAGGATGGAAATAAGACTGCATGTGGGTAAGCTGACCGCCCTTGCTTGATCCCGTAAACATGCACTTGCCGGTTAAAATACGCTTGAACTGTGTGATTACAAAATGGAAATCTTCAGCCGCATTCTCATCAGTCAGATATTCCCAGTAATCCAGGCTGTCTATTGAAAGCCCTTCAGGCACGGATTCACCGTAGAACCTGTGCTCCATCTGGACTTCATTGGTATTATAGAACCAGGACAGATCCCTTCTGAAGTCGAATCTGGATACATCCATGTCGTATATGAAATAACCGTCACACAGGAATGTGTTCGTCGCATTATCATCAACAAAAGAGAAGATCGTTCTTAACGGGAATGTGCCTTTATCAGGATCGTTCCAATCCAAAGGAAGATCAAAGAAGACAACATACTTCTCCTTCATTGAAGTCCTTCCCTCTTTATCGTCGCGTAAAACATCCATTTTTTCTATGGATCTTACTCTTTCAAGCTTGTTGAGTTTATCTTCCAGCGTTGCTCCGTCAACAGGACCGGTCTGAACCGAAGTCTCGGTTGCTGAAGTTTCAGGTTCAGAAGATTCAGTCTCTTCCGCAGTGATTGTGGTCGTCGCCTCCGTCACCTCTGACGTGGCCGTTGTCGGTTGAGTTGAAGTCTCGGCACTCCCCATACGGCAGCTGCAAAGTGATATCAGCATTGATGCCATAAGTGTGCAGGAGATTAGCTTCTTGTTTAACATATATGATCCTCCCTTATCTATGGAACCATTATACATTACTTGTTTTGCCGATAATCCGGACTATTAGGCAATTCTTTATTAAAATCGAGTGACTTAGTATATAATACAAAACATGTCGAAAAGAACCAACAGAAGATACAGGATAAATAAACAGGGACAGATGCTGATCGCGGGGATCGTGATCGTCATCCTGATAATTTTTGTCATCATTGTCGCAAAGGCTTGTGCGAACAACAGTGATGAAGGTTCTGCCGTATCTTCCGGTGATGATGTGGTCAATGTATCCGACGGATCAGAGACTTCCGAAGATCCTGCAAACGCCAAATGGACATCTGTTGAGACAGAGGCCGCTCCCTCGTATCTTAACGGACTCAATGCCGACATATTCAGTGATATATACAGTAAGCAGGCTGTGCTCATCCATGCCGGTTCAGGAAAGGTCGTGGCTTCCAAGGACGGAGACACCAAGGGTTTCCCTGCTTCCGTCACGAAGATGATGACCGCGATCGTCGCCATAGAGAATATTCCCGATATCAATACAACTTACACAATGCCGGTTGAGATCTACGATACTCTTTATAAATTGGACCTCTCCACTGCCGGATTTGCAAAGAACGATACAGTTTCAGTTAAAGACCTTCTTTACGGGCTGCTTATGAGATCCGGCGCAGAGTGCTGCCTTGCGCTTGAGAATATCGTTGCAGGGGGATCTGATGCTTTCGTTGCCAAGATGAACGAGAAAGCCGCCGAGATCGGGATGTACAACACTCATTTTGCCAACTCCACAGGTGAGCATGACGTGAATCACTATTCTACCCCTCACGACATGGCTATCCTTATGGATTATGCCCTGAAGAATCAGACTTTCAGGGATATTATCTCTACTTCTAATTACAGGACTGCGCCTCTTGCGTCAAACTCTGAAGGGATCGAATTCTACAGTACGCTTTATCAGGCGACTCCCGACATGAGCCAGTATGCATCCAAGTTCTCTCTCAAGGGCGGCAAGACAGGATATACTTCTGATGCCGGCCAGTGCCTTGCAACTTATGCGGTGATCAACGGAGAGGAATATATACTCGTAACCTTCGGCGCTTATAAGTTTGAGGGTGCTCCCACCTCACATCTTCACGCGAGGGACCATATCAATATCTATTCGGCTTTCGCAGATGCAATAAGCGATATCTGATCAGGCTATCTCAGTTGCTCCCATTCTTCACGTGTAATCGCGTAAGCATATGATATCTTATTCTTCGGATCCGGATATTCTTTGACTTTCTTCATGCCTATCGACATGGCGGTAGAGTAAGATCCGACATTGGTATATTTCATGTAAGAATAGATCTTATCGAATTTTGTATTCTCGAAAACCCAATCCCTGCAGGCAGAAGCAGCTTCGTGAGCAAAGCCTTGGCGCCAGTATCTCTTATTGATATGGTACCCGATCTCCGGAAGGATATCCCCGTCGATATTCTGCATGGTAAGCCCGCAGTCACCGATGAATTCCCCCGTGTCCTTAAGCGTTACAGCCCACAGGCCGAACCCGTACTTATTGTAGTTATCCAGATTCCATGTGATCCAGTTCATTGTGCGTTCTTTATCGAAAGGAGCAGGATAGTGCTGCATAGTCTCCGGATCAGACATGATCTCGTACAGCGCATCTAAGTCTTCAACAGTATATTCTCTCAATATAAGCCGTTTTGTCTCGAGCATATCAGTCACCTTTATCCCTGCTGTTCAGTATGAATCCTACCGCTAATCCGATTATCAAACCCAACACCATACCAAGGGGTATAAGTCCTTGTTCACCGAGCACTCTGATTGCTACTGCCGCAAGTATTACCCCGGCGATCATTCCGATCATCGCACCATACAGGATCCTGTTGATCTTTCTCTGCTTCGGATCCTGATTGTCATGCTTCAGATTGGACTTAATATTTTCGAACATCTTAACAAATTTACAATTCTTTATAATACGGACAGATATTCTCATAGTGTCCGTCCTTCATGCGGAAACCTCCCGGGATCGTACCGAGCTGTGTAAAGCCCAGGCGTTCATAGAGATGTCTTGCATGCACATTGCTCTCAACTACTGCATTGAACTGCAACACTTTGAACCCGAGGCGATTTGCCTGTTCCATACAGTCGAGGACGAGTTTTTCTCCTATATGCTCTCCCCTGGAATCAGATCTTACCGCATAACTTGCGTTGCAGATATGTCCGCACCTGCCCACATTATTCGGATGCAGGATATAAAGCCCGTAGATCATGCCGATCTTCTCGGCGACGCCCACATAACTTTGCTGCAAGAAAAACTCTTTCCCCGTATCCTGATCCAGGATCTCTTCCTGAGGGAAAGCTATGCCTTCCTTCACTATCTCGTTCCATATATCGATCATCTGAGGAAGATCAGGTTCTTCGTACTGCCTTACTTTGATCTGTTTAAAGCTCATAATCTTCAATAATCCTCCACATCAAACTTCCTGTCTTTATAGTAATAATCGCGGTCATCATCCGTAATCTCCTTGATGACCTTACAGGGATTGCCTGCTGCAACGGTGTTTGCGGGGATATCTTTGGTAACGACACTGCCTGCAGCGATAACAACATTATCACCGATGTTGACGCCCGGCAATATGCAAACATTGCCGCCAACCCAGACATTATCCCCTATGGTTATATCGATTCCATATTCATATCCTGAAGCCCTGGACTTCGGGTGTATCGGGTGTCCCGCCGTATAAATGGCGACATTGGGGCCCATCATGACATTATTGCCGATCTTGACTTTCCCGACATCAAGAACAATGAAGTTATAATTTGCGAAAAAATTCTCTCCGACTTCGATGTTATATCCGTAATCGCAGAAGAACGGCGACTCAATATTAAGATATCCTTCACATGTTTTCCCCAGGATAGTAACCAGCATCGCACGGCGCCTGTCACGCTCGTTCGGAGGGATGTTGTTATATTCAAACACCTTCTTCTGAGTCTCAAGATGCTCTTCCTTAAGCCCGTCCATCCAGGGTCTGTACGGCAGATTTGCAAGCATTCTCTCTTTATGGTTCATATCTATATCCTCACTTTCCCGTATTCTTCTCTAAGTATACAAAAACCAGTTCGTCATCAACAGGTCTCTCATCGAAAACAGAATATCCGAGTTTCTCATACATCCTGATATTCTCAATGCTCCTGGTACTTGTGAACAGTTCGTATCGAAGCCCGGGATACATATCTTCAAGAGCGGTAACGAGACGGCTCCCGAGGCCTTGGCGCCTATAGTCCTGATGCACCATGAGCTTGCCGATATAAAGAGTATAGCCGTCAGTATATCCCCTGACGGATCCGATGATCCTGCCGTCATCAGTTACCATCTTAAGGACTGTTCCTTTATCAAATTCCTCGAAAAGTTCATCTAAAGTCTCTGTAAGAGGCTGGATATTCATGTTGCCGAACCTCTCGGCTTCAGTGATATAAGCCAGATGCTGAAGTTCTAAGATCTCCTTTAGGTCATCTGATGAGGCTTTCGTTATCTCCATAGCAATATTCCTTTTCCGGATGTTATACGGATATAATTTTATACTATTTTCGATGAGTTACCTCATCATTCCTGACGATCTTCACGGTCTGCCGGAACAAAGAACTGATCCGGATCTGATCCTTTGGAACGGTCATTAAGCACTATAAGTACAGTTCCGCCCTCGCGGCATGTTTTATATAAAGACTGATCTACGTCATTGAATCTGATTGTCTGCCCTGCTGCATTCCTTACGACAACATAATACAAAGTGATCGATCTTCTGTAAGTATGCCTGATCTCTGATTCTTTGGTTTCGATCCTTCCGGGCATCACTTCATATTCGTTTGCCCCCACCTTGGTATATCTGCGGAATTCATCTTTATACAAAAGGAACGAGAATATAAAACTCAATATGAAAGCGGCGGCAGCGAAGATCAGCCTGTCGATCGGAGTGTTATTTACCAATCCCAATACAAAAGGTATCGCAAACAGATGCGCCAAAAGGCCCAGGACGCTGATCAGCCAAACCCCTTGTTTGCCGTTATAGTTATCACGCATAACTTTATTAAGCATGAAGAACAGCAATCCTGCAGATATGATCAACCCGGGGATCTCAAGATACAAAGCTTCAGGCCTTTGCCTGAGCGAACCGAGATACATCATTGCCAATGCCAATGCGAACAGGACCGTGCAGATCAAGATCTTAATGACGATCTTTTTTATCCTTCGAGACAGATATCCCGATATGATCGAATGATCAGTATCAGTCGGGGTCCTGAAAGGAACTGACAAAGTTTCATATTCAAAGGAATCATCACTGTCATCCGGGATGTATTCGGTATCATCATCGTAATAAGAATGCCTTGTGATGCGGGACGGGTATTCACTGCTCGGGATAAACCTGTACTGATTATTGAACAGGTGTTTCTCTTCGTCATTAATGGCAACGAGGATACCGGTCATGCCCTTGAGCATCTGACGGCGAAGCGAACTGTCTACTTCCAGTTCCGTTTTGTTGCCGTGCTCGGAGGATACTACAACTTTATAAAGATCATATCCCACGGCTTCATCTGATCTTTCGAGAACCGATAATACACGGACCATATATTCTCCGTTGTTTATCTTTTTTTTATGCCTGATACCGATTATAAGAGACCTTATGACAAAGATCATAAAAACAGACAATATAACACAGATGATTATGCCGGCATACATTTCTTTGGGATCTTTATTGAAATAGTAAAACATATACGCTCCCGAGAAGATCAGGAACGCAATGATCCTGATCCCCGAGACCGTTTCTTTCCTGGCAAATCCTGTCTCGTACTGCTTTACGATCTCCTGTTCTTCCGGCGTTGCCTTTCTGAGAAAACCTTTATCCAATTTATCCCCCCAACAATAAATGCATCTAAGAACAGATTATACATTATCCTGATACGGTATTGGGAATGAGAACAAAACAAATGCCTCGCATTTTCCGCAGGCGTCTAGCCGAGGACCTTTGCGAGGCATTGTTTTGTTCGAACTGGTGCGGATGACAGGACTTGAACCTGCACGATCTTGCGATCACTAGCACCTGAAGCTAGCGCGTCTGCCAATTCCACCACATCCGCAAAAATTGACTTTGATATGTTATATCATTATTGAGAAAAATTCAACCCGATATTTATACTGCTAATAGTATAATCACTATATGAAAGAGATCAGGGTATCGGCAACTCAACTGTCTGAATATGTTTCCCGCTCCGGAGACCTTGCCGGAGGCGGGTATCAGAGCGTGTCCGGAATCGAGGGGACAAGGCTTCACAGAAAGGTTTTCGATGACCTGGCGGCCTGTTACGGTACGGATTTCGAGTGTGAACACAGTCTCAAGCACTCTTACGAGGATGTTATGGACGATGAGTTCATGCTGACCGTTACGGGGCGCGCAGACTGTCTGATAGCCCGTGACGGGTCTCTTCCCCACATTATCGAGATCAAATCCTTCAACTCTACCAAAGACAGTTATGACAGGCTCGAACGTGCCGAACACCTGACTCAGCTTAAGCTCTACGGAGCGATGTACCTTTTCGATAACGATGAATTCGATAAAGTAAATCTGACATTAAGATATGTATCCATCACCACGCTTATATCCTATGAGAAGACTATAGAGATGGATTTCGAGGAGGCTACGTCATTCTGGGATGATATATGCTCTCAATATCTTGTGTTTGCCAAAGACCTGTATAACTACAGACAATCTATGCTCGCATCCTGCAAGGAACTCAAATTCCCGTACGACAATGTAAGATCCGGCCAGAAAGTCTTCATGGAGAACGTCTTAAGGTCCATAAGAGCCAAGGAAGTCCTGTTTGTGCAGGCGCCGACGGGGACCGGCAAGACGATATCAACCCTCTACCCTGCCGTAAAGGGCCTTGTAACGGGACTTTATTCCAAGATCTATTATCTTACGGCAAAGATCCAGACCAGACATGTCGCCGTCAAAGCCGTAAACGATATGCGCAGCAAGGGACTCCTCATAAGATCGCTCCTGGCTGCCTCTAAAGAACACATGTGCCCGTTCCTCGGAGAATGCGACGCAAAGTTCTGCCCTCTTGCCAAAGATTACTATGCAAGAATAAAGCCTGCCTTAAACGAAGTCCTGACTTACGACGATATCAACCCTGAGATTATAAAGAATGTGGCTGCCAAGCATAAGATCTGCCCTCACGAGCTGATGCTCAATACAATGGATTACTGCAATATCGTAATCGGAGACTATAACCATGTGTTTGACCCCAGATCTCATATTAATTGTGAAGATCCTGATGCTGTAACCGAAGTCGTTCTTGTGGATGAGTCCCACAACATGATCTCCAGATCCCGGGATATGTTTACAGCAGAATTCTCAAGTGATCTTCTGGCCCGAATGCAGGAAGACTTCAAAGGATACGATTCCGGTACCGAACAAATGCTCAACAATCTGGCTAATTACTTCAATATCGCAAGAAGGTGTATAGATTCGGGGCAATCAGCTCTGGTACAACTCGAGAAACTCGATGAGAATGACATTATGTCAGCTGATAATTGGGAAGGAACCAGACAGCCGCCCAGGAACCTTTATGCTGCTTTATGGCGGACCATCAAGCGTCTTATGCCTATCCTGGACAAGATGCCCTCAGGAGAGCCCAGAAGGACTGCTATGGAGTTCTTTTTCGAGGCAAGGTTCTTCCTTACTATCCTCGAACAGCACTTTAACGACGCATACATAACAACCTTGAACATTGAAGATCCCGCACTGTCGGCGGACCCTGCCAAGCCTAATATTATAATCAGACTGGATTGCCTTGACGCTGCGGACAAGCTCAACGATCTTATCAAAGACCATCTGTCGGTCGTATTCTTCTCGGCGACATTGTCCCCATACGAATACTACCGCAACCTTCTGATCGGCAAAGATGCCGATTATGTCAGGCATATCGATCTTCCGTCACCTTTCCCTCCCGAGAATCTCGACATCATGATCGACACATCCATAAGCACGACCTATAAGGACCGTAATTATACATTGGATGAACTTGCCAAAAGAATAACTGAAGAATTGGATGTCAGAGTCGGTAACTATATGCTGTTCTTCCCTTCTTTCGATTATATGAATAAGGCATGCGGCAGGATACAAAAACTTTTCGATGCCAAAACAAAAGAAGACGGCCTGACCCGCAAACTGATAAAGCAGATCCCGGAGATGACCGATATCGAAAAAAGTGCTTTTCTTGCAAACTTTGACAAACCATCAGAAGGTCTTCTGCTTGCCGCCTGTGTATTGGGCGGGCACTTTGCTGAGGGAATCGATCTCGTAGGCGAGAAACTTAAGGGCGTTATCATCGTTGGCGTCGGGATCCCTACCGTAACCGGCGAGAGGCAGGTGCTCTGCGACTACTATAACGAGAGATTCGGTGACGGATATGCCTTCGCTTACAGATATCCCGGGTGGGAGAAAGTCCTGCAGGCTGCCGGCCGTGTAATAAGGACCGAGGAAGACACCGGCTTTGCTCTGATTATCGACTCAAGGCTGGGTAAACCCGAATATGTTATGCTGTACCCGGAGCACTGGAAGGTATAATCCCCTGATCCAGAACATCCAGGGCAGTATATTCACGGTCGAACTGATAACTCATATATGCTGTAGTAAATGTCTTAAGGTCGGAAAGGACCCTTTGAGATGCGTTGCCCGTAAAGAGATTATTTATCTTGCAAGTCGCAAAATGATTTAACGCACTGACTTCAACACCGGACAGCACATCGGGATCATAAGCCGAAGCATCCGTCTTTACGAGAGTGCCGTCTTCCAAAGAAACCTTATAAACAGCATTATGATCGATATCGTTATCGTCATATACAATGCAGTTGCCTGCATAAGTAAGGAGCCTCCAGTTGAATGCCGAATATATCAGAAGATAATCTTCAGGCGCCTTTGCCAAAGCATAATAGGCATATACAGCAAGTTCGTAATAACGGTGAACGGCATCCGGCGTATCATAGGACAGGTCGATCAAGCATTCTGCTATATGAGCTGCAGTAACAAGAGAAGTCAGATGCAGGATTATATTGCTGTTATTCTCGATGATAGAAGCTTCTTTCAGATAATAGAAACCATGTGAGACAGTCAATGTGAACTCACAAAGCATATAAGGAACAGTAAACGCAGCATTACGGCTTCCCTGCTTGGCTGAGCCTTTAACACACACACGGATAAGCCCAAGGTCCGAGGTGAGAACATTTACAAGCTTATCCTTCTCTTTGAAATCCTTTGACGACAGGATAATACCTTTACAGCTTATGGTATTCATATCTTAGAAGATCAGTCTTCTTTATCCGCACCGAGACCGAAATCCTTAAGATAGGTCTCGTTGTTCTTCCATTCGGAACGGACTTTGACGAAGAGTTCAAGATAGACTTTACAACCGAGCATCCTCTCGATATTGATCCTGGCTGAAGTCCCGATCTTCTTGATCATGCGGCCGTTCTTGCCGATGATGATGGACTTATGGGAATCCCGGTCGCAGATGACGGAGGCTTCGATAACAACAAGATCTCTCAGGTCCGAATCAGGATCTGCAGGACCGTCCATATATCTTTCATCGAACTTTGTTATCTCTACTGCAACGCCGTGGGGAATCTCCTGATTCGTAAAATGAAGGAGCTGTTCACGGATCAGTTCGGATGCAATCTCCCTTTCAGTCTGATCGGTCATGTACAAAGAATCGTAGAGTCTGGGGCCGGAAGGCAGATTGGAAGCAATGATCTTAAGGAGTTCTTCAACGTTGTCACCCGTCTTGGCAGAGATGGGGATAATATCCGTAAAATCATACAAAGATGAATAAGCGGCAATGACGGGCAATATCCCGTTGCCTGCTACCTCATCGGATTTGTTGATCGCAAGTATTACTTTCTTATTGTTTTCACGGCAACGGGCGATTATATCCTTCTCAACATTGCCCGGGGTCGCAAAACGACCGTCAGCCATAAGAACGACAACATCCGCTGAAGATGCGCTCTTAAAGGATTTATCGACCATTATCTCCCCCATAAGCGACTCGGGCTTATGAACACCGGGAGTATCAACAAAGATTATCTGCGAATCCTCAGTGTTATAGATAGACAAGATCCTGGTACGGGTAGTCTGGGGCTTATGAGATACGATAGCGACCTTCATTCCGGTAATATAGTTGATCAATGTGGATTTCCCGGAATTAGGGCGGCCAAGCAATGCTGCATATCCGCAGTGCATACAAGGACTTCCCGCGGGGAATTCCGGTTCCCCCTCAGCACCTTCGAAAGGAATAACTGTATTTTCAGGCAAATCGCCAGCATTTGCAACATATTCGCGCTCTTCGTCGTTTGCAAGACCGATATCGACCATTATCCTCTTCTGACGGTCAGTCATAACCTTCTCATCCTCATCGTTCATATGGTCAAATCCGATAAGATGAAGGAATGAATGAACAGTAAGGAACAATATCTCACGAACCGCAGAATGACCGTATTCTTCAGCCTGCGTCAAAGCTTTCGGAACACAGATAAGCACATCACCCAGGCAAACGCTTTGATTGCCGGACTCATCATATTCATAGTCAAGATCTGCTGTCAGGAGTCTCCCTTCACGAACATCAAGGAACGGGAATGACAGTACATCCGTAACTTTATCGATATCTCTTTGCTCGCGGTTTACTTCCTGAATAGTCTCTTCATCACAAAATGTGACCGTCATATAAGATGAATCCAGATCAAATGACGCGTATTTACCGGATCCGATACATTCTTCAAGAGCAGCAATGTAGGATGCCACAGAAGACAACAGATCCTTATCGAGATATTCTTCACCGCCGACTGTTCTGATGATCATTTGGGATACTGTATCCTTTCATGCATAGCTCCGGAATAGACCTGACGGAAAGCTACGATTATCTTCTCGATATCGTCGAAAGACAGCCCGGAATTGATAAGCTGATCCTGGTCTATCTTCCCTCTTACGAGTTCTCGTATCACTTCCTCGCATCTGTTGATATCGGTTATCTTCATGGAACGTATCGCAGCTTCACATGTATCTGCGAGCATGATTACCGCAGATTCTCTGGATGAAGGGATATGACCCTTGTATCTGAAGTTCTCCAGCGAAGGCATCTCCAGACCATTGGACTTAGCTTCATCACAGGCTTTGCGGTAGAAATAAGCAGGATATGTGGTTCCGTGATGTTCATCGATTATCTTAACGATAGCCTCAGGGAGCCTGTATTTACGGGCAAGCCTTATACCGTCTTCGGTATGGCTCGTGATTATGCGTACGCTCTCCATAACCGAGATGGAATCGTGGGGATTTGCAATGTCTGTCTGGTTCTCCGTAAAGTAGTTCGGAGCTTCGAGCTTACCGATATCGTGGTAATAGCAGGCAACCTTGCAAAGGAGAGAATCAGCGCCGATAGCGTCTGAAGCCGCATCCGCAAGATTAGATACCATAAGCGAATGCTGATATGTTCCCGACGCCTCGAAAAACAGTCTCTTGAGCAGCGGATGTCCGGGCTGCGACAGTTCTATCAGCCTTACAGGAGAAGCCGAATTGGACACGAGCTCGTATATCGGAGTAAGACCGATCGCAAGTACCAGTGAGAATATGGTGCTGATCGATATATACAGGATACTGTTAACATATTCCGACTGGGTTGAACCATGGAAGAAGTTGAAGATCAAAGAACCGATAACTGCAGTAACGGACGGCACGATTATGATCAGCGCCGAAGAATAGTTACGGTCTCTCCTCCCCGCTATAGTAGCACATACAAGGATGGTAATGCCCATTACAAACAGCAGTTCAATATCGAATTTATAGATTGGCCACACGATAAGGAGGTTAGCATAAGACAGTATAACGCTTTGGGACAGTCCCAGATATGTGGCGCATATTACCGTAAAGAACAGAACAAACGATATAAGGTTAGAGAACTGCGATGCATAGAAAGCAGCTATGACAGGTAAAGCGAAAGTTATGTTAAGAAGCAGTACGATCTTAAACTCTTTACCTTCTTTCTTACGGAAAGTCCTGATGAACAGGAGTCCAACCACAGTGATGATAAGCGTATACAGCAAAGATCTTGCAAGGATGACGAGGTCGAAGGAAGCCTCACGGATAAGCTCGAGATTGACCATCATGTTATAGATGTGCTCGGTTACGACCTCACCGGAAGATATGATCTTTGTACCTTTCTCCACGATAACAGGATCGGCCAAAGCATCAGAATAAGCGACTTCAGCCGCATCATTCGTTGCAGAGGAATCGAATATGCTGTTGGGCTGCAGCATCAGTTTAAGGATATTTTCGAAGGAATCGGCATAAGAACCGTACGAAGGATTTGTCTCTTTGAAGGAATCTATACCTGCTTCTATCTCTGAATTAAGATTGGCCTCATCTACATCCTTAACCATTATCAGCTCAACGATCGATATTCCCTTGTCCCTCATATAACTGAATGTAGAATCGGATACATTCAGGAATGTTGTAAGATCTGAATTGTCCGCCTCCAGCTCAAGAGTATTCCGGAGGTTGCTCCGAAGAGTTGTAAGTTCAGCCAATGTGGCAACCGAAGACTGTTTCTGCTGTCTTATCTGAGCTGTTAGATCAAAGAAAGTGTTAACATTCTCAATATTTTTATTGGAAACCTCCTGAGACCTTACAAATATGGACGGAACGGAATTCTTGGCGATAATTGCCCGGTATTCGGTCTCGAAAGTATCTGTAAACGTCTTGGAAGCATATATATCCGCATCGGCAACAGATCCGACGGAATAGTTATAACTCTCCGGCAGAGAGCCCAAGAACACGAACACAGTGCATAAGATCATGTTCGTCAGATAAACAATCAGCTTCAGCATCCTATTCAAACCGGGTCTCTTATTCATTGTCTCTCCCTCTTGACTGATCTTTGTCATACGCCGCAACGATCTTCTTGACCAAAGCGTTACGGACTATATCCGAATTATCCATCTCCACGATGGCGATATCTTCAACACCTCTTAATATCCTGATGGCTTCACAAAGGCCCGACACGCCTCCGCGGGGCAGATCGATCTGCGTGAAGTCACCTGCAACACAGGCTTTGCAGTTGATCCCGAGCCTTGTAAGGAACATCTTCATCTGCTCTGGAGTAGTATTCTGTGCTTCATCCAAAAGCACGAAAGAATCATCCAGATTACGGCCTCTCATAAATGCCAGCGGTGACACTTCAATGATCCCTTTCTCGTAATACCTGTCGAAAACATCCCGGCCCAACAATATCTGGAGGGCATCATAGATAGGCCTCATATAAGGATCAACCTTTTCTTCAATGTCTCCCGGCAGGAATCCGAGCCTCTCTCCTGCTTCGATCGCAGGACGGGTCAGTATTATTCGGGACACCTGTCGTGTCTTCAGAGCCTTAACAGCGCAGGCAACGCCAAGGAATGTCTTGCCGCAGCCGGCAGGCCCGGAAGCCAATACGAGAGGGAATCTCTCAAGAGCATCTATATAGAATTTCTGTCCCAGAGTCCTGGCGGTAATCTTATTACCTGTAGGGGTAATGAAAAATACTTCATCCTTGACATTCATGAACTCATCGATCTTCCCCTGTTTGGCAAGAACGATAAGGTAATCCGCCATAAAAGGACTGATATCCTCCTTATCGCAGGATACCAACAGCGCATTTATAACAGATTTGGCTCTGTGTAATCCGAGAGAGTCGTCGCCGCAGATAACGATGCTGTCGCCGTTCGTATCACAAGAAACGCCGAAAGAATCAGCGATCTTGCCAAGGAATCCCGTGATCCCGGCGGCACCCGTGTTACTGCAAGTAATAGTCTCTGTCACTTAGTTCAAACACCCCAAGTATTTATTCAAGCATATTATAATACAAAAACAGGATTTCCAAAAACAGAGATTGGAATCATGATCCCCCCAATAAAGAACGGATGCCGCAAGGCACCCGTTCATATATATCGATAGTTCACGAAAATCATCCTTTGCCGTTAACGAACTTATCGTACTTATAAAGGAATGTGACCATCTGGCGTCTCAGGCAGTTCCCGTTAGGCTTGAATGTTCCGTCGGAATATCCTGCGAGGATCCCCTTCTCTGAAGCCCAAAGAGTCGCTTTGTAGAAATAATCCTTCTCCTTGACATCCTTAAACTTATTCTTAGAGGACGAAGGCTTGGGCTCTCCTGCAAGTCTCCAAAGGAATGTAACGGCATGCTTACGGGCACATACG
>JAGCSR010000030.1 GCA_017964005.1 Clostridiales bacterium
ATCCTGGGATACAGGCACGAGCGTAAGGTCAACAAACGAATGGAAGAGATGTAGGCGATCGAGCAGAAGAAGGACTATGAGGCCAAGGTGCTCATGCTCGAGAAGAACGCGGCCGACAACGCGAATAAAGCCAAGAGTGACTTCCTGGCCGATATGAGCCACGAGATAAGGACGCCTATCAACGGTATCCTGGGAATGAACGAGATGATCCTGCGTGAGTCAAGAGAAGAGAACATCACAGAATACGCATCCAATATCAAATCCGCAAGTAATACGCTGCTGGTATTGATCAATAATATCCTTGATTTTTCCAAGATCGAGGAAGGCAAGATGAGCCTGGTCCACGCCGAATTCGACATGGCGGATCTTATCAACTCTCTTGTGAATATGATTAGTGTCCGGTCGGAGGAGAAGGGCCTTGACCTCATCATTGAAGCCGATGAGACTATCCCTTCCAAGGTAATAGGAGACGATGTCAGGATATCCCAGGTCATCATGAACCTTCTTACCAACGCAGTCAAATATACCGAGACCGGCAGCGTTACCCTGCGTATCATCAACAGGAATATGAATGATGATGATGTAAGCCTCAGGGTTGAGGTGCAGGACACGGGTATCGGTATCAAGGAAGAGGATATCGATAAGCTTGCCAAGACCTTCGAGCGGGTCGACGAAGAGCGGAACCGCCATATCGAGGGAACGGGCTTGGGAATCTCAATTGTAACCCGACTCCTTGCCATGATGGACAGCCGCCTCGACATCGAGAGTGAGTACGGTTTCGGATCAGTATTCGGCTTCGACCTTGTACTGCCTGTAGCAGATCCTTCTCCCATGGGTAAATACGATGAGAAGAGGAATGTCCATGAATCTGACGATGTCTCCGGCACAAAGTTCATTGCGCCTTCTGCCCGTGTAATGGTAACAGACGATAATTCCATGAACCTTAAGGTTGCATCGAACCTCCTGAAGATCTTCGGTATTACACCGACCCTGTGTTCGACGGGTCAGGAGACTGTCGAAAAGTTCTACTCGGACAAATACGATCTTCTGTTCTTGGATCACATGATGCCCCGTATGGACGGTATCGAGACATTAAAACAGTTGCAGGAGAATGATATCTTAGGCGATACCATCGTTGTTGCTCTTACAGCCAATGCGGTAGTCGGCGCCAGAGATCAGTATCTCAATGCAGGCTTTGACGACTATCTGTCCAAGCCCATCAAGGTATCAGATCTTGAGAAAGCCTTAAGAGCATATCTGCCCGAATCCAAGATCGAGCCTGTCAGTGAAGGCGAGACCAAAGTTGTTGTTGACGCGCCTGTCGAAGAAACCTTCGACGATGATGAAGTCATAGAGTTCGAAGCCCAGGACGGCAACGGCAAGATCGCGGACGGGAAGTTCGATATCGTATCTGATGTTTCTTTGAGCCAGGCAAGGGCCTACGGGCTTGATGTAGATGCGGGCGTGGGATACGCGGCAGGCGATCCCGACTTCTACCTGGAGATCCTGTACGACTATGCCAATACCGCGGAAGACAAGTGCAGTTCGCTTCAGTCCTATAAGGATACCGGTGACTGGAAGGATTATGAGATCCTGGTCCACTCCTTAAAGAGCGCATCCAAGACCGTCGGTGCTTCCGATATCTCCGAGGAGGCCCGTCTTCTTGAAGAAGCTGCCAAGAATAACGACACCGCTTACATCACTTCTCATCACGACGGATTTGTCGCAAAGATTAGGGAACTTGCAGGAAAGGTAAATAACTGTGGGTAAATACAGATATATCCTCCTGGATATGGATGAGACTATACTGGATTTCTCGCTGGCCGAGCGCACCGCGCTCCGCGCCACTTTGGAAGAATTCGGGATCGAATATACCCCTGATGTCCATAAGCACTATTCCGAGGTCAATCTGTCTTTGTGGAAACGCCTGGAGAAGGGCGAGATCACCCGTGACGAACTGAAGCGCTTAAGGTTTGAGATAGCATTCGGAAGAGATGACGGCACTTACATGAACGCAAGGTGGATGGATAATCTGGCAGAATGCGGATTCTATCTTCCTGGCGCCCGCGAATTCCTGGACAAACTTGCTGCCACAGACATTCGTGTGTTCATCATCACCAACGGTCTGTCCTACACCCAGAACGGCCGTATCAGGGCATCCGGGCTTATAGACTGTGTTGAGAAAATATATATCAGCGAGGAGATGGGGGCGGTCAAGCCTGATCCTCTTTTCGCGGATATCGTTATCGGTGAGATCGGAGATCCCGACAGGTCCCGCTACCTTGTTGCCGGCGATTCTCTGTCATCAGACATATTGCTTGCCGAGAACGCAGGCCTGGACAGCTGCCTGTTCGTTGCGGAGGACAAGGATCTGCCCGCAGGATACCGTGATCACGATATCACTTATATAGCTCACGGTTACGACGAACTCCTGTCGGTCATATTGAGCTGAAAGAAAAGGCAGTCTCAAAAGTAAATACTCTTAAGACAGCCTCATCGGTTGTTATTCAGCTCGAAAAGTAAAGATTATTTCTCCTCTTCTTCAGCGCCGCTGTCAGCGTCGATGACCTGGACTACGTTGTCTTCGTCATTGTCGTCCGACTGATCCTGATCCTGCTGATCTTCTGAAGGGTCTACAACAACGACGGGTTCATCATCCGAAGTGGAGGGTTTTGTCTTGTCTTGCGAATCGTCTGATGAATCGTCTGCTGTTGAGGGTTTAGTCTTATCTTCCGCATTGTCTGATGTGTCATCCGCCGTTGAGGGCTTGATGTCGGTATCATCTTTATTGTCGTCGTTCGAATCAGATGAACCGATATCATCCTTGTCATCGGTTGATGCTTCTGTCTCGGTTGCCTTGGTTGTTGTGGTTTCCTCCTTTGAAGTCTCGGTAACCGTAACAGAGGTTTCCTGAGGTTTTGCTTTGTTATCGGTGCACCCTGCCGCAAACATGCTTACGGACAGCGCCAAAACCAGCAAAACTGCTACCTTTTTGTTCATCTTTAATCCTCTTTTCCTAGTTGTTTTCACGTATACGCACCGCAAGTATACCAATCGTGTCATTTAAATTGAGGGAATTTTCGGGCGAAAAATGAGTTAATTGTGAATGAATTTTTTCGAGATTGCAAATTGCACGCAAAGTGTGCAGAGCGCACACCAAAGCACACACTTTTTTTCTTACAATCCGATTAAGGATGATATTTGAGAACGGATATCACGGGAGCGATAAAGTCACAAGGAGGTTTGGAATCATGTCAAAGGGTAAATTAGTTCTTTGGATATTAGGGTGGTTATTCTGTTTCCCGATCCCTGTTACGATATTGGTTTTGCGCCACGGTGAATGGGATAAAAAGTTAAGGCTCGGAATAATTGCGGGCGCCTGGGTCATATATCTGACTCTGCTGCTCGGTATCAGAATTGGATCTTTGGCTAGCGGCAGGAATAAAGCTGAACCCACTACTGCCACAACAGAGATTACGACAACCGTCGAGGAGCCGACTACAACGACTACAGAGGCAACTACTACAACAACTACTACGGTGCAGACCACTGAAGAAGACGAAGATGACGAAGACGACGAAGAAGAGACAACGGAGTCGGAAGAAGATGAGATGTCGGATGACGATATCAGGAAAGCAGTCGAAGACGGTGACTACTCACTCGTATCCAAGAAGTTCAAGAAGCAGATGGATGACTATGAAGCATTCTACGATGAATACATCAAGTTCATGAAGAAGTACAATTCCGGCAAGGGCGATGCCACAAAGATGCTCAATGATTACAATAAGCTGATCAAGAAAGAGAAGAAGTGGCTGAAATCCATGGAAGCGATTGATGTTGATGAATTGTCGCCTGCAGACGAAGCGTACTATCTTCTGGTTACAGCTAGGGTAGAGGGTAAACTCTTACAACTCTCATTAGGTTTCTGACGACAGTTAGCCTTCATACCTGCGGGGCAGTCTCCCAAGAGACTGCCTCTCTTACGGATAAAACGGTTTCAATTTGGGTAAAGAATGGACTATTATAAATTGAGGAGAAAGATATGGACGAGAAGACTACAGCGGAACTGATGAAGGTGCTCAACAGCGCCAAGTCTCAGGAGGACCTGGGCAACTATATCGCGCAGCTGGACACGAATGTTGCCGAGGCCGGAGTGGGGGTGTATCTGGCGCGCCTGATAGAAGAATCGGGACTTAAGAATTCCGAGGCATTCAAGAGAGCAGGGATAGAGAGGACCTACGGTTATCAGATACTCAACGGCACCCGAAAACCGGGGCGCGACAAGATCGTGGCGCTGGGGCTGGCATGCAAGTTTACCCTCAAGGAAGTCCAGACTGCCCTGGCTATATCAGGCGAGGGGACCTTGTACTATAAGAACAGGCGCGACGCAGTCCTTATCTATTGCATTAATCAGAAGAAGAGCGTGCCTGAGGCCCGGGACCTTCTCGAAGGGTTTGAATTCGCAGGGATCTGAGAATAGAAATTTTAATGCGTGTTTTGAATATGAAAATGTGCATTATAATGCATGCATTCGCTTCCGTTGACCATATCTGTATCAAATAATAGAATATGAACATAAAAGCACAGTCCGCAAGGACGGTCGCTTCAGAGTAAATCATCTGTTAGATGGTCCACCCATCAGGTCGGAATCCTTTGAATGGGTGGGCCTTGTTTTCTTTTGTACCTGGAGTCCAGGAAAGAAACGAGCTTCAACAACAGCGTTATCGACATTATAGGTTCAGCCTATAGCTTGATATCGGAGTGATGTATTGGCGCAATATCCTCACGAGGGTTAGAATCGAACCATCAAAGAAAACGAAAGCCCAAGGAGGAAAAGAAAATGGCAGACGTAAAAAACATCAGAGATTCCAAGACATGGAGTTTTGAGACAAGACAGGTACATGCAGGTCAGGAGAACGCAGACTCCGCAACAGACGCAAGAGCGGTCCCGATCTACGCAACATCATCTTATGTGTTCCACAACGCAGAGCACGCGGCGGACAGATTCGGACTCCGTGATGCAGGCAACATCTACAGCCGTCTTACAAACCCGACAGAGGATGTTTTCGAGCAGAGAATAGCATCGTTGGAAGGCGGTGTGGCGGCACTCGCAACGGCATCCGGCGCGGCAGCAGTCAATTATGTTATCAGCGCTCTGGCCAAGAATGGCGAGCACATCGTGGCATCCAAGACGATCTACGGCGGATCCTACAATCTTTTGGCACACACACTGCCCCTGACGGCAGGCATCGAGACTACATTCGTTGATCCTGACGTTGAAGGTTCTTTCGAGGCAGCGATCAGGGAGAACACCAAGGCCATCTACATTGAGTCCCTCGGTAACCCTAATTCCAACATCATCGACATCGAAGAACTCGCAAAGGTAGCTCATGCGCACAAGATCCCGCTGGTTGTTGACTCGACTTTCGCAACACCTTATCTCTTAAGACCTATCGAGTACGGAGCAGACATCGTTATCCACTCCGCTACCAAGTTTATCGGCGGTCACGGTACGGCTATCGGCGGCGTTATCGTTGACGGCGGTAAGTTCGACTGGAAGGATTCCGGCAAGTTCCCCTGGATCTCTGAGGCTAACCCCAGCTATCACGGCATTTCTTTCGCTGACGCGGTCGGTCCTGCGGCATTCGTTACATACATCCGCGCTATCCTCTTAAGAGACACCGGATCCACATTGTCACCGTTCCACGCATTCCTGTTCCTGCAGGGCCTGGAAACACTGTCCCTCAGAGTCGAGCGCCACGTAGCCAACGCGCTTAAGATCGTAGAGTACCTCGATAAGCACCCTCAGGTCAATGCTGTACACCACCCTTCGCTGGCATCCGAGCCCAGCCATCCGATATACGAAAAGTATTTCCCCAAGGGAGCAGGATCCATCTTCACATTCGAGATCAAGGGCGACGCTGAGACTGCAAAGAAGTTCATTGATAATCTCGCTATCTTCAGCCTTCTGGCTAATGTTGCCGACGTTAAGTCTCTCGTTATCCACCCCGCAAGTACGACACACTCCCAGCTTACGGAAGAAGAGCTTCTCGACCAGGGCATCAAGCCTAACACGATAAGACTTTCCATCGGTGTAGAAGATGTAGACGACCTGATCGCAGCTCTTGAGACCGCATTCGAAGCAGTAAAATAATCCCATAACCCCGCAGAATATAACATAAGCCAACGTTCTGCCAAACCATAAACCTCCCGCCTTAAGACTCATCTGTCGTAAGGCGGGAGGTTATTTATCGAATCGTGTTTTATTTTATTTTTTGGTTGATAACATAATCTTTATTATTTTTTCATAGATACACTCTGTTGCCCGTATTTTAATTAAATAAGGCACAAAATGTGCGATTACGATGCAGCAGGCGGGCTTTTTTGAGCTGCAGACGAATTGCGATTGATACTGTAAATCTGGTTATTTGATACTGTACAGTAATAGAAAATGGAATTTACAGTAATATATTACTGCAAACGCAGATAATTGATACTGTACAGTAACAAATTTAGCTGTTTACAGTATCAACACATACCGTGGAGCAGTGGCGTGGTGGAGCAGTGGCGCTCTGGTGCCGCGCTGAAGTCTTATATAAGATTCTTTTCGGGACGTATCAAGAGGGCTTCGTGTCGAAGTGTTCGTCGTTGGCAAGGTCTTCTGCTGTGGTCGTAACCGTGTGGACGATAGGCTTCCACTTGACGGATACGAACAGGGAGGACACTGCGATCGGTAGATAAGTGAACACGAAGATAGGGAACGTGAATGTATACAGGAGTTTCTTATAGTTAGGCGAGCGGATGTTCTTCCATTCGGTGATGACGGTGATGAGGCCGATCACGAAGAGGGACGTGTAGCCGTACACGATGGTCTCGCCCAGGGACTCAAAGGCCAGGAGGATGTTATCGCCCACCACGGCGGTTACAATGCTCATGAGGATGTTCAGAAGCACCATGGCCGTGGACAGGAAGAATGCAGGCATAACTGACATCGTCATGTCGTAGCAGGAGAAACTGCCGTGGAAGATGCCTTTGACAAGCTTGGGGCCGTAGCGGACGAATACCTGGATACCGCCTCTGGACCAGCGCATGCGCTGACGCCAGGACTGGACGAACTTGATGGGCTGCTCGTCGTAGATGATGGCTTTCTCCGCGTAGGCGATCTTCTCGCCGTTGACGATGTTGTCTATAGTGAATTCGATGTCTTCTGTTAAGAGATGGAACGGGTAACCGTTCATCTTCTCGGCGATGCGGCGGCTGAACATGAAACCGGTGCCGGATACGCCGCAGCTGGTGTGCAGGAAGTAGCGGGGGCGGTTAAGGTACTGAGCCTCACGCAGGAACCACAATGCGTTGCCTGCGGAAGTCCAGCTGTCACCGTAGTTCTTGCTGTTGCGGTAGCAGGTGATGATGTCGTGGCCCTTGCAGTGGATCTTGTTCATCTCGGAAACATACTCGGAGTCGATGACGTTGTCCGCATCGAAAACAAAATATCCGTCAAATCCTGCCGGGTAGTCCTCACGGATCTTCTTGAGCAGGAAGTCCAGTGCATAGCCTTTGCCGATCTTCTTGTCGTCGTAGCGCTCGTAGACAACGGCGCCGCGGGTCTTTGAGATCTCAGCGGTCTTATCGTCGCAGTGATCTGCGCAGACGAAGACCTTTATCTTCTTGTAGGGGTAGTTCTGGTGGTTGATGCTGTCGATGAGGTTGCCGATGACCAGCTCCTCATTACGGGCGCAGATAAGGAAGGCATACGACTTAAAAGGCACCGGGCCCTCCGGTGTCTTGGCGCGCTTCTTCTTCGTGACCCAGTTCTTGAAGGTCTCGAAAAGAGATATAGGGATGTAAACAAACTGGCAAGCGTAGCTCAGCGCAAACAGCATTGTCAGGAAATAGTTGACATATCGCAGGAATTCTACGGTAAGTTGTATCTTCATCCGTCTGTCCTCCCGCGCATATTATATAGATAATCAAAATAAAAGCAACTTACAAAGTGGTAAGAATTTGTTAAGAAACACCCTGATCCCTTGTTCATTGCACTATATCTCCCTGCTTCAAAGATCCGCATCCCGGCTCTTGATGTGGTTGCCGACGATCTCCGAGACATCCGAGATCGTGGTGAACGTACTGCCTTCGACCTTGGCGATTATCTGCTTGAGATCGTGGATCTCCGCACGGGTTACTACGCAGTAGAGGACATCCTTGGAATCCCGGGATACGAGGCCCCGACCTTCGAGGAAGGTCACCGTGCGCCCCAGTTCCTGATATATGAGGTTTGCGACCTCTCTGCCGTTATCGGTGATGATCATGACTGACTTGGTGTTGTCCCAGCCCATCTCGACGATATCGATGACCTTGGAGGTTATGAAGTACATGAGCAGGGAGTACATTCCGCGGTCCAGCCCAAACAGGAATCCTGCCACGGTGTAGATGGCAACGTTGAATATCAGGATGATGGTACCTATCGATACGGATATCTTCTTGTTGAGGATTATCGCAACGATCTCGGTGCCGTCCAGGACTCCGCCGCCCCTCAAGACCAGGCCTACGCCGATCCCCAGGAAAACGCCGCCGAAGACTGCCGCCAGGATCGTGTCGGAGGTGGCGTTCGCCAGCTTCTCGAATACACCGGTCATGACAGAGAAGACCGCGACAGCCACGACCGTCTTAAGGATGAAGCGCTTGCCGAGCCTTCTGAATCCGATGATTATGAAGGGGATATTGATGAGGATGACCAGGAATCCCAGGGACATGGGAACTCCGAGCTTTGATTTCAAGAGGTTGGAGACTATCATGGAGATGCCGGTTACTCCGCCGTCGAAGATGTTGTTAGGCGCCAGGAACTCCTCCAGCGCGAAAGCCGCGATCACGGCTCCCAATATCATCATTACCCATGAACCGACAGAATCCTTCTTCCTCAAGTCGATCACCCCTTATCGTTTTGCTCTTATCAGTATATCATTTTTCGCGCCAAACCCTTTGCGGTATAGGTGCGGCACTTGACATTTATACGGAAGATGCTATATTTCTTATGCGCGAAAACGCCGACAGTTCGCTAGTGCCATCCTGTCGTAAAACAAAACCAGGACTGTAATCTGATCAAGATCATTTTTACGGCGCGGTTTTCATGCGCCGTTTTTTATCTTTCCGCACGCTTTGCCGCGGGCGGGGCGGTCGGTTTATCTGTCCTGTCCAATGGAGAGATATATGAACGAATCGAAAAACGTATCAAGACTTTATATGCAGATCGGCATCATCTTTGTCGCGTGTCTTCTGCTGTCCAACCTGATCGCAGGGAAGATGTGGGCGGTATCCGATGAGATCACCCTTCCTGCGGCAGTCATCCTGTTCCCGGTCACATACATCCTTGGCGACGTGTTTACCGAGGTCTACGGGTTCCATAAAGCCAGGGTCATTATCTGGGCGGGATTCGCCTGCAGTTTCTTCGCGGTGCTCGTCTATCTTCTTACGATAGCGCTCCCCCACCCGGGGTACTGGGAAGGACAGGAAGCCTATGCGGCAGTCCTGGGGACAACGCCCCGCGTGGCATTTGCATCCTTTGCAGGATATCTTTTCGGAGAGTTCTCCAACTCAATGATCCTGTCCAAGCTCAAGGTTCTAACAGGCGGCAAGAAACTGTGGCTCCGCACGATCTCATCCACCATCATCGGCGAGGGATTCGATTCGGTCATCTTCATCATGATCTCATTCTGGGGCACTATGGAAAATTCCGTGGTCCTTAAGATGATCCTGTTCCAGTACCTGTTCAAGGTCGCATATGAGATCCTGTTCACGCCTTTGACCTACGCGGTCGTAAGGTTCATCAAGAAGAAGGAAGGTATCGATACATTCGATACCGGGATCAAGTATAATTTCTTCAAAGGCTGAGGGAGGGCTGATCCATGAGAGAAAGAGAAAACCTTACAAAGCTCGGATCTTCCGGCACAGTGTACAGCACGGATTACGATCCTTCCGTGCTCGAGACATTCACCAACAAGCATCAGGAGAACGATTACTTCGTCAAGTTCAACTGCCCGGAGTTCACATCGTTGTGCCCGATCACGGGGCAGCCTGATTTTGCGACCATCACCATCAGCTACGTGCCTGACGTGAAGATGGTGGAGAGCAAGTCGTTGAAGCTGTACCTGTTCTCGTTCCGCAACCACGGCGATTTCCACGAGGACTGCGTGAACATCATCATGAAAGATCTCATCGCCCTGATGGATCCCAAGTATATCGAAGTCTGGGGCAAGTTTACGCCCCGCGGCGGGATCTCGATCGACCCCTACTGCAATTACGGCAAGGCGGGAACGCGTTGGGAGCAGATCGCAGCCGACCGACTGGCCAACCACGATATGTACCCGGAGAAGGTGGATAACAGGTAAAGCGGCCGAGTCTTTGGTGGATTTATTTCCTTTCCGTCTCGTGAAATGTTTATCATTTAGACTAAACCTCATTTTTGTTTGCGTTTAGTCGAAAATACACGCTAAAATTTCGACTAAACCATCTGTTCTGCACTAGTCAAGCGAATGTAGACACCCAAACAAGAAATATATACCTTCAATTGGAACTGTAGATAGCTTTGAACTCTTTTGGAGTCAGATAATTTAAAGAGTAGGCAGGTCTTCTCTCGTTGAAGAACACGATGTAGTCG